>JABLXH010000045.1 GCA_013178155.1 Armatimonadota bacterium | reverse complement strand
GGGCACTTCAGGAGGCGGTCCATGGCCAGGTGGCCGCTGCCCTGGGGGCCCATGGGCAGGCCGTGCATATCAAAGAGATAGCCGTAGAAGAAGCAGGTCAGCTTCCGGCCCTTCGTCTCCTCCTTGATGACCCGAGCCATCATCTCCAGCGGCTCCTCCATGGCGATCTGCTTGTAGAGGAAATAGTCCACCACCTTGCCCTCGGTCTGTGGGTCGCGGAAAAAGCCGTAGGACGTGTGCAGCATCTCCTCCTTGGAGGGGACTGCCACCGTGGCGAAGGTGACGGCGGAGTCGTTCCAGGCCCGTCGAAGGGCCGCCTCGGTGCCGTATTTGCCCTGCAGCCACTGGCGGAAGCCCTTGTCCATGGCCGGGGAGAAGTCACTCAGACGCGGCTCCCAGGAGCGCTCGTAGAACCACTCTCCCGTATGCTGACCGCAGGGGTGATAGCCGAGCATGTGGTCGCCGTACTTCTCCTCGCAGTGGCGGACCAGGGCCCGCAGATGGACCTGCATCTCCTCCCGCCAGGGCTCCGAGGCCATGCTGACAAAGCTGCCGGGGCCGTCGTCGAAGACCATGCACTCGTCAGGGTGCTCTTCCAGCCACCAGCCGGGGGGCGTCACCCCGAAGCGCGGCAGCAGCAGGGCCTTGGGATTGGCGCGGAGCGTGTTGGTGATGGCGGCGTCCACGTGCGCGAAGTTGGGCTCCTCGCCCGGCCTGGGCCAGGGCATGCCGATGCCGAAGCTGACGATGTCAACCCCGGCGTCTCGGGCCAGCATGACCTGCGAAGTGTAAACCGAGTAGGGCTTGGCCTCGGTGCGGTAAATGGTCCAGGGCTCGCCGATGTGCAGCATCATGAAGTCAGCCGTCCGCGGCTTGTCGGCCTTCATCCACAGCGAGTAGGTGTACTTCTGGCCCTCGCGCACCGAGTAGCCTTTCTGATACCAGTGCAGGTGCATGTGATCGCCGCCCGCGCTCTCGATCTCCACCCGCAGGCTCTGCTTGCCGCTGACCTTCGTGGTCTGGTCGAGGTCCCAGGTGGCCTTTACTCCCGCGTAGTCTGCGGCGAAGACGTCCCACTCGCGCTCCACGTCCTCCCGGGTGCCCTCGAAATCACCCTCTCGCGCCCAGTTCACCGCGGGCTTGTCGGTCACTTCGCCGGGGTATACGCGGATGTCATCCACCCAGACCGTCCCTGGCTCGCCGCCGCCCAGTCGGAAGTGGATGCCGCTTTGACCCTCGGTGTGCTCGGGGGACTCCACCGTGATGATGAACTGCTGCCACTCGGTGGTGAGGTTCACGTCGGTGGGGGCGTCACCGCCGGATTCCCAGCCAAAGAAGGTTAGCGGGCTGGTCGGCTGGCCGTTGACGAAGATGAATGGCGACCCCCGGTGATCGCCGACGCGAGCTTCCAGCGCCAGGGCGGGGCTGGTCATGGTGAGCCCTCCTACCGCAACCAGGATGGCGGCGAGACAAGTCAGGCGTACTAGCAGCATGGTGACGCTCCCTGTGGCGCGGGCTGATTGGTCTGCGGGGAGGTAGCAGTCTCGTCAGGCCCTGTCTACGGTCGTGCTCCACCCGTCAAAGGCGCAGTTGTGGCGATGGCCCAGCAGGACCATCAGATGGACCCAGTCGTTGAGCTTCTCCAGTGTCCATGTCGTCGGGCTGGTCCTGCCCTCCACGACCCAGACATGGCGGCGCAACAGGCCACCTCGGCGGGCCTTCGCCTCGCCGCCCTCAGTGCTCAGCTCCTCGGCCAGGGCCCGCGCCTGCTGCTCGTCGGGCGCACGGAACGTGAAGTCCAGGCGCAGGGCAGTCTCCGGGGTGACCCCCAACTCAAGCAGACGCTTCCAGGTGCCCGGGTTGAGAGCCAGTTGCGTGCACAGGAGTCGGATATGGGGGGCGATGGTGGGCAGGAGCGATGGGTCGGCCGCCGCTTCGAAGCTTCCGCCGGTATTCACGAACACTACGGGGGGCAGCATGTGGAGGAACGGAACAACCTCCGGCTCCAGGGCCGCGATGTCCTGAACGTCGCAGAATACGACGTTGCCGGGGGTCTGCAGGTACTGCGGACTCTCGTCGCCGGCCAGGAACCGCCAGCCCGTGTCGAGGTCATGGTCCGGGGTCTCGCGGTACATGACCTGCGGCTTGAGCTTCTCGACCACCACGCGGCGACTGGTGTAGGCGTTTCCCTTCACAGGTAACTCAAGCTGCTGCACCGGTTGGACCCCCTTGTCCTGGCTGGCGAGCTGTCTCGTTGACTCACCCGCCGCTTTGTGGCGGCCTCAAGGCGGCCGCATGCCGCGCCGCGAAGCGGCTGCGGTACGGCTCCTGCGGGCCTGCCTGCTGCATGGCCCGAGTGATGACCTCGATGCTCTCGGATGCGTCCTCGAAGCCGAAGTGGGCGACTTGACCGCGCAAGCTGTCTGCGTCTGTCGGTGTCGGTGGGTCAGCGGACCCGGCCCGGTAGTGCGCCGCGATCTCAGCCGGAGACAGAGCGCGGCCGAAGATACGCACCTCGTCTATCAACCCGAAGAAGCTGTTGTAGGCGTCCTGGCGTCGGCCGATGGCCAGCGGCAGGCTACCAGGTCGCCGTGGCCGCCCCGCCACCGCCTCTGCCACCTGTCGGCCATCGGCGAAGGTGCGAAGGGTCTGGCCATCATAGGTCATGGCCAGGTGGTGCCAGCGGCCCGCCGTCAGTACACCCGGCGGGCTGAAGGCGGCGATGGTGTTGTCCTGGCCACCGCCAATGTTCAGGTATGCTCCCGCCCGGTCGCGCGAGGTGCAAAGAGCGTAGTGACCGTCCACCCACTCGTCATCGTTCTTGTTCACGATCCAGCGCCGGTGGTCGCCGCCGATATCGAAGGTCGGGACGTTGATCCACGCTTCGATGGTCAGCTCGGCCGGCTCCAACTCGGGCCGGTGCGGCACCTCCAGGAAGCTGGCCGGGCAGCTCAGCGCCAGGCCAATCTTTCCCGGCACGTAGGCTCGCAGCCCGAAGTGGTTGTTGCGCCACGTGTGCCAGTCCGCGCTGTTCTGGTTGTGTCGCACGGGCTCGGCCTCGACAGCATAGATGACATTGCCCTCGAAGAGAAACTCCTTGCTCCCCTCGTCAATGAACATGCCGTTGTTGGGCGCCCCCTGGGCATAGGGGCTGCGGTACACATCGTGGATGACGTTCCCGCGGATAACAGTTCCCGGCTGCCAGCCCAGCGTATAGATGCCGCCGCCATCGCACAGCTTCTGCATGACGTGGTGGATGTGGTTGTACTCCAGCACGTTCTCACGGCATTCCGACAACTGCGGCGCCCAGACCCAGCCGCAGGAGATGCCGCTGTAGGGCAGATCATAGACCAGGTTGTGCGCGACCTGAGTATGCGAAGCGAAGCCGACCCAGATGCCCACCGCGCCGTAGAAGCGGGTGCCACAGCGAGTCACCACGTTGTTGGCGATGCGGTTGCGTCGGGGCGCCTCCTGTTCCTTGTCCTCGGCTCCGACCATCAGGCCGTTGCCGCCGATGTCGGCGAACTCGTTGCCCTCAACGACATTGTCGTAGCATCGCCTGTCCAGCTTCAGCCCGCACCCCGAGGAATATACGACGGCACCCTCGGTGAGGCTGCACCCCTCGGCGCATTCGAAGCGCAGGGCCGCCTCGACGGTCCACCAGGACGTGGCCGCGTCGGTGGCGTAGTAGCAGGCCTGCACACCGTGGTAGCCCCCGGGTGGCAGGGGCCAGTCGGCGTGCGCGAAACGCAGGCCGCGGAAGTGCAGATTGCGGACCGGGTGGTCGTCGGTGCCGGTGACGTTGAGCAGGCGCGGCAACCAGGACAGGTACCCCACCGCGCGCCGCATGTCCTGGCCGGGGCGAGGCCAGTAGTAGAGCTTGCCGGCCTGGCGGTCCAGGTACCACTCGCCAGGCTGGTCCAGGAACTCCAGTGCGTTCTCCAGGAAGCACCAGCGACCCTTGTCCGGCCAATGCCAGGGCAGCTTGGCCGGGTCGTCCGCGGGCATCATGACAGTCACGGTGCCGCTGTCAGGGTCAAGGGCCCGCACTCGCATCCGGTTGATGGCCCAGTTGCCCTGGGTGACCAGCTCCATGTCGCCGGACCGGTCGCAGGGGGTCACAAAGCCGTCAGGGAAGGTGAGACGTAGCACCCCCGCCGGGGCATCCAGTCGCGACTCAGCGATGCCAACCATCGGCTCGGCGGCGTCGGCATTCGGCCTGCGGGCGCGCACGGCTGGCACGCCATCTACCACCAGGAGCGCTGGCCGCCAGTCCGATCCCCGTGCCTCGGGGAGAGACGCGACCCAGACGGGGCCGTCGGTCGGACGCCAGGTGGCTACCGCCTTACCCCCGCTGATCACCGTATCGCTGCCAGTGGCCAGGTAGGTGACGGAGTGTTCCGCGTCTCCTCCATCGTCGGGTCCGAAGCTGAGAGGCTTCTGCAAGCGGTACACGCCACCGTGCAGCTTCACGATCACGTCCTCGTCCAGTCCCCGGGCAGTCAGATGCCGCACAGCGGTCTGCGCGCGTTCAATCGTGCCCCACGGCAGGCGCTCAGTCCCGGGGTTGGCGTCTGAAGCCCGTGGATGGGCGGGTGCGACATGGAAAGTGGCGGCGGAAGTGGAAGGCGTCGGCGCAGCCAGTGCGCCAACACACAGGACAAGGAGAGGCCACAGGGCCCGGCAAAGCATAGGCGGCGATACTCCCGCATCCGGCGCGAACCGGACGCACAGAGCTCGTGGCGACATGGAGAGTATACCCGAAAACCACCGAATCGGGGAGGGCTTTCGTTTGTCTGCAAAGGCCACACGGCCACAGGTCTGCCCGATGGCAGTGACGAATCGAACGACCAGACCACATCCAGCCCGGGAGGCACCGACCATGACCATGCGAGAGCTGTACGAGTTCGCCATTGAGCGCGGGATGGCGATGGACCCGCGGGGCGAGGAGTGGTTGCGCGATCGGATGGCCGCACTGTCCCGGGAGTTCGACAGCCTCACTGGCAAGGAGCGAAGCCTCTTTGAGCAGGAACGCCTGCACAACCCCTTCGGTGACACCCGCATGCTGTGTGGCGACCCGGACACTGAGGTCCGACGCCTGCTGTGCGGTATCAACATAGATGGGGCGGAGCTGCTGCTCGCCGACCGCCTGCGGGACCACGGACGGCCGGTGGACCTGGTGGTCGCGCACCACGCCTCCGCGCAGGGCGGGGCGGTGGCCTCGCGCGAGGATGTGCTCTGGGCCCAGGTCCGGATGCTGACCGACTTTGGCGTGGCGGAGCACGTGGCGGACAAGCTCATCCGCACTGCCGCCGGCAGCATGGGTGGCCGCAGCACGGACTACCGCTTCAACCAGATCGCCGAGGCTCTGCAGATGCCCTTCATGACTATCCACGGCCCGGCGGACCTCTATCTGTACTGCGAGGGGCACCGCATCCTGCGCGAGGAACAGCCGCGCACGGTTGGCGACCTGGTGGACATCTGCGACAGTTGGCCGGAGGTCCAGTGGATGATGGACCGGGGCCTGGGCACTAGCGTTGCGGTGGGCGACCCGAAGAATCCCCTGGGGAAGGTCTACGCCTGCTTCTATGGTGGATGGAACCCGACGCCGGAGGTGTTTGAGGCCATCTGCGATGCAGGCTGCGGCACGCTGTGGGTGGTGGATACCAGCGAGGCCCTGAACGAGGTGGCGCGGCGCCGCCGGGTCAGCATCGTTGTGATACCCCACATGCCGGCCGACAACTACGGCCTGAACCGCCTCTTCGACGACGCCATGCGGCGGTTCGGCGACTTCGACATCGTCGAGACCAGCAACTTCGTGCGCGTTGACCGGCGGGCTCAGGGGTAGGTGTCAGTCGCCCCAGGCCTCATTGGCCAGGCCGAACGTCTCCTCGGCCTCCTGGGGTGTGCCAATGCCGACCACGACACCGTCCACTCCCGCAACCGAGGCGATGTAGCGCATTCCCTCATCAGGGGCGATGCGGCCCATTGCCAGCGGCTTCATGGCGATGATCTTCTTGGACGAGCGCCGGACTGCCCCCAGCACGTCCTCCACGCACGGACACATCCGCCAGGCGATCTTGTTGACCGGGGTGTTGATGACCGCTACGTCGAAACCCTCGGCGACCGGAATCGTCTCCCCCCCGTTGTGGGTAGACATCCCCGGAACGAACCCCGCGCCTCGGATCGCCGCCAGGAGCTCGGCAAACTCGGGCCGAAGGGTTCGCTCAGAGCGCCAGAAGAAGGAGTCCGTGTCCTGGCCGTGGACCAGGCAGACCTGGCAGTTGACCCGGTGCAGGAAGTCCAGGTGGTCCATCACATCCGGGTTGACGATGACGATGTTACTCCAGGCAATACCGGTCTGTTCCTGGGCGGCCTCCAGCGCCTGCGCGATCAGGTCCCCGCGCGGATGGCCGGTGCTCAGCATCATGCTCCGCACCCCGGCGGCCGTGGCGGCGAGAACGATGTCGCGGATGGGCTCAAAGGTCGCGAAGCGGGTCTCATACTCCTGGGACCGCGCACGGCTGATGTACGAGTAGCCCAGAAAAGGGTTATGTCCCAGGATCATCCGCGAGAAGGAGCGGTCCTCAACCTGAAACGTCGCGCCGGGACTGGCCATTGCTGTGCCGCCTTCCTTCCGGTATGCAGAACTGTCCGGGAGTTCGCCCTGCCGCCGTGGCACACCTTGGCCCCGCAGCAGACCTGCGATGATCTTGAGGTCGGGCTGCAGGGGCGATGACCACGCGGGCCTACAATGTGGGGAGCATGCCGGGCAACTACCGGCACTGGATTGGGGGTCCGAGGAGGTCACCATGCGACTTCTGGTTACCATCACGGTCGCAGCGCTGCTGGGGGGCTCGGTTGCCAACGCCCAGGTGGGGGTCGAGGCCGGGATCCTCACCGGCGGCAACGCTGGCACCATTGGAGGGTTCGCCGGGCTCGGGGCGAGTATCTCGCTCACCGCGGCCCGCATTCAGTCAGTCATCAAGGGCGCCATCACCCGTCACGCCGCACCCTCGACCGTCCAGATCAACAGCCTGAACCGGTCTTATACGCGCAACTTTGTCCCGACCGTAGAAGGGACATACGTGGTCGGCGTGGACTGGGCAAGCCCCTCGCCGACACCCGTCACACTGAGGGCCGGCGGGGCACAAGTGCAGGCGACTGCGGAGGCTCCGGTGACGCTGCAGTTCACGCCGGCGGTCCGCCAGCCGTGCGCTATCGCTCTGGAGACCCAGGGCGACTTGCCGCCTGCCGGTCTGCAGGCGGACGTGCAGATCGTCAGGCAGCCAGGGCCGGGCGAGCCGCAGCTCAAGTCTCTGCTGACGCCGCAGCAGCGAGCCAGTGCCTGGACGCGGCGGGGGCCGCAGGCTTCCCTCTTGCCCCTCACGGCCAACCTGGCCGCCCGCCATTGCGCAGGCGTCGCCGACAAGACCGACCTGGACCAGACCTTCGAGCAGGCGCTCGGTGCGGTTCCGGCAGCCACGCCGGAGGACCTGGAGGCGCTGGTGCAGAGCTATGACAACCTTTCGGAAGAGGCGCGAGTCGAGGCCTACACGGCCGACTGCCGGGCGCTGCGCACCGCTGAGAGTCCTCGCGCCGCTGATGTTCCTGAGAAACTCCGCAAGCCCACTGAGGAGGTAGCTGGCGACACGGCGGCTCCGACGGCGAGCGGGGGCGAGACAGGTGTCTACCTCGTCACCTTCAAGCGTCTGGAGTGCGTGGATGAGAGCAACCCGGAGTGGTGGGGCAGCGACAACGTGGGTCTGCTTTGGACAGTGGTGGCCGATCAGCAGGTGGCAACGGGCGGTTCGGCCATCTACGGAGGGTTTGACGACGGTGTGCAGCAGGAGCTCAGCCAGGCCGACCAGGCCACCTTCCGTGAAGCGGTGACAGTCGGCACGGGTCTCGGCCTGGTCATCGAGCTCTGGGAGTGGGAGGCAGAGGCCCCCGCGTCCGGCCTCCGCACCTGGGCGATACGGGAGAGTCTGGCGCGCTCCCTGGTCACCCCACAGCCCGACTACACTCACCCCAAGGTGCAAAACAGCGTGTCCCGCGAGCTGAGTGTCGTCGCTGACCTCATCGGCCAGGCGCGACTGATATGGAGCGCTGACGAGCTGGCGAAACTGGTGTCGCCGGGACAGGCGTCGGAGCAGGTGGTAGACCTGCGCCCGGGAACCTCTGCGCTCGAGTACGACGCCGCGGGCTACTACCGCTTGCATCTGCTCGTGGAGCGAGTGAACTGATCCCCGTGGCCCGGGCGCCAGGACAGACGAGGACCGGGACGTGCGCCCATTGCTGACGAGTCGAAGGCCCCGCACGTGGCGACCGTGGTGCCCCTGGGCATTGGCACTGGTGGCCGTCATGGCGCCGGCAGCCTGGGGTCAGCGTGACCCGGACCTCATGCGTGATCGCGGCCGAAGGTTGCTGAACCGGATCCATGCCGGGGAGCCCATACGGGTGGTGGCCTTCGGCGACTCCCTCACGGACGGCTGGGGAACCGACGGCTGGAACGTCTACCATCGCCTCGTGGTGCAGGGTCTGGAGTACTGCTGTCCCGGCAGCCCTCTGGAGCTGTTGGTCCACGGTCATCCGGGTGAGACCACGGCGGACGCCCTGCGCCGGGTGGGCGAGGAGGTCCTGCAGGCCAGGCCCGACCTCGTGTTCGTCCAGTTCGGCGGCAACGACCGTGGCACTGGACGGTCCGTAGATGCCTTCGCCAGGGACCTGCGGGAGTTGCTGGCGCGAATCAGGGATGAGACAAAGGCCGTCGTGCTAGCCTGCCTCCCGCCCATGGTTGATCCCGACCCGCGCAATGCCTGGAATGAGGCGGCCCGTGCGGCGGCTGCGGCGGAGGGCCTCCCGGCAGCCGACCTCGACCGGGCCCTACGCCTGGGCGATGGCGACTGCCGGGGCCCCTTTCCGTATGGCAGCCACCCCGGTAGCTTCACCCATGTCATCTTCGCCCGCGAGGTCGCCCGGGCTCTGCGGGCGGCACTGGGCGTGACGCCGGCACTGGAGTGGCGCGTGCTGACAGGCTCTAGGCTGTCGGCCGAGGCCACCTATCCGGTTGAGATCGGCGCCCTGAACACCTCCGACGCGACCTTCGAGGCTTGCTTCCGCTTCGAGCACGGCGACCAGTGTGTTGAGCAGCGCGTGAAGTTCTCCGCCCAGCAGGCCCATCGGCTGCGCCACGAAGTGCCCTTGCCCCGCTTTCCGGGCCGTTCGGTCAGCCTTCCGGTGCGGCTTTCGGTGCAGGAGACGGCTCCCTGGGCGGTGGAAGCCATGTGGCTCACCGTCGCTCCCGCCATCCGCGCCGATGTGCCCGTCGAGGCCGCCGCGGACGCCAATGCCTGGACCTGGCACGCCTTCACTCCCGAGGCGTTCACGATTGGGCGTGACGAGTGGCTCGGGCCTGCAGACTTGTCGGCGCGATTCGCTGTGGTGGTCCAGCCCGATCGACTGGTCTGCACGGTAGAGGTCACAGACGACTCACTGACAACCGCCTCGCTGCAGGACCCGTCCAGGGGGGACTCGGTGGAGATCTACCTCGATCTGCGCCCCGATGCTGATCAAGGCAAGCCCGTCTATGGCCCCGAGGTGGTGCTGATTCAGGTGATTCCGCCCACGGCAGGCAGAGGGTTCCAGTGGCGAAGCATGGAACCCCTGCCCGGGGACATGAAGGGACTGGGCGTAGACTGCACGCTGACCCCGACGGGCTATGCGGCGGTGTTGTCGCTGCCGCTGTCGACGCTGCGCCGGTTCCGCGGGCCGGTCTGGGATGGTTTCGGTTTCGATGTCGGCGTCAACGATGCGGACCACGGCGGGACACGCAAGTCCCAGATGATGTGGGCGGGCACCGGCGACAACTACCTGAACCCGAGTCACCTGGCCGGGGTCCACACACGGCCGTTGTCCCCCCACGCGACGCGACAGGCGCTGCACTAGCCGCCCTCTTTGATCATCGCCGGTGCGAGGTACCCGCCCGGAAGGCGGACGCAAAGGCCGGGTTGACAAGCTGGCGGGAAAACTGTAAACTAAGCACGAAGTTTGTGATATTGTTCACAAGCATTAGATTCGCAGCTTTTTGTGTGGGTTCGCCCGGTTCAGGCGGTCTGTCCGCGGCCTGGTTTCACCCCCGTAGCTGCCGAGGATTCCATCCCCATGCATGAACATGGCGTTGCCGACCAGGTGCTGGATGCCATCCTGCACCAACCTCATCGCCCTGCCGATGCGCGCCCGGTCGCGGTTACGGTTGTGGTCTCGGAACTTGCAGCCCTCACGCAAGAGGCCTTGCAAGACGCCCTGGACCATGTGTGCGAGCATCACGCGCTGCCACCCATCCGCCTGACACTGGAGACCGCCGCGTTGCTCGGCGAGTGCCGGGAGTGCGGACAGATCCAGGCCGTGTCGGAAGACTTGCAGTGCCCCGCGTGTGGGAGCGGTGAGGTCCGCCTCTGCGCCGGAGAGACGATGCTGATTCGGGCTGTTGAGTACGCCTGAATGCCTGTGACGGAGGTCACCAGCCTGGCGGAGGGCCAGGCTCCGCGCCTCAGGAAGCGCCCCTAAGGGGGCCCGGAGGGCACCACTGAGACGACCCGGGGGGGAGACTCCCGGAGGGTGGTTGCAGCACAGGTTCAGAGCCGCGAGTGATTGGATCACCGCAATGGCGACCGAACCGACCGCAACCTGTGGGGTGAGAACGACAAGCGCCACCGGCGATGTGGTGCGCCGTCGCTTTGTCGTGGAGGGTATCGTCCAGGGGGTGGGCTTCCGGCCGTTCGTGCACCGCTTGGCCGGTGAGTTGCGCCTGACCGGCACGGTCCTGAACTTCACGGGCGGTGTTGAGATCGAGGTCGAGGGCCATCCGTCCGCTGTTGCCGCCTTCGGTGCCGCACTACTCACCGATAAGCCGCCTCTGGCCGTCATTGAGACCCTCTCCGCGGAGGACCTCTCTCCCGCTGGCGACACAGACTTCCTGATCCTTCCCTCGCGCGAAGCACCAGGGGCACCCGTCTCTATCTCCCCCGACATCGCAACTTGTCCCGACTGCCTGCGTGAGCTCACCGACCCGGCCGATCGCAGGCACCGGTATCCATTCACGAACTGCACGAACTGCGGGCCACGCTACACCATCACCCGCCGCATCCCCTACGATCGGCCCAACACCTCGATGGCGCCCTTCCCGATGTGTCCGGACTGCGCCCGGGAGTACCATGACATCACGGACCGGCGGTACCATGCCCAGCCGGTAGCCTGCCCTCGCTGCGGCCCGATGCTGCGGTTCACGTCCCGCGAGGGCCAGGTGCTGACTGCGGACATGGCCCTGGCGGGGGCGCTGAAGGCCCTGCGCGCGGGGCAGATAGTCGCCATCAAGGGGCTGGGCGGATTTCACCTTGCGTGTGACGCGACCAATGAGGAAGCCGTACGCCGGCTACGCGAACGCAAGCGACGCGAGGAGAAGCCGCTGGCGGTGATGGCCGGGTCCTTGGGCGAGGTGCGGCGCTTTGCCGTTGTCGAGGGCGAGGCAGAGGAACTGCTGCAGTCACCGGCGGCCCCCATCGTCCTCGCCCCCAAACGGCTGCCCGAGGCTCTGGCGCCCAGCGTTGCCCCGGGTTCACCAGACTACGGCGTCATGCTGCCGTATACCCCTCTCCATCACCTTCTGTTCGCCGATGGTGAGTTTGCCGCTCTCGTCATGACCTCCGGTAATCTCAGCGAGGAGCCGCTGTGCACGGACAATGCCGAGGCGAGATTGCGCCTCGCTGGCATTTGCGACGGCTTTCTCGACCACGATCGTGACATCCTGATCGGCTGCGATGACTCGGTTCTGCGCTGGACGCAGCGGGGCGCGATTCCTGTGCGCCGGGCGCGGGGCTATGCGCCTCTGCCGATACGCCTGGCGCGGCCGGTGAGACCCGTGCTGGCGGTCGGTGGACACCTGAAGAACACGGTCTGCCTCGCCTCCGGAACGAATGCGGTGCTGTCACAACACATCGGCGATCTGGAGAATGAAGCCACGCTTCGGCACTTCGCTGCCATCATCACTCACCTGCAGTGCGTCTTGCAGGTGGCACCGCAAGCGCTCGCCTGCGACCGCCATCCCGGCTACCTTTCAACGCAGTGGGCACGTGAACGCGCTGACGAGCTGGGAGTCCCCCTGGTTGAGGTCCAGCACCACCACGCCCACATCGTTGCCTGCATGGCGGACAATGACTACTACGATCCGGTCGTCGGCCTGGCCTGTGACGGCACTGGCTACGGCGACGACGGCACCATCTGGGGTTGCGAGGTGCTGTGGACCAGCAGCGGCGAAGCCCGACGGGTGGGACATCTGCGACCGGTACCTCTGCCCGGCGGCGACGCCGCTATCCGCGAGCCCTGGCGCGTACTGGGATCATATCTCCGCGAAGCGTACGGCGATGAGTTCCTGGAGACGCTGCCGCCCGCGGTCACGCACCCCATTCCGGGCGATAGCTGGCCGGTCCTGAGCCGGATGATCAGCCGCGGACTCAACAGCCCGCTGGCCAGTTCGGCCGGACGGCTCTTTGACGCCGTCGCCGCACTCCTGGGGCTGTGCCCCCGGGCCGCCTTCGAGGGACAGCCCGCCATGGCGCTGGAGGCCGCTGCCTCCGCGGGCGCCGACCCCTATCCCTATGCCGCCGGCTGGCAGGGCCAGGAACTCGTCCTGGACCCCCTGCCGACACTGGGCGCCATGGTGCACGAAGTGAATGCCGGCACCCCGGCGGCGGTGGTGGCTAGCCGCTTCCAAGAGACCTTCGCCCGCATGCTGAGAGATGCCGCGGTGCTGGCCTGCAAGCGGACTGGCCTGCGGACTGTCGCCCTGTCAGGGGGCACCTTCCAGAACCGCCTGCTGCTCGAGCGCCTGTGTGACCTGCTTGATGAGTGCGGGCTGCGGGTGCTGCACCACAGGCGGGTGTCACCGAACGACGGAGGCCTGGCGCTGGGGCAGGCGGTCGTCGCCGAGGCGCAACTAGACGGCATCTGAGAGACCGGAGCGAGAAGAACATGTGTCTTGCCGTGCCCGCCCTCATCACTGAGATTACTGACCAGCAAGCCCTCTGCCAGGTGGGTGAGGCGACCATTCGCGCGCGGCTGGACCTGGTCGAGGAGGCAGCGGTCGGCGACTACGTCCTGGTGCATGCCGGCTATGCCATCAACCGCCTGGAGGAGACCGACGCCCTCGAAATCCTGTCGCTCATGGAGGAGGCAGCCGGTCTTGACAAGGGCTAGTACCGACGGGCAGAGAGTGCTGGCCGCGCACCGTTTCCGCCAGATGCTGGCAGAACTGGTGGACCGTCCGATCCGGCTGATGGAGGTCTGCGGAACGCACTCACAGGCCATTGGCCGTTTTGGCCTCCGTCAGCTACTACCCGCCGACCTGCGCCTGCTGTCAGGCCCCGGCTGTCCGGTCTGTGTGACCACACCCGGCGAGATCAGCGCCATGATCGCGTTGGCGACCAGCGGGGTGATCGTGTGCACCTTCGGCGACATGATGCGGGTCCCCGGTCACACCGACAACGGCTCGGCCCCACCGACGCTCTCGCTGGCCAAAGCCCAGGGGGCCGACGTGCGCGTGGTCTACTCGCCACTGCAGGCTGTTGAGATTGCCCAGGCCCACCCGGACCGCGAGGTGGTGTTTCTGGGCGTAGGGTTTGAGACCACGGCCCCGGCCGTGGCGGCGGCGGTGCTGTCGGCAGCCCGGCAGCGCGTGCCCAACCTGAGCGTGTTTGCCGCCCACAAGCTCGTGCCACCGGCGCTGGTAGCCCTGCTGCAGTCGCCCGGGGTGGCGCTTGATGGCCTCCTGTGCCCCGGGCATGTCAGCACCATCATCGGCGCCCAGGCCTACGCGCCGCTGGTGCAGCAGTACGGGATACCGTGCGCGGTGGCAGGGTTTGCGCCCGGCGAGATCATGGCGGGCATCCTGAGCCTCGTGCGACAGGTGCGGGCCGGCGAGGCTCGCGTGGACAATGACTATGCCCGGGCGGTCCGTCCGGAGGGCAATCCCCTGGCCTTGCGCACCATGTACGAGGTGTTCAGACCCGCGGACACCACCTGGCGTGGGCTCGGGACGATTGCCGACAGCGGGCTGGCTTTCCGAGAGGCGTACCGCGGCTTTGATGCGGTGGCACGCCATGGGGTCGAGGTCGCCGTGCTGCCCGAGCCGCCGGGATGCTGCTGCGGAGCCGTCTTGCGCGGTGCCATAAGCCCCCGGGACTGCCCCTCCTTCGGCGATCCTTGCCGACCTGAGAGCCCGGTGGGGCCCTGTATGGTCTCCAGCGAGGGCTCCTGTGCCGCTGAATGGCGTTACGGCCAACTCGCGCCGGAAGTCCGCGAGGTGACCGCCTGATGGCGGAGCCCGTGGTCACGCTGGCTCACGGTGGCGGTGGCGCCAGCACGCGCCAGTTGCTGCGGGACATCCTGCTGCCGTTGCTGGACCCGGCTCATGCCTTGCATCTGGAAGACGCAGCTTTGCTTCCAGCGGCGGCCGGCAGTCCCGCGTGGGCCATTACAACCGATGGCTTCACTGTCAGGCCGCTCTTCTTTCCGGGCGGTGACATCGGCAAGCTGGCGGTCTGCGGCACGGTCAATGACCTGGCCATGCGTGGGGCGCGACCCGAAGTGCTGACGGTCAGCATGGTTCTGGAGGAGGGCCTGCCGCTGGGGACGCTGGAGAGGGTGGTTGCATCCATGCGGGCCACTCTGGATGCGGTCGGGGCAGTGGTGGTCGCCGGGGATACCAAGGTGGTGGAGAGAGGCCGCGGAGACGGGATGTTCCTGAGTATGAGCGGTCTCGGTAAGGTGCAGGTTTCGCCGCCACCTGCCGCCTTCCGCGCACAGCCTGGCGACCAGGTACTCATCAACGGTCCCATCGGTGACCACGGCATCGCCGTTCTCGCGGCCCGGGAGAACCTGGGGTTCAGCGTGGCGGTTGAGAGCGACTGCGCGCCGCTGTGGAGCCTCGTGGAGACCATGCTGTCAGCCGGGGGCCCGGACGTGCACGTGCTGCGGGACCCAACCCGCGGGGGCCTTGCGGCAGCGTTGAATGAGATCGCGGCTGATTCGCGTGTTGGTGTCATCATCAGAGAAGCAGACCTCACGGTGACGGCTGGTGTACGCGGCGCCTGTGACCTGCTGGGCTTCGACCCGCTGACCATTGCCAACGAGGGCAAGGTCGTCGCCTTCGTGGCGCCGCGGCAGGCCACAGCAGTGCTGGAAGCCATGCGCGCTCATCCCTTGGGCCGCGGTAGTGCGGTCATCGGGGAGGTGATCACCGACTCACCCGGCCGGGTGCTGCTCGAGACAGACCTGGGCACCCGCCGGCTCGTGGACATGCCCGGCGGCGAGCTGCTGCCCCGGATATGCTGACCGGGTGGCCGCTGCGCTGATTGGGCAGACCGCGGATGTTCGGCCGTCTCGCTTCGTGTGTCAGGGTGGGTGCGAGGTATGGGTGCCTGGCTTGGGAGGGCGGGCAGGGTGGTTGACATGGTTGGCGATGGCACGGATCGGCTGCCTGCGCTCATTGCATGTCAGGTCTTTGGTTCGGAGACGTGGTGCGTAACACCTGGCGTCGTCTGCTGTTGGGACGCGCCCAAGGAGGTCTGTTGATGGCGTTACAGGTCATCGGTTGTGAAGCTGTGACGCAACTACTGGAGAAACTGATGGCAGAGGGGAGGGTCGTGGCGCCGCACCAGCGCGAGGGAAACAAACAGTGGGTCTTTGAGGATGTAAAGGACCCCTGTGACGTCTGCCTCGACTACACCAGCACGATCCTGCCCCCCAAGAAGTATGCTTTCCCGCCCAAGGAGAAGCTGCTTCACTATGAGCTGGCTGACCGGCCCAAGATGGAGGCGGTGATCGAGGCCGAGCCGCTGGTCATCTTCGGTGCCCACCCCTGTGACATCTACGGTCTGAATGCCCTGGACAAAGCCCTCTGTGACCAGAAGGTCGACCCCAACTGGGTGGCTCGCCGGGCGCAGATCCGCATCGTCGGTGTGGACTGCGAGCCAGACGAGTACTGCTTCTGCGGTAGCATGGGTACCGCCTCCGTCAGCACCGGCTATGACTTGTTCCTTACCCCCCTGAATGGTGACTACGTAGTCGAGGTGGCGACTCCGGCGGGCGAGGCGATGATGGAGGGGATCCCCGCCCGTGAGGCATCGGCGGAGGAGATTGCGGCCGTCAAGAAGCGCCTTGAGACCAAGTTGCGGCAGGAGCGGAAGATCAACTGCGACGTGAACTCTCTGCCCCTGCACTTCAGCGGCTTCGAAAAGAGCCCTGTCTGGGCAGAAGTGGCGGAGAAGTGCTATAGCTGCGGCACCTGCAACCTCACCTGTCCCACCTGTTTCTGCTTCGATGTCCTGGACGAGATGGACCTGTCGCTTCACTCGGGAAACCGGGAGCGGGAGTGGGACGGATGCATGCTGGAGGAGTTCGCCCAGGTGGGTTCGGGCGAGAACTTCCGGGAAGAGCGCGAGGATCGCCTCAAGCACCGCTTCTTCCGCAAGTACTCCTACCTGTTTACCAAGTACGGTGAGCCGTACTGCTGCGGCTGCGGTCGGTGTGTCAGGCAGTGCCTGGTGCACATTGACCCCGTCGACACGATCAACAGACTGCTGGCTCACAGCGGAAAGGAGGCCTGACCCCATGGCTCAAGCCTGCCAATGCGAGGCCGACCGCGAACTCTACGTTCCAAAGCTGGCGGTGCTGGACAAGGTCGTCCCCCAGACAGAGCTGGAGACCCTCTTTCAACTCCGTTTCGAGGACGGTGCGCCGCTAGGCCATCAGCCAGGACAGTTCGTCCAGGTGTGCCTGCCAGGCATCGGCGAGGCCCCGATCTCCATCGCCTCAGCGCCCTGTGAAGAACCCCACTTCGAACTGTGTGTCCGCAAGGTCGGCAACGTGACCCGGGCGCTGCACAACCTGGCCGAGGGCGCCTACGTGGGCATCCGCGGCCCCTTCGGCCGTGGCTTCCCGGATGACCAGCTTAAGGGCAACGACGTGCTGGTGGTGGCCGGTGGTATCGGCCTCGTGCCGGTGCGGCCGCTTATCCACCACATCCTATGCAACCGCCCCGACTACGGCAACTTCACTATTCTCTACGGCATGAAGCGCCCCGAAGAGATGCTGTTTCGCGACGAGATCGCCGAGTGGGAGAGCAGCAACGCGGTGGACTTGCAGCTCACCATAGACCGCCCCCACCCGGACTGGTCGGGGCATGTGGGGGTAGTGACCACCCTCTTCCCCAGTCTGGAGCTGGACGCCCCGCGAACCCGGGCCGTCATCGTAGGCCCACCGATCATGTACCAGTTCGTGATCCTTGAGTGTCGCAACAAGGGCATCGCCGACGAGCATATCATCCTGTCGCTTGAGCGCCACATGAAGTGCGGTGTGGGTAAGTGCGGCCACTGTCAGATTAATGGCAAGTACGTCTGTCAGGACGGACCGGTGTTTAACTACCATGAGCTCAAGCAACTGTGGGAGGCGATCTGAATGAAGCCGCGAGTCGCCATGTTTGCCTTCACCTGTTGCGAGGGCTGTGGTCTGGCGGTCATCGAGTGCGAGAACGAACTGCTGGACGTGCTCAACCTCATTGACCTGGTAGAGTGGCGCGAAGGCCTCAGCGAGAAGGCGGAGGAGTACGATATCGCCCTGGTGGAGGGCAGCATCTCGACCCATGCCGATGAGAAGAAGATCAAGGAGATCCGTGAGAAGGCCAAGGTGCTGGTCGCCATCGGCGCCTGCGCCACGACGGGGGGCCTGAACGCGCTCAAGAACCGCTACGGCATGCACGAGGTCAAGCAGATGGTCTACGGCAAGGCGGGGGAGCAGTTCGACACCATCCCCGCCCGACCGCTGCGTGCCGTGGTGCCCGTGGACCTCGAGTTACACGGCTGTCCCATCGACCGCACCGAGTTTCTGCGCGTGGTCCGCGACGTGGCGCTGGGCAAGACGCCCAAGCTGCCTGACTACCCGCTTTGTGTGGAGTGCAAAAAGAAGGAAAACGTCTGCGTCTTCTTCCGGGGCATGACCTGCATGGGTCCGGTAGTCAGGGCCGGCTGTGGCGCCATCTGCCCCACCTTCGGCGATGGCTGCGAGGGCTGTCGGGGCCTGGTGAGCAACCCCAACGAAAACGCGCACAAAGAGACTCTGGCCGAGCACGGACTCACCGTGACTGAGGTGCTACAGCACTTCGACATGTTCAACAGCTACACCGAGGATCACCTGGCCTAGCCACCAGCACCACGGTGCAGAAGCGAGGAATCAGCATGAAGGATGTGAAGATCAACGTTCATGATATCACCCGCGTCGAGGGGCATGGCAATATCGTGCTGGACGTGCAGGCGGGTGAGATCAAGGAGCTGAAGCTGGAGATCTCCGAGTCCCCCCGGTTCTACGAAGCGTTCCTGCTGGGGCGGAAATGGTACGAGGCAGCCCACATCACTTGCCGCATCTGTGGCATCTGCTCCATCGGCCACACCTCCGCCTCCCTGCAGGCGATGGAGAACGCGCTGGGCGTTGAGATCTCTGAGCAGACACTACTGCTGCGCAAGCTTGCCTTCGCCGGCGAGACACTCCAGAGCCACTACCTGCACGCGTTCTACCTGGTCGCTCCCGACCTGCTGGGCGTGCCCAGTGTGCTGCCGCTGGTAAAGACTCACCCGGACGTGGTGAAGATGGCGCTGCGGCTCAAGCGCCTGGCCAATGACATCTGCTGCACGGTGGCAGGCCGACACATCCACCCGTGCGCCATGAAAGTCAAGGCCTTCCCCAAAGTCCCGAAGGCCGAGGACCTGCTGGCGCTCAAGCAGCGCCTGCTGGACTCGGTTCCGGACCTACACAGCACGGTGGATCTCCTGAAGACCCTGCAGCTACCCGCCTTCGAGCGCGAGATGGAGTTCGTGGCCCTGCACCACCCGGATGAATATGCGCTGTATCGCGGCGCCGTCATCCGCTCCACGGTCAACGGCGATACGCCCATCCCGGACTACAAGCAGCAGGTGCGAGAGAAGGTGGTGCCGCATTCTCACGCCAAGCACGTCAGCTCCGCCACGGGTCCGTACATGGTGGGTGCGCTGGCGCGGTTCAACATCAACTACGATCAACTGCGGCCAGAGTCCAAGGAGGTCGCTGAGGCCTTGGGGCTGCAACCGGTCTGTTACAACCCGTACATGAACACCATCGCCCAGGTCGTGGAATGTGTGGAGTGCACCTTGGACGGTGTCGAGTTCATTGACCGGCTGGTAGACATGGGCCTGCATGACGAGGACATGACTGTGGAGGTGAAAGCAGGTCGTGGCGTGGGTGCGTCCGATGTGCCCCGGGGTACGTTGTTCCACGAGTACGCCGTGGACGACGAGGGCACGATCGTGGACTGCAACCTGATCATCCCGACCGGGCAGAACCTCAACAATATCGAGCACGACATGCACGCGCTGGTACCACAGATCATGGACAAGACCGAGGAGGAGATCGCCTTGCACCTGGAGATGCTCGTGCGCGCCTATGACCCCTGCATCTCGTGCGCGACGCATCTCTTGAAGGTGGAGTTCGTGTGAGTGAGCAGCCGCCCCATACGGTGGTACTGGGGGTTGGCAACGAGCTGTATCGTGACGAGGGGGTGGGGGTGGTAGTGGCGCGTCTGCTCGCTGAGGAGGGGACAGCCCCTGGCGTTCAGGTGGTAGAGGGAGCGCTGGGCGGCATCAACCTGCTCTTTGAGATGGAGGGCGCCCAACGGGTGATTGTGGTGGATGCGGTGGACATGGGCGCGGCCCCGGGAACCGTTCGGGTCTTCACGCCACAAGAAGTAGAAGTGGTTCCCCCGGCGATGATCGCCTCTTTGCACCAGGTGGGGCTGGAACAGGTGTTGGAGCTGGGCCAGTTGATCGGGGTACAACCGCAGGTGCATATCGTCGGGATACAGCCCGAGGAGGTAGCGCCGGGCTTCGAGCTGACTGCGACCGTGACCCAGGCCGTGCCGGAAGCCCTGGCGGCGGTGCGCCGATTGCTTGCTGAGACGGCGGAGCCAGACCATTGAACCCACATGCAGGCCCAACCTGAAGGAGGTCCAAAGCGTGGCCAAGACAGCCAAGGTGCTCGTGGTCGACGATGACCCCGACATTGTAGAGACCCTGCGTCTCGTGCTTGAGAGCGCCAACTACGAAGTGGAGGGCGCAGGCAGCCCGGAACAGGCCTTCAAGAAACTGGAGACCTTCGTCCCGGACATCATCCTCCTGGACGTGATGATGCCCGATGGCACCGAAGGTTTCCACTTTGTGTGGAAGCTGCGCAATGAGTATCCACCTGAACTGGCGCAGATACCGATCGTGATTCTGTCGGCGATCCATGAGACTACCAAGCTGCGCTTCTACCCGGAGCAGACAGACGGGACTTACACTCCCGGTGAGTTCCTGCCCGTGCAAGGGTTCATAGACAAGCCCGCGGAGCCGGGGACACTGCTGAAGCGCATCGAGCAGGTGCTCCAGCTGTGGCAATAGCCGCCGCTGGGTACCAGGTCCCGCCTGTCTGCCGTGACCGGTCGCCAGCATGACGGAGATCACCGAGCACGAGCTTGAGCGCGATAACCGCTGGTTCATCCGCCTGCGGTGGCTGGCCGCTGCCGGCATCGTAGTCGCTGCCCTGGTCGCGGGAGGGCCTCTGGGCTACCCGATACCCGTCTGGGATCTGGTGGCTCTGGGGGTCTTTGTCGCCGCTTACAATGTGCTCCTCCGGGAGGCAGAGAAGCGCTTGCCGCGCGGCGAGGGCCAGCGGTACCGCGCGGCGATGGTCCTGGCCAATGTCCAGATCGCGGCCGACCTGATCGCCCTCGCGGTGCTGGTCCATCTGGCCGGAGGGGTTGAGAACCCCTTCGCTGTGTACTTCGTGTTCCATACCATCATCGCCAGCACCCTGCTGTCGCGCACGGCTGCTTTCGCCCAGGCTACCCTGGCCTCGGCACTGTATGCGGCCGTCGTCTTCGGCGAATACTACGGCTATCTGAGCCACAATCGGATATTCGAGTCCCGGGGCCCGGCCTACACCCTCCTGGACGTCGCTGGCCACGTCGCCGTACTCGGCTCGGCCCTCTATGCCACCGTATACCTGACCTCCACCATCACCCAGCGCCTGCGGCAGCGCGAGCAGGAGCTGGCGGCCGCCCTTGCGGAGGTGCAGCGCCAGGCCAACGCCTGCGAGATCGCCCGCACCGGGCTCCAGGAGACGCAGGCCATGCAACTACACTACATGCGCCGCGTCTCCCATGAACTGCGGGCGCCACTGGCCAGCATCGGCATGATGCTGCGCGTCATGCGCGATGGCCTGACCGGAGATGTGCCGGACAAGCTACGGCAGACACTCGACCGGGCCGAGGCCCGCACGGAGACCCTGCTGGACCTGGTAGATGACCTGCTGACCCTCAGCCGGGTCCGCGAGGCGCCGCTACAGGAACCCATGGCCGAGGTCTCTTTGCCCCAGCTCGCGGAGGTGGCGATCGACACACTGGCCGACATCGCAGCCAACAAGCACGTGACGGTCAGTGCCTCTTTCCCGCCCGGTCTGCCGCCGGTGTGCGGTCAGCGTGACGGACTTCACACCATGCTCGTGAACCTCCTCGGCAATGGCATCAAGTACACGCCGCCGGGTGGGTCGGTCACCATCAGCGCGGAGCTCGAGCCATCCGGGGAGGCGGTATGGTTGCATGTCCGCGACACCGGGGTTGGCATCGCGCCCGAAGACATCCCCCGCCTCTTCGATGAGTTCTACCGCACGGCGTCCGCCCGGGAATCGCAGATCCACGGCTCGGGACTGGGGCTGTCCATCGTCAAGGCGATTGTGCAGGCCCATGGTGGCGAGGTGAGAGTGGAGAGCGAAGTGGGGCGCGGAAGCACCTTCTCGGTACGCCTCCCGGCTTGTCGCCCGGCGCAGACGACCAGTGAGGACCAGCCATGCCCGGCGTAGTCCAGACCATCGGCGACCGCTGCAAGCGCTGCTACCACTGCGTGCGACACTGTCCCGCGCGCGCCATCCGTGTGGTGGAGGGCCAGGCCACCGTCGTTGACGAGCGCTGTATCTCCTGCGGCAACTGCTATCGCGTCTGCGCTCAGCGTGCCAAGGCGATCGAGGACAGTGTTGAGACTGTGCGGGGCTTCCTGGCCGATGATGGTGAGGTGGTCGCCGCCCTGGCCCCCTCCTTCCCCGCGGCGTTTCACCCCTGGCGACCGGGCCAAGTGGTCTCCGTCCTGCGCAGACTGGGCTTCACACGCGTCGTCGAAGTGGCGTTTGGCGCGGACCTTGTGGCCCGGCGCTACCGTCAGCTCGTGCAACAGAACCAGGGCGAACTTCTGCTCGCCAGCCCCTGCCCGGCCCTCGTCAACTACATCGAGAAGTTCGCCCCCACGCTCGTGCCCGCCCTGGCGCCCATCGTCTCGCCCATGATCGCGCTCGGGCGAGCGGTGAAGCAACGACACTGGCCCGACGCCCGCATCGTGTTCATCGGACCTTGCACCGCCAAGAAGAGCGAGATGCGCGACCCCGAGGTCGCCGGGGTCATTGATGCCGTGATGACCTACGAAGAGCTGCGTGAGCTGTTGGCGAGCGCCGGGCTGGACGTGTCGCAAGAGCCCGACAGTGCCTTTGATCCGCCGCGAGCGGCCTTGGGACGGGTTTTCCCCGTCTCCGGCGGACTGCTGAAGACGGCCGCCCTGGAGCAAGACGTACTCGACAGCGACATCCTGGTCGCCGATGGCGTCTTGCGGGTCCAGCGGCTGATTGACGAGATGAAGACAGGGGAGTTCCACACCCACTTTGTGGATATTCTCCTCTGCGAGGGTTGCATCAACGGTCCGGTCATGGCTGCCGAGGTAGGCGAGTTTGCGCGCAAGGACCTGGTCACCTCCTTCGTCAAGGCTGAGACGGACATGACGCCCGAGGAGGTCGAGGCCTACCTCGCCCAGTATGACGACCTGGACCTCACTCGTGCCTATCGCGCGCAGCCTGTCGACCCTCCCCCGCCCGCCGAGGAGGAGATCAGAGCGGTGCTGGCGAGGATGCGCAAGTACTCGCCCGAAGATGAGCTGAACTGCGGCGCTTGCGGCTATCAGACCTGCCGCGAGAAGGCGATTGCGGTCTGCCATGGACTGGCCGAGGTAGAGATGTGCCTGCCATATCTGATTGATGAGACGCAGCAGGCTCTGGAGCGGCTGCAGCGTTCGCACGCTGCCCTGGCCAGTACTCAGGAACGGCTCGTACAGGCTGAGAAACTGGCGGCCGTGGGACAGTTGGCGGCCGGCGTTGCTCACCAGGTCAACAACCCGCTGGCGACCGTGCTGCTCTACAGCCACCTGCTGCTGCGGCAGCTTCCGCCCAACGACCCCCGGCGCGACGATCTGGAGACCGTGGTGGCGGAGGCCAATCGCTGCAAGAGCATCATGGTGGCCCTGCTGGACTTCGCGCGCGAAAACCGTCTCAACCTGACCACGTTCGACCTGTCTGCCCTGCTGCACTCGGTGCTGGATACTGCCGAGCGACAATGGGAGGGAGTCGCCTTCGTGCGCGAGTTCGCCGACGGTATGGCGCCCGTCACCGCCGACGCCGACCAACTGACTCAGGTGTTCCGCAACGTGATCGAGAATGCGTGTGAGGCCATGTCGGGCCAGGGGACGCTGACGGTCATGGCCTCGCAACCCACCTCCGATTCGGTGCGCATCGAGTTTGCGGACACCGGACCAGGCATTGACGAGGCCGTGCTCCCGCAGATCTTTGACCCCTTCTTCACCACCAAGCCGATGGGTCAGGGGACGGGGCTGGGGCTGGCCCTGACCCGGGGCATCGTCAAGATGCACCGGGGCGACATTCTGGCCGCCAATCGGCCCGAAGGCGGCGCGTCCTTCGTGATAACGCTGCCGCGGGAAGCAGTGCAGGAAGGCAATTCCCACGAGATCATCGGCTAGTGGGCCCGACCGCCGAAGGTCTCCTACAGGGTGGTTTGCTGTGGCTGCCGAGCCTCATCGAAGCGACGAGCCTCCCGCCTCCATACTGGTCATTGACGATGAGCCGGGCGTCCGTGAGGGCTGCCGGAGGGTCCTGACGGCCGAGGGCTATGCCACCGATACCACGGAATCGGCCTTGCAGGCCCTGGAGTGGCTGCCCCAGAAGGACTATGACCTTGTGCTCGTGGACCTCAAGATGCCTGGCATGGACGGCCTGGAGTTCCTGGCTGCGGCCCAGGAGCTGGGAACCGAGACCGTCTTTGTGGTCATCACCGCATACGCCACGCTGAGCATGGCTGTGGACGCTACCAAGCGCGGCGCCTATGACTTCGTTGCCAAGCCCTTCACCCCCGACGAGCTGCTCAGTGTGACCCGCAAGGCTCTGGAGCGCGCCCGGCTGGTGCGGGAGCGGAATCGGCTGTGGGAAGAGCGGGAGCGGCGCCTCCTGGAGCTCGCCACCGAAAAAGGCCGACTGCGCTCCATTGTGGAGGCCATGACCGACGGCGTGATCGTCACCAATCGCGACGCACAGGTGGTCCTGTACAACGCCGCGGCACTGGCCATGATCGGCTGCCAGGAACCGGGACCGGCACGACACATCCGCGACAGCCTGCCGCTGCCCGACCTGGTGCGGCTCATTGAAGAGGCCACGGCCGGCACCGAGGTGGCACGCCTCACCCGCGAGATCCGGGTGGGCTCCGAGCCGCACCAGGTGGTGATGGCCTCCGTCAGCCCTGTCACAGACCCTGAGGGCAGTTGTCTTGGGGCCGTGACTGTTCTTAGTGATGTCAGTGAGCTCAAGAAGGTCGAGCTGGTCAAAGCCCAGTTTGTGAACATGGTCGCCCACGAGCTGCGGGCACCGCTGGCCGCCATTGACTCCAACCTGATGGTCATCCTGGACGGTTACGCTCCGGACCCCTCCAAACAGCGCGAGCTTCTTGAGCGCTCTCACGCCCGCCTGCGCGCTCTGCTGGACATGGTCAATGACCTGCTGGCCATCTCTCGCATGGAAGCGCGGGCGGCGGTGCGAACCATCCGCTCGCTGGATGTGGCGGAGATCGCCAGCGAGGTCTGCAGCCTCATGGAGCCGCTGGCCGCCCAGCGCGGCATTCCCCCGACGCTCGACCTGCCACCCGAACCGGTGCAGATGGACGCTGACCATCAGGAGATCAGCGCACTCCTCAGCAACTTGATCAGCAACGCTATCAAGTACAACCGTCCCGGCGGCCGGGTAACGGTGAGCCTGCGGGTGCAAGATCAGCGGCTGTGTATCGAGGTCAGTGACACCGGCGTCGGCATCTCGGAGGAGGCACAGCAGCGCATCTTTGACGAGTTCTTCCGGGAGAAGACCGAAGCGACCAAGCTGGTGACGGGGACAGGGCTGGGCCTGTCCATAGTCAAGCGGATCGTTGACGGTTACCACGGCCAGATCACGGTACGCAGCCAACTGGGCCAAGGCAGCACCTTCACCGTCCACCTCCCGCTGGCGCAGAGCACCGGCGGGCACCACTGAGCGCTCCCCGCACCCGACCGGGCCACACCAGCAGGTCCCGCAGCACTTGTGCGGCGTGTGGTTGCCCGGGCTCTACTTCATGATCTGAAACAGGTTGTGATAGTCGTCTGTCCACAGGCGCATCTGCCGGACCTCGCCCGGGTCGGTCAGGTACTGGGCGACTTCCGGCAGCGCGGTGAAGGTCTGGCTGCGCGTCAACAGCATCCAGTCCGAGGCCGAGAAGGCATCACTGTCCTTCGGGGCAGGGTCGTGGACCGTCAGCACCTTCCAGCCCAGGTAGCGCCCCACGGCGTAGACCACCGGTTGCAGGTCCAGCACACGGTTGCTGATGTCCACTGCAATCACGCTGTCCTCATCGCGCAGGTGCTGGACGTAGATATCGAAGGCCTCCTTCGTCAGGAGGTGACAGGGCACAGAGTCGCTGCTGAAGGCGTCCAAAGCCAGGATGTCAAACCTCTGCGGCTCACCCATCTGCAGCTCCCGTTCCAGTGAGATGCGCCCGTCCCCCATGACCACGTCCACTTTGGCTGGACACTGCGCCAGGTAGCTGAAGTACCGGGTATCCTGGGCGATGTGCAGCACCTCGGGGTTGATCTCATAGAAACGCAGATAGTCCCCCTCCTGCATGAAGGCCGCCAGGGTACCCACCCCCAGGCCCAGGACACCGAAGCGGATGGGCTCCATGGCTCCCGGCCGCCGGCGCGGGTGGTTGGCCATCGTGAGTCCCATCCCGCTGGTCGGGCTGTAATACGAGGTCGCCAGGCGTCGCTTGGCGGAAGCCAAGAACTGCCAACCGTGGATGATGCGGCCATGGACCAGGGTGTGGCGGCGACGCATCGGCTCGTCCGGATAGTCCTCCCGCACCTTCAGCATCCCGTAGAAGTTGCGCCCGGCATAGACGATCTTCTCGTCGGTCTGCAGCGGGTACACCAGGGGCACGAAGGGCAGTCCGATGGTGACACCCAAGAGCCCGTAGCCGACCCACGGGCGAGCTGGCCGCGGCACGGGTGAACGCCACAGAAAAACGGCCAGACCGACCAGCCAGGTGAGCGCCAGGCCGATGGGCAGTTCCCAGTAGCCCCGAAAGGCCAGGGGAGCCAGTACGCCCACAAACAGCCCACCTAGTGCCCCGCCCACGGCTACGGCAAGGTAGAAGGCGGTCAGATGGCGCGGCGCCGGCTTCAGGGCAACCAGCTCGCCATGGCATACCATGCACGCTACGAACAGGGCCAGGGATAGGCCCCCGATCTGCAGCCGAATGTCCAGGTTCTCCTGCTCGGCCGTAATGTAGGCGGCGGCGACCACCGCCAGCATCAGGAGCGGCAGATAGACAATGCGCACATACCAGCGAGGGCTGTCGAAGCAGATGATGAAGGACAGCAGGTAAAGACTCAGCGGCAGGACCCAAAGGAAGGGAATGACGGCCACTTCCTGGCACATCTGATTGGTGATAGCCAGCAGCATCAGGGAGGCCAGAGCCGGCAGCAGCACCCAGGCCCACCGCCGTGCCGCTGACGGCAAGGCCTCGTCCCCGGCGTCCGCTTCTGTAGTTGGCACCAGACAGGTCGCCGCGTCAGCGTCGGCGCCACGGGGCAGGCCACGCAAGGCGCAGTAGATATACCCGACGACGAACAGCCCATAGCCGGCACCCCAGATCCAGGCCTGTGACCGCAACGTGAAATGCGGTTCCATCACGACGGGATAGGTAACGAGCGCCAGCAGCGAGCCGATGTTGCTCAGCGTATAGAGACGGTAGGGTGACACGCCCGGAAACACGCGGCTGAACCAGGCCTGCAACATCGGACTGGTGGTCGCCAGGATGAAGTAGGGAAGGCCGACGGCCATGGCGAGCAGCAACACAATGCGCAGGATTGGCAGGCTGCTATCGGCGGGGCGCCACTGGCTGCCCGGCAGCAAGGGTGCGCCCCAGCTCTGGGCCAGACCCAGCAACACCACCAACGAGCCGGCAATGATGACGGTGTGCACGATGGCCTGTCCCCGGGGGCTGAGCCGACAGACGAGCAGGTGAGAGTAGGCATAGCCGCCCAGCAGCAGGAGCTGAAAGAACAGCATACAGGTCGTCCAGACCGCCGGCGTGCCGCCAAACCAGGGCAGGATGTGGCGCGCAATGAGTGGCTGGACCTGAAACAGCAAGAAAGCCCCCAGTGTGATCGGTACCGCGTAGCGTAGCATGTGGGTTCCTCGAGTCCGATGGAGAGCACGACAGCCCGACGTATTCTACACGAACACGCCTGCCCCTGCTTAGGCCGGCACAATCCGCACCACTGCGGCACTGTCGGCGGCGACGGAAACCTCGACGCCGTCAGCGGTCAGGGCGGCCGCCTCCACAAGCGCTTCGCCGCACTCACTGGTCACGGCATAGCGCTCGGCCCGGCTCTGTTCGCAAAGGGCAGGGTCCAGACGGAAGCGTAGCACGCGCGGCTGAGACGCGAGGTTACCCACCAGGACCAGGGCCTCCTCCGGGCCATGGTAGATCGCTCCCGCGGTCTGTCCTCCCTCGACAGCCACCAGGCCACGTGCCGGATCGGCGAAGCGATACCGGCTCAGGTCATGCCCCTTCAAGCCGGCGAACATCTCCAGGTCCAGATCCGCCACGGGCCAGGGAGCCACGCCGGTCAGCAGAGCGCGGAGAGTCATCTGCCGGTGCACGCGTTCCGGAGCGTCCTCCTCCAGACACCCGTAACCGATCACACCGCGCGAGCGGTGGCCCATGAAGCTCCACTCCAGCGGCAGCTCCGCGATATCGGGAGCCCCTGTCGCCAGCCGGGAGTAACCCCACTCCATGGCGACAACGTAGTCGGCATAGTTCTCAGTGGCCGCCATCGGCACCATGGTGTTGTGGATGATCATCAACCCGTCAGGGCCCACCCGCCGCCGGGTCCAGATCATCAGGTCCAGCAGTTCGTCCATATCCCAGTGACCGGCCGGAGAGAACGCCCAGCCACCAATGCCAGGCTCCCGAACCACCTGCTCGCAACCGCCGACGTGTCGAGTGTTGTGGCAGTAGAGGGCCACATTCCAATCGTAGTAGGTACCGTCCAGGTCGTGGTGCGACAGCACGCGGTCTATGTACTGCTTGTGGAACTCAGCCCAGCCTGACCGCAGGCACATCTGGGCACCGTACTCGTCGCCAGAGTAGGCGTTGTGGAGCTGCTCCCCGGTGTCATCGGGCAGCCGCGCCCACTCCGCCCCATGCTGCTTGTAGGCGTCTACCGTCGGGTGCAACTCCTTGTTGGAGAAGTACGTGGCCACGCGGATGCCGTGACGGTGGCAGTCGGCGATGACGCGATCGTACTCCCGCATGTCCTCGGGCCCGAAGGGCGGGTATGACCCATCCCGCCAGAACTGCCCATCGCGGAAGGTATCACCATCATGGTGGAAGTGCATAGTGCACACGCCCCGCTCGGCGTTCGACCTGATCTGGTCCTCCGTGGGCCAGTGTTTGCGGTTGAACGAGCGGTGCAGGAAAAGCCGGTTGGCCCGGCCGGAGATGATGGGCACACCCATATAGGACCGGAAGTCATAGTCGCCCTCCAGCACGACGCCGCCACGCGGCACGTCGAGGGGGCAGACCGACATGCTGATCCCCAGCGGCCGTGTCTGCGGTCCGAGCTGGAAACTGCCATAGCCGGACGCGCCTGTCAGTTGGTACTCCCACTGCCCGAGTTCCGACCCCACGAACCACTCCAGGCCCTCGCGGCCGGGGTCGGCGCAGCAAACATACCGCGGCACGACCCGCGTAACATAGGGGCAATCGAAGGCCGCCCCGGGCGTGAAGCGCCCCCACTGGCAGACTCCAAAGGCGGCTGTCCAGGCCGAGGCTTCGGCCGTGGCGCCAGGGCGGATGCCGTAGTGAGTGAGCTGGGGCTGCACGGCCCACTGCTGGAGGCAGACCCGGCTGATCTTGTGTCCACCGGTGAAGTGCAGCCGCCGGTCCATCCGCACATGCCCCCAGCGGTGCCGGTAGATGTGCCGGTAGGAGATGCCGCAGTCGCGCCCCTCGGGGTCACGCAGCAGACCCTCGAAGACCAGGATGAGGTCGTCACCCTCGCGCCGGACCTCGACCGCGGGCGAACTGTCATGGCCTTCGCTGTAAGTTCCTCCGCCGGCAACCGTCAACGCCCCGCAGCAGGCGCCCAGCAGCAGGTTGCGATCCGAACCGTGGAAGCAGCGCACGCCCGTGATCGCCCCACCCTGAGCCAGGCTGTGAGTGACGGCGTAGTGGGGGTTTCGTACCGTCAGGGCGCGCTGTTCCGCGTCCTCGATGAGGTCGTGACTCTCCGGGTAGACGCCATAAGTGCTGGCCATCGCCGTGCCTCCGCAGAGGGAACGTAGTTCGCATGGACGTTGCAGCTATTCCGCGGCGGCCAGCGCAGTTCCTGTGCCAAATTTGAGCCGAAAAAACCTTGCGTCTTGTGGGAATACGGAGTCATAATGGCCACCGGCCCCGCAGCACGCGGCCAGGCCAGCCCCAGCCGGTGCTGAGCCGCGGACCATAGCACAGGAAGCCTAATCCGAACCAAGCCGCCAACGGGCGGCGATTGCAGCAAGGGGGTCACCGATGTTCTCCGAAGCCTCAGAAGTTCTAGCCTTCATCTCCGCGGAAGATGTCCAGACTGTTGACCTCAAGGTCACTGACCTGCCCGGCCGCTGGCACCATGTCACCGTCCCCGCCAGTCGCCTGACGGCCGATGACCTCGCCCACGGCGTCGGTGTAGACACCTCCAGCTACCCCGGCTACAAGAAGGTGGAAGCCGGAGACATGCGCGTGGTGCCCGACCTCAGCAGCGGCATGGTGGACGAGTTCTGCCGCGCCCGGACCCTGAGCTTCATCTGCGACATCGTGGAGCCCATCAGCGGTGAGGCCTACAGCCGGGATCCCCGGGGCATCGCTCGCAAGGCCGAGGCCCACTTCTCTACGGTGGTTAGCCCGGGGCATCCGGTCTTCTCGCCCGAACTCGAGTTCTATCTGTTCTCCGATGTGCGCTATGCGTCGGAGATGAATGCCGCTGGCTATGAGGTAGACTCGGCCGAGGCGCCCTGGAATATGGACGCTGACGAGATGCCCAACCTGGCCCATAAGATCCCGGCCCACGGCGGCTACCATGCCGCGCCGCCCCGCGACCTGCTCAACGACGCGCGCACGGCCATGATGCTGGCCATCGAGAGGGCGGGCGTCGAGTGCCACTACCACCACCATGAGGTGGGCGCGCCGGGGCAGGTGGAGATCGAGGTGGGACTGGGCCCGCTGCTGCAGATGGCCGACGCGACCATGAAGATGAAGTACATTATCCGCAACACCGCTGTCCGCGAGGGCCTCTCAGCCACGTTCATGCCCAAGCCGATGTTCGGCGAGGCGGGCAACGGGATGCACGTGCACCAGTACGTGACCCATGGGGGGAAGTCACTGTTCTGGGACCCGGCGGACTGCTACGCCCACCTCAGCCCGTTGGCGCTGCAATGGATCGGCGGCCTGCTGAAACACGCGGCCGCCCTGCTGGCCTTCTGCAGCCCCAGCACGAACTCCTACCGCCGTCTGGTGCCAGGATACGAGGCGCCGATCAGCGCCTTCTTCGGGCTCTCCAACCGCACGGCCGCTATCCGCGTTCCCGCCTATGCGGTCAACGAGCGCGAAAACCGCATTGAGTTCCGGCCTCCCGATGCCACCTGCAACCCCTACCTGTGCCTGGCGGCCATGACCATGGCGGGCCTCGATGGCGTGCGCCAGGGGATTGACCCGGCGGCCCACAACTTCGGCCCCTTTGACCAGGACGTGACCAAGATGCCGGCGGAGGACCGGGCGCGCATCGTTCAGCTCCCGACCTCCCTGGCCGACGCATTGGACGCCCTGAAAGCCGACCATGAGTTTCTGCTGGCGGGCGGGGTGTTCACAGAGGACATCATCCAGGCGTGGATCGCCTTCAAGCGCGACGAGGTGAGTGCCGTGGACCTGCGGCCGCACCCGCACGAATATGTCCTGTACTACGATCTCTAGGTCGTGTGGGGAGGCCGGCGGAGCAGCCGGCCTGTGGGAGCTCCACAAGCTGCGGGGCCGGTCACTCGACCGGCCCCGCGCTGTTCTCCGTCCGGTCCGTCAGGGCCTGGCGCTCACCAGCGTCGGCTGCCGCTTCGCCTGTCGCGCCAGCAGGGCGCCCACCGCGCGTTGGTGCGTCGCCTCAATGCGCAGCCAGCGGCGCTGCTCCCGCAGCGTTCGGCTGCCATCGGGACTCACGGGCAGGAACACCTGGCGCAGCAGGCTCCAGCCCTGGCGGCCGGACTTCTGCCGGTAGTGGGCCAGCTCCAGGACATGGCATCGTATGCTGACCCAGGGGTCTAGGAGGGCGTCCGGGCCCCAGGATCGGCCGCCACCCAGGAGGGGCTCCAGACGGTGCCGATGGTCCTTGGCGAAGGTCCAGGCACAGTCCATCAGGCCTCGCGAGACCATACCGCCGCCACGGCAGACCATGCGCGGTCGCAGTTCGCTCCCCGACGCACCGTAGACCAGCGACTCCCACCACATCTCGGCCAGTCCCACGCGCTCATGCTCGCCGCAGAAGAAGTCCACCAGCTCCGAGTGGTAGCTCCACGGGTACAGTGTGCGCCAGATGTGCCCACACTTCTCGCGGCGCAGGCGCTGCTCAGCAGTCAGTCCGTCGCTGGACCGTAGGGTCGTGGCCTGGCCGGCCGCGCCCGGCGATAGCCGCGACGTGTCGCTTGCCTGATTGGTATTGGCCTGAGATACAGTGACGACGCCAGCAAAGCCGGCGACCATCGCTGCGGTGCATAGCACAGGCGCGATTCTGGGTGCTTCAAGGTACATGACGATCCTGAGCTCCTTTGTGTCAGCCGCAGGACAGCAGGCCGGGCCCGAGCCCGGACGGGCTCTTGCTTGAGCCATCGACTCCCTGGCGCCCGGCGGCGCAGGGGGCCGGAAGGCCACTCCTGGGGTCTGCTGGTCCGATGTCGAATGGGGGAAGCTAGGTCAGATGCGCCATGACCGCAGGGAGGCGCCGCCTCCCGGGTCGACATCCGACGGGGAACGTCCCATCACTACGAACCGGCTGTGTGCTTGGCGCAAACAGCGTCCAGGGCTGCGTTGTAGGGTGTATGTACGGACAGTGTAACCTACTTACGCGACGCTTGTCTACCCCAGCGCTAGCCGGAAGCACGGCAAGTGGCCCCGGGGGGCCACTCGCCCGGGTCCTCATTGCGAGCGGTCGGGTCACGCCGGCCTCTCGGCAGGGAAGATTGAGGTCTGCGCCGAAGGCACCTGCCGAGTGGCGCCACAGCGGCGGAGTGCGGCCGCCGGGCCGCGGTCCAAGAGGTCGCAGTCTGCCATCCGGATTGCGCTTGCCGCCGCTTGCGTGACCAGACCGAGATGAAGGAACGGGTACTCATGCTCCGCTTTGGACTGCTCGCCATGGGTGTGCTCGCTCTGTCCCTCGCCGCCAACGCCCAGCCCGCGCCGGGTCAGCTCAACGTCCGTGAGTTTGGCGCCGTCGGCGATGGCGTCGCGGACGACACCCCCGCCATCGAGGCCGCCTTCGCTGCCGCGGAGAAGCGGATCATCTCCTGGCAGCCCATCGAGGGACAGTGCTATGTTACCTCCCTGCCCGAGGTCTACTTCCCCAATGGGCGCTACCGGCTCTCGGCTCCACTCAAGCCTCGCGGGCACCTCGTAGGCGAGGGCAATGCCATCCTGGAGCAAACCGACCCGACGGTGGACATCATCGTCAACGACTGGGCGTGGCGCTGGAGGGTCAGCGGCCTGACCTTCCTGGGCGGACGTCACCACCTCAACATCGGCAATCCCAACATAGACACCGGGCGCATTGTGATAGACAACTGCGTCTTCCAGAACGCCACCGGAGTCGCGGTGAAGTTGGGCGACCAGAGCTTCTCCACGGTCCTGACCATCACCAACAGTATCTTCATCACCTGCGACCAGGCACTGGTCACCTACTGTGACATGGCCAGGATGAGCGACTGCTGGATCACCAGCAGCCCGGCTATGAAGGATAAGGCCGTCATCGAGAACCACGGCTGGCTGGTGTGCGAGCACATCTGTGGGGTGCCCATGGTGACACCGGAGAACGACCAGCGCTGGATTGACAACTACGGCAGCGTAACCTGTCGCAACTTTCGCTTCGGGGGGGAGTTTGCGGGTTTCACGGCGGTGGTGAACAAGGTCCGCTATGACCACGAATATCCGGTGATTCCCAGCTTCATCATCATGGAGGCCTGCCACTGCTACTGCCTGGGCAACCGGATCCGCAATGCCTTCATCTTCTGCGAGGAGATCCCGAACCAGATCGTGGTGCGCGACTGTACCGGCTTCCCGGATCTGCCGGTACTGCGAGTGAGCGACAAGCTGGACCTGGACACGTATTTCGATGCCGCGGAAGTACGGGGCGAAGCCTGCCTGCGCTTCTTCATCGGCCCGGAGCAGGTCGAACTGCGGCTTCGCGACCTGCCGGAGCAGATGCGCCCTTACCAGGTGGGGGACGTGACCGCCGAAGGCCCGCCGCAGAAGGGCATCTGGCCAGCCGGTGCCTTCCTCCGTAACCGCCAGACCGGGCCGGACGAACCCTGGGGCTGGCGTTGCGTGGAAGCCGGCCGGCCAGGGAAGTGGGAGGCGGTGGAGCCCCTCCCGGTCCGTTAGCCCCCTTGCGACAGGCGGATCTCCCATGCAGGACATCTCCCCCTCACCGGCCAACATCCCCCACCGGGTCTCTCGACCGCCAACCGAACCCATCGGGAGGTTCGCCACCATGCGCCTTGCACTGGACCTGTCACTGCTCGTCGTTCTGCTCCTCCTGGTGGCCGTGGCCCAGGCCGCGCCGCCGCGTCTGACGCTGACTCGCGATGGTCAGGCTGCGTGTACCATCGTCCTCAGCAGTCACCCCACCCGGGCCGCCCAGTTTGCAGCCTATGAGCTCCAGTGGCACCTGCATCAGATCACGGGTGCCGACGTGCCCATCGTCGCCGAGGGCGAGGCCGTCGGGGGCGTACCCGTGTATGTCGGTGAGAGTCACTTTACGCGACGCCTGGGGCTATGGAACCGCAAGTTCGGGCAGCAGGAGTATGCCATCCGCTTTCTGCCCGACGCCCTGATCCTGGCCGGAAAGGACGACCCGGACTATGGCAAGGTGGAGTACTCCCAGCTACCTTCGCCCGAGGCGGTCGGCACCTGGCCGGACATGTGGAAGCCCATGGGCACCATGTATGCGGTCTATGACTTCCTGGAGCGTTGCTGCAACGTCCGCTGGTTCAACCCGGCGGAGTTCGGGGCCGACATTCCCCGCAGCCCAACTCTGGTCGTGAGCGGCTCCGACGTGACCCGCAAGCCCTTCTTCCGCTATCGGTACGCCTGCTATCTGCCCAGCGAGCAGTACGATCGCTTCACGGTCCTGCAGCCGCGCTCCGAGGAGGAGTGGAAGGCCTACGACGCGCTGGCCTACCCGGAGGTCACCAAACTCGCGGGCGACTGGTGGCGCTGGATCCACGCCAAGCGCGGGTTCGTGCAGCTCTTCCGCTACCGGATGCGCGATGGCGGCGAGCTGACGCCCGGCAACCACTCACTCTATGGCTACTATGACCGCTTCTGGGAGCCCAACCCGCAGAACCCGGAGCTTTTCGAGGGCCAGCACAAGGACTGGTTCGCACAAGGCTACGAGGGCCGCCCGCCGCAGATGTGCTACACCAACCGGGGACTCATCGAGCAGGTCGCCAAAGACGCTCGGGAGTTCTTCGACACCGGCAAGAAGTACCCCGGTTCACAGGCCGCCGGCGACTTCTTCTGCGTCGAGCCCATGGACAACGCCGCCTTCTGCAAGTGTGACGAGTGTCAGCAGCTCATCGCCGCTACCAGGAGCGACGAGGGCGAGGGCAACTTCACCTGCGGGCGCGACGGGGACTACTTCTTCCACTTCGTCAACGAGGTCGCCAGGGAAGTCCGCAAGACCCATCCCGACAAGTGGATCGTCACCCTGGCCTACATGACCCACGCCTATCCGCCGCGGACCTTCCAGCTCGAGCCCAATGTGGCCGTGCAGTACTGCTTCGCCTGTAACCGTCTACCCTACGCCACCCAGCAGTATGAGAACGAACTGCGGGCTCTGGCCGCCTGGGCCAAGCAGGCGGACGAGCGTCCCATGTACCTGTGGCTCTACTACACGTTCCCGGTGGAGATTGCCGTCAATGGCAACTTTCACGCCTTCCCCGGTTATTTCGCCCACAAGATCGGCGAGCAGATGAAGCTCTTCGCCCGGTATGGCTTTCGCGGCATGTTCCATTGCGGCTACGGCCAGGAAGTCGAGGCCTATATCACCTACAAGCTCATGGATGACCCGTCGCTGGACGTAGACGCCCTGCTGGACGAGTACTTCACCCGCTACTACGGCCCGGCCGCCGAACCTCTGAAACGGATGTACCTGGACATCGAGGCTGCCTACTGCGACCCGGCCAACTACGAGCAACCGGCCATGCACCAGAACGTGGACATTGCCTGGGGGCGGCTGGGCACTCCGGAGCGCATGGCGCGATACCAGCAGTGGGTGGAGGAGGCCAAGCGCCTGGCCCAGACCGAGCCCTATCGGCAGCGCGTGGCGCTGTTTGACCTGGCGACCTGGCAGTACATGAAGGCCGGGGCAGACCAGTACCACGCCCGCGCCACGGCGCCGATCCCAGCTATGTCAGCTCCCGCGGTGACCGACAGCGGAGGCGATCCGGCGCGGGTCGCCTGGGACCAGGCGGCCGAGCTGCCGGGCGGCTTCCATGTGCGGGGCGGCGACAAGCCATCACCCCGTCCACTTGCCGGCCGCATCGCCCATGACAACACGCACCTGTATCTGGAATTGACGGATCCATGCGACACGAGCAAGCTGGTGGTCTCGGCAGGGGTCTATCCCTTCGACACCTGGGAGCTGTTCGTAGCGGCGCAGCGGGGCAGGCCCTACCGGCAGTTCGCTGTGGGCCCCACGGGCACGGTGGCGGCGACCACCAACGGCGAGGGGGGCGGCGGCAGCAATGTCGAACTGCTCGACCATGGCATCGTGGCGATTTCGGACACCTCCGTCCCCGACCGCTGGGTGGTGCGCCTGGCGATCCCCCTGCGCAGCCTGCACCAAGACGGGGCGCGGGTCGGCGAGAAGGTGTACCTGAACGTGGTGCGGGTCAGCAGTCCGGCGGTCAACGGCACCGGGGGCCTGGACATTGACGCCTGGGTGCCCTACAGCACCGTGCACGTCCCCGAGCGTCTCGCTGAGGTGACGCTGGATTAAGAGCTGTCAGCGTCTCGGCGTCCAACAGCGGATACCGGAGAAAGGGTTACATCGGCCTCCGCAGCGGCCACGTCTGCTGCCTCTTGCCAGGAAAGGACAGCCAATATGGGCTTCATTGATGCGCATGTGCATGTGTGGACCGATGACTTGAGGGCCTATCCCTTGGCCGAAGGCTTCACGGCCGCCGACATGGCGCCCACGACCTTCCCGCCAGAGGAGCTCCTGGCCCACGCCCGGCCCTGTGGCGTGGACCGCATCGTGCTGGTGCAGATGAGCTACTACGGCACCGATAACCGCTACATG
>JABLXH010000044.1 GCA_013178155.1 Armatimonadota bacterium | reverse complement strand
GGAAAGTCCGCTCTACCCCGATGCCGTGAGCCACGCGCCGGACGGTGAACTCCTCGTTGATGCCAGCTCCGCGCCGCGCGATAACGACGCCCTCAAAGGCCTGGATGCGCGTGCGAACGTCATTGCGCACCCGTTCGGTCACCTTGACGTTCACGCGCACCGTGTCACCGGGGCTGAACTCAGGGACATCTGTCCTCAGTTGGGTACCCGTAATCTGCTGGACGATGGGGTTAGTCACCGTGGTCACCTCAGCTCTCTGGGCTCCTCCTGAAAGGTTCAGACCCCAGGTCTGCCTCACCCAGGAGCCGCCAGTCTTCCTCTGATAGCTCAGCTCTCGCCAATAAGTCCGGTCGCCGCCGCGCTGTCCGCAGCAGCGACTGCTGGCGGCGCCAGCGCCGCACTTGCTCATGCTGACCGCTCAACAGCACCTCTGGCACTGCCCAGCCGCGGTAGACGGGCGGCCGTGTATACTGTGGGTACTCGAGCAGACCAGCAAAGCTCTCATCCTCGGCCGAAGCGCTGTTGCCGAGAACACCCGGTAGCAGCCTGCCCACTGCGTCAACCACGACGACAGCCGCATGCTCGGCTCCGGTCAGGACGAAGTCCCCAAGCGAGACCTCTTCATCTACGAGCCGCGATACGCGCTCGTCAATTCCCTCATAGTGCCCGCAAAGCAGCAGGAGATGCGTCTCACGCGCCAGACGCTGCGCCACTTCCTGCGTGAAGGTCACGCCTTGCGGTGTCAGCAGCACCACGTGCGTCGCCGGCTGACTCAGGGCCCCAATGGCCGCTCCAAAGGGCTCCGGCTTCATGACCATGCCGGGACCGCCCCCATAGGGGCTGTCATCTACTGTCCGATGAGCATCGTCGGTCCAGTCACGCAGGTCGTGGGCCTTGACCGTCAGCAATCCCGCGCTCTGGGCCCTGCCGAGGATGCTGTAGCCTAGCGCTCGCTCGACATCGCCCGGGAAAATCGTGACGATGTCAATCCGCATACCCGCTCACTCGTCCGCCAACAGCCCTGGCAGAGGCTCGATCAGCATTGTGCCGGCTTCCAGGTCCACGGCCTGGACAACCTGCGGAATCGCGGGGATCAGCGCGTTCTCGGTCACGTAGACGTCGTTGGCCCCGGTCTCGATGACCTCGCTGATCGTGCCGACCTCCCGCCCGTCCGTAGTGACCACTCGCAGGCCGATGAGTTGATGGACATAGTACACATCGGGCGGCAGGGAGGGGGAGTCCACTTCACGCACCAGTAAAGCAGCGCCGCGTAGTGCTTCAGCAGCGGTGCGGTCACCGATGCCCTCCAGCCGAACCAGCCAAGTGCCCGGCGCCGTCTCCCGGGCTCCGAGCACGCGACACACGGTCATTGTCCTGGCGGTCCGGACCGCAACCTCTGACAGCATGGCGAAACGGCCCGGGATGTCACTCAGCGACGCCACCTTGACCTCTCCCCGCAGGCCGTGGGCGCCGAGTATCTGGCCTATCTGGACGTCGTACTCATTCACCAGTGCCTATGTCACTTGGCAGGATGATAGATGGTGCGGCGGTCTCCTCCACCTCTTCGCCAGCGGCTCGCTGGCGGATGTCAACAACCACGTCATCCTTGGTCAGAATCTCCAGGCCTCCCATGACCGCCGCCAGGTCATCGCCGACGTTGACTTCGACGTAGCTTTCCAGCGTACCCCGGATGACCTCGGTCCCGTTCTGCAACTCCAGGACCTGAGCCTTGCGTTCCAGCAGCGCATCGCGCAGTTCGGTCTGCTTCTGCTTCTCCGCCTCGATCTGCTTTCGTACCGCCATGGCTCGCTGCAGGTCCGTGCGCTGCAGGTCCGTTATATAGCCGCGCGTAGATGTGTCCAACTGCCGCAAGCGCTCATCCACCTCCGCCGCCGCCTGTTCCAGCTCACGGCTCACCTGCTCCTTGAGCTTGTCGGTGACTACGGCGCGCAGGATGACATTGCGCTTGACGATCACTCCGGGCATTCGCCTCGCCTCCACTGGGGGCCGGATGATGGGGTGCGGCGCCTCTTATGAGACAATCTCCACGGTCGCCCTATCGTTCGTTCTCATCGCCGCCGCCTTCACGACGCCGCGCAGGGCGTTGGCTATGCGTCCGTGACGTCCGATGATCTTGCCCAGATCACCCTCAGCAACGCTGACTTCATAAACGGTCAGGTTACCGCTCTCAACAACGTTCACGCGAACGGATGCGGGGTCGTCCACGAGAGCCCTGACCATATACTCGACGAGTTCCTTCATATCTGGACCCCGACCCCCTGGAGCAGCGTTCCCGGCCAACTATGGCTGCAGGTCGGCTGGGATCTCAACCCTGCGCCGTGCTTTGCTTCGCCGCCTTGCGGGCCTGCTGGACCTGCGCCATCACGCCCAGCCGCGAGAGCAACGAGCGGGCCGTGTCAGAGGGCTGAGCACCCTCGAGCAGCCAGTGCAAAGCCCGTTCCCGGTTGATCTGCAGCAGCGGCGGGTCCTGGGTGGGACCGTACACGCCCAGTTCCTCGATGGTGCGGCCATCACGCGGTGTGCGCGAATCTGCCACGACCATGCGGTAGTACGGTTGCTTCTTCGCTCCGGTGCGCTTCAGCCTGATCCTTGTCGCCACGGACTGTTCTCCCTTCACTCACTCCGGCCACGGGCGCGCCAGCAGCGGCCCGGCACATCGTTGACCCCTACGGGGCGTCAGTTGCAGTTCCGCGGTCACATACGGCCAATGCGAAGGCCGCCAATGTTTACGCCCTTACCGGCGGACATGGCCTTCATCATCTTCTCGAGCTCGCGGAAGTTCTTCAGCACAATGTTCACGTCTTGCACGCTGGTGCCGCTGCCCGCCGCAATGCGCCGCTTGCGGCTGGCGTTGAGTACATCCGGGTTGCGGCGCTCATAGGGCGTCATGGAGCAGATGATGGCGTCCACCTGGTCCAGTTCGCGCTCATCAAAGTCGTCGGGGATCAGCCCCGGCAGCTTGCTGGCCCCCGGAATCAGCTTCATGACCTGGTCTAGGGGCCCCATCTTGCGCATGTTGTTGAGGTGCTCGCGGAAGTCCTCAAGGTCGAACTTCGCCGATAGCAGCTTCTTCTGCAGCTTCACGGCCTGCTCGGCGTCCATGGCCTGTTGGGCCTTCTCGATCAGGGTCAGCACGTCGCCCATGCCGAGAATGCGCTGGGCCAGGCGGTCGGGGTGGAAGACCTCCAACCCGTCCAGTTTCTCTCCCACACCCATGAACTTGATCGGTACGCCCGTGACCGCCCGGGCCGATAGCGCTGCACCGCCGCGGGCGTCGCCGTCCAGCTTGGTCAGTATCAATCCGTCGAGCTTGAGCTTGCGTCCAAACTCCTCGGCGACATTTACGGCGTCCTGGCCGGTCATGGCATCAATGACCAGCAGCGTCTCGGTGTGGTCGAAGGAACGCTCGATCTCCTGGACTTCCTGCATCATCTGCTGGTCGATCTGCAGGCGTCCGGCTGTGTCAATGATCACCACATCATAGCCCTTGGCCTGGGCGTGCTTGACGCTGGCTCGCGCGATCTCCACCGGGCTCTGGTCGGGAACCGTGAAGACCTCGACCTCCACCTGGGCCCCGACCTGGCGCAACTGCTCGATAGCCGCCGGACGATACACGTCGGCTGCAACCAGGAGGACCCGGTGCCCCTGGCGTGTCAGGTACCTGGCCAGCTTTCCGGCAGTTGTCGTTTTGCCGCTGCCCTGCAGGCCGGCCATGATGATGATGGTCGGCGGCTTGGCGGCGAGCTTGATGGGCACAGCAGCGTCGCCCAGCAGGTGCACCAGCTTGCGATGGACGATGCCGACAATCTGTTGCGTCGGGTTCAGCCCCGACAAGACCTTCTCGCCGAGAGCTTCATCCTGAACTTCCCGGATGAAGTCCTTCACGACCTGGTAGCTGACGTCGGCCTCCAGCAGCGCCAGACGGACCTCTTTCAGACCATCGCGCACGTCTTTGGGGCCGATCTTGCCTCGGCTACTCAGATGCCGGAAGGCCTTCTGGAGCTTGTCCGTTAACGACTCAAACATGGCAGGCGCCGCCAGATAGGTACTCGCTCCCACAGGGCGAAAGACGCCTCTGCCCGCTCCGGCATCCTGCGAAAATGCTGCACGCCGGATGGGATGGCCAGGGGTAGACCCTAACGAACGCGGCCGGATCAAGTGCCGCGCGATCCGGCCGAGGGGCTATTCGCGACAGAGCCTCCGCAGCCTCTCCGTACTGACAGGCGGAGTCAGTATAGAAGACGACCCCGCGGTTGTCAACATGCAACGCAGCCCCAATCCGCCGCGTAGGGCCGGCCAGACGGTTCCTCCGGTCCTAAGGCGAGACGGACGGCTACTGTGTCGCCTCCTGCCACCAGTTGGCGGTGTTGGTGGATAGCTCCTCGAAGATCCGGGCTGCCGCCGGCCACACTGACGACCCTGGCGTCACCGTCTCCCGCAGGCTTACATTTGGCGCGTCGCCATTGTCGTTCCCGAAGGCCCCCATTGCTCGCCCCGCGATTAGCGCTGCTCCGTAGGCGGCAGCTTCCGACACCGCCGGCAGCTTCACCGAGCGGTGCAGCGCATCGGCCACCAGTTGCGCCCAGAAGCGACTTCGCGAGCCTCCGCCAATCATGCGAACATCGTCGGCGGGAGCGCCAAGCTGCACCATGTACTTGACGACTGCCGCCGCCTGCAACGCCACCCCCTGCAAGAGGGCCAGGGCCATGTCACCCCGCGTGTGTGCGAGGGTCAGGCCTACCCAGCCGCCCCGGGCAGACGGACAGCCCACGGGTAGAACGCTCCCATAGAAGTGCGGCAGGAAAAGCAGGGGGGCTCTCCCTCCCGCCAAGGCGGTCTCAGCCTCCCGGACGATGGACTCGTAGGCCGCCTCACCCCCGTCGGCATCGCCGACCAGCTCGTCGCGGAACCAACGCAGGAGATTGCCGCCCGCGAAGGCGCCCAGGGCCGCATAGCCTCGAGGAACGGCGTGACAGTAGCTGTGCAGAGCGCGGCGGGGGTCATCCAGGGGCCCGGACGTGGCAGCGAGTACCACCCAGGCCGTGCCACAGGACAGCATCAGGCTGCCCGGGCGGGTGACACCGCAACCGACCGCGGCGCAGGTCTGGTCGTGGCCCCCCAGCACGACCGTGGTGCCCCTACTCAGTCCCAACTCAGCCGCCGCCGTTGGTAGTAGCGGTCCGATCGGTGTCCCTGCCTCGGCGACGTCGGCAAGATAGGCACGCGGGATGTCCAGGGCAGAAAGGAGTTCCTCGGACCACTCTCGCCGATGAATGTCATAAAGAAGCGTGCGCGAAGCGTTGGGGGCATCGAGAAGGCGTTGACCAGTAAGCCACTGCGTCAGGAAATCCTGAACCAGGCATACCCCGTGGATCCTCTGGCGCGCCCCCTCCAGGTGCTCCTGCCACCACAGAATCGAGGCGGCCGCGGCATGGGGCAGAGGCGTTGCGCCCGTGATCTCGTACCACCGCGTCTGCGGGACCTCCAGCATCCTGCCCACTTGCGCCTGGGTGCGCGTATCCATCCAGGTGCGAGCCGCGGCCAGGGGCCTGCCTGCCGCGTCCACGGGCAGCGCGGTGTCTCCCTGAGTAGAGACAGCAAGGGCCTTGATGTCGCCCGGGGCATCGCCGGCAGCACGCCGCGCTGTGTCTGCCACCAGACGGATCCATTCGGCCGGATCCTGTTCGACCCAGCCCGGGCGAGGCTGCTGGTATCCGTAGGTGGCGGCGGCAGAGCCCCGGACCCGACCGGTCTCGTCCACAACCACAGCCTTCACAGCAGTGGTTCCCACGTCCAGACCCAGATAAGCATTCACCGGAGAAACACCCACCGTCCCGCAGGTTGGCTTGCAGCCGCCAGCACCTCGGCATACAGCTCGTCCATGGTCCCCACCAGGGCCTCTGCACTGAAGCGTCGCTGGGCTCGCAACGCGGCTCGGCGTACAGGCGAGTCGTCTTCACGCTCCGCCTCCAGCCCCGCCGTGTCCAGGTCGTAGGCCTCGCGGGCCACGAGCAAGTCCGAGTAGCGCAGGGTGATGCCGCCGTCAACGAAGACGCCGGCATCGGCCTCGGGTGGGGGAGGCATTTCGAGGTTCTGCGAGATGGCCGTGGCCAGGGCATCCACGTCTCCGGATGGGACCAGGCCGTCGGGGTAGATCTCAGCCATCACCTCGGCCAGCGCCCCCGTCTGCACGGCGATTACCGGGATCTCCTGTGCCACCGCCTGCAGCGCGTTGCGTACCGCACCCGGTACCTCGCCCGGGATAACCAGTACATTGAGCGACCCGATGATCTCCGGAATATCGGTGCGGCTCCCGCGGAACACGACCGCGCCGCCGATGCCGAGGTCGTGCGCGGCCAAGCGCAAAGCATCCTGGTCGGCGCCATCTCCCACTAAGAGGAACTCAACATTGGGGAACCGGTGGCTCACGGTCGCCGCCGCTTCCAGGAACGTGGCGATCCCCAGATCGGCGACAGCCGGGCTGATCACGCCGACCACAGCGGTGTGGGGGCTGACCCCGAGCGCGCGGCGTTTCGCGCCCACGTCGAAGTCGCCGCGTGTCGGGCGGACTTCGACGGCGTGGTGCACCAGACGTGCGCGGGCCGCGGCTCTGGGGTAGTTGCGCTGCAGCAGCGCCAGGTCGGTAGCGGTCGTGACGGTCAGCAGATGCGCGCGTCCGAGGCTCCATCGCGCCAGCAGACCCATGAGGCGGGAGACACTGTGTGAACTGAGGTCGGGCAAGGAGACGATCAGACGCGGTGATGACCGATAGCCCCGCAGCGCCAGAGCGGCGGCCGTCCCCACCAGGAGTCCGTGGCAATGCAGGACATCAGGTCGCAAAGAATCCACGAGCCGTCGGAGCTGGCGAGCAACCTGCAGCCACGAGGAGAGTGCGGTCCCCTGGGGCATCGGCAGGTTGACCCAGCGGCACTTGGCCTCGGACAGCCGCTTCCGCGTGGGACGCGAGAGGGAGCCCGCCACCAGGACCTGGCTCCCCCGGCGTGCCAGGTTGCGTGACACGATCATGACATCGCTCAGAGAGGCGTCCTGGTCGGGCGCTATTACATGTACAACGACCGACGGCACTGACATCAGGTACTGCACCCGGTCTCTCTATCGCGTTCCCCCGAACACCGCGGCTTCACTCCCGTGGCGGGGCCACTGGACCTAACCGGACGGTCTGTAGTAGCGCCCGCTCCAGCCCTTGCGCTGCAGGTGCGCCTTCAGGGCATTCTCCCGGGCCGTATTCCCGGGGTGGGTCTCAAAGAGCAGCTCGAGTTGGCTTGGGTCCTTGCCCTGGATCTTGCGAAACGCCTGCAAGACGGCCAACGCAGCCGTCGGGTCGTAACCCGCGGCATGGCTGAACTCCAGCCCTATCCGATCCGCTTCGTACTCCTGGTCGCGGCTGTAGGACTGCAGCGTGAGCCCGGCCACGGCGCCGGCAATCTCGCGTTGGCTGTCCTTCCCCAGCAGCAACTCGATGATGAGCTCGTACCCGAGAGCTCGCTCAATGCGGCGCACACCGTGCTGTCGCGCGACGTGAGCGGCTTCGTGGCCGGCGACCCACGCCAGTTGGTCGCGATCGTAGCCCAACTGATCATAGAGCCCACGCCACAGGTAGATGAGCCCGCCAGGGAAGGCGTTGGCGTTTACCTGGTCGTTGGCCAGGACCCGGAACTCGTAAGGGTAGGCGACGTAGGGCGGCGCGCCCGCCACTGCTCCCACCCGACGCCCGATCTCATCGGCCAAGCTCACGCGCCTGGGATCCCGGTCCAGCCCTCCGTTGGTGCGCTCAAACTTCTCACCAGCCTGGCGGCCCAGTTCGATTTCCTGCTCTGTGCCAATGAGCCGCGCCCCACCACAGCCACCCACTAGCATGCCCATGACCAGAGCGACGACGGCTAGGAGACCACCTGACAGCCCTCGAGGGTGGCCCATTCTCTTACCTCCTCGGGTCCGGAGCTCAGACGGCATCTGTGGACTCTTGCCGACGGTCGCGGCCAGAGCACTGTTCAGACCTGCAGACCATCGCCGCTCTTGCTGGGCGGCTCGCTGCTACTCGTTTGACACGGTCCGCGCAGCCCGCTATACTCTTTGCTCACGCGGAGAGGTGGCCGAGTGGTCTATGGCGGCGGTCTTGAAAACCGCTGAGCGCAAGCTCCGGGGGTTCGAATCCCTCCCTCTCCGCCACCGGTCGTGCCTGCGTCTACAACGCTTTCCCTGCCGCTGCAGATTCCCGCGCCTCCGAGCAAATCCTTCTTCGACACAGCACTGGACACGTCGTCCCGCGGCTAGCCTCCTTGCAGAGCGCGCGCGAGATAAGGGGCGGTGGGCGAGTTTTCAGCCTTCGCCACCTCTTCAGGACTCCCGGCGGCAACGAGATAGCCCCCCCGGTCACCGCCCTCTGGCCCTAGGTCAATCACATAGTCCGCCGACTTGATCACATCGAGATTGTGCTCGATGACGACCACGCTATACCCACGGTCCACCAGGCGATTGAGCACCGCAAGCAGTTGCCGCACATCGGCGGTGTGCAGGCCGGTCGTGGGCTCATCAAGCACATAGAGCGTTCGCGCTCGGGCGGGTGACGACAGCTCACGGGCCAGTTTCACCCGCTGAGCTTCACCGCCGCTGAGGGTGGGCGCCGCCTGTCCCAGGGTAACATAACCCAGGCCAACGTCGCAGAGGACCTGCAGCCGCCGGGCGACCCGAGGGAAGGCGGCAAACAATTCGCGTACTCTGGCAATGGGCATGGCCAGGACATCGGAGATCGTGTGTCCGCGATAGGTGACCTGCAGGGTCTCCGGGTTATACCGGTGACCGTTGCACTCCTCGCATGTCACCCACACGTCAGGGAGGAAATGCATCTGCACGCAGCGGCTGCCCATGCCCTGGCACGTCTCGCAGCGCCCGCCGGAGACATTGAAGCTGAAGCGCCGTGCCTTGAAACCCCGCACTCTCGCCTCAGGCAAAGCGGCGTAGAACTCGCGCACCAGGTCAAAGACACCGACGTAGGTGCCGGGGTTGGAGCGAGGGGTCTGGCCGATCGGAGTCTGGTCAATAACGATCAACTGGTCAAGGTTGCCTATACCCCGTATGCCTGCATGGCGTCCGGGGGCACGGTCTGTGCGGGCCCCATTCAGCCGGATCGCCAGCTCGCGGCTCAGGATGTCGTCAACCAGAGTGCTTTTCCCCGAGCCCGACGGCCCGGTAACGACAACCAGCCTGTTGAGCGGAAAGGCCACCGTGATGCCCTTCAGGTTATGCTCCCGGGCCCCCTCCACCACCAGCCACTGACCGGGGCTCTGCTCCGGCGGCGCTGGTACCGGTCGGCGCTCCCGCGGCACCGGCACCGTCAGTCTGCCAGAGAGGAGCTGACCGGTAGCAGACGCAGTGTTGCGTGCCACTCGGCCGCGGGGGCCGCTGGCGACGATACGACCGCCATCCGGACCGGCACCCGGGCCGAGGTCCACGATGTGATCGGCCTGCGCCAGTGTCTGTGGGTCGTGCTCCACGACCACCACCGTGTTCCCGTCGTCGCGCAGCCGGCGCAGGGCCTGCAGGACCCTGGCATTGTCCCGGGGATGGACCCCCACCGTGGGCTCATCCAAAACATACAATAAGCCTGTCAATCCCGATCCCATCTGACCGGCCAGCTTCACTCGTTGCGCCTCTCCGCCGGACAGCGTCGGCGATGAGCGTCCGAGGGTCAGATAGCCCAGTCCCACCTCCACCAGGAAGCGCAGACGGGAACGGATCTCGGTGACCACATCCTGCGCCCGCGCCTGCTCTCGTCGGTCAAGCTCCAGCTCTGCAAACCATTGGTGGCAGTCTACCAGCGACATGCTGCACACTTCGCCAATGGTTCGTCCCCGCAACCGGGCCATGGCTGCCTCGGGTCGCACCCTGGCACCGCGGCAGGCTGGGCAAGGCACGTCCCGCAGGTACCGCTCGATGCTCTGCGCCCCATGCTGCGCCAGTTCCGCTCGATATGGTGCGCCGGCCAGTCGCTCCTGGACCCAGGCGCCATCCTCTGGTGCCGCCGCCCGGTTCCCGGCCAGGAGCCGCAGTAGATAGCTGCGCTGGGACTCGTCCAAGCGGTCCAGGGGGCTATCAAGACTGAACTCCGCATGTCGGGCCGCCTGTTCGAGCATGGCCGACAGGCGGGGCAGGCGGCGCAGGTTCGGCCAGGGGCGCAAGGCCCCCTCGCGCAGAGACCTGGTCGCGTCCGTCACCAGGTCGGCGAGCTCCACTCCCCGTATCGTCCCCAGGCCGTAACAGCGTGGGCACCAGCCATCAGGATGATTGAACGAGAAGCTCTTTGGCGTCAGCGGCTCAAAGGCAGCGCCGCAGTCGGCGCACGCGTGCTGGCTTGAGAAACGAAGCTCGCTGGTGCCCGCGAGGGTCACCTGTCCACCCGAGAGCCGGAACGCGGCCTCTACGGCCTGTGCCAGCCTCGACCGGTTCCGGGTCTCGGGCCGCAGGCGGTCAACCACGACCTCGATCAGGTGGCGGCTGCGCCGGTCCAGGACACCATCGTACGGCAACGTATGCATCTGTCCGTCCACACGCACACGCTGCCAGCCGTCACGTTGGACGCGCTGCAGCATCGTCTCATAGGCCTCGTTGCCCCGGGGCGCCAGTGGCGCCAGGACGAGTACCATCTCACCCGTTGCGGTAGCCAGGATGGCGTCCACCACCTGGTCCCGGGTCTGTGTTCCCACAGCCGCGCCGCATTGCGGGCAGTGTGGCTGTGCCAGGCGAGCGAACAGCAGGCGCAGATAGTCATAGACTTCCGTGGAGGTGCCCACCGTGGAGCGCGGTGAGTAGGACCGTCCTGTCTGGTCAATGGCGATGGCCGGCGGCAGGCCTGTGACACGGTCCACCTTCGGCTTGGGCATCTGGCTGACGAACTGCCGCGCGTACGGCGACAGGGACTCCACGAAGCGTCTCTGCCCTTCGGCATAGAGCGTGTCCAGCGCGAAGGAGGTCTTGCCAGAGCCGCTCACGCCCGACACCACGGTTAGCTGATGCAGCGGTATACGCGCTTCTACATCGGCGAGGTTGTGCTCGCGGGCCCCCTTGACCACGATGTGGTCCTGGCGACGCCGTGGACGCGGCCGGCTACGACGTCCCAGATGGCGTCGGCTCCTGCCCAGCACCTCGCGCAACATCACAGCCGTGGCCGACTGGCCCTGCTGAGCCAGAGCCTCAGGAGACCCCTGGGCCACGATCAGCCCCCCCTCATGGCCCCCTCCCGGCCCCAGGTCCACCACATAGTCCGCGCACTTGATGACATCCGGATGGTGCTCGACAACAATGACGGTGTTGCCCTCGCGCACAAACCGCTGCAGCACCTCCAGAAGCTGCTGGACATCGTGCAGGTGCAGGCCTGTAGTAGGCTCGTCCAGGATGTAGATGGTGCGGCCCGTTGCCGGCCGCGCCAGCTCCTTGGCCAGTTTGACCCGCTGCGCCTCGCCCCCGGACAGCGTGGTAGCCGGCTGGCCCAGCCTGATGTAGCCCAGACCCACATCGGCGAGTGTCTGCAGGTGGCGCCGTATGCGTGGAATAGGGGCGAAATGCTCCAAAGCTTCGGCTACGGAGAGCGCCAGGACATCGGCGATCGTCCGCCCCCGGTAGACGACCTCCAGCGTCTCGCGATCAAAGCGCCGGCCTTCGCAGGCCTCACACGGCACCCAGATGTCCGCCAGGAAGTCAGACTCCAGGCGCACGGCTCCATGCCCCGCGCAGGCCGAGCAGCGTCCCTCCGCTACGTTGAAGGAGAACCGGCCCGGGCGGTAGCCCCGCATGCGGGCCTCGGGCAGGCTGGCATAGAGGTCGCGGATGGGAGTGAAGACGCCGGTATAGGTGGCGGGATTGCTGCGCGGTGTGCGCCCGATGGGGTCCTGATCGATCAGTACGACCTTGTCCAGGTGCTCCAGGCCATCAATGGCGCTAAAGTCCCCGGGGGTGAGCTCAGCGCCGTGCAGTTCGCGCGCCAGGATGGGGTAGAGGGTGTCTGTGATCAGCGAGCTCTTTCCGGACCCTGAGACGCCCGTCACGCAGATCATACTGCCCAGCGGCAGATCCACGTCCACGTTCCGCAGGTTGTGGTGCCGTGCCCCCCTGAGGCGCAGCCATGCGCCATTACCCCTCCGGCGCTCCGTCGGGATCGGGATGCTCAGCTCGCCCTTGAGGTACCGGCCCGTGAGCGATCCGGGCGCACGACTGATCTGCCAGGGGGTCCCCACGGCGACGATGCGACCACCATGCTCTCCCGCTCCGGGACCGAAGTCCACCACGGTATCGGCCGCGAGCATGGTCTGTTCGTCATGCTCTACCACGATGACCGTATTGCCCTGGTCTCGCAGGCGAGCCAGGGCCTCCAGCAGCTTCCCCTGGTCCTGGTGGTGCAGACCGATGCTGGGCTCATCCAGGACGTACAGACAATCCACCAGGCCGCTGCCGACCTGGCTGGCCAGGCGGATGCGCTGCGCCTCCCCCCCTGACAGCGAGGGTGCGAGGCGGTCGAGCGTCAGGTAATGGAGGCCGACGTGGTTAAGGAACGAGAGCCGGTCCCTGATCTCCTTGAGCGCATCCTCGGCGATGGCAGCCTCCGTATCGCTGAGCTCCAGGTCGGCAAAGAACCGGTCCGCCGCCGCGACATCCATAGCCACGACATCGGCAATGGACTTGCCGCCGACGGTGACCGCGAGGCTCTCGGGACGCAAGCGCCGGCCTCCACAGGCCGGGCACGGCCCCGCCCGCATCGCCTCCTCGATCCGCCGCAGCAGCGTGGGGGCCTTCAGGTGCTGGTAACGGTACTGCAGTTCAGCGATGATGCCCCCCCAGGTGTGGCGATGTCGCCACTCCCAGCCGTTGTTTGGGTTGCGAAAGACAAAGTCCAGCTTCTCCGTCCCGGTGCCGTACAGCAGGACCCGTCGCTGCTCCTCGGTCAGGTCACGCCAGGGGGTGTCCAGGGTGAACCCGTAGCGGTCCGCCACTCCCTGAAACCAATGGCGCCGAAAGGCGCTCCGCAGCGACTGCATCGCGGGAATAGCGCCGTCCAGCAGCGACTTGCTGGGGTCGGGAACCAGCAGTTCCGGGTCCAGGACGCGTTCGGTCCCGAGACCGTGGCAGGCTGGGCACATCCCCCTGGGGCTATTGAAGGAGAAACTGGCGTGCGTCGGCTCATCGAAACTCAGGTCACACCGGGCGCACGCGTACCGGGTCGAGAGAAGCACGTCAGGCTGTCCCGGCACAGCGACAACGACTGTGCCCTCGGCCAGTCGCAGGGCCGCGTCCACCGCCTCCGCCACCCGGCCACGGATACCTGGTCTGATCCTCAGCCGGTCCATGATGATGAACACGTCATGGCGGCGGTAGCGACTCAGGCGCGGCGGATTGTCCAGTCGCACCGCTTGGCCGTCCACCCGCGCCCGCAGGTAGCCCCGCTTGGCCATATCCTCCATCAGGTCACGGAACTCACCCTTCCTGCCGCGCACCAGAGGGGCCAGGATCTGCACCGGTGTTCCTTCCGGCAGACCCGCAATGCGCCCGATGATCGTCTCGCGGGTCTGGCTGCCGACCTCCTGGCCGCAATGGGGGCAGTGCCGATGGCCGATGGCCGCGTAGAGGACCCGCAGGTGGTCGTAGATCCCGGTAACGGTCGCAACCGTAGAACGCGGATTGTGGCTACGGGCGCCCTGGTCGATGGCGATGGCCGGGGCCAGGCCCTCGATCGCACCCACCGCCGGACGCCCGAGCTGCTGAAGGAATTGCCGGGCATACGTGGAAAGCGACTCGACGTACCGCCGCTGTCCCTCCGCAAACAGGGTATCGAAGGCCAGCGACGACTTTCCGGAGCCACTGACGCCAGTGAAGACAATCAGTGCGTTCTTCGGCAGGTCGAGGTTAATGTCTCGCAGGTTATGTTCGCGTGCGTGATGGATACGGAGCACGTCTTGGGTCGAGGACACTTGGGCACTCCTGTAGGCGAGGGGCCACGCAGCAAGATTGTAATAGAACGTACGTTCTAAGTCAATCGCGCGCCCGATCGGCCCTGCCTAGCATAGACCACTGCCCCTCGGCCGCAGTTCGCCGAAACTGCGCCGAGGAATCGCGACGTGAGGTGTAGCTACAGTGAGCAGAATCAGGGTAGGTGTCATCGGCTGCGGTGTCATGGGGCCCCGGCATGCCGAAGCCGCTGCGGGGTGCGAACTCACCGAGCTGGTTGCAGTGGCTGATCTGATCCCGGAGCGAGCCCGGGAGACGGCGGCTCGTTTCGACGTGGCTCGCGTCTACGGGCCGGGCAGTGACCTCATCGCGGACCCGGACGTGGACCTGGTCGTGCTGGCGATGCCGGCCCACGCCCGTACTGCTCTCGCCCTGCAGGCATTCGCTGCCGGCAAGCATGTCCTGACGGAGAAGCCGGTCGCTATGGACGCAACCGAGGTCGAGGCGCTCATCGCCGCGCGCGGTTCGCTCAAGGCGGCATGTTGTTCATCCCGCTACCGGTTTCTTGAGGGCGCGAGCGTCGCCGCCGAGTTTGTTGCCAGTGGCGCGCTGGGCCAACTGCGTACCGTCTGGATGCGGTCGCTCTTCCCTGCCGCTCCGCCGCCCAGCGAACCGCGGCCCGAGTGGCGCCTCAAGCGTTGCCTCAACGGCGGCGGGTTCCTGATGAACTGGGGCTGCTACGACCTGGACTACTTGCTCGGTATCACCGGCTGGCGGCTGCAGCCCCAGGAGGTCTTCGCCCAGTGCTGGCCCGTCCCTGAACAGCTCGCCCCACACTTGCCACCAGGGTCCGACGCCGAGACGCACTACGTCGCCCTTGTCCGCTGCGCCGACGGCACAATGCTGTCCATTGAGCGAGGCGAGTACATGGCCGCCAGCGCGGAGAGTGGGTGGCAGATCGTGGGTGATCGGGGCTCACTGACCCTGACCATGACGGTCTCAAACCCCAAACGCATCATCTACGAGAGCGCCACGACCCAGGAGGGGCATCGCTCCGAGGTTCTCTGGGAGGGCGACGAAAACACGGACCTGATCATGACGGGCCCTCTGACCGACCTCGCAGCAGCGATCGTCGAGGACCGTGAGCCCATGACCAGTCTCGAAAAGGCGCTGGTTGTCCAGCGTCTGAGTGACGCCATTTACAGGTCCGCTCAGGCTGGTACAGCCGTCAGCTACTAGCGAGCGTTCCGGGCAACAATGAGCGGGGCGCAGGCCACCACCGGCCCGCGCCCCGCTGCTTAAGAAACCAACCCGTCGCGAGCTTACCTGCTGGCTACCCACTCCACGAAGATGTCATACTGCTCACAGAAGCCCTTCAGGGTCCGCACCACGGGCAGGTAGGTGTCAAACTCATCCACTGTCATTCCATCCGGTTCGTAGGCCATCCGGAAGAGCTTGCTTTGCATCAGCTTGGCCATGATGTCATCGGGAACAGGTGTCCACATGCCGTTGGGGTTGATCTCGCGCGGCTCCGCGTCGTACTCCGCCTGGCGGGGCGGAAAGACAGTCAGGAAGATCGGCATGGGGCCGTTGGCGAGAGACCGGTCAATGTTCCAGGGGCCGCGGCCCGAGGCGGGCAGCGGGATTGATTTGCGGAAGCCCAGGCCGCCCTCGGAGGGCAGGCACAGCAACCGGTATTCCCGCTGGCGGATGGCCGTTGTAGCCCACGTCTTGACCTCTTCCCAGTCCTCGACGCCCAGGTCCCGAAGCTCCTCACCAATGGGGTCGTCCAGTCGCCCATCCATCTGCGTTCGGTAAGACACTGGCGCTGTGCTGTACCTTTCGATCACGCCCGCGAACGCGATCTGCTGGGGCAACGAGAAGTTGACGGTGATGTTCACGCCCATGCCCTCGCCGGTCAGTGCCTGGGCCGCCTCGATGCCCGCTTTGGTTCCCGGCAACTTGAAAACGCAGTTGGGGATCCCGTCCAGCCCGCACGCGAGCTGCTCCCAGACCCACCGTCCCTCGCTGATCATGGCCTCGGCGTTGTCCGCGGCCTTCGGCGAAAGCTGCAGGGAGACGTAGCCCATCTTGGCCCCGGTCAGCTCCCAGATGGGGCGCAGCAGGCGCGCGTTGTACAGCACCACCTCAATCGTCATCGCGTAGGCCAGTTGCGTCGGCGTGTAACTGGGATACCGGGCCTGCAGCGCATCGCGGACGGGCGTCCAGTAGGACGGGTCCTCCTCACGGGCGATATTCACCAACTGGGGGTTTGTCGTGCACATGGCGGCGCCCAGTCGCATGGCATTGCGCAAATGGGCGGCATAGTCATTGCCCCACCACGTGTTGAGTTGTCCGCACAGGCTCATGCGCGTGATCTTGGCCAGGTTGCTGCGCTCGATGCTCTCGATTCTCTCACGCGCGGCGGCCACGAGATCACTTTCGCCAAGCTGGTTCACCAGCGCCAGACTCTCTTCCGCCTCGGCCTTCAAAGCAGCCTGGTCAAGCGCCAGTTCCCCATGGCGGCAGGTGTCCTTGAGGTGCCAATCAGCCAGCACTGAACAGAGGTCCACGGCATTCTCGGTCAACAGCTCCGCTGCCTCGCGGCGCACCTCTGGCTCGGTTGCGCGCTCGTAGAGCGCCTTCTGTTCGGCGCGGAGGGCCTTGAGTTCCTCGGACAGAACCTGTGGTTCAGTATGGAAGACGAGACGTTGCAGCACACGCAGCGTTCGATCGGTCATGAGCAGACAACTCCGTTTTGCCGAAGCGCGGCAGTATACAATCGTCACGCGACCCGCTTCAGAGGCAGGCCGAGCACGGGGGGCAGTATAGCACAGATAAGCAGCCTGTAAAGCCCTCAAAACGGCACCCGAGCCCAGCCCCGGTACATCGCGCGGAGGTGCCACGGTTTGTGCGTCGAAGAGGATGAGGCACTCACCCTCGCAACCTGGAGAGCACACCTCAGATGGCTACGATGAAGGCCGCGATCTACTGGGACGACGACCTCCGGGCCCTGGCCAATGCGGCTGGGGCCAACTACTGGCATGTCTACACCCGCGAGATCTGTGAACAGATGGGCCTGTGCCCAGTCCAGCTCCCGCGGCGCGACCTTAACTCCGAGGGGCTGGGCGAACTCAAGGTCCTGATCCTTCCAGACCTGAGCGGGAAGTACCTCAGTGTGGGCGAAAAGTCCGCTCTCCGGCAGTGGGTCCACGCTGGTGGCCTGCTCATTGGTCTTGCGACTGAGGGCCTCGGCGACCTCTTTGGAATAGCCGTGGATGGCGAGATCCCGCAGTCCGATGATTGCTACAGCCTGTCAGCCGCCCTGCGCTTCACCGACCCCAACCTCGCCCGCCCCCTCCTGCCCCCTGGCGAGGAGGATGCGCCGATCCCCATCGCCGCTCCGGCGCGGCTGCTCAGACCGAGCGCTGACTGCCGGGAGCTGGCCCGCCTCGTTTCGCTCGCCGGCCGCGACTTGCGTCGTCCGGCGGTTACCCTGCGCTCCGTCGGCAAGGGTCAGGCCCTGTACTTCGCGTTCAACCTAGCCCAGTCCATCTGGGTCATGCACCATGGAAGGCCAATACTGGACGACTACGACGGCGACGGCAAGCTACGGTCGTCCGACGCCATGATCCTGCGTCCGTTTCCGACCTCACTGCCGTATGCCGACCTACTCGTAATGCTCCTGCGCAATGCTATCGGCCACTGTGGTCTGCCCTTCATCCATGCCCTGCCGCCGCTGCCCGAGACCGGCGAGGTCCCTGACGCGCTGTTCCATTGGGGCGGCGATGATGAGGCGCTTGCCGGCCAACAGCTCCCGGCCTCCGAGTTCATGCGCGAACTCGGGCTGCCGTACCATATCAACATCATGGCGCGTCCAGGCGAAGGCTTCTCCCTGACGAAGGCTGAGTATGAGCAACTGAAAGCCAATGGGCACGAGCCGTCATTACACTTCAACTTCATTGATGGTGTGGAGCACCCCTACTCCTTCACCCGGCAGGACATCCAGAAGCAGGTGGACGAATACGTTGCCAGCTTTGGGGAACTGCCGGTCTGCACCGTGTTCCACTGGACCGTGTGGAACCTGTGGTCAGAGCCGGCGGAGTGGATGGCTTCCTGCGGCCTTCTGGGGGACAATAGCCACATTCACCAGCCGTGCCCGCCATCAAACCCCATCAACATCGTGGGCTTCGGCTTCGGTACCAGCTACCCCTACCATTACTACCACGACTGGCGCAAGGAAAATGACCGCATTCGCTTCCTGGAACTCCCTATCACGGCCTACGAGTGCGGTTACTGGCAGCACACCGAGGAACTCGACCTGAAGCCGCTCCACCGGGCCATTGACCTGGCCTGCTACTGGCACCTCACAATGAACATGTTCTACCATCCGGTGCTGATCTACCAGTTCCCCCAGTGTCGGGAGGCTATCAAGGCGGGCCTCAACTACATGCGCCAGCTGGGCCTCAGGCCATTGCACATGGGCAATGACCGGCTGACGCGCTGGTGGCTGGCTCGCAGCGAGTCCAGGATCCTTGACGCCGCGCTGGACGCCGACGGGCGCCGCATGACCGTGCACTCGGAATGGCCGGAGGGGATGGTGGTACAGGCTCTCGTGGACAGTCCGCAGGCCCAGGCCACCGTAGACGGCCAGCCGCGCCCCATGGTGGTTCGGGAGGAGCACGGGGCCTGCTGGCTCTACGTGTCTGTGCCCCAGGGAACGCACGAAGTCAGAATCTCCCCGGGCCAGACGATGGCAGCGGGGAAGTGAACCTCTTTCCTCGCCACGGTTAACCCACCGTTCCTGGCATCGCCCGCACGCCCCCGCGTGGAACAGAAGAGCCCGACCAGACGGCCGGGCTCTTCATGACTCTGCTGAGGCGTCGACCTACTCGGGCGACTCCTTCGTGATCTTGGCCGCCTTGGGGCCCACATACCATCCGCTGCCAGCCTTACCGGCACAGCCGAACAGGTCAACGTACTCGTGCACGACTTCCTTGATGCGCTTCATGCCCTGGTCGAAGATCTTCCGGAAGTCCTTCTCGTCCGGCCGCTCCGCCAGTCGCTCGGCGGTGCCCTGGATCAGAGCCATCGAGATGCGCGTGGCCACGTTGACCTTGCAGACACCCATGGCGCAGGCCTTCTGCATCTGGTCCAGTGGGATGCCGCTGGCTGCGTGCAGGACAAACGGCAGGCCCACCTCGTCCATCAGCTTCTGCAGGAGGTCGAAGTCCAGCCGCGAGCCACGGCCGGTCATGCCGTGGATGGCGCCGATCGCGATGGCCAGGGAGTCGCACTTGGTGCGCTCAACGAACTCCTTGGCCTGCTCGGGCTTCGTGCTGTGCTCGTAGAGCTTCGCCACCTGCTCCTCGGTCATCAGGTCCAGCACGCACTCCACATCCCCGCTCTTGCAGGGGGCCATCTCCTCCTCGGTCAGGTAATCCTCGATCTTGGGGATCAGTCCCAGCTCGCACTCCAGGGGGATGCCGCAGGCATGGGTCATGCGCGCGATCTCCGAGGAGACGGCGACGTTGTCCTCAAAGCTATCCTTGGACCCGTCGTACATCAGGGATGTGAAGCCGGCGCGCAGGCACTGGACGTTCTGCTCATAGCTGGTGCCATGGTCGAGGTGCAAAGCCACCGGGATACTTGCCTTGTTGGCCGCGGCAATGACGAGGGCGGCGGCTTCTTCGAGCCCGGCGTACTTGATCGCGCCCTGGCTCACCTGCAGGAACACAGGTGCTTCCTTCTCCTGGCAGGCATCTATGACGGCCTTTACCGACTCGAGATTGTTGGCATTGAACGCGCCAACCGCGTACCCGCCCTCCAAAGCGGGTTGCAGCAGTTCATACCCGGTGACAAGTGGCATCTATGACCTTCTCCTTATCTCACGTTTCTGCCTGGGGTCTGTTCGTAGACTGGCACAGCGAAGCCATGTTAGTACATGCCCCAAGAGGAGTCAATGGAGTTCGGCACACCCCTTACCGGCCCCAGCCCGGATGGTCCGACTCCAGGGGCGAGGCCTCGGGCGGCTCTGGACAGGCTAGCGTTTGGCAGTCTGGCCGGGGGATGAACTCGGGTGGTAGAATGCCACATAGCCACCCAGAAGCTCAGTGGTGCCAAGTGTACCCGCAAGGTTGGACAGCAGCATCAGGCGCCCGCCCTGGTTGACGGCGATGCCGATATGCTGAGACCGGCGCGGACCGTAGGTGAAAGGCCAGACGAGGATGTCACCAGGTCGGGCCAGGCCGTCCTTGCGGGGCAGATAGCCGCGCTCGGGCAGTTTCTTCAGCCACACGGCCGCGTCTCCCAATCCCCAGCCGAGGGCCTCCCGCATGGTGCGGGCGCAGCGGTTGTAGTCGTGCGAGACATCGCCGATGGCCATGCGCTCCACCGCACGCGCAATCTCGCCCTCTCGCGGGTAGGTCAGCGCGAGGTCACCAAACAAGGTGGTCGTCATGCCGGCAATGAACGAATCCCGCCACTTCTTCAGAGCGGCAATGCGCTTGGCCTGAGCCGGCTGCTGCTTGAGCTTCCGTGCATTGATGAGGTCCATCTCACCCAGTCGCACGACCCCCACATACTCGCGGTCCTTGATCTCCACCACCGGCTCCTGCCCGGGACCGACCTGCGGCGGAACGAGCGGGAAGAGAGTGTAGATCTCGCCCCGCGGGGTCTCCGCCGTTGGCTCGACATGCACGCCGGGCCGCAGCGGCTCGCGCACATCTCGCTCCACCACAGGTGCAGCCAGGGTCATCCACTGCAACGAGGCGTAAGTGTCGCTGGCGTAATAGCCCTGGCGGCACAAGACGACCATCTCCACCTGAGCCAACTCGCGGTGTGGCACCGGGCTGACGCCGTTCACCCAGCCTTCCAGAACAACCCCTGGGTACTCATCGAAGGTCATCCGCACCGGCGCGCCCTTGGGGAAGTTGCCTACAGCGTCGCGGGGCACATCGGCGTAGACCCGCGCCCATTCGCGGTTCGCCACCTCCAGCACCGGCGTGCCCGCTTTGACCTGAGACCCCTCCGGAACCAGTTGACGGACAACAACCCCATCCGAAACCGCCGCCTCGTCGCGCCAGCGTGGCGCGGCCAGGCGCTTGACCTCCTCGGGTACGCCGGGCACCTCGACTGAGGGGCGCAGACGGCTGGACGCCGGCACGCGCGGCACGGAGGACAGCTCCGGGCGGCGGGCACGGGTGGGTGAGGGGAACGTCTCCGACCGCGAGACGGCGGCTTTCGGCGACGCCTGGCGCTGGGACGCCGGCTGGCCCATTCGGCGGCTGGAGCCGTTAATAGCCGGCGGTGCCTCGGCCGCTGACAGTTGGCGCAGGGCGTCGTCGCGCCGGTTCTCCTCGCTGGCTCTTCGGCTGCGCTCGGCCATCGCCGCGTCTATGCGCTGCTGAGTAGACCTCGTCCTGGCCAGAGCCGCCTCGCGGGCCTCCACGGCCTCAGCACGCTTGGCCTGTAGCTCACGTAGATCACTTTCAGCCGCTTCTGACTTGGCCTTCGCGCCCTCATAGACTTTGCGGGCCAGGATGCCCTGGTCGTAAAGGCGCTGGCTGGCAGCCTCATCCACTCTCGACTGCTCCAGCCGCGACCTTGCTGCCGACAGCCGCTCGTCGAGCCGGGCAATAAGCTCGCCAAGCTGGGAGGCACGCTGGTGAGCGTCGGCCAACTGGCTGCTGAGCGATGAGACATCAGGCAGAGGAGTGTTGTCTGTCGGCGCCAGGGATGGCAACTGACTCGGACGGGAGGCCTGCGCCGAAGCCAGCCCCGGAGCCCGCGCGAGCCCTGTCTGCTTCTTCTCCTGCTGGGGCTGCAGTCCGGCAGTGGGCTGGATCTTCGTCAGCGCCGGTAGCGGCCCGGCGAGCCTGATGCCCAGGGCGCGGGGGTCAGCCGTCGGTTGGGGGAAATCCACGCCTGGCGGCAGGGGCGGCAGTGTGCTGTCGGCCGGCGCGATCACGAAGGGACTGCTGGCGAAACGTGCCATCGCGCTCTCGCCAATGCGCAGGTCCTGCAAGATGGCCAGGTCATAAAGCCGAACCAGTGCCTCACCCGCCTGGAAGGCGCCCTGTTCGGGGTACAGGTACTCGACCACTCCCGGGGCGCTGGCCTTGACCACATAGAGATAGGCACTGCCAGAACCCGTTACTGTACAGACAGGGTCCACGCGTCCCTCGCCGACCTCGATGCGGGCCACCGGCATCCGAGACAGGCGGTCCGGCGGGGGCAGGGGCAGGAGTTGGTCAAAGCGCGAGGCCTTCCTGGCCGGCCGAGCAACGGCGGGTCTGCTCGCCCTCACGCCCGAACCCCAGGCCTGGGGCAGTGGGCTGGCGTCCTTGAGAGCGGCAGGCGTGATGGGAGGAGCTGCGAGAGCCAAGCTGCCCACAGCGCCACAGAGAACACAGATTGCCGCCAGCACGCGACAGCGCCGGCGTCCGTTGACAGGTCTGTCCATAGGATAGTGAACCGGTGCGTTAGACAGTCCGCGAGGGGCAAAAGTTCTGGCCGCACCCAAGGGAGGCTGGGCTGTAGGACATCATCGTCCTGGCCAGGCGCGGTTGAGTGCCCAGTTCGCGGAGCGTCGACGCAAGTTGCTGCAGGTCACGCTGGGCGACTTCGCCCCGTATGGCGAGCGAAGGTCACCCATTATTGTGACAGCCCGGCCGGCGGCTGTCAACATGATTTGGCCTCTCGCAAGCCCCATTGCGCCATTCTTGACCTACCGGACCGGTCAGCAGCGCCGGCTGCCCACGTAGCGATGAACGCATTCTCGCCGCCAGCACGGATGCTTCCGTATGTCATCTGTGCCCGCCAGTTCACCCGGTTCGGACGGGGGCGGAGACGCTTCGGCCGGCACGATCTCCCACCAGCACTTGCAGTCGTGGTCGTGTTCGTGGTGGATCACGAAGCCAGCATCGTCCATCAGGGGCTTGATCCAGCCCATGCAGTGCTCGCAGTAGTCCGCGTAGTCCTGCTGTCCGCGTTGCTTAAGGAGACCCTGCGATGGACAGGCATACATGTCAATACGGAAGACGTTGCCCGCGCGGACCGACGTGTACCCCGCCTCCTCCTCCGCCAGCGTATGCCCCCAGTATTCCTCCATGCCCTCGAAACCCTTGCCGATGATCAGCTCGCGAGCGTGGAGTTGCGAGTCACGGGAGATGCACTCCGTCCAGTAACGCTCCACCGCCTCCGGTCCATACTCGCGCAGGAGGTAGGCGAAGGTCCAGTCGTACGCCAAGATGAACTCGGCACATCCAATCATGGCTGGTCCCCCTTGAGCGCAAAGGTCTGCCGACAGCACCCCATGCCGCCTTCGACCTCCACCACAATGCCCGCTCCCTCGCACATGGCCTGGCTGACCACCCGACAGTGGTCACAGTACAGAGGCATGATCTCGCGGCCATGCTCCCGAAGATGCCTGATTGCCGGACATTTCCGCACCTCGATTGTCACGGCCTTCGCTCCCTGCTGGACACAGACGTCGCCGCCTGGCTCGGTCGCAAAGAAGTCACGCCAGTAGTGGTACACCGCGTCCAAACCACCCGCGCGGAATCGCTCCGTCACCTCGGCATAGTGCTCCCGGCCCATGGCCTCCCAGTAGGCACGGAGGCCTTCCTCGCCCCAGTTGGCGTGTATCCAGCGAAATGTCGCGTTGATGGCGAAGTAGAAATCAGGTGCTGCCATGGGTCACTCCCTCATCGAACTGTGAACACGGCCTCAGCAGTTTTCCCGCTGGCGAGGTCACGCAAGAGCAGACGCCACTCCCCTCTGGGGTCGTTGAGAGCGAGCCGGAAACCGGCGTTTTGCCCCCGCACCCCAAAGATGAAGTTGCGAGCGTACTCCCGATGGCGCTTGCCAGTCGGATCGGTCACCTCCAGGTGCAGGCACTGGCGGGCGGTGTCAGAGCCTCCTCCCACAAAGGCCTGATACTTCACTTCACCGCCCACCGGCACCGAGGGCGTCAGGCAGTTCAGCTTCGGCACTGCCAGGGGCCTGGGCGACAGGCAGTACACGGCCCCATCACCCGGCCCGAAGGCGGCGCGAATCGTGTCTCGCTCGCCCAGGTAGGTATGCCGTCGGCAGTCGTAGACATGCCATTTCCGTCCCAGCTTGACGGTCGCCAACTCCTCCGGGTCGCCGCCCTGGGGCAAAAGACCCAGGTACATGAGGTCACCGGCCTCATAGCGGACGGTCTCCAGGTGAGGAGCGTGGCCGGATTCGAGCTCCACGGGGAAGACCGGCTTGACCCCGCCGCTGGACAGGATGCTCAGGAGGACGCGCCGCAAGCCCTGCTCGACCGGGCTGCGGAAGGTGCGCTCGCTGTCGTAGGGCCGCAGGTCCATGTTCAGGTACCAGGCCTGCCCCCGGCCGACCCGGCGCGACAGCAGGGCCGGGGTTCGCGCCTCCCCAGTCGTCACCGCACCGACCGTCGCACCGGTGGGAGAGAGGTTCTCCATGGTCGGAAACCTCAGAACCGCGTCAGCCAGGCCAGGCAAGTCACAGCGCAGGTCTGCAGTTGTGTCGGGGGCCGCGTCGGTGCGCCGGATGCCGAACAGGTCGTCCAGGACTCCTGTCGGCCCCCGGCGACACTTACCGTCCATCAGGCCCGCGAAGGCGTCCGCGATGGCAGTCCCGCCCTGACGCACGAAGTCCTCGATGGCTGCTTTCTCGGCGTCGCTGATCGCGATGGACTCCGGTAGGATCAGCACCTTGTAGCGTAGACCCCAGGCATCCGGCTTGGTGAGCTGCCCGGCCTCGATCTGAGGGGTCGCCAGGAATGTGTACTGCAGGCCCAGGTCCTCGATGAGCTTCACCCAGGCGTCCCGGACGTCCTTCTGCTCCTCTTCCTTGGCGAGGAGCTGAGCGGCGTTGATGCTGTCGTGGCTGTAGTGGATAGCGATGCCGTCATGCAAGCGCTTCGCGCTGCGAATGGCGTCCCAGAGCCCCTCCTTCATCTCGCGACAGAGCTTCAAGGTGTCACGACCCGATTCGCTGTAGGAGAAGTCACCGTAGAAGAAAATCGGGGTCATCCAGGCGCTGAGCGCGTTGGTGTCGTGCAGCAGGCACCAAAGGACGTTATAGTCAACCGCCGGGCTCTGCTGGAAGTACCCGGCGTAGTAGGGTGACTGGGCCACGCCGGTATACGGAGCGAAGGAGCGGCGCATCTCGTTGGACCAGCCTGTATTGTAGGAATGGTAGAAGTTGAAGGCCAGCGAGTTCTTCCACCAGTCCATGCCGTTACCGGCCCGGGGCTCCTGAGTGCCCGACAGGCCGGCCCGGGCCTGCGGGTCCACGCTCTCCAGTGCCTCGCTGATCATCCTGTACGTGCCCGCCAGGCTGTCGTTCATGAAATCACGGAACTCGCACCAGGGCGCCGCATTGGCTCGCTGTCTGGCTTCCTCCAGGGTCAACGGCAGCACCTCGTCCCAGGTTGCGAAGTCCGTCTCCCAGGCCTGGTTCAGAGCACTCAGGTCGGCATATCGGCCCTTCAGCCATTCGCGAAAAGCAGCCAGGCTGCGCGGGTCCCAGTCGAAGTCAAAGTAGGCCGTGTAATGGGTCAGACTCATTTCATCGCCCATACAGAAGTCATGGACCCCGCCGTAAGCTGCCGCCTCCTGGGCCACCTTTCGCGCGTGTTCTGCCACCTTTGCCCGCCACTCCCGGTCTTCCAGGCACGGGGTTCGCACCAGGTACTGCTTGTCCTTGGTCTGGTTGTACTGGGCCACCTTCCGGGCGTAGTCGGCATCCATGAAGTCGGCGACACCCGGCCCCATATAGCTGAGCAGCCCGAGATAAGACCAGTCTATGTCGTGCCACATGTTGCGCCACACGTGGCCGTTGCTGAACTCGCTTACTCCGTAGAAGGCAACATCCACCAGCTCCTCAACCAGCGGACCGAGATAGTCAAACAGATACTCTGAACGCCAGGGATAGATACCGCTCCAACTGATCAGGCGGAAGTGATTCCAGTCGCGGGGCGCAGGACAAAGGACGCGCGTCTTCGCCACATCCATCTGCCCCGCGTCCGACAGCACGGCGAGCTCCCATTCCAGTCCGTTGGCCCGCAGCTCCAAGGGTTCAGCGGCGAAGCTGACCTCGCTAGTGCTGCCGTCCAGCGGCTGACTTTGCTCCCACAGCAGGCGGCCGAAGGTGTCAGAGAGCCGTGCCCGCGCGCGCAGCCCCGGGACCGCAGGCTGCTGCAAGTCCAGGGTGGCGGTCACCCGCAGGGGCTCACCAGGTCGGAAGACCCGTTCGTAGGGCTGTCCGGTCGGTTCCAGCGCCTGAGCCAGCACGATGCTCTTCTCCGGCGCGAGGCTCTTGATAGCCGCCGGGGCCGCGACTTTGACGTAAGTCTGGCCCCACGCCACACTGTTTCCGGCGGCGTCGCGCACCACCACGCTGGCGAGGTTGACGCCCGCGCCCAGTGTGCTGGGCAGGGGGATGGCGGGCTGGACTTCGCCCGCTGTCCAGTCCAGTGTCACATCGCCCACGGGCTGGCGGAAGCGGTTCTCGAAGGTGGCTGTAACCCGGTAGTTGCCCTCGGACGCGCGTAGCTGCAGCGGCAGGCTCCCGGGCTGCCCGAAGACGTGAGCCTCCAGTGGTTCCAGCGACACCAGTTCAGCCCCCGTGTCACGCCTGGCTGCCCACACAGCCATGCGGCACAGCAGGGCATACCAGCCCTCCCAGTAGTTCCACGTCATCTCCGCGTACTCCGGGCGCAGCCAGCCGCCGCGGTAGGACAGGATGGGCGTCAACGCCGAGTAGCCCCGATAGGGCCAGTCATGCGTCAGCACGTCATAGGTCAGGGCCACCGTCCGGCCCTCTCCGAAATGGTTGGTCACAATCAGCGGTGTCTCTCCCACGGTGGCCAGAACCTCCCCCTCGGGCGGGCGCGAGAAGCCCATGTAGCGCGTCTGGGGGAAAAGCTCCCACGGGAGGCCCGCTGTCAGGCTCAGCGTGGCGTCGGTACGCTGCCAGCGGCCGTAAGTGTTGTAGTCACGCTTGGTGCTCAGGCCCATCATGGGGGCCAACTCGTCGCCTTCCGCGAAGCCGTCGGGCTCGATGCAGACCAGACCCGCCCCCGCCTTGACCTGCGCGGTGATGGCGGCACGGACCTCGGCAGTGAAGTGGTTCTGCCAGTCAAAGCCGGCAATGACCAGCAGTTCATAGCGGTTTCTGTTGAGATAGTCCAGCAACCGTTGGTTAGCCTGGGCAGGATTGGAGATCGAACGATCCCCTTGCCAGATCTCCTCTTCCCATGGATGGGTGCGAAACTTCACATAGGTAAGGTCCAGGTCGAGCCGTTGCTTCAACTCGATAATCTCGCGTGAGTTAAGATCGTCGCAGAGGACGATCGCCCTGATCGGTCCGCCGCGCAACGGCGTGGCCCACTTCACATGCGGCGTTACGATCTCGTCCGTCAGCTCGTGGCGAGGCAGAGACGGCTCTTCCTCCGGGCCCATGCCCACTCGCGGTTCCAGCGGCTCGCGCTTATAGGCCAGCGCCGCTCCGCCGATGGTAAAGGGGCGCTCGAAGTCGTCTAAGGCCTTTCCCTCACGCTCGACCTGGCAGTTCAGGACATAGGCGCCGGGTCCCAGGCCCTCCAGAGCCACGCTCAACTCTCCCGGCGCATCGCTGCGGGCAGTGACACTACCGTGCGGCTCCCAATCACCCGCCGCAAGCTTCCGAAGCCGCACCTGACCGGTCACGGGCCGGCTGTTCGGCAGGGCCGCCTGCAGGCGCACTACTGCCTGGGCCGGGTCACCTTCCGCTGGCGTGAGTTCAATGGCTCCGAGCACGTCGTCCACAACGCCGTCCACGCGTTGCAGGCCCTGGAAGGGCGTGAAGATCATCTGCGTCTCAAAGGCCTCGCCGCTCTTCAGTGGCAGCCGGCTGTACCGCCACTCGAAAGTTGGGACCTGCACCCCGACCCCGCCCCAGTTGTAGAAGCAGTAGAGGTGTGGCGCTGAGAGCTGGACCGCCAGCCCTGTCCCGTTGGCCCCGCAGCAGGCCGCCCAGCCGCGGACCGGCTCGTTGAACCAGGCGTCGGCGTTGCGTGGCGGATTGGCGGGATCGAAGGTGAACTCGCCGACGCCGGCCGACGTGGGGTAGAAGTAACGGTTCGTCTGACCGACCACTCCCAGGAAGTTGTGAGACCAGAAGCCGTAGGTGTAGTCGGTCTGTGACGACGGATCGTTCTGGAGGCGATAGGCAACCCGTACCTGGGGACTGCCCCGCCCAAGGGTGATGCGCTTCGTGATATGCGTGAAGCCCATCATACCCCCGAGACCGGTTGTTGACAGCTCCACCCAGGCTTCGCGATCGTCGCCACCGGTGCGCCAGGTGTATGGCCGGTCTGCGAACTGGTAGGCCGGGCTCCAGAGCTGGTCGCGCAGGAAGCCGTACTGCGCGGCCTGTGGTCCTACGAACTCCGCGCCCGCCGGCTTGTACAGGAAGCTGCGACAGACCCCGCCGTCCAAGGGGCAGAAAACCAGGCGCAGCAGCGAGTTCTCCAGGACAACCTCCGGTCTGCCATCACCGTCGGCGTCTGCCTCTCGGGCCGTGGGCTTCTCGTCGGCGAGCAGGGGGAGTCTGTAGGTGTCCACCGTCTGCTGGGCGAGAGCCTGGCCGAAGACCTCGATCTCCGACAGCGCCAGGACCGAAGGGGCGTTGAAAACCAGCCGCAGCGCATCCGTGTGCACCTGGACATCCTTAAGCACCAGGGCGAACTGCCGCTGCTCGGTATGGCCCCAGAAACCGGGTAGAACGCCGACAGGCTGATAGTGGCCCATCACACGGGCCAGCACTGTCAGGTCCCGGAGCTTGTAGTTGTCATTGGGCCGACTGAGGTGAACGGTAACCCCGTGGATTTCAGTGGGCCCCCCGAGGTCGAGGTCAATGGTCACAGGTCCGCCCTGAAAGATGACCCACTCGCTGCCCGTCTTGCCGTCGCGCAACATCACGCCGGTCTTGTCGGCATACTGATCGGAGAGGTACCGCTGCTGGAAACGGTAGGTCCAGCCCTGAAGGCGTGGTGCCTCCTGGGTCCAGGCGGGGACCACAGGGACGGTGGAGATGATAAGGCCCAGGGACAGGAGCCATCGGGACATCGCCATGCACCCCTTGCGACCCTGCGCTTGCAGGTTTGACGTGGTTTCCGGCCGTGGGTTATACTCGTTGTGCTTTCGCTATCGCTCAGTGCCAAGGAGAGCGCGCATGTGGCCCTTTCGGCGTCGGCCTGACCGTGACCTGCGCCGCCAGCTCCAGGCCGCCAACGAAGCCCTGCGGAAGCGTGACCTGCCCACGGCCATCACCGCCTACCGCGAGGTATTGGCCGCCGATCCGGAGAACCTCAGTGCGCTGATGAACCTCGGCACGGCCCTCCATCTCTCTGGGCAGCACACGGCAGCCATCGAGTGTTTCGAGCAGGCCCTGCAACGCGATCCCGCAAACGCCACAGCCTATGTCAACCTGGGAGCCGCGCATGGTTCCCTGGGCCATCTCGACCGCGCCATGAAGGCCCTGCTGAAGGCTCTTGACCTGGCGCCCATGAAACGTGACATCCATTACAACCTGGCTACTCTCTACTTGCGCAAGGGGGAGGTCGTCCGTGCCATGGCCGAGCTCGAGCTCGAGTTGGCCATCCATCCAGACCACGTCCCGGCGCAGAAAGCGGTCGCCGAACTGCGCCGCCAGCAGTTCGGGACGCGTTAAGCGGGCGTCGGACGGCGGGGGAAGGTCAGAGCTGGCCGCAGAAAGCACATGGCCGATCAGGCCTCTTAGCTTCGTCGGTCACCACGGAGGTGAAGGTGCTCATGCCGGCTGAAGAGCAGGATGTCACCAATTCAGAGTTGGCGATGATGTGCCGCCAGTTTGCCAGCCTCATGCACGCCAAGGTCAACATTCTTGACATCTTTGAAGCCCTGCGCGAACAGAGCTCCAATCCTCTCGTGCGCGAGGTCATCGATTCGGTTCGCACCGACGTGGAGAACGGGCGCAGTCTGGCCACCGCCTTCAGCCGCTATCCCAAGGTTTTCTCGCCCTTCTTCATCAGCATGGTGCGCCAGGGCGAACTCGAGGGCGAGTTGGACCGCACCTTCTCTGACCTGGCAGAGTACTACGAGACGCGGCTCGAGGAGACACCTGACAGTAAGCGCATGGAAGGGCCGGTCTACGACTGGGAGGCGGCCGCCCGGTCCTTTCAGTGGATCTTCATCTGGCTGACCCTGCTGGGCGCCTTCTGCCTGCTGGGCGGGGGGCTGATCTGGTATGGCACGACGCTCGGTGGCATCCCCGGCGACGTGGGGCCCAACGTCGCCATTTTCGTGTCAGTGATCATGTTCCTGGCCGTCATACTCTTCTCGCGGGGCCGCCGCCGGCGCTAGACACATCGCCACCCGTGATGGTTGGGCACCAGCGCTCGCCGTGTCCGAACATGGGTAGGAAGCAGGTCGAACTCGTGCAGCGAGGCGCATTTGCGGTATATCCCCTGGTACTGCTGCTCGCGATCGGGGCAGCAGCGGCTGACTCTCTGGACTGGGCCGATGACCTTGACGAGGCCCTGAGCCGGGCGCAGGCAGAGGGGAAGCTTGTCCTGCTGGTGCTCGAGAGCGAGCTATGCCCGTGGTGCGTCAAGCTGACAGAGGAGACCCTCACCGCCGAAGCCGTCACCACCCACCGCGAGCGCTTTGTGGCGGTGAAGGTCAGCGTTGCCGATCAACCGGAACTGGGAACCAGATACGCCCGCCGCGGCGTCCCGCAGAGCGTCTTCCTGACCGGCGAGGGCCGGCAGGTGGGGAAGGTGGAAGGGTTTGTGCCGGCCACCATATTCGCGGCCAGGATGAGGGATGCCTGGGCCGCGCGCGACCTGCCGGCTGAGATAGCGAACTTTGAGGCGACCCGGGAGAGTCGCCCCCTGGACGCGCAGGAACTCGCACGCCTGGGGCGGCTCTACGTGGCCACAGGGCAGGAGCAGAAAGCGGAGCCAGTACTGGAGCAGGCGCTCGAACAGGCCAGCCAGCTTGACAATGCCACAGCAGCCGGAGCCCGCCTTGACCTGCTGATTGCCCGTCTGCCGGCCCAGGACGGGGAGTTGGCGCCCGAGCTCGTGAACTGGCTGGAGACAAACGCACAGCACGCTCGTGTGGTCGAGGCCCAGTACTATGCGGGGTACGCGCTGGCGCTGAAGGGAGAAGGGCAGACAGCGCTGGCCTTGTGGGCCAAGGTGATCGCTGCGACCCCGGAGTCCACCTGCGGCGTCCTGGCGGCCTACTACACGCAGTTCGTCCGTGAGGCCATGCAACGACGGAGCAATGGGGGTTAGCAGTCCCGCGCCCTGCTTGTCATCGTCGGCGGAGTCCTGACAGAACCCGGCTGTGTATCCCTGGCCCGGCGGCCACGAGCGTGGGGCCGGGAGTGCTCCTGTCGAGGCCAGCGAAGCTCTCGAAAGCCCTGCCGTCTTCGTACGTCACCACCACGCCGGCCTCCTGGCACATCACCAGCACTGCGGCGAAATCATAAGGCTTCCAGTTGTCCTGGATCGCAGCGACGAAGTGCCCGGCGGCAACTGCCGCCAGGGCGTGACTGGCGCTGCCAAGGCACCGCAGTTTCTGTGGCAAGTCCACCTGGTAGCCGTTCAGGATGGTGCTGGCGATGCTGACGAAGTCGTTGGTTCGCATCTCCGTTCGATCCGCAACGGCCACCCGCCGCCCGTCCTGCCAGGCGCCTCCCCCCTCCCAGCCCCAGTACGTCTCCTGCATCACCGGCATCACAAAGGCGCCGGCAACAGACCGCTCGGCGTAAGTGAGCCCCACGGACACCCCCCACAACGGCAGGCCATGCACGAAGTTGCTGGTCCCGTCCACTGGGTCAATGTACCAGACGTAGGGTGAGGCCTGGTTCCCGCCGATACCGAACTCCTCGCCGAAGACGGCATGGTCAGGGAAGGCCGCGGCCAGGCGGCTGCGGATGAGCTCCTCCGCTCCGCGGTCAGCCTGCGTCACCAGGCTGCCATCGTGCTTCTCCTCCACCTGCGCCCGGCCGTAGCAGGCAAGGGCCAGTTGGCCAGCCTCGTGGGCGATCTCCAGAGCGACCTCGGTGGCACGCTGCAGGTCAGTCATGGTGTCTCCTTGTCTCCTCGTGGCGGTCGGGCGCCACGCCGACGGCATTATAGCATAGCCCTGTGGCCCCCGCAGGTCGGCTGCCTTGGGCGGCGAACAGGTGCGGGCGAGACCAACGGCCCTCGGCAACGCCAACGCATGAACCCGGCAAGCTCACAATCAAGCTTTACCCCGCGCGCGGTGGCCATTGGTCTGATGGCCACCGTGGTCGTGGCGGTGGGCACCCAGTTCGCTGAGCTGTGGGTACACGGTACGCAGGTTTCTCAGTCCACACCGCCCATCAACAGCTTCTTCGTATGGGTTGTCGTCGTCGTGCTGCTGAACACGGTGTTCGCTGCCATTCGCCGCGCCTGGGCCCTCCGCCGCGGCGAGCTATTGCTCATTTATAGCATGCTGGTGGTCAGCGGTGGCGTCGCGGGCATCGGCTTCACCCACTTCATACCGCCCCTCATCGCCGCGCCGGTCTACTACGGAACGCCGGACCAGCCGTGGTCAGGGCTGCTCGAGCCCTACATCCCGACCTCCCCCTGGTTCGCGCCGCGCGACGAGCTGGTCGTGCGTTACCTCTTCGAGGGCATGCCGCCGACCTGGTCGGTGCCTTGGCGGCCATGGGTGGTGCCACTCCTGTACTGGACAATCCTTGGGGTCATCCTCGCCTGGCTCAGTATCTGCATCTGCGTACTGCTTCGCCGGCAATGGGTCGAGCACGAAAAGCTGATCTTTCCGCTGAACTACGTGCCCCTGGCCATGACGGAACCGGCTCAGGGGGCCCTGCCCACGGCCCTGCACCCCTTCTTTCGCAACCGGCTGATGTGGGCAGGATTTGCTGTGCCAACGATCCTGCACGCCTTCAACAGCCTGCACTTCTACTGGCCCGCCCTGCCCGAACTCAAGATCCGTGAGGTAGCCCTGGACGGCGGGCTAACCACCCGCCCCTGGAGCGCCGCGCGGCCGTTGCAGCTCTGGTTCTACCCCATGGCTGTGGGCCTTTCCTACCTGCTCTCGCGAGACATCTCCTTCGGCCTGTGGGCCTGGTACTTCGTTGGCAAGCTGGAGGCCGTTGCGGGCGCGGCGGTGGGGCTCACGGGTGGCTCAAACACGGGCGCCTGGAGCGACTTCCCCTTCCTGGAGGAGCAGAGCACGGGCGCCCTCCTGATGCTCGCCGTGGGCAGTCTGTGGGTCGCCCGCAAGCACCTCGCGCTGTTACTGCGCCAGGCCCTGGGGAGTGCCGAGGCTGACGGCAACGAGGCCCTCCGCCCCCGTGTGGCCGTCTGGGGTCTACTGGCGGGCCTTGCGCTCCTCGCCGCCTGGTGGCAGGTGGCGGGGATGTCAGTGATAGCAACGGCGGGCTACTACAGCCTCTGGTTGCTGATGGCTATCGGCCTGAGCCGACTCGTCTGCGAGGGTGGCACTGTCTGGATCGGGACTCCGCTGGACCCGCGTGAACTACTGCGGTGCGCTGTCGGCGTACCCGCGCTGTCGCCCCGCGACTGGACGATCATGGGCTACGCGATGCCGCTGACCCGAGACTGGCGCTGCCTGCTCATGCCCAACGCCATGAGCGCCCTCAAGCTGGCCGAGAGCGGCGAACTGCGTCCGCGAGGCCTCGTGCCGGCCATGATGGCTGGAGCCACCGTCTCGATCGTCGTCTCCTTTGCCACCATTATCGCCCTGGCTTACGGTACGCCAGGCGGCGGCATCGGGCTCTCCGTCTGGCGCTATGTGAACGTCTGTCAGTTGGCTTTCCGCGACACCGGCCAGTCGCTACTCGACCGCACGGGTCCAGTGGTCCTGCGCATCGCCTTTACCCTCGTCGGTGCCGGCCTCATGGCCATCCTCCAGCTCCTGCGCGGCCGCTTCCTGTGGTGGCCGCTGCACCCACTGGGGTATCCGATGGCCTCCACCTTCGCCATGCGCAACATGTGGTTCTCGGTGCTCGTGGCCTGGGCCGCCAAGAGCCTGGTGCTGCGCTACGGGGGAGTGCCAGTCTACGAGCGCAGTCGCCCGTTCTTTCTCGGTCTCATCCTGGGTGACTTCTTCAACATCGCTTTTTGGCTGGTCGTCGAGGCGTTCACGGGCGTCCAGGACCACTTCCTGTATCCGTAGCCGGGAATCGGAAACGGCGCCTCGCTGCTGCGCGAGACGCCGCTTTGGTCTTCTGGTGCCGAAGGCCGGACTCGAACCGGCACGGGCGGGGCCCACAGCCTCCTGAGGACTGCGTGTCTACCAATTCCACCACTTCGGCAAAGCTCCGTGGACCCATATCATAGCGAAAGCGAACCGCCGTGTCAAAGGGTTCTGCGAGGGTGATGCCGCGATGTGCAGGAACAACAGCAGGTAACCGCTACCTGACAGGGAAATCGGCCCTGTCGCCCACAGGAGGTATACCATGCAGTCCGACATCCGGATCCTCGAGATAGAGACCCACTATTCCCACGAGGTCGCTCGGACACCCCTCAAGTTCGGGGCGGTGGTGGTTGATGCGGTCGAGTTCTGCCGGGTCCGCGCGAAAGTGGAAAACCGCCGGGGTGACACGGCCGACGGCTGGGGCGGTATCTTCCTGATGGACTTCTGGGGGTGGCCCGACCCCAACCTGGAGCACCGCGCCAAAGCGGAGGCCATGCACGAACTCACGGAGCGCTACGTGGAGCTGGCGAGGGGCCATCGCGCCTTCGCTCACCCGATCGACATCTTCTTCGAGCTGGAAGAGGGACTGCGGGACCTCAATCAGGCTCTCTGCGCGGAGCGCGGACTGGCTCCTGCCCAGCCGTTCCTGGGCGCCCTGGTCTGCGCCTCGCCGCTGGACGCTGCCCTCCACGACGCCTTCGGGAATGTCAACGGCATTGACAGCTACTGCGGCTACGGTCCTGAGTTCATGTCCGACCTCTCCCGCTACCTGGGGCCGGATTTCCGGGGGAAGTTCGTGGCTGATTACCTGCGCCCGGCTTACCTGCCACGGGTGCCGATCTTCCACCTGGTTGGCGGTCTTGACAAGCTTACGCGTGGGGAGCTGACCGACGACGACCCGGATGATGGCCTGCCCAACTGCCTGGCCGACTGGATAGCCTACGAGGGCATGTACTGCCTGAAGGTCAAGCTGCGCGGCTCCGACCTTGATTGGGACGTCGAGCGCACCCTCGCGGTCTACGACATCGGGCGGGAGGAGCTGGGCAAGCTTGGGCAGGACGAGCTACACCTCACTGCCGATACGAACGAGCAGTGTGAAAGCCCGGAGTATATTGTCGAGTACCTCAATCGCGTGCGCGAGCGCTCCGGCGACTGCTTTGATCGCATCCTCTACATCGAGCAGCCCACTGAGCGCGACCTGGACGCCAACCGTCACGACATGCGCCCCATCGCGGCACTGAAACCGGTCATCGTGGATGAGAGCCTCACGGACCTGGCGACCTTCGACCAGGCCATGGAGTTGGGCTGGTCCGGAATTGCGCTCAAGACCTGCAAGGGGCATTCCGCGGACATGATCTACCTGGCGAAAGCCAGGGAGCTGGGCATCCCCTACACCGTCCAGGACCTGACCAACCCGGGGATCGCGCTGATCCACTCCGTGGGACTCGGTGCGCGCAGCTACACGATGCTGGGAGTGGAGGCCAACAGCCGCCAGTTCTTCCCTGCCTCAACGAGTCCCGCCGAGAAAGAGGTGCACCGCGGGATCTTCTCGCTGACCAATGGCGAGGCGGACACTTCCAGCCTGCGAGGCACCGGCCTGGGCTACCAGATGGACCGGCTGCTCTGACAGTCCCGGAGTGATCAGTCGGCCTGACGCTCCAGGTAGCCCAGTGCAATCGCCGCCAGGCTGAGCATGGCGGGAAGCAGACATTCCTCGGCGCCGATGAACCCCGCATCGTGCAGTGCGGTACGGGTCGGGCAATCTCTGCTTCCCCCGCAGCCGACCCACAGCAGGGCGCCGGGGCAATGCTCCAGGTAATAGGAGAAATCCTCGCCGCCCATGGAGGGCTTCGCCTCAACCAGCTCGATGTCGTCACCTGCGACGCCGGCGATGCACTCGCGGGCCAGCGCCGTCATCTCCGGGTCGGTGCAGGTGGGTGGCACGCCCCGCTCGTAGGTCACTTGGGCTTTGCAGTCGTGGGCTTGCGCGATACCGCAGGCATACTCCGTTAGCAGTGACTGCACGGCCTCGCGGTCTTCCTCCCGGACAGTGCGGACCGTGCCGCCAATCTCGGCCTGGGCCGGGATGATGTTGAAGGCGCTGCCGGCATGGAACTGGCAGACACTGAGCACGGCCGGGAACAGCGGGTCCAGGCGACGGGTCACCAGTGCCTGCAGGGCCAGCACCAGCTCCGCGGCTGGAACGATGGGGTCGCGCCCGAGGTGGGGGAGGGCGCCATGGGTGCCGTTGCCGGTGATCGTCACCGTGAAGCGACCCGCAGCAGCGAGATTGGGGCCCGCACGCAACCCAATGACACCGGCAGGGTAGTCGGGCCAGACATGGGCGCCGCAGATGGCCTCCACGGGAGGATCCACCAGGACGCCGGCGGCGATCATCTCCAGCGCGCCCCCCAGCGCTTCCTCCGCTGGCTGAAAGATCAGTTTCACGCTGCCGCGCGAAAGACCCATTTCGCGCAGCACCAGGCCGGTGCCCAGCAGCCAGGCGGTATGGAAGTCGTGACCACAGGCGTGCATCACTCCGCACTCCTGCGATGCCCACGGCAGACCCGTGGTCTCCTGTATGGGTAGTGCGTCCATGTCGGCCCGGAGCGCGACGCACGGGGAGCCGTCGCCAATGGTGACCACAACCCCGTGGCCGCCGACACCCGTTTGCACACGCAGGTCGGGCAGGTCGAGGCGCTCCGCTACCCGTGCGGCCGTCCCCGCCTCATGGCCACTGAGCTCGGGGTGCGCGTGCAACTCCCGCCGGAACTCAATGATCTCCGGCAAGAGACGCTTCACCTGGTCTCTCAGGGCGGCAACATCTGCCATGCAGGCCATCCCTCTTGGTGTCCGTTTCAGATGTTAAGGCACCGACCTGTGGCTTGCTGGATCCTCGCCAGATCGCCGCTTTCGTAGGGAACATCGGGCTGGGCGCGAGTTCGGGCACGGGCGATAGTTGCGACGTACTCGGTCAGCTTCTCGCGCATGGTGTACTCGTCATAAGCCGCCTGCAGCGCGCTGTAGTCGGCACCCAGGATCTGGTCCATGCCCGCCGCCACAGCCAGCACTCCCGCCTCGATGTAGCCTGCAGCCACATTGGCCTTCATCCCGCCGCTCACCAGGTAGGGGAACGTCCCGTAGGTGGCGGGGTCAAGGCCCCTGAAGAAGTCCGGCCCCCCGAGGAGATGCGGATTAGCGAACTTCAGCAGGTTAGCCCCCCAGTCCAGCGCCTGATGTGCCTCTCCGGGCGTGCTGACCCCCGAGATGATGATGCGTGTTGGTGCAAAGTTCGCGTATGTCGTCTCACGGAAGGGCAGAAGAGACACGAGGAAATCTGCGCCGACCTCAACGACCTGCTGGATCGAGGGCAAGGGGTGTCCGCGAGCTACAATCCATTGGCGCAGACGTCCCTCCTCCATCAGGGTGGCCGCACCCACTGCCAGGTCCGGAAACTGCCGCTTGGCCAACGCGATAAGTTGCAGGGCCTCGGGATGGCGGCAGGAGATCTCGACGGCCTCCAGTCCGACCTCAAGCATCTGCTCGAGGCACTGCAGCGGCGGCAGCTTGTCATGCACCAGCACAGGCACAACGCCGTGGCGCAGAATCCGGGCGAGCGTCGTGTGCTTGTCCACTTCGTCCCTCCGTTCGCCGCAAAGTCAGACCACAACCCGTCAACGGCTGTCGGGCCAGGCCACCTCCAGCGGTCCAGTCATGGACACCTGTAGAGCGCCAGAGGGTTGGCGCGAGAGTCGCGCGTGCTGAGGTATTGCCCACTCGGCACCCTCTTCAAAGTTGTAGGTGTAACCCTTGCTGTAGTCCCGGTCATCCACGAAGCCGCGGACGAAGCAGACCTCGCCACAGTCCACCTTGTACAAATCGCCGTCTCTCTCGACCCCGGCAATCGTGTAGCAGGCATTGAGCTTGCGGTCATTGGCGACGATGATCTCCGAACCCACCAGCGTTCCGTCGGTGGGCAGGGGCGTAGTGGTCCAAAGACAGGCGTGGGTCTTCAGCTCGCGATCCATCCGGGCCACGGTGCCCCGGTAGGTCGCTGCCGGGAGGGCCATCTCAAACCCATCCCAGCCGACGCGTGCCGCGCGGCAGAGCCAGGCCCGCTCCACGCGCCCCTCGCGTACGCGGAGCGCCGCCAGCCTGCCGCTGAAGCGCAGGCCGCCTTCGACCTCAAAGACTGTGTCGTCATCGGGGCCGCTCAGCAGGTAGTCGGTGGCGCCGTCAGCCAGCACCACTTCCAGTGCAACCGCCTCCAGCCCCGGGGGCTGGTTCTCTATCGGCAGGCGTCGCGCCTTCGCGATCAGCGGCTGCCCCTTATACGGCTCGATCAGGGCCACATTGGTGGTATGGAGGTTGTCGCCACCCGCGGAGTGTGCCAGCAAGTAGCGGAGCACCTTGGGTTGGCCGCTGCCTCCGCCTTTGGGGGGATACCCATCAGCAAGCGCCACGTCGCTGTAGCGGGTGAAGCAGTGGTACCGCACATGGAGGTTGTCCTGCTCCGTAAGGTTCCAGTACGGGGGCATGCCGCGGTAGTCCAAAACGAAGGCCGGCGGCGGAGCGCTGTCGCGCTCTACGTGGTCAAGCCAGCTATACCCCATGCGAGGGCCACGCTTGGACGTCGCAAAGGGGATATCCGGACCGTCGTAGCTCCCCGTCGCCTGCGGTTGCAGGTTCAGTCCCGTCGCGGCAACCGGTCCGGGCAGGGCGTGGAAGCTTAGCAGGTGATCCCTGCCACCGGCCACACGGAAGACATCCAGCGCATAGGAGGCGTTGCCGTCACCAACCTGCATCAGTGCCATCGTGCGCTCATAGCGCTCTGTGACGCCGTGGTAGGCCTCACGCGAGTCGACACAGAACCCGCCAA
>JABLXH010000043.1 GCA_013178155.1 Armatimonadota bacterium | reverse complement strand
CAGGGCCGCGGCGCAGCAGCGCGCGGCACGCTCTGGCTGCTGCCCCGGGGGCATCGAGGGCGAAAGCGACGTGATAGGTGCCACTCTCGCCAGGGCCGAGAGCTACGCGGGCCTCCCAGTGGCCAGACATGGTCTCCCAGCGTGGGTCGGGGAGGTCGGTCGCCAGCGCGAGCTCCCCGACAGGCTTTGTCTTCGCCAGCAGACTGCCGTCATTCGCCGCCGCCCAACCGCGGGCGCGGTCAGCCCAGGGCAGGGTCGCCTCAGTGCTGCCGGGGCCCGCGAACTCCCAGAAGCTCACATGGTCCACGCCACCACGGATGGCCAACTGCACGGGCACAGTGGCCGCCACGCTGCCGGTGTTGGTGACCGTGAACTCCAGCAGGCCGCACCGCTCCTCCATCGCCACGACCAGTGCGCTCTCGATCCGCAGCTCGCCCAGTCGGCCCACGCGGCGGCACTCGTTGCCGTTCCACCAGTAATCAGTGGTGGGCACCTTCTCGCCGCGTAGGCGGGGCTCCAGGATGAAGTCAGTGCTGGCATACGGTGGCGCCCAGAGGCCCCTGACGCAGAGCGCGTCGCGGTGAGGCACGCTGGCGGTCAGCATGAAGCCCTTGATGCCGAAGTGCTCCTCGGCGGTGATGCACTTGGCGCCATCAAGGGCGAAAATCGCGGACAGGTCAGTCTCGGGCATGTGGGCCTCGCGTTCAGGGGTGGCGGGTAGGTTCGCCCCTTGGACCCGACTGTACCTGCCCGTGCCTGCGGTGAGGTGAAGCCAGCCATGGCGGCGAACCGTTCCGGCAGAGAGAAGGAGGTCGGTCGCGATGCTGGCTGCCTGTGCGCTGCTGATGGTGCTGCTCGTCGTCGGGCCGGTGCTGGCGGCGCCGGTAACGTTCTATGTGGCTCCTGACGGCAGTGACGCTGCCGCCGGCACGGAGCGGGAGCCCTTTGCGACCCTCGAGCGGGCGCGGGACGCCGTGCGGGCGCTTAAGCAGGCCGGTCCGCTGCCGGACGGCGGCGTGGAGGTGCTCCTGCGGCCGGGACTCTACCAGATGCCGAGGACGCTGGTGCTGGAGGCCCAGGACGGGGGGACGCCCGCGACGCCGGTAGTCTACCGCGGCGAGGGGCCGGAGAAGCCGGTGGTGGTGGGCGGCAGGACCCTGGGTGGCTGGCAGCCCGACCGGGGACAAGTGCTCAAGACAGACCTGCGGGCTCAGGGCCTGCAGGGCATCTACTTCCGCCAGCTTCTCTGTAACGGCCGACGCATGCCGCTGGCTCGGTACCCCAACTACGACGCCGATCACCCTGTCACCGGTGGCTGGGCCTACGTTGACGGCGAGCCGGTACCAATGTACGCCGATGTCCCCGGCGAGACCCGCAACACCCTCCGGTACCGGGAGGCCGATAGCCGGCCCTGGGCCCGCCCCGAGGAGGGAGAGGTCTTCGTCTTCCCGCGCTACAACTGGTGGAACAACATCATCGGCATCGCGGGGATTGACCGGGAGGGCCGCGTCATCACCCTGCGGTCGGATGCCTCGTACCCTATCCGCCCCGGCGACCGCTACTTCGTCCAGAACCTCGCCGAGGAGCTCGATGCGCCGGGCGAATGGTACCTGGACCGCGACACCTGGACGCTGCATTTCTGGCCTCCGGAGGATGTGGACCCCGCGACCATGGCTGTCTACGTGCCCGTGATGCCCACAATCGTGGAGTTGCGAGAGGGAACGGCCGAGGTCAGCTTCCGCAGCATCGTCTTCGAGTGTTGTGAGAGCACCGCCATCACGCTGACGAACACCACAAACTGTCGCGTTGCTGGCTGTGTCGTCCGCAATGTTGGCGACTACGGCGGCTCCGGCGTGTCCATCAACGGCGGCACGGGCAACGGCGTGGTGGGCTGCGACATCCACCACGTAGGCGCCCACGCGATCTCTTTGGACGGCGGCGACCGCGACACCCTGTCACCGGCCGGCAACTTCGCCGACAACAACTACCTCCACCACACAGGGGTCTACTACAAGCAGGGCGTAGGGGTCTCTCTGGCCGGTGTGGGCAACCGGGTCTCGCACAACCTCATCCACGACTGCCCGCGCTTCGGCATCGTCTGGGGCGGGAACGACCATGTCATCGAGTTCAACGAGATCCGCCACTGCAACCTGGAGACCGCCGACTGCGGGGCGATTTACTCCTGGCAAGTGGACTGGACGAAGCGCGGCACTGAGATTCGGTACAACTACCTGCACGACATCGTTGGCTTCGGCTGGGAGAACGGGCGGTGGACCTCGCCCCACTTCAACTGGGGGATCTACCTGGACGACGGGACCTGCGGCACGCATGTCCACGGCAACATCGTGGCCCGGACGATCCTGGGTGGGGCCCATGTGCACGGCGGCCGTGACAACATCATCGAGAATAACATCTTCGTGGACGGCCGGGACAGCCAGATGCAGTACAGCGGCTACGTCAAGGGTGGCCACCCCGTTCCGATGATGACCGAGACCTGGAACCAGTTTCACGGCACCGAGGCGTACCTGAAGTACCCGGGCTATGAGGAGCTTACAGAGAGCCTGGAAGACGCCTGGCAGATGGCGGGCAACAAGTTCCTGCGCAACATCGTGGCTTACCGCGAACCCGGAGCACGGCTCTACGCGCACTACAACCTGCCCTTTGACAAGACGGAGTCGGACTACAACCTCATCTGGCACGACGGCGGCCCTATCCTGACGGGTGTGACCGCAGTGAAGGAGCTGACGGGGCCGAACCTGGCGCCCAACCCAGGCTTTGAGGAGGGCGCCCCGGGCGAACTCCCCCCCGGCTGGCGCTGGCAGGTGCGCCCTGGCGAGTCGTGGGCCGGCGTGGACGGTGACGTGCGTCAGGGTCGCGAGGCGTCCTTGCGCATCGAGGGGCGCGGGACAACCACTGACAGTAGCGGACAGCGACTGTGCCCCAACTTCGTCAGCGAGCCGATCGCGCTGGAGCCGGGCCAAACCTATCAGCTTTCAGCCAGTGTCCGCGCCGAGCAGGCGACGCCGGTATCCCTGATGCCTCAGGCCTACGAGGCGGGCAAGTACTTCTGGTCACGGCCCAGCGGGGTTACGGCGGGACCCGAATGGCAGCGCGTGGAGAGCACCTTCCGCTTCCCGGCGCCAGGCGACCCCGACTGGCACGAGGGCATGGCAACCGTTGTGATCAGGATTGACGTCCCTGAGGGGACGGGCACCGTCTGGGTGGACGACGTGGACCTACGCGAGGCGGTGCCAATGAGCGAGTGGGAGGCCTGGCAAGCGCTTGGCCTCGACGTTCACTCCGTCATCGCAGACCCGCTCTTCGTGGACCGCGACCGCGACGACTACCGGTTGCAGCCGGGCTCGCCGGCGCTGGCCCTGGGGTTTGAGCCAATCCCGGTGGACGAGATCGGGCCGTATGAGGACGCACTGAGAGCCTCCTGGCCGATCGTGGAGGCGGTGGGGGCGCGGGAGCAGATGCAGCTAGACTGGTCCCGGCATTGAGGAGCGGCCATCACCCGGGGGCGGAGCGGAGCTTTCGGCCAGGGGTAGCGTCATCCGGAACGTGGTGCGGTCGTCGCCACTGCCCAGCAGGACCAGGTCGCCGCCGTGGACACGGATGATTTCCCTGGCCAGACTGAGCCCCAGGCCGGCCCCCTCGGTGCGCCGGCTGCGCGCCCGATCTGCCCGGTAGAAGCGCTCAAAAAGCCGCTCCTGGTCCTCAGGGGGGATGCCCGGGCCAGTGTTGCTCATGTCGAGCTCAGCCCAGCCGTCCCGTGCAGCCAGTTCGAAGACGATCTCCCCGCCTTCCCGGTTGTACTTGGTGGCGTTGCTGGCGAGGTTCGTGAGAGCCTGGCGCAGCAGATCACGGTCAGCCATCACCCTCACACCCGGAGCGACCCGGGCGTGAACGGCGAGGTCCGCCGCCAGGACCTGGGTGTCCTCGACCGTCTCCTCGATGATATCACTCAGGTCAACGGGCTCCAGCGTCGGCTGCAACTGACCGGAATCGGCCTGAGACAGCAGCAGGAGCTTCTGGGCAATCGCCTTCAGGCGCTGCACTTCGTCCAGCAAGTCGCCATACAGCTCCTGCTCTTCGGAGCCGGCAGGAGCGCGCATCAGGGCTTGCTCGATCTGCCCCTGCAGCACGGTCAGCGGCGTACGGAACTCGTGGGCAGCGTCGGCACTGAAGCGCAGCGCCTGGCTGAAGCTCCGTTCGAGACGGTCCAGCATGCTGTTGAAGACCGTGACGAGACGCCGGAACTCCCTCTCCACAGCCTCGGGCGCGAGGCGCTGGTCAAGGCTGCTGGCGTTGACCGACTCGGCAGCGCGGGCCAACTCCTCCACCGAACGCAGGGCGCGTCCTGAGCCCATCCAGCTACCCGCCCCGATGATAAGCAGAGCAAGGGGCAGCGCGGCCACGAAGGCATAGCCGATGCGCGCCATCTCGGCCTCCAGACGGGCCAGACTGACGCCAAGCACAAAGGTAACCTGCTCATTCTGCTCCACGCACAGCCGCCAGTTGCTCCCCTCCAGGCGGCGGGTCTCAAACCGCGGCAGGGTCATGCGCAGGAAGCGCCACGCCGCCTGGGGCCCCTGTGGCGGGGCGGGCGCCTGGGCCCCTTTCCCAGCGCCCTTGGCGCCACCCGACGGCGCCGCCGGCATCGGTGGCAGATACAGTTCCGGGCCCCTCGGATCCGGATCGGGGAACGAAGCCGGGGCCAGCTCATCGGGCCAGTTCTCGGACTGCAGGAGGATCCTTCCCCCCATCCCCTTGACCAGCATCAAGCAACCGCCACCGCCCTCGCTGGCGAAGCGCATGTTCACACCGGTGGCAATCCACGACCAGTGCTCCGGGGCGTGGGGTACGGCGAGGATGGGCCCCAGCATTTCAGCCATCTGCTGGTCCAGTTGGCGCAACCCGAGGCGTTGGCTGAACTGCCAGACGGACACGGCAAAGACCAGCAGCACCAGCCCCGAGACGCCGACCGAGAAGAGAGCCAGACGCGCGCGGAAAGAGTTTCTCATGGACCAGACGCGTCCTTGACCGGGGGCCTTATGCGGTAACCGACGCCACGAACGGCCTCGATGAGCTGACGCTCCCCGGTAGGGTCGAGCTTCTGCCGGAGACGACGCACGTAGACGTCCACTACATTGCTGGAAGGATCGAAGCTATACCCCCACACATGGTCGAGGATCTGTGTGCGCGGGAAAACGCGACCGGGAGACCGCATGAGGTATTCCAGCAGACTGAACTCGCGGGCTGTCAGCTCAACTTGCTGGTCGCCCCGGCGCACCTCGCGCGTGATGAGGTTGATGACCACGTCGTCTATCTGCAGCACGCTCTGCTGATGCCCCGAGGTGCGACGAACCACGGCATGAATGCGAGCGATCAGTTCCTCGGCATAGAAGGGTTTGGTCACGTAGTCATCGGCGCCGAGATTGAGCCCCTCGAGCCGCTCATTGAGGCCGGTGCGTGCGGTCAACAGGATAACCGGGACCGGGTTTTTCTGCTCGCGCAGGTGACGCAGGATGCTCAGGCCATCACGGCCCGGCAGCATGATGTCCAGGACGATGACGTCGTAGCAGCCTTGTTGCGCGAGCTCGTAGGCATCGTCCCCGTTGTCCGCCAGGTCCACCAGGAAGCCCTGTTCCGTCAGCGCCTGCCGGACGAAGCTGGCGATCTTCTCCTGGTCTTCCACCAGTAGCACACGCATGGCTTGATGGTAGCAGAGGGCCGCGCCTTGCGCAATCATGCGGCGGTTACAATTCTGTCATTGCAGCCAACGGCGTGTCGTCATTGGCCGTGGGTAGGATGAACACTGTCAGCCTGTAGGGCTGCTGTTGCGGAAACCGGGGGGCATCGGTCGCGAAGAAGGCGGTGTTAGCAGTGACCCATCGTGGCTTCACCCTCATCGAGCTGCTGGTCGTGATCGCGATCATCGCGATCCTGGCTGCGATTCTCTTCCCGGTCTTCGCCAAGGCACGGGAGAAGGGGCGACAGACGGTCTGCCTGAGCAATCTCAAGCAGATCGGGCTGGCAGTAAGCATGTACGCCAGTGACTACGATGACCAGATGCCCTGGTGCCAGACGTTTGTGGCCTGGGGGTATGTCGGCGAGCTCGGTATGCCCGGTTGGCTGCAGGCCATCGAGCCCTACACCAAGAACACCGGCATCTACAAGTGCCCCTCGGCGCCGGGTCAGGCGCTGACCCACTACACCTTCAATGCCTGTGCCATGGGCCTGGCCATGACCTACGGCTCGGCCCGCGGGGCCTATGGCCTGGATTCGCCCGCCGAACCTGCGGCCGCCTGGATGGTTGCCGACGCGGGCACCCGTGACACAGTCTGGCCCAGCGACATCGCGACCTCCGACGCCGACCCCACCAATGAGCTGCAGGTCGCCGGCTTGCCTGCCGCCGACTCAAACGTGTACCTGCTTTTTCCTGGTCGGCACAATGACGGCAACAACCTGGTGTTCATGGACGGACACGCCAAGTGGCTGCGAGCCATGCCCCAGGGACTGACGGTGGCTGAGTATTGCCTGGCCTACCGCTGAGCGACGGAGGCGCACGGTGGGCCAGATTCCCGCCACGTCGGCGACCCGCCAGAAGCTAACGCTGCTCCCGCCAAGGTCTCTGGTCCCGGCTCAGCACTACACGCAAAGGAGCTAAGAGACATGAATCGCCGCGGTTTCACCCTCATCGAGCTGCTGGTGGTGATCGCGATTATCGCGATCCTGGCCGCCATTCTGTTCCCCGTCTTTGCGAAGGCGAGGGAGAAGGCCCGCCAGACCTCGTGCCTGAGCAATGTAAGGCAGATTGCGATGGCAACCCTGATGTATGCCGAGGACTACGATGAATGTGTTCCCAGCCACAGTCAGGGCCCAACCGAGGCCACAGACTGGCCTCATCCGATACTGCCTTACTGCAAGAACATACAGATCTTCCGCTGTCCGTCAGCCTCCGAGGGCAACACCTCGATGTGGGGGCACCTCTACGTCGAGGGCAAGCAGCCCCTGTCCTATGGAATGAACTGCTACTACCTGGGCCAAAAGAGCCTGGGCCAGGTGGACGACACCACTGGCACGCTGATGGTGGCCGATTCCATCGGCGACAACCGCATTGGACCCGATTACTGGGTACGCAACAGCAAGATCCCCCTGTGCTGGCACGGCCTTGCGCCGCGCCACAACGAGATGCTCAACGCGGCCTTCGTGGACGGCCACGCCAAGGCCATGAGCCTCAGTGTTATCGAGGGCAATGACGCTGTCTGGTTCAACCCCGCGCTAACAGAGTAGCGCGATCGGTGGGCCCCAACGGGCGCGAAAGGAGACAGCCATGAACAGTCGGGCAACGAAGATGCTGGCCGTAGCGGTAGTGCTGCTGGTGCTGGCCACGGCGTGGCAGGTGTTCGCCCAGCCTGCGCCGGGCGGACAGCCGGGAGGCTTTGGCGGCATGATGGGGCCAGGCTGGCAGTTCGTGCCCCAGGCGGTGGTGGTGGTCGGTGAGGGGATGGTCTACGTCGCCTGCGACGGCACGCTGACGGCCTATGACGCCAAGACTCTTCAGCCCGTCGCACAGACCCAATACTGGCAACGGGCAGCGCAGTAGGCGCCGCAGTCAGTGCCGGGCCGCCAGACCGCGAGATGAAGAACGCGTAAGCTGTAGAGCCCGTCGCTGCCGCCGCACGGGGCTGGGCTTCGCCAACTGCGCAAGCTGGACTTCGGCCTCGGTTGATTACAGTCTTGTCATAAAGGCGATGGGCGTGCTGTAACCAGCGTCTGTGATACTGAGAGCGGTCTTACCCTGTCGTTGTGGGCATGTTTCCCTCCCCGGGGCCGGGCCTCGCCGGCACGGTCCCGGGGGCGCCCCAATCGGGGCGTGTGCCTGGAGATGATCGGCTGTGAAGTCTTCACGTCGCCCGCTTTGGATTATCGGCATCGACGGCCTCGAACCACGCCTGCTATCCTCCTGGTCCGCGGCTGGTGAGTTGCCGACGCTCGCCAGTCTGGCTGCCCGCGGGGTCACTGGCAGGCTGCTGTCTACACCCAACCAGATGACCTCCTCCGCCTGGGTCACCATGGCGACAGGGGCCAACCCGGGGGCGCACGGGGTCTACAACTTCCAGGAACGCGTGCCCGGCGAGTATCGCCTGCGTCTGCCCACGGCTAACGACCGCAGGCTGGCGGCCTTCTGGGAGCTGGCCAGCGGCGCCGGTCTGTCGGTCACCACTGCCCGCGTGCCGATGAGCTATCCTGTACGGCCTGTCAATGGCATCCAGGTTGCTGACTGGCTGGCGCCCTCGCCGCATGCTCCCGGCTTCGTCTACCCCGAGACGCTGCGGCGCGGTCTTCTCCGGCGCTTTCCGGGCCGGTACTGGCTGGAACCCGTGGACCTGACGCGCGCAGCTCCGCAGAAGGCTCTGCGCGGTGTGTTAGAGAGTGTGGACCACACCTTCAGGCTCTTTCGGTACCTGCTGGACCAGCGGCCGGCTGATCTCTTTTTCGGTGTCGTGCGCGAGGCCGATGTCGCGGGGCATCTGTTCTGGGATTTCCACACCGGGGCGCGCGAGGCTCCTGCCCCGCACCGAAAGACCATGGCGGAAGCGCTGCTGACAGTCTACCGCCGCATAGACCGGGCGTTGGGCGAGCTCCTGGGCGCCATGCCGGCCGAGGCCAACCTGTTGATCGTGTCCGACCACGGCATGGGCGCCACGCCGCTGGCTCCCCGCTGCGTCGGGCCACTGCTGGAGGCCACGGGGCTCATGGCCCGAAAGCCGGGCAATGCCGCTAGCGGTAAGCGACCACTGGCTCGACTGCGTAGCCAGGTGAGCGCCGTCCTGCCCTGGGCACTGCGCCGCCGTCTTCGTCCGTTGGGGCCGGATGACTGGGCCGTGGGCTTTACGGACTCCCATCTGGCCACGATTGACTTCGGACGGAGCCGCGCCTTCAGCTTCTTGTCGCTGACTACGGGTGAGATCTGGCTGAACCTGGTGGGACGAGACCCCCAGGGAACCGTCCGGCCCGCGGAGCGGGAGCAACTGGAACTGGATATCCAGGAGCTCTTTGTCGCCAGCGAGGACGCCGAGACAGGGCAGCCCCTGGTTCGTAACGCCTGGCGGCGGCAGGACCTCTTTCACGGACCTTACCAGGACATCCTGGCAGACCTGCACATCGAGTTCGACCTTGAGGCCAGGCCCCGCGCCGTACGTTCGCGCTTTCGCCAGCGCGACATCGTTGTTGACCTGCCGCCCGCGGGCCCTGCCGGGGGCATGCACCGGCCCTACGGGGCGTTCCTGGCTTCTGGGCCGAGCATCCGCCATCGAGAGAAGCCCGTCGCCGGAACGCTGATGGACCTGGCGCCCACGTTCCTTTCGCTGCTGGACCTGCCTGTACCGGATGCCTGCGAGGGGCGCGTGCTGGGCGAAATCCTCGCGCCACGTGGCGACGGTATCCAGGGGCCGCGACAGCGCGGCGCGGGTCTCACGGCTGCCCGCTACACACGCGAAGAACTGGCAACCATTGAGCAGCGGCTGTCGCGGCTCGGGTACCTTTGAGACCCGGCAGGACGCTCTCGGTGCTATCGCCGGGAGCCGGGCACCCGCCACATTTGCCTGCTCTAACGAGTGCGCCGTAAGCGGGTGCTCAGGGCTCTACTGCTTCCCCGCCAGCGCGGCCGTCAGGTGCCGATTGGCCCTGTTGAACGCATCCCAGTAGTCATCGTGGCTGTAGCCTGGCGCGTGCTGGTAGTCGGCCGTGGCGTCCGGGGAGAACGCCGCACTGCTCCAGAGCCAGTACCCGGCGCTGACCGGGGCGCACTGCGCCACCACCTCCGGAAGCTGCGGCGGCGTCACGGACTTCACCGCCAACCCGGTCACATACAGCGCCGGGTAGCCCTCCTCCCGCAACCTGACCACCCGGGCGGGCACGGTAGTCACGTCACCCCCGTATTCCAGTTCAGAGAAGATCAGCGCCGGCATGGCTGGCGTCCCCAGGCCGCGGGCCAGCCCGGGCAGCGACTCCGGGTCCAGCAGGTTGCCCAGCAGAAAGCCCGGAACCACGGCGTGGACGCGCTGCTCTATGCGGCGCAGGATGTCCATCACCGCCAGCTCCTGCCATCGGGCATAGTCAGCCGCCAGACCGTTGGCTGCCGCCCAGGCCGGGCGGACAGCGAGGGGGACATCCTCCGGCATCACACCCTCCAGGCGCTCAACCACGAAACTGCGCCAGCAGCTATCACAGTAGCACGGCCCCGCGTAGCGGGTGGAATCAGCGCCGTACATCTCCATGTCCACGACCAGGCCGGTCAGGCCAGCCTGCGCCGCGATGGCAGCTCTCTCCCCGATCACCCGGTCCCAGTACTCCCTTGACAGCGGGCACGGCGTCCGCGTCCACAAGTTGGGTCCCCCGGGTTGGTAGGCGCCGAACTGCGTGTTGCCGTAGCGCTCGTCGCTGCCAAAGGGCCAACTGATGATGACCCGCAGGTTGCGCTCACGCTGCACCCCGGCCCAACGTTGCGCCTCCTCCGGCCAGCCCTCCTCACTGTGAGACGCGCCCATCGTGTGCACGATGAAGGTGTTGAAGCCGGCTGCCACGACCTGCTCCAGGAGTTGGCTATCGCGCCACTGTCCGGCGTAGCCATAGAGGGCGCGGATCCGGTCACGCGTGATCCAGTCCAGCGCGGGTGACAGTTCACCAATGGCCACGCGAGCGATGTCCGGCACCGCCTCCCTGACCCGCCACGGTCGGGGGGCGATGGGCTTTTCAGCGGGCTTGCCCCACACCTCGATCTCGGCCACCTGCATCATGTCGGCGCTTTGGGCCACGCCGTTGAGTTGCAGCCGCAGGGCCGTGGCCGGGCGTCCGACCGGCGGTGAGACCAGCGGGTAAGTAGCCGCCGGGATCTCACCGGGCAGCAGCGGGTTCCAGGTGTCGCCCAGCGGCATCCACGGCGCGCCTTCGCCGGCCTGCACCCAGAGACTGAAGCTGTTGATGAAGGAGCGTGAGGTCCCATGCCCTGCTGACCAGACGACCACGCGGTCCAGGTCGAAGCCTCCGCCCAGGTCCATCTCCACCGTCAGCCGTTTGGCGGCATACCAGCCGCCAAAGGAACTTACGGTCGTTGCGCGGTCGCCGTCCACCAGGGCGCGGCCGGTAGGGTCGCTTCGGGCGGCGCAATCGTCAGCCACCAGCTTCCCCGTCTGGTCATCGTAGTGCTCGGAGGTGACAGTGACTCTCGTCCCCGACCGCGCCGCCGCGTTGGCGTAGCCCGCGGGCATCTCGGGCAACGCAATGAGCGCATCGAGGTCTCGTGCCGGAACGGGTATCAGGCCGGGTGGCGGAGCATCCGCGGCGACTTCTGCAATCGGTGTTCCCTGCAGCTCGACTTCGGCGAGGGCGATCTGTGGGGCGCTGCTGACGCATGTGATCTCCACAAACCGCGCCACCATCGGGTCGCCGGTCCAGACCATGCCACCCTCCTCGGGATGGAGAGCAAGAGCCTCGGCCTGTGCCAGGCGCTCCCGTGACACGGACAGCCGCGCGGAGGCCGCGTCGAAGGTCCAATCACCTTCCGCCGGGGGCCAAAGCCGCACGGCTGAGAGCTGACACTCCCGTCGCAGGTCGAACACCACCCGGATGCGTTTGCTCATGGCCGACCAGAACCAGGAGACAACGGCCTCGCCGTCGCGCCTGCCATCCACCAGCGCAAACGGCAGTCCCTGCCAGGGCGGGGCATCCATGTACCCCTCGGTCGTGGCCGGAGTGTTGGTGCCGGGGATGACCTGGCCGCGGTAGACATAGCCCGAGATGAAGGCGCTGTAGGCGCTGTCACGGGCCAGGTTGTCGGCTGGCGCTCCGGCGATCACTGCCGGAAGCAGGACGCAGCAGAGCGCTACGTGCCGCATGGTGTGATGCTCCCTGCAATTACCTGGGTGTGGCTGAAACCCGGATGGAATCGACCAGCAGGGCGGTGCTGCCCGAGTTCGGCCCGATGGTCAGACAGCGCACACGATGGACGCCGTCCGTGGCAAAGGGAAGCCCCGTCACCGTCTGCCCATCGACGGTCAGGTCGAAGGTACCGGTCGCCAGGTGGGCCAGTAGGTGCACGTCCTGCCAGGAGTCCGGAGGACAGCGCAGGCCGGGGATGACGTTCTCCTCGGCACGATAGTAGCTGACGGCGCCATTGCCGGCAATGCGCACATGGAAGGCCCTCTGCTGCCACTCTCCGGGCTCGTCTCCATAGCCGTCAATCTCGACGCGGCTCTGGTTGGTGGACGGCACCCAGATGCGGGCCCATACCTCGATGAGGCCCCGGTCGCTATCGGCGATGTCCTGGGGCGACAGAGCAATCCAGGCCAATCCGCCCTGCTCCATACTCTCATCGCGGCGTTCCAGCCGCAGGTACGCGTTGGCCCCGGCACGTCCGCTGCCCGGCGGATCATCGTTGAGCACCTGAACCCGGTCCGGCTCACCCTCCGCGATGCGCCAGCCACTCGCGCCCGGCGCGGCAGCCGTCGGGTCCAGGTCATCCCCGGTGGGACTCGTGCCCGCCTGTACCCGGCTGAAGTCATCCTCCATAATCACAAACGGGCCGCGGTCGGGGTTACGAGGCGGCAGGATGCTGACCGCGACTTCGGTCGGCACCTCGGGGTCCGGCTGGTAGGGCACGAACTGGAAGGCATACAGATCGGCGTCGCGCAGTACGAACCGCAGCCGCACGGGCTTACCGGTGAGAGGCCGCAGGTCTCCCCCACCCTCCCAGCGCACGATGTGGGCCAGGGAGTCCGCACGTATCTCGGGGCAATCCTGCAGCTCGTAGCCGGGAATCGGGGTCCCGTCTGCCTCCTGGACCTCGACCTCGACACCTCCGGCGCCGGACGTCGCCAGATTGAGAGCCAGGCTGCCGCCGGAAAAGACCAGCGGCTTCGTCACCAGCTCGCCGCCCGAGCGCGGCGCGGTCGCCGAGACGAAACCGTCTACCCGGAGCGTGTAGCGTCGGAACTCGGTGTAGACACCCTCCCAGTAGTGTTCGGTGGCGTAGAGCGAGATCTCGTTGGGGGCGTCGCCGAGGTCCGAAGCGGTCTCGATCATGCCCCAAAAGACGAAGTTGTCGCCATAGACCCAACTGCCTTCCCGGCGCGGTCCGGGACGGATGAAGGCTTCTGGCCAGCGCCGAAAGGTCACGCCGTCCCGGCTGGTCATGAAAACCGCATCAGTGACCGCGGTGCCAAAGCGGCGGCTGTGCCTCGCCCGCGCCAGGCGCTCCTCCAGGCCCGGCCAGTCCAGCACGGGCAGCGACCAGCCGCGGTCGGTGTAGCGCATCGGAAAGCCCATCAGGATGTGTGGCGCGCGGTAATAGGGCCCAATCTGATTGGTGTAGAGGTGCTCGGTAGGGGCTTCGGGGTAGGCAAGCCATTGCGGCGCCGGGAACTGCGTGATGTCCGGCGAGACCGCCGTCATGATGTCACGGATGTCGTCGCGGAAACCTCGGTGATACTCGCGATAGGCACCGATGGTGGGGTCCCAAAAGGCCAGGTTCTGCGAGTCGAAGGCCCCTTCGGTGACGCAGGGCGTGGTGCTCTTGACGGACCAGCGGTAACCATCAGGCGAAACCAGAACATAGAGCCCGGTCTGTGGCTTCGATCCCAGGATGATGGTCTTGTAGCGCTCCGCCGGCGGACAAGCGGGGTTGGTATCGAGGAAGGTGGCGCTATGGGCCGGATCGCCCCCGATCTCCGCCACCGACTCGGGTGTCATCACGATGTTGTTCGCCCTGGAGCCGCCGAACTCAAAGAGCCCTACCTCGGGCCGTTCCCAGTGGATCCCGTCCCGACTCTCGGCCACGCAGAGATACCAGGGATGGTCGGCGAGCGCCTCGGCCGGCCCGCCGCCATGCTGGTAGTGCAGACTGCGGTAGTAGATCCGGTACAGGTCTCCATCCTTGACGATTGACTGATATGCCGACGCGTTGCCTTCCCAGGGGGCATCGGTGCGGAATACGACCTCCCGGCGAGTGGGCTGATGGAGCTGCAGGTGCGCGCCGCCTGACATGGACGCGATGAGGTAGTCATCTACGAGCAACTCCAGCCGCGAGCCGATCTCGATGGGCTCCTGGGCTTGCGCCACCGGGGCCGTGACCAGCACGAGGAGAATGGCGCCAGACCTGAAAGCACGCATCATCTGAGAGGCCCCTTCCTGCACTCAGTCCAGCCGCTCGACCTGCACGTCGTCAAAGGCCACTAAGGTGTCGCCTGGTGAGCCCGTCCACTTGCGGGCGGACAGACAGATGCTGCCCGACCGCAGGGGTCCCACACCCAGGTAGTTGTCGTCTGTGGCCGACAGCAGGGGCTGCCCGTCGAGTTCGACGGCAACCCGGCTACCGCGCACCGTCACCGCCAGGTCGTGCCACGCCGTGTCGTTGGCCCACGGCGCCTGGGCCAGACTGCTGGTGTCATTGCTGGAGACCGCGCCAGAGACCTTCACCAGTTGGGCGACACTCCCCAGGTTGAGGGAGTAGCAGTGCGTGGAATCGGCGTAGCGCACTCCAATCCAGGGGCCGTCGCGGTGGTCGCCGCCGCGTTGCCGGACCTGAAAGCGCAGCCGGAGCCGGTAGTCAGTCCAGTCGGGGCGGCCGAAGCAGATGCCGGAGGGGGCCCAGCCGTCGCCCCCGGAGTTGGTCCCCACGAGTGCTCCATCCACGACCCGCCAGTCACCACTGCCTGCCGCCCAATGCCCGCCGGGAGTGCTCCCGTTGGCGTAGGCACTGAAGTCATCGGCATAGGGGTTCCCGGCGAAGCTCAGACGGCCGAAGCGGGTCGGATTGTGGAAGGCATCGGTGGCCGACCAGGCCAGGAACTGCGGGTGAGGTAATGACTTGCTGCGGTCAATGCGGAAGAGCTGCATCCGCCACACATCGCCCAGCCTGGGGCGTGCCGAAGCGCTGTCAGCCAGCGTGGCGAAGGGTACGGCCAACTCCGTGCTCCATCCGCGATCTCGGTCGTCGCGGTCGTCGAGCGTTCCCTCTACGCGCACGGCCGACCGGAGGCCCACCGCATCCCACTGCCGCGCGGCCTCGACATCCTGCGGGGCGCCCTGGACGCTACGCGGGATGCGAAGGTCTATCACGGCATTGCGCGGGTTCACCTCAAACTCAAAGTACTGTTCGCCGTCACCATCCGGGTCCAGGTAGACCTCAACCACTTCGCCTTCCCACAGGTTCGCGTCACGGTCGGTCAGGTCAGACCACACGTCAGGGTCCTCACACTCGAAGGCCACGTAAAGATAGTCGTCATCCCAGGCCAACCGGGCGGTGGTGCGCAGCAGCGCGGCGTCGGCCGCCTCCGCGTCGAAGCGCGTGAACACCTCGGTCGGCGGAGCGCTCCGCCACACGGTGTCGTCAACGGCCCCGTCAATCACGGGCGGTGCAGAGACCCGCGGGCAGACGTACTCACCCAGCGGCCTTTGCGTGTGGGTCAGCAGGTAGCGCAGCAGACTGGTGAGGATAGACCGCTGATGCTCCCGGCTGCGGCGCAGGCTGCTCCAGACGTAGACGACGCGGGCGCCGGCGAGGTCGCCAGCATGGTACTCAATCATGGCCGCGCCCTCGCCGTAGCTGCGCCCCTCCTGGTCGCGGAGAGTGACCAGCGGAGTGTAGGTGTCCTGGCCGGACACCACGTTGAAGATGGGGCGCCAGCGCTGATCGGCCTCAGGGTCCCAGGGGATCCGAGCCGGCAGGCCTTCCAGCACCTCCTTCTTCTGGCCTACCTCGAAGGTGAGGCGCAGGCCCGCGGGCGGCTTCTCCCAGCCGGTAACCGGGGCCACGTCAAGGGTGTCCAGCCGCTCCTCAATCCCGCTGCCGGAGATGGGCAGGCCGAACCGGGGAGCGCTGACCACCGGCTTGTCAGCTTCGTTGTAATAGAACGGGAAAGGCCCGTCGGCCAGCGAAACGAGGGTGCCGCCATTGCGCAGCCACCGGATCAGCGCCTCGTCGCCATCCCCTGACCGGCTGACGGTCTGGTAGTAAGCCTCTCCCCCCACGTACAGCGCGATGGGCGCCTCGCGGGCATTGAACACCTTGGGATTGATCAGGTCGTGGGCGGACAGGAAACGCAGGTGCTTGCCCAGACCGGCCTCTTTCAGCATCCCCACCACGGGGTTGACTCGTGGATTGCCGGTGCCCGGGAACGGCAGGATGGCGATGCGCCCGCTGTTGGCTTCAAAGAGAGGAGCCAGCTCGGCGAGGTCCTTGACGGCTTCCCGGTGGGCGATGACCTCCGCCCGCCTGGCGTTGAGCACCTGCAGGATGGCGGGCAGGTTCGGTGTCGGCCGGTCCAGGCTGGTGACCGCGAAGATGTCGCAGCCCACCGGCGCGATGGAGGCGATGGGCCTGCCGCCGTTCTCGATGGCCAGCAGGTCGAGGTGCCACTCCAGCACCGGCGGCCAGCCGCGGGTCGCCGGGACCGCCGCCGTCGCGTCGACTCGCTCCGCCGTCCCGTCGTTGCGGTACAGCACTACCCGCGACCCTTCGCTCACCCGCCCGAGCAGCAGGAACAGGTGGTGAGGCTTCTCGCCGTAGGCGATGCCCTGGCGTGGCACGCGCACCGGGCCACCGGTCAGTTCCGGGTCCAGCAACAGGAAGGGCACGCCATAGTAGCTCTTGAGACCGGGCTCGTAGCCCGCGTAGGAGCCGATGTCGTTCCAGTCGCGGCTGATGCCCGCGAAGGCGCCCCGGCTCAGGTTAAGCAGACGAAAGTCACCCCGCGCGACAAAGCTCTCCTCCTCCCCGGGAAGTGCGCGCAGTTTCGCGATGGCGCACGACAGCACCGGGGCCTCGCCCGCGGCGTCGCCCAGGTGGACGGTGTCACCCAGTCGCAGGCCATGCAAGGTGATGGTGGACGGCTCGGAGGCGTACGTGGTGATACGCTCCGGGGGCAGTCGCTCGGATTGGCCGTCGCGCTCGATGCTGACCGCCTTGCCGGCCAGTCGGAAGAAGGGGAAGGTCACGGTGACATCCATCGGCGTCGCAGCATCGGCCTGCAGACCACCGGGCACGAGCCGGAAGGAGCATGAACCGTCACCGCCGTACTGGTAGTCGGCGATGTCAGTGTGCCGTCCGTCGCGGTTGAAGGCCATGGCGGCCCGCTCGCCGCAGACCACACGGACCCGGGCGCTGCCGAGGGGCCAGATGAGCTGCTCGAACCCGCCCCACAGACCGCCGAACGTCGCCCGCGAGCCCACCCCCTGGGCGCACTCCTTGTAAAGCCCCAGTCGCTCCGTGAAGGCACCGCCATACTCCTGAACGCTGGGGTAGTACTGATCCTGAAAGAGCTCGTGGTACCGCTCCAGCATACCCCGCAGGTAGTGACCCATGATCGGGTCACCGGTAGCCACGTACTCATAGAGCATGGCGATGTTGTAGACCCAGATTTCGTTGGCGCAGGCGCAGCCCAGCCATGGCAGCCCGGCGTTTGGTTCCATGAAGAACGACGAGTCCAGATCGTCCATCTCGTTGTTGTCGCAGGGCCAGATGGCCAGGTACCGATAGGTCAGGCTACGTGCCAGCTTATAGGCGAGCTGGGCCAGCTCCCGCCGCTGCGGATCGTCGCGATACGCGTAGTAGTACTTCAGGCAGAACGTCACGCCCGGCGTGGCGCTCCAGGCAAACTGAGCCGCCGGCACATCCGGGTAGCAGTTACGGGTGTAGAGAATATGCTTTGTCCAGCGCAGGACGCCGTCCACGTAGGGCAGCACATCGGCCGCGCCCTCCGGTTCGTTGCGACAGTAGTCCAACAGGGCCAGGCCCGCCCCCCAGCCGCTGACGTGGCGGAAGGTCTCAACACCGGGCCCAAACATGGCGGCCCCGCCGCCATCCAGCGGTGTCTGCCAGAAGAAACAGCGGTCGCCGGCCACATCCATCCACTTCCCGAGGTCAATGAGCTGGCGGCACTCCCGGCCAAGCCGCGCCTGCGAGGCGGAGTCGCCGCTGTCGTAGTAGTAATCCACGGGACTGAAGTAGCTCACGCCGCCGGCGATGTGGACATTGGGCTGCCACCACCTCTGGCCGTCGGGGCCGGTGTTACTGACCGTGTTCCCCATGGGACCGGGCTTGCCGAAGCCTGTCGGTCTGTAGTTGGCGGGGAGCCAGGAGAGGTCGTTCATCCGCTCGACATCCGGCAGGAGCTCGCCGTAGGTGTCCCATATGAACTGCTGCACGAACTGGTTGGGGTCGTCATCAGGGCCCATGTCCCGCGACCAGAGCAGGCGAAAGTGCGTCCCGCAGCGCACGGGCGTCTCCGGGTAGCGAAGGCCGTTGTAGCCTTTGCCGAAGGGCCAGGTCAGGCAGAAGAACTCGCGGTCATCGCCCTGCTGCCAGCAGTAGGTGGTGCCGAAGTCCTTCTCGGTATGGTCGGTGAGGCGGGCGCCATGGAAGTCGTAGCCGACGTACCGTCGCTGCGAGGGGTTCCACAGCCCGGCGATGGCCGTGGGATAGGCGCCTATGGGCGGGGCGTACATCCAGTCACGCGACCAGTCGCTGACGATGGTCTTGCCGGGGCCTTCAGCCTGCATCTGAATGTACTGGTCCACCACCGGGGTGCCGATGGCCCAGCCGCGCTGGTGGAACACCTCGGCCCCGGGTAAGCTGCAGACCAGGAAGTGGAACGGGACCGTGCCGACGCGCTTCTCCCATGCCACCGGGTCGAAGGCACGGATGTCCAGGGCGAATCGTACCTCCGGGTAGGGGCTGTCGGGCAGCAGTTCCACCTCGACGTAGGACCGGGGACCCAAAAGGGGGGTGGGGTCGCAGTTCAGCCCGCTCAGCCGTAGCGTGGTACCGGTCACCGTGGCCCGCTGCGCGATCATGAGCCCGTTGCTGGAGAGCTTCACTGTGGCCAGGTCTCCGTCGGCTGAACGCAGTGCGAGCCCAGTGAAGTTTCCTGGCTGGCCTGCGGCAGCCACAGTCACCTGCCCGTTGCTCACCTCCTGCGCCACGACGGCAGCGCAGGCCATCAATAGCCCTGCCATTGCCACCAGCCAGCGTCCCATGGCGGTACCTCCATGCACCTTGTCTTCTAGGTGCGCTGTTCCCCTCAGAGCGGACTGTACCCTGCTGCGCGGCGCCAGGCAAGTATCGGACACCCCGACGGCGAATAGACTCTGGCGCGGTGTGAGCCCCCGCACGGGAGGCCTGCACTGCTCCTGCCAGGCCGGGGGGCCGCCAGGGAACGGCGGCCTGAGTCCACAGTATCGTCGCCCGGAGGAACCCATGCCCGCCAAGCCCCAGAGTGCCGTTCACTACCAGGATGCCTCGCTGCCCGTGGAAGTCCGTGTGCGCGACTTGCTGGGCCGCATGACCCTTGCTGAGAAGATCCGCCAGATGAGCATGGCCGATGCCGGGAGTTTCGTGTCGAGAGGCGGGGTGTCGGCGCGCGCCCTGCGCGAGCGTTTCGGGAAGATGGGTATCGGCTGCCTGCAGGACCCGCGTATGGACGCCGCCACCAGCGCGGCAGTCATCAACGCGGTGCAGCGCTATCTGATAGAGGAGACACGGCTGGGCATCCCTGCGCTGGTGATCTCCGAATGTCTGCACGGCCACATGTCCGGCGGCACTACCGTCTTTCCCCAGGCCATCGGCCTCGCCAGCACCTGGAACCCGGAGCTGATTGGGCGCATGGCCTCGGCCATCGCGCGGGAAGCCCGAGCCGTCGGCGTGGCCCAGGCCTTGGCTCCCGACCTGGACTTGGCCCGCGACCCGCGCTGGGGGCGTGTCGAGGAGACCTACGGCGAGGATCCCTATCTGGTGGAGCAGATGGGTGTGGCCTATATCCGGGGCATGCAGGGGGAAGGCCCGCTGGTGGACCGTAAGCATCTGGTCTGCACCCCCAAGCACTTCGCTGCGCACGGCTCGCCCGAGGCGGGCATGAACCTGGCCCCGGTGGCCGGGGGACTGCACGACCTCTACACACTGTACCTGCCCCCTTTCGAGGCTGCCATCCGCCGCGCCGGGGCCCTGTCCGTCATGCCCTGCTACAGCGAGTACGAGGGCATTCCCGCCCATGCCTCCAAACTGCTGCTGACGCGGGTCCTGCGTGAGGAGTGGGGCTTTCAGGGCTATGTCTTTGCGGACTATGGCGCCGTGGCCATGCTGGAGACCTTCCACCGCACGGCCCACGATGCCACCGAGGCCGGCAAACAGGCCCTCGAGGCCGGGCTGGACCTGGAGGCACCCAGCGACTACGGGTACGGACAGGCTCTCCTCGAGGCCGTGGAAAAGGGTGAGGTGGCGGAGGCGCTGGTGGATCAGGCGGTAGGGCGCATCCTGCGCGTGAAGTTCCTGGCCGGGCTCTTTGAGAACCCGTATGCCGACGAAGCGACGGTGACCAGGACGGTGCACTGCGCGGCGCACCGGAAGCTGGCGCGGGAGGTGGCCCAGGAGTCGATCGTCCTGCTGCGCAACGAAGGACCGCTGCTGCCCCTGGACCCGAAGGCTCTGCGCCGCATCGCGGTCATCGGCCCCAACGCCGACGTCGCGCAGATGGGCGACTACACCCTCACCAGTGCCGTCGGCGTCACACCCCTGGAGGGCATTCGTGCAGCCGTAGGCAAGCGCGTCGAGGTCGTCCACGCTCGCGGTTGCCCGCTGTGGGAGCGTTCGACCGATGGCTTCGCGGAGGCCGTGGCCGCGGCCGAGAGCAGCGACGTGGCCATCGTAGTTATCGGCGGGGCCAGCATGGCGCTGGCGGGAACCGGGTGGGGAACCAGCAGTGAGATCGCCACGTGCGGCGAGGGCTTCGACCGCACTGAGCTAACGCCACCCGGCGTGCAGGAGGACCTGGTCCGGGCCATCCATGCCACCGGCACGCCCACGGTGGTGGTCATGGTGCACGGTCGCCCCTACAGCATCGCCTGGATGGCGGAACACATCCCGGCGATCCTCGATGCCTGGTACCCCGGGGAGGAAGGAGGACACGCACTGGCCGATGTGCTGTTCGGCCGGGTCAACCCCTCGGGGAAACTGCCCATCACCGTCCCGCGCAGCGTCGGTCACGTACCGGCCTTCTATAGCCACAAGCCGTCGGCCCGCGGGTTCTACAAGCGTCCCGGAAGCCCCGACTGCCCCGGCCGCGACTATGTCTTCGCGCCCCCAGACCCTCTCTACGAGTTCGGCTTCGGGCTCAGCTACACCACTTTCGCCTATTCGGACTTGAGGGTCACGCCGGACAGCATTCTCCCCGCTGGTCACGTCGAAGTGTGCGTTAGCGTCCAGAACACCGGTGAGCGCCCGGGAAAAGAGGTGGTGCAGCTTTACGTGGATGACGTGGTGAGCTCCGTTACCACACCGGTGAAGGTGCTGCGGGGGTTCCAGAAGGTGGCCCTGGGTCCTGGTGAAAGCACCGAGGTGAGGTTCACCCTGGGGCCTCGGGACCTAAGGATCCGCACTGCGGAGGGGCAGTGGCTCGTGGAACCCGGTGAGTTCCGGGTACTGGTCGGGGGCCTGGAGGCCAGTTTCCACGTGCGGAAGCCCTAGAACCGGCTCAGGTGGCCGCTTGTCGCCCGCCGGTCAGGAAGCACGGGCAGTCGTCCTTGCACTTGCCGATGTCCTCGGGCTTGGTCACCAGGCGCAGGCTCTCGACGATCTCCCTGGTGACGGCCACCGTCGTCTCCAGCTCCTCGGCCGTCGTCTCGCGGCCCATGGAGAAGCGGATGGCGCCGTGCGCCGCCCTGTCCGACAGTCCCATGGCCTTCAGCACACGTGATGGCGTCAGGTCGCCGGCTGTACAGGCCGAACCAGTGGAGACGCAGATGCCGCGCAGGCTGAGGTTCATGGTCAGGGCCATACCGTCACAGAACATGAAGGTCATGTTGACGCAGTTTGGTAGCGTCAGGTCGGGGTGCGAGTTGACGCGTACGGCATCCAACTCCCGGGGCAGACGGTAGAGTATCTCCCGCAGGTCCCGCCACCGGGCCCAGTTGCCCTCGCGCTCAGCTTCAGCCAGGCGCAACGCCTCGCCGAGGCCCACGATGCCCGCGACGTTTTCGGTCCCCGCTCGCAGTCGCCCCTCCTGCGGCCCTCCGTGCACCAGCGGCTCCAACCGCGTGCCTCGGCGGACGTACAGCGCACCCACACCCTGCGGCCCCTGGATCTTGTGGGCTGACAGGCTGAGCAGGTCACACTGCAGTTCGTCCACCCTCACCGGCAGTTTGCCTACCCCCTGCACGGCATCCACGTGCAGCATCACGCCGCGCTCGCGGCAGATGGCGCCGATCTCGGCCACCGGCTGGATCGTGCCCACCTCGTTGTTGACCAGCATGACGGACACCAGCAGTGTGTCTGGCCTGATGGCCTCGGCCACTGACTCCGGGTCCACCCGCCCCGTGGTGTCCACGGGACAGAGGCTCACGCTCGCCCCCCGGCGCTCCAGCCAGTCCAGCGCATGGTGTACGGCGTGGTGCTCGACCGTAGTTGAGACCAGGTGCGCATCGGTCCGGCCGGCACCCCAGAAGGCTCCCTTCAAGGCCAGGTTGATAGCCTCGCTGCCGCCACCAGTGAAGACGATCTCGTCGGGACTGGCGCCCAACGCCGCCGCTACGGCCTCCCGGGCCCGTGCGATGTGCTGTTGGGTCCCGACGCCGACCCGATGCACGCTGGAGGCATTGCCCCGTTTCTCGGGCCCAAACTCGACCGCCGACATGGCGTCCCAGACTTCGCGGCGCAGCGGCGTGGTGGCATTATGATCCAGGTAGATGGCCATACCTCACCCCAGCTGTTTCTCGATGAGTTGGGCCACCTTGTCCTCCTCGGGCACCGCCCCCATGGCGACAATGAGGTTGCCCACGACCAGGAACGGCGGCATCACCACCCCAAACTCCGCAGCTTCGGCGTCGTCGGTGGTATGCTGATGGAAATCAATCACTCCCGGGAAACGTTCCTGCAGGCGCGCGATCAACTCCTCACAAGCCACACACTTGGCGCACTTCTTGGGCGCCCCAATGAGTGTGACCTTGACACGGCCTGACGGCGCCGCTTCCGCAGCAGGGCGGATACGGGCCAGTAGCTGCTCCGATTCCACCGGCTGACTCTCGCCAACCAGTATCTCCTCCAGCACTCCCCCACACGGAGCGGTGATTACGACCACGGCCTTGGCGGTCTCGATCTCGCAAAGGTCCTGACCTTCGACCACCGTGTCGCCGGGCTGCGCATACCAGAACAGCAGCATCGGTTCACAGCCGCTGTCGCGGTCATACTGCGGGGCCCGGACCTCGCTCAAGGCCTCAGTCATGCTTCTCTTCCTTCGCCAGGGCGCGCTCGATGGCACGCACCAGATGCCCTGCCGGCGGGGCGATCCCGACGGCGATGGCCAGGTCTCCCACCAGCACGGTGGGCTCCACGCCGATGCTCAGCATCCGCACCGCCGGGTCGTCAAGAGCCACTGGCTGCACCTCGGCCGCGTCCCCGAACCGCCGGGCCGCGGCCCGCGCGTGCTGCAGGGCCCGCTCGCCTTCGGGCGACGGGGCGGTCGGGTTGGCTAGCAGCACTCTGACTGTCACCGGGATGCCCACTGGGGTCGACTCCTGTCGCCCTGTGTCCTGAGAGCCCGGACAGGAAGTATCCCTCCCGGACTGCTAAAGTATAATACGGATTGCGCCAATATGATCTCGCACAGATTCCCGAAATATGCCGCAAGGGGAGCGGTCGGGAAACCAGGTCCCAGCGCCCAGACGTCTAATCAGTGTGATAGGTCAAGCTGGCACAAGGTCTGGGCGGCCCGTGTCTCGCACCGATGGCTTCACTCTCGTCGAGTTGCTGGTCGTGATCGCCATCATCTCCGTGTTGGCGGGCATGCTCTTTCCGGTGCTGGCACGGGCCCGCGACAAGGCCCGCCAGACCGCGTGCCAGTCGAATCTCAAGCAAATCGGCGTGGCGTTGGCAATGTACCGGGCGGACCACGACGAGGTCAACTGCCCGTGCCGGCAGTGTCCCGTACCCGACCCGGAACCCACTGGCTTCTACCCACCCGACGTCTGGTGGGCTCCGTACGATCCATCGGTGGCCCCGAACGCCCGCCCCGGGCCCAACTGGCAGCCGGGGCTGCTCTTTCCCTATGTCGGCAGTGCAGCCCTGTTCAAGTGCCCTGCGGCGCCAGAGTGGCAGTGCAGCTATGCCCTGTCATATGTCAATGGCTCTCCCCACGCTGACCCACGGCGCTATCCGCTCATCACCGGCATGCCCGACGCCCTGGTCAGTGATCCCGCGCAGCGCGTCGTCGTGTGGGACCATTGCCGCACGCCCGGTTGTGCCGGCGCCGCAGCCCCCGGGGACGGCGGCCATCCGCCCTTCGTGCCCTTTGCCGGTGACCCCGAGTCGGAGCTGCACTATCCCCTGCGCCATCACGGCGGTGGCAACTTCCTCTACCATGACGGTCACGTGAAGTGGCTGCGGCCAACAGCGCTGCGCGTCGGCCTGTTCCGGGAGCCGGGCTGTCCGCCGCCGGTACCCGGGTACCCCGGCGAGTAACCCCTCGGACCAGAATTATTCCTTGTTTTCCACAAGGATATACCGAAACACCTTGCGTGATTCTTCCCCATCCTTTACAGGGTTCACTCCGGGTCCCAGGGATAGCCGTGTGGTAGAGTATGCGTTGATTGGTTCAGCACTTCCTGGAGGTATCGCGACTCTATGACACGGCTGATCGTCCTGGGTATGGCCCCGCTGCTGTCCCTTGCGCTTGTGCTGTCCGGTTGTTCTCCGAAGGCTCAGCCGGAGACGGGGCAGCAAGCGCCCGTCACCAAGGCCATGGCCCCCGAACCTGACCGTACCCTTACAGTCTTTGCTGGAGCTGCCCCGAAACCGGGCCTGGACCCCCTGGCCAGGCGCTACGAGGAACGGACGGGGGTGAAGGTTGAGATCACCTACGGCGGATCGGGAGCGGTGCTGAACCAGTTCGCCCAGGAGCAGTTCGGCGATGTCTACGTTCCCGGCTCTGACGATTTCATGGACAAGGCCGAGAAGAAGGACGCGGTGCTGAAGGAGACCCGCACCGTTCTTGTCTACCTGGTACCGGTCATCAACGTGCCCAAGGGCAACCCAAAGGGCATCAAGAGCGTGAAGGACCTTACGCGCGAAGGCCTGCGTGTGGTCATTGGCAAGCCGGTGACTGTGTGCCTGGGAGACATCGCCCAGGCAGTACTGGAGGAAGAAGGGGTGTGGCAGGACCTCCAGCCTCGCCTGGCCGACTACGGAACAAGCTGTGAGGCTGTGCTGCAGAGCTTGCTGATGGGGGAGGCCGACGTTGTCATCGGTTGGGACGTTTTCACCCGCCAGCACCCCGACAAGCTGGAGAGCATACCACTGAAGGCCAAGTCGGCGCGGCCTCGCAACATCCCTGGAGCCGTGATCAAGTGGTCCAAACAGCCTGACGCTGCCAGGGAGTTCATTGACTTCCTGGCCTCTGAAGAAGCCAAGAGCGTATGGAAAGAGCACGGCTACACGACCGAGGCCCCGCCAGCCAAGCCGTGACGGACAACTGGGGGTCGAGAGCTAAGTGAGCCATGCAGTGAGCCACGACGGAAAGCACAACAGAGCTGCCATAGTGCTGATCATCTTGACAGCGCTCTTTCTCATGGTGGCTGTTGGCCCCCTGCTCGGCCTGTTTGTCTATGCTCCGCCGCACACCCTGCTGGCGGCGCTGGCCGTCGAGGAGGCCCGTGAGGCTCTTTGGTTGACGCTTCGGGGGAGCCTGCTGGCGGTGGGCTTGGCTCTCGTGTTTGGCTTGCCCACCGCGGTCTGCCTCGCGCGCGTCAATTTTCGGGGCAAGATGCTGATCAATGCCCTGGTGGAGTTGCCCATCGCCCTGCCCCCGCTGGTGATGGGGGTGGCACTGATCCTGATCTGGGGCCGCAAGGGCCTGTTGGGTCACTACCTGGCAGAGGCCGGGTACCCCTTGTCATACACGTGGGTAGCCGTTGTCATCGCGCAGTTCGTGGTGGCAGCGCCTTACTTCGTGCGTATCGCCAAGACCGCTATCGAGCAGGTCCCCGTCTCCCTGGAAGAGGCCTCCATGACCCTGGGCCGGAGCCTTCCCGCGACCTTCGGCCTGGTTACGCTGCCGTTGGCCGGACGAGGGATCCTGACGGCGGTGGTAACCTGCTGGGCTCGGGCAATGAGCGAGTTCGGGGCGACCGTCATCTTTGCCGGCGCCTTCCCGGGGCGCACCCAGACCGCGCCGACGGCGATTTTCACCCTCATGCAGCACGAGATCGAGGCAGCCGTGGCTCTCGCCCTGGTGATGCTGGTCTTCTCGGGGTTGGCCTTCGTGCTGGCGCAGGTTGGTGTGGGGCGTCTGGGCCTGGCGGGTGGTGTGGCATGATCTCGGTTTCACTCAGCAAACAGCTCAGAGACTTCCCTCTGCAGGTGGAGTTCGAACTGGCCAGTGGCCAGTGCCTGGCCCTCGTCGGCCCCACCGGCTGCGGCAAGACAACCACTCTCCGCCTGCTGGCGGGGCTGCTGCAGCCCGATGCGGGGCGCATCGTCATGGATGGCGAGACTCTGGTGGACACGGCGGCCGGGCTTTCCGTCCCCGCGCAGAAACGTCGCGTGGGAGTGATGTTCCAGGATTACGCCCTCTTCCCACACCTGACGGTACTGGGCAACGTGATGTACGGTGCTCAGGCCCGGGGCGCTTCGCGCCGCGAGGCCGAAGCGCGGGCACGTCAGACCCTCCACCGGGCACGGCTGGACGGCCTAGAGTCACTCTACCCCCGTCAGCTATCGGGAGGGCAACAGCAGCGCGTGGCGCTCGCTCGGGCCCTGGCCAGTGGCGCCCGAGTCCTGCTCATGGACGAGCCGATGTCCGCTCTTGACCCGGTGACGCGACGTCAAGTGCGTGGCGAGGTGCTTGAGGTCATCCATGACCTTAATCTCCAGACCGTGGTTGTTACCCACGATGTGGCCGACGCGCTTACACTCGGCGACCGGATCGGGGTGATGCATGAGGGGCGGATCGTGCAGTTGGGTACCCGGCACGAGCTGCTGGCTCAGCCGCGCACGCCCTTCGTTGCCGAGTTCCTGGGCGTGAACCTGCTTCAGGGCGAAGCCAGTCCCGGCCCCGATGGCCTGTCACTGGTGCGCTGCGGCTCCCATCATTTCTATACCGTCGAGCAGGAGACTGGCGCGGTGCAGGTCACCTGCCATCCCTGGGACGTTACGTTATCTCTACAACAACCTGACGACTCTTCGCTGAACACGCTGTTCGGGCGGATCACCTCCATCGCCCATCTCGGCGGGCGCACGCGGGTGACGGTGGAAAATGGCGTGGCCATGGTCGCCGAGGTGACCCACGCCTCGGAAGAGCGTCTGGGGCTCAAGATCGGGGCCAACGTCTACGCCTCCTTCAAGGCGTCTGCGCTCAGGGTCTACAAGTGAACGGAGGTCATGCGGTGCCGCTGACTGACTGGGAACTCGAGAAGTACAAGCGCCAGATCATGATCCCCGGCTTTGGAGTGGAAGCCCAGGAGAAGCTGCGGGCCTCCAGCGCCCTCGTGACCCGTCTGGGTGGCCTGGGGGGGCCAACCGCGTTGTGGCTGGCCGCCGCCGGCATCGGCAAACTGGTTATCGCCCACGGCGGCAAGCTGACGCCATCTAACCTCAACCGCCAGATTCTGATGCGCGGCGACGGCGTGGGTCAGCCGCGCGCCCCTCAGGCGGAGGAGACCCTCCGACGCTTCAACCCTGAACTGGAGATCATTGCTTACGCGGCTGACGCCAGCGAGGAGAATGCCGCCGAGTGGGTCAGCCAGGTGGACATCGTCTGTGACACGACCCCGGACTTCCGCGAGCGTCTGGTGCTGAACCGTGAGTGTTGGCGGCAGGGCAAGCCGCTGATTGACAGCGGTATGAACGGTATGGAAGCCCAACTCACGGCCATCGTGCCGCCCGACACGCCCTGCCTGCAGTGTCTGGTGCCGGAGGTGCCAGAGTGGTGGGATCCCCTGGGGTTTGGCGTACTGGGCGCCGTACCGGGGGCTCTGGGCGCGCTGACAGCTCTTGAAGCCATCAAGGTCCTGACCGGCTACGGCGAGCCGCTCACCGGCAAGCTGCTGATCTTCGACGCCGAGGACATGAGCTTCAGCAAGTACACCCTCCACCGCCGCCCAGACTGCCCGGTCTGCGGGACGGGCTAGCCCGCTGCGGTTCCGTTTGTGGGGGTCCTGTTGGCACGATTATCCTATTAACTCGATGTATACTGGAGGGAAAGTATGCCGGTCACTGTCAAGCTCCCCACTCCCCTGCGCCGTCACGCCGACGGCGCCAAGTCCGCCGAGGTCCAGGCCGACACGGTCGGCGCCGCCCTGGAGGCCCTGGTGAGTGCCTACCCGGCGATTGCCGACGCTCTCTTCGCGGCACCCGGCGAGCTGAAGCCCTTTGTCCGCGTGTTCGTGGGCGAGCGGGATATCGCCGACGCCCAGGGCCTGGCGACGCCTCTTGCGGCGGACGATGTCATTTCCATTGTCCCCCCCGTTGCGGGGGCCTGAAGGAGCCCATTATGCTCACTGAACACCAACTGGCGCGGTATGAGCGCCAGATACTCTTTCGCCCTCTGGGAGCCCCTGGACAGGCGCGGCTGCTGGACAGCCGGGTGGTAGTCTGCGGCTGTGGGGCCATTGGCGCGGCGACGGCCGAGATGCTTGCTCGCGCCGGTGTCGGCTACATCCGTCTCGTGGACTTTGACTGCCTTGAGCTGTCGAATCTGCAGCGCCAGACCCTCTACGAGGAGGGTGACCTTCAGACCCGGCCCAAGTGTGAGATCGCCGCTGAGCGCCTGAGCCGCATCAACTCCGAGATCGTCATCGAGCCGGTAATCGCCAAGATCGGAGCCGACAACGCTGCCCAGCTCGTGGAGGGTGTGGACGTCATAGTAGACGGCGTGGACAACTTCGCGGCCAAGTTCGCCATGAATCAGGCGGCCATCACCCTGGGCATCCCGATGGTCTATGCGGCCTTGTCGGGCTCCTATGGCCTGACCATGGCCGTGCGGCCTGGCGAGACGGCGTGTCTTTGCTGCCTCTACTGCGCCGAACCGGACAAGGCTTCGTCCGAGACCGCGGCCACCGCCGGGGTCATCGGTCCCAGCGTCAACACCGTGGCCTCGCTGCAGATGTCACAGGTACTCCAACTGCTGACGGGTCAGCCGGAATGCCTGCCGCAGGGCCTGCTGCAAGTGGAGGTCTGGGACTACGAGCTGCGGACCATCAGAGTACCGAGGCGTGCCGACTGCGCGGTCTGTGGGGCCTGACCCCCTGCAAACCGCGCTATGCTGCTCCTGGTGCTTCTCCGCTGATCCCGGCAGGTCTCCAACTGCCATTAGCGAACATGCAGCCACCTTTCCGCAGATGGCTACCGGCATGGAGCGTATCTTCCCGACCGATGTGCTGAGCAAGCGCGAGCGGCTGGAGCGGACCCTTGCCCACCAGCCGGTGGACCGTGTGTGCCTGCACGAGCAGCTCAGCTACAACCCCCGCGTCATTGCCGACTGGACCCACAAGCCTGTGTCGGGGTTCAACTACGGCCTGGAAGAGATAGGCCTGGCCATCCAGCGGTCTCTGGACACCTGCTTTCCACCCACAGCGCCCTGCGGGACGGCACGGGTCACCAGCCCCGACGGCTTCGTCTATCAGCACGACAACTGGACCACCTGGCGGGTAGGTCGCCCCTTTGACGATGTGGCCGGTGCCCGCCGCTGGTTACTGACCTGGATGGACCGCCTGCGGAACGAAGACTTCGACCCCAATGGGGCCCGGCGGCGGTATCGCGAGGACGTCCAGGCGACGCAGGCCCTTATCGGCGAGACGGTGCTGATCAACTTCAGCCAGGTCAGTTTCTGCGCCGTCTTCGACGCGATGGGGCTGGAGCTGTACACCTATTTCAGCGCGGACTATCCCGAGACGCTCGATGATTTCATGCACGTCTCCTGCGCCCACGAGCTGCGTCGTGTGCGGGCTGTGGGGGACCGGGCGTTGTCGCCGGTCATCCTGATCCCGGAGGATTTCGCCACCAAGCAAGGTCCCATCTTCCCGCCGGCCTTCCTGCACCGCTACCTGTACCCCTTTGTGAGAGAACTGACGAGGGCCTGGCACGAGCATGGCATCGCGGTTATCTACCACAGTGATGGCAACTACCGCAAGGCCATTCCCGACCTGATGGCGTGCGGGGTGGACGGCTTCTACTGCCTGGAGCCGGGGGTGGGGATGGACATTGTGGACCTGAAACGCACCTGGCCTGCGATGGTCTGGGCGGGAGGCGTGGACGGCGTGGACCTGATGGAGCGCGGCACGCCCGAACAGGTGCGAGCGGAGGTGCGCCGCCATATTCAGGAGACGGACGCCCTGCGGACCGGCGGCATGATGGTCGCCTCCTCGAGTGAGATCAACCCCCCGATCCCGCCCGAGAACTACCGGGCTATGGTGGAGGCGGTGGGAGAGCTGCGGAACCCCGGGTTCAGCCAGGGCGAGACCTGATAGCCGGCGCGTCAGATTGAGTAGTCGTTGCGCACGGCGGGATCGTCCGATGGGTACTCGACGAACTCCCACATGATCTCGTCCTCGTCGGTCACGTAAGGGCGTCTGCGGGCGGGCAACTCGTTCATGTATGCGACCTTCAGCCCCGCCGCCTCGTATGCGTCGCGGAGGGCCTCGACGTTGCCCACGATGAAGCCGACGTGGTTGATGCCGGTGGTCCGGGAGCCGTCGCGAGCGTGGGGCTCCATGGCGCTGGTCTCGTTGATGGACACATAGCTGTCGTCAGTCCCCAGGTGGATCCAGGCGGTCTTCATGTCATCCCACTGCCCCTTGTCGCCGCCGCGGACAACCAACTCAGGGAAGGCCACACGCAGGAACACGACGGTGCGGTCAATGCTCACCACACTGATGTTAACATGGTCGAAAGTCAGAGCCATAGTGTCTCGCTCCCGCCTCAAATGAAACGTCGCTACGATATAGACGCCTGGTCGGGTACCTGCAGTTCATGGCGGCAGGGCCTGGGCAGGAACGCCCCCTCGCGGTGGCGAAATGGCGCTGACGTCATACCCGCTCCTGGAGGCACACCATGCAGGTTCTGGGCATAGACATAGGCGGTTCCGGTATCAAGGGGGCTCCAGTGGACACCAACGAGGGGCAGTTGGTGACGACCCGGCACCGCATTCCGACCCCTGACCCCTCGCTGCCCGACGCAGTTGGCGACGTGCTGGCGCAGATTGCGCGCCATTTCGACTGGACCGGCCCGGTGGGCGTGACTTTTCCGGCGGTCATCAAGGCCGGAACGGCTTGCACGGCGGCCAATGTGGACAAGTCCTGGATCGGCACCAATGTGGCGGAGCTTACCCGCGCCAAGACCGGCTGCCCGGCGCTGGTGCTCAACGATGCTGATGCCGCGGGGATTGCCGAGATGGAGTTTGGGGCCGGGAAGGGACATGATGGCGTGGTCATCATGCTGACCTTCGGCACCGGCATCGGCACGGCCATCTTCGTCAACCGCCAGTTGCTGCCGAACACCGAACTGGGGCACATGGAGATCCGGGGCAAGGAAGGGGAGCAGCGGGCATCCGACGGCACCCGCAAGCGCAAGGGCCTGACATGGGCGGGATGGGCCAAGCGTGTGAATGAGTACATCCAGCGCATGGATGCGCTGTTCTGGCCGGATCTCTTCATCATCGGCGGCGGGGTCGCCAACAAGGCGGAGCAGTTCCTGCCACTGCTGAGCACGCGGGCGGAAATCCGGATAGCGGAGCTCCGCAACGAGGCGGGGATCATCGGCGCCGCTTTGGCGGCCCGCCAACTGGCTGCGGGCGCGCTGCCCGATGACTGCCGGTACATCCGTGTCTAGCTTGGGCCAGCGGCTCTGCCGCCGTACCCACCGGCTCGCGACGGGGGCCGGGCCTCAATATACGTAAATCATGTTGCCGGTGGAGCCCATGATGGCGTCAATGACCAGCCATAGCGAAGAGCCGATGAACTGGCCCAGGATGACGCCCATAAAGAACTGGACCCCGACCGAGTAGGCGCGGTAGCCCCCATACCGCATCACGACCACCTTGACCAGCCAACCCCAGAAGCCCGAGAACCACAGGTCTTGCACGGGCTGAGTCGGCGCGATGGCGAAGCCCAGTGGATGCAGTGGCCACCAGGCGCACTGGTAGTGCATGACGGTAAGACCGTACATCAGCACTGCGCCGACCAGCAGCCACAGCCATCGGCCCGGACTGGGCGTCACGGGATCGGCGAGCTGCATGGCCGCGTAGCTGAAAGCCGAACGCGGGCAGCCGCTGAAGAGCCAACCGCCGAGATTGACACCTCCCCGGGTGTAGGCCAGGAAGAGAATATACACGGCATTAACCACTCCCGCCAGCACGATGGCGGCCACGGCCAGAGGCAGCAAGCGTCGACCCATGGACCGCAACTCTCCCCAGAGCTTGAGTGCGTGGGCAAAGAAGGTCATCATGATGACCCGGATGTCGGCGGACCAGACGAAGCTGTAGCCGAGCGCGACCGTGCCGGCTGGGCCGATGAAGCGCGTGCCCAGCGCATGGGCCACGAAGGACTGAGGGATCAGAGCGGCACGGGAGACCGGCACGCCGCCCTGGACCGTGGCTCGCGTCAAGGCCAGAAACGTGACAAAGGCACCCACAAGGAACACGACCCCGGCCAGGGGACGAAGCCCCGCTGCCCAAAGCCAAAGCAGCATCCCGCCCACTCCCCCCAGCAGGCAGAGCATGACAGTGCTTGCCGGTGCGGGCTCTCCGTCGTACTCCCCCGATCCGACAGCGGCGACCCAGGCTCGTGAGACCTCACGTCGGGCGTTGAGCAACCCCATCGCAACCATGAGCAGCATGCCGCCCATCGCCTGGTTCGAGAGGGCCGGGTTGCCGGCACAGTAGATTTCGGCGGCACCGGCCCCGATGCCCCACAAACGCCACAACGGCGTCTGAATGCTGGTCACAATGGCGAAGAACCACAGACTGAAGGCCAGATCGGTGTTGATCAGGTAGTTGAAGGCAATGACCGAAGGGTTGAGCCACAGGTAGAAGATGATCTGCTCGCGCTGCACGGGAATGGTCAGCGAGTTGCGCAACTGGATGAACGGCACCGATGGTATGTAGTGGTGCAGCGCGATGATGCTGGTGGGCACCAGGGCCAGCAGGAAGCCTAGCCACATGAGCTTGCTGCGCAGCAGATCTGGCAGCAGGTGTGGGCCATCTACCCCCTCCACCATCTCCAGGGGTAGACGCATCAGGGGGTAGACCAGGCGCTCCTGCTCGATCCACTGGCGACGCAGGAGCAGTACGAGGCCGATGGTCGCGCCGTAGAAGGCGACCAGGAAGAGTGCCCATCCGCCCAAAGGCGCCAGCCAGGCACCCCAGGGGATGGCCTGGCCGGGGGGCAGGCCCTCGTAGAAGTACTTGCAGACCAGCGGGTCCTTCGGCGCGACCCAGTCGGGCACATGGGGCAGGATGGTCTCCAGCCAGTGATTCTCGTGTGTGGCATAGTAAGTGGCCCCGGCCATGATGGGCAAGAGTTGCCCCACCATGCCCCAGTTGGGCACCGCCGAGGCGATGAGCACGAGCACAAAGATGACCAGCAGCTCTCCCCGGCGCAGCGCCAGACGGTGAATGATGGCTTTGATCAGGGGGTTCAGCAGTCCAACCAGGAGGAAGAAGACGAGAATATTGCCGAAGGGCAGGGCGGTGTTGGCCGGGCGCGTGCCACGGATGACGAACTCGGCGTACGGGAACGCCCAGCCAACGAAGGCACTGGCCAGCAGCCCCAACAGGACCGCCCGCGGTGTTACCGCGGACGGCGACGCGCAGACCACGTAGGCGGTCTCGACTGGCGGGCGCGAGGCGGCCATGTCCCCCTATTCCGCCACAGCTCTGATGAACCCTTCGCTGGCTAGCGGCTAGGTGCGTCCCCGCTCCACCATCGAACGGAAGCGTGGCTCGCTGCTGATACGGTTACGTTCGGCCAGGAAGTACTCGTAAGTCGCCCGCAGTCCGTCCTCCAGACTGGTATCCGGAGACACACCGAGTATCTCCCGCATCCTCGTGATGTCAGGGACCCGACGCTGGATGTCCTCGTAGCTACTGCCGTAGACCGACTCCTGGGGCACGTAGACGATTTCTGTGTCCGTGCCGGAGACTCTCACCATGGTCTCTGCCAGTTCGCGGATGGTAGTCTCGCGGTCGGTACCGATGTTAAAGACACCCCCTACCGCCTCGTCCAGCAAGCCCGCCGCCATGGTGGCCCGGATGACATCGTCAATATAGGTGAAACAGCGGGTCTGGGAGCCGTCGCCGACCACTGTTACCGGCTTGCCGGCCAGGATCTGACCGAGGAAGATGGTAATGACTCGCCCCCGGTCGAGGGCATCCAACCGCGGCCCGTAAGCGTTGAAGTAGCGGGTGATGACTACCGGCAGCCCCATCCGACCAAAGGCATGGCAGAAGTGCTCGCCCACCGCCTTCGAGGTGGAGTAGCACCAGCGGTCAATGGCCGTGGAGCCCAGCACGCGATCGTCGTCCTCGCTCCACGGGATCTTCGGGTTGCGCCCGTAGACCTCGGAGGTGGAGCTGAAGACCACTTTCTTGTCATGCCGATATGCGGCCTTCAGGACCTCCTGGGTGCCGTTGACATTCACGTTCAGCACATTGTAGGGGTCCGCGACGTAGTGCTCCACGCCCACCACGGCGGCCAGATGGTAGATCAGGTCCGCTCGCGTTACCAAAGCATCCACCATTGGAGCGTTCAGCACGCTGTCATGGACATAGCGAAAGCGCGGGTGGTCCATGAGATGCTCAATCTTGCGGCGCGAACCCATATCCAGGCAGGTAACCTGGTCACCTCGGTTGAGAAAGGCTTCGCAAAGGTGGGAGCCAATGAACCCGGCCCCCCCCGTGATCAGTATATGCACGGCAGTATCTCCTTATGCAGGGTCTGTTCCCGTCTCATGGTCAGCAGCCAGGTTCTGGCCGACTGCCAGTCGGCGGAGACGCGCAAACTCGATGCCGGAGAGCTCCGGCTGCAGCGGCGGCTGGACCTGCAGCAAGAGCAGGCAATCCTGCCCGGTCATGACTACGGGCCCCTCGGGGGTGAGAGCAACAATCGTGCCGGGGGCGGTCTCTGCCGATGGTGATGGCGCAGGCACAGGGCACGCCCACCAGACGAACAGGTCGCCATCCGGGCTGCCGACGAAGGCTCCCGGGTACGGATGCGTGACAGCGCGGACCAGGTTGTAGATGCGGAGAGCCGGCCAGGTCCACTCGAACCGACCGTCAGCAGGGCGACGCCCACCGTAGTAGCTGCCCTGCGACAGGTCCATCGGCACTCGCGGCGCGGTGCCTGCCGCCAGCAGCGGCAAGGTCTCAGCAAACAGGGCCTCCGCGGTGGCCGTCATCTTGGCGTAGAGAGTCCGCGCCGTGTCCTCGAAGGCGATGGGCACACGCCGCTGGGCGACGATGTCACCGGCATCGGGCTTCTCGACCATGTAGTGCAGAGTAACCCCGGTCTCGGTCTCGCCGTTGACCAGCACCCAGTTGACCGGGCAACGCCCGCGGTACTTCGGCAGATAGGACCCGTGCAGGTTCAGGCAGCCCAGCGGCGGGATGTCCAACAGGGGCGCCTTGAGCATATAGCGGTAGTAGAAGCTGAAGCCGATGTCCGGCTGCAGCCCGCGGATGAGCTCGAGGTACTCTGGCGTGTTCGGGTCAGGCGGTGTAAGGGTCAGCAAGCCCAGTTCGCGGGCCAACGTGGGAACGGACCGAAACCAGATCTCCTCCCCTGGGTCATCTTCATGGGTGAAGACAGCCACTACCTCATGGCCCTGGCGCACGAGTTCGCGCAGGCAGACATAGCCGATGTCGTGGTAAGCGAAGACGACGGCCCGCACTCAGTCCTCCCCCTCCGCAGGCACGCCAGGGGGTGGCCTGCGGCCGCCGTTGCGGTAGACCCGGCGTACCAGGTACCGCGGGCGACCCCGGATCTCATCATACATGCGGGCGATATACTCACCCACCAGCCCCAGAGCGAGGATCTGCACTCCGATGAAGAAGAAGAGGATAGCAAACAGAGTGAAGACGCCCTCCACTTCCGGGCCGTGCACGATGCGCCGCACGATGAGGAAAACGGAGAAGACCAGGCCCAGCAGGGCCGTGACGAGGCCCACACAACTGACGAGCTCCAACGGGATAGACGTGAAGCCCATCATCAGGTCAAAGTTCAGGCGCAGGAGTCTGCCCAGGTCGTATTTTGATTGGCCCGCGGCCCGCGGGGCGTGACTGACCTCGATCTCCGTACTGCTGCCGGCCACCGCCATCGCCAGCGCGGGAATGAAGGTATGGCGCTCCGGGCAGGCCAGCATCGCCTGCACGGTCTCCCGCGAATAGCCGCGCAACATGCAGCCATAGTCGTGCAGGTCGTGACCCGTTGCACGGGAGACCAGCTTATTCACCACCCTTGAGGCCAGGCGGCGCGGCAACGGGTCGTTGCGGTCTCGGCGCACGGTCCCGACCACGGCATAGCCGGCCTCAAGCTGCTCCAGTACCCGGGGGATCTCCTCCGGCGGGTTCTGGAGGTCGGCATCCAGGGTCACCACGTACTGGCCGCGGCACTGACTGAAGCCGGCCAAAATGGCGTTGTGCTGGCCGGCGTTGCGAGCCAGCTCGACCAGCACGATGGACATGGATCGAGGCTCGAAAGCGCGCACCTGTTCCACTGTCCGGTCGCGGCTACCGTCGTCCACCAGAACCAGTTCCACCGGCCCCTGGATGGTGGCCAGGGTCTCGTCGAGGCGCCGCAGGAGCTCCGGGACGTTCTCTTCCTCGTTGTACAGAGGAATAACCACGGAGAGACGAATGGCGTCGTCAGCCACCGGTTCCTCCCAGGGCCGCTGCAGGCGCGGCTGAGCGATCGAGCCCTCGCCCCGGGGCGAGTTCACGTTGAAGAACGGCGAGGCCCGCCTGGTTGACCAGCAGGGCACGGTCCACGTTGCGGTGCAGGACCGTGAGCCCGAACCTTTCGGCGATCCTGTTGTCGGGGTCAGAGCGAACAACCAAAGCCAAGGGGCCACGAGCCGACAGCCGAGCAATCGATTCCTCGCCCTGCACAAACCACTGCGATGCGTCCGGTTGCGTCAACCCCAGCGACAACTCATTGACCTCGTCGATCAGAACGATGCGACGGTGGGTGACGAAGTTCAGGCTCTGGTTGTAACAGCGGTACTGAGCGATGGTCCACGCGGTGTCCGCGGGCAGCTTCGCCAGCGCTCCGGGGATTAGCCCGGACAGGTCACGCTGCGACGCGATCTGACGATAGGCGGGGACGAGCGCGGCAAGAGCTAACACCCCCCCCACCATCAGCAGGCCCAGCCGACGATCCGGGTTGCCCGGCAGTACCACCAACATGAAAATGGCCGCGGCCATCGTCAGTCCCAGGGTCAGCACCGCCAGTGGCCAGCGGATGTCGTCCAGCGGCAGTTGCTGTTGGCGTCCAGCGATCACAATGGCGCCCACGGCCAGGAGCAGCAGGAAGACACCAGCCGCAACCAGAGCCCTCCCCAGACCCTTGGGCATCAGCCCGGTCCCAACACGGCTGGCCAGCCAGGCGCTGGCCGTCACCGCCAGCGGCCACCAGGCCGGCAGGACGTACTGCGCCAGCTTGCAGGTTGAGGCAGAGAAAAAACACAGCACGACCAGTGTCCAGGCCAGCAGGTAGTGTGCAACGCGTCGAAAGTCCGGTGGCAGACCACGCCATCGGCACCCGAGCCATCCGGCCATGCCTGGCCAGAGAAATGACCATGGCAGGAACCCACCCACAGCCACCCCCACGTAGTAGTACAGGGGCTTGGCATGCTCAACCCTGCCGTCACTCCCCAGGAAGCGCTGCACGTGCTGCACCCAGAAGAAGTAGTGGAGGAACCCGGGGTGCTCCCGCGCCATGGCCACGAACCAGGGGGCGGCGACAATCACGCCAACCGCAAGTGGCGTCAACGTCGCGGGCAGAAGCTGTCGCCAACGGCGCTGCACCAGCAGGTAGACGCCAGCGATACCGGTCACCAGAACGAGGGCCACCGGCCCCTTCGCCAGCGTCGCCAGCCCCAGAAACAGGCCGGAGACCACCCATCGGAGCACACGTCCGCCGCCGGACCTGTGCTCCGCGGAAAACCATGCCGTGAGGCTTGCGGCCATCAGCACTGACACGAGCATGTCGATGATCGGGACGCGAGCCACCGCGAAGTACATCCAGGAGCTAGCCAGGATCGCTGGCGCCCACCGGGCAGCCCGAGAGCCGAAGGTGACCCGAGCCAGCCACCATGCCACAAGCAGGCCCAGTACCGCCACCGCGGCGGTCCCGATGCGCACCGCGAAGGGGGACTCGCCCAGGTAGTGCAAGGCAGCGGCGTTCAGCCAGTACAGCAGAGGCGGCTTCTCCCAGTAAGGCACGTAGTTCAGTGTCGGGCTGAGCAGGTCGCCGCGCTCCAGCATCTCGCGGGAGATCTCTCCGTAGCGCCCCTCGTCAGGGTCCAGCAACGGGTAGCCGGATAGCCCCCAGAGCAGAGCCACCGCGGCCACGGCGTTGGACAGATGCCAAGGCCGGATGGCCGCGCACCAGCCTACCCAGCCATACTCACATCGGGTCACATCAGGCGGTTGGTCAGGCATCAAGGTTTCCCCTGAGCTCATCGGGGGTAGGAACGGCCTGGAGTCAGCGTGGCACCGTGTCTGCGACCGTTTGGACCTGCGGGGCGGACGAAAGTTCCGGCCGCCACAGTTCGTAGGTCCAGGTGTACTGCTCCGGGTACATCCGCACTTGAGCTTCCACGACGGCCATGGTGCGTGCCGTATTGGTCAGCAAATCCGCTTCGCGGTCGCCAGTCTCCTGCATCTCCAGCGGCGGATGGACCCGGATGCGGAAGGTCCCATCGGGCTGTCGCACGGTGAATATGGGCAGCACGGGTGCTCCGGTACGGAGGGCGGCCAGCGCCGGCGTCTGCCAGACATGCGTGTCCTGGCCGAAAAACGGCACCGTCACGCCCTGGCCCTTGGCATAACGGTCGGGAAGGATGGACACCACCATGTTCTGGTTGAGGGCACGGATTACGCCCCGGAAGCCCTGGTCCGCCACATCAATCATCCGGTAGCCCTCGCGCTCCCGAAGCTCCTTGAATTTGGTGGCGATGCGAGGGCTGCGTGGCATGCGCACTAGCGGCAGCACGGGGTAGCCCCCGGCCATAGCGCGCAGGCCGCCCAGCTCCCAGTTGCCGAGGTGGGCACCCAGGCTGATGACGCCTCGCTTCTGCGCCAGTGCCTCCTGCAGATGATGTTCACCCTCCATGGGGCAGAGGGCAAGCTGCTCCTCTATCGGCAACGTCGAGTACTTCATGGCCTCCAGGAACAGCGTGGCGAGGTTGACGAAAGCCCCCCGGGCAATCTCGCGGACGCGTTGCTCCGATACGGTGTTGCCGAATGCGCAACGGATGTTGGCCAGGGCGATGCGACGCCAGCGGAAGCCCACATGATACCCGTAGAGGCCTAGCCACCTGCCCAGGCCCTGGACAGCCGGCCAGTCCCGGCCAGCGGCGAACCGGTA
>JABLXH010000042.1 GCA_013178155.1 Armatimonadota bacterium | reverse complement strand
GGGCGTCCCGGAACAGCCCGGGATTGTCCACCAGAGTGTAGAACGATTCCTGCATACCGAAGATCAGGGTGACGGCGGAGAAGGGGGCGGCCACTCTCCCCGTAACACAGGTTTGGTCGCCGCGGGCTTCACGTAGGCCGGCGATGGCGTCCAGCAGCAGCGGCATGCGGCACGAATGACGAGGATCAGGCACCTTGAGGCGGGACAAGGTTCGCTTGTCGAATGAGAGGTAGTCAGCGGTCGCAGGAACCACGTTCTCCCCGGCAGCCACGCCCACGCCCAGGGGCTCGAACTCGAGGGTGTCGTCGAGGTGCAGCCAGCACCAATCCCACCCGAAACGCTCAATGACCTGCAACTGCGTCTGCACCACGGTCTCCGCGTCACGGATGTACTCGGCGTAGGTCAGGCCTACATAGCCGGCATCAAACTCCTGACTGAGCGCGAAGACGGGTAGTTGCTCGGGTACCTCCAAGTTCACGCAGGCACGGATGTTTTCGATGGTTGTCATGGCCATTGCTCCGGCCTCCATTCGTAGACCCTCGCCGGGCCGCGGCTGTGCCCTGCTGCGCCGCCAGGGAGTTCCACGCCCGCCGAGGGATGTCCTGCCCAGGCGCTACCGGGGCTCAAAGGCGCTCTGCAGGATCTCCAGCACCAGTTCATCGTAGGTCATACCGGCCGCGAACGCCTCATGCGGGACGTCCGAGGTCTCTGTCATCCCGGGACAGCTATTGACCTCGTGGAACCATAGCTGGCCGGCGGCGTCCAGATGCATGTCGGTACGACTGATGCCGCGGCAACCCAGCGTCTGGTGAGCCACAAGAGCTATCTCTTGGGCGGCGTGAGCTGCCCCTTCGGGAATCCGCGCCGGACAGACCAGATCAGTCAGGCCCTTGGTGTACTTGGCCTCGTAGTCGTAGAACTCGCGCTTGGGCACAAGCTCCAGCACCGGCAGCGCACGCGCCCCGGTTCCGCAACCGAGGACACCCACGGTCAGCTCAGTCCCGACTATGTAGCGGTCCACCAGGACATCGCCGTGGACCTCAAGGCACTCGCGCATGGCCGCGGCCAAGGTTTCCTCGTCACGGCAAATCGTCACACCGACACTGGAGCCTTCGTTGTTGGGTTTGGTCACTGCCGGCAGGCCCACCGCAGTCAGGGCCTGCGGCACCAGCTCCGGGGAGAAACTGCCCTCAAACAGAACGTAGGGGGGACTCTGGATGCCTACCGCAGCGAGGATCCGCTTGGTCTGCACCTTGTTCATGGTGAGCGCGCTGGCGAGGACTCCCGAGCCGCTGTAAGGCAGGCCGATCCAGTCCAGCAGGGCCTGGATCGTGCCATTCTCTCCCGCTCCCCCGTGCAGGGCATTGACCACGACATCGGCGCCCACCGCCTGGAGTTGGGCGATCAGGTCGCGGCCCGGGTCCACCATGATGGCCCGCAGGCCTTGCCGCTGCAAAGCCTCCAACATCCCCTGCCCAGAGCGAAAGGACACCTCTCGTTCGCTGGACTGCCCGCCGGCGAGCACGACGATAGTCTTGTCTTGAACCGCTGTCAGGTCCATTGGGGTCATCTCGGTACAGTAGTGTTGGCTTCAGGCTTCAGCTCGGCGTTCAATGTAGCAACCAGTGGAATCTGCACGGGGCGAAGCTCGGCGGGTCGCAGCATGAGCGGCTGCGGGCCATGCGACTTGGCCAGGTCGGTGACACCGTAGAACCCCAACTGATCCCCGGGCGTGGGGCGAGCGTCGGCGTCGTGGTCGGCCGTGACCGTGACGAAGTAAGTGCCCGTGGGCACGCAGAGCGCGAACCTTGGTCCGGCGAAACGCGAGAATCCCACTTCCTTCCGGAGGGTGGCATCCTGGAAAGCACGCGCGATGCCCGGGGTGGTGGGCCCAGGAGCCTCGGCGCCCTCGCCATCCGCTGACGGCATGTTGAGCACCTCGCCCAGAACCACCGCCGGCAAGGTATCCAGCGCCACCCGCGGCCCGGTTGCCTGGCCTTCGCGGGCCTGCAACAGCCCATCGGGGCCGACGCGCCAGGTCAGATCGAGGCGCAGCTCCGACTGATCCTCCGCCAGCTCTGTGGCTGGAAAAGCCTCTCCCTGTGCAGCCTTGTACCCCGGTACAGCCACCAGGTCGCCCTCACCGATCACTTCGTCTCCTGACACGTCCTGGGCTGCGAAGAGATAATACTCCCCATCCAGGATCGTGGCCCGGAACTCGCCCGCCGGCAGCATCGCCGCGGCGGCAAAGCAGCGACCGCCCTCGGTCGGCACGAAGTAAACGCAGATGAGCCCCTGCTCCGCCGCGCCAGCGACCGTGCCCGCCATGTTCAGCGCCCGCCGGGGTGGCGGCGGTGAGGGCTCGGTGACACCGGTGAGTGACAGCTTGCGCTCGGTATCCATCATGAGACTGATGACAATGAGCACCTCGCTGGTGTCGGCGGTGATGCGGCAGGGCTGGGGCTGGCTGGTGGTAGGGTCAACGACCCCGTAGAAGCCCATGCCATCGCCGGGGCTGAGAGCTTGGTCGCCGTCCACGTCCACGACGGCCATCAGATAGTACTCGCCCTGCTCCAGGGGCAGGACGCAACGGCCGCTGGTGTCCAGGGCGGGAAACGATCCCACCAGCTCCTGGCGTTGCGGGTCACGGAAAACGCGAACCTGAGCGTTGGTAAGGTCCTGCCCCGGCCAATGGACCCTGGCGACCACGAGCAGTGGCTCGGAACCGTCCTCGCTCCATCCGCTGACGCAGGCGCAGAGCACGATGATTAATGCGCTGCAGGCAAATCTCATGGTTTGTGCTGGCTCGCGGGGGTCATGGCTTGGTCTTGTGGTCCAGCACCTCAAGGTGAAGTGAGCCCAGGGTGCGTCCCGCCATCAGGCTGAGACGAGCCAGTGAGGTGCTGTCCAGGGCACCTGCAGCAACCTGCAGGTGGCCGGCGTCCACCAGTTCTTCATCCCAGGTGGCGTCCACCTCAGTCCACTCCCCCACCCACACTTCATTCCAGGCGTGGTAGTGAAACGCGCCACCGCTGTAGGCCAGCCCTGCCACAAGCTTCACGGGAATCCCCACCGCTTGGCACAGCGCCGCCATCAGGATCGAGTGTTCGGTGCAGTCACCCGCCATCTCCGCCAGCACCTCGGAGGCCGAGATGGGGCGCGGTTCGCTGCTGACCTTGCGCAGGGAGACGTTGACCCACTGCCGCAGTCGTCCTACTGCTGACCAGGCATCGGTCTCATCGCCCACTATCTCCCTCGCCTTGGCCTGAATCTGCGGGTTGTCACTCTGGGCAGTGTCGCTGGGGGTGAGGAAGGGCCGGAGCTCGTCCACATCAACCGGCAGGCGAACCGTCCGCGTCGGGGCGGTCGCAGCCCGCACGGTGATGACCGCCTGATGGTCCTCCGGCTCGATGAGCTGTCTCGCCGTGTTGGCAAAGAGATCGGCGGCGGAGCCGGTGGCTACCGTAACCCGAAGACGGAGTTCGGTCAGATCCGTGGGGTCACCCAGGGCCTGCTCGACGCGCACGTCGCCAGAGAGCAGCAGCGGCGACACCTCACGCAGCGCCTCCTCCTCTGTCACCAGTTCCATGCTGAGGTTCATGACCTCGGGCACCTCCTGCCGCAGGAGTATGCCGCTGTCGCTCATCCATGAGTAGGAGGTCACCTTCAGTTGGCCGCTGCGGCTGCTGAGCTTCCAGCCGGCCTCGGGTTCGCCCAAGCGCTCTCCGACGGCCAGTTCAACCGTATCCAGATTGTCCAGCTCGGTATCGTATGTGGTGAAGGTCGCGGTCCAGTCGGCGTCCAGCGCCCCCTCTCCGAGAGCCTGCAGGGGCGTCAGGTCGAAGCCGAAGTTGTCGGGCACGTCCAGTTCCCTGCGGGTCACCCCGTCGGGGGCCTCGCGGGTGACATGAAGCTTGCCGTCGCTGTACTCGGCGGTCAACCGCAACTTGCGCCCGAACTGGTCCGACTGATGCTCCAGCCGCACCAGTCGGAGATCGGCGTCATAGCGCCGCATCTCCTCACGCGATGCGGTCAGAGTCTGAGCGCCCAGTTTGACCTGAATCCTGGTGCGATCTGTGGCCTCCACATAGGTCTGGCCCTCGTGCTCGACCCGTCGCAGGGTCTGCTGCGAGTAACCGCCACGGCCGCCGAGGACATTGAGGGCGTACCAGAAGCTGCCATAGGCAGACGACGGTATCGAGTCCACAGGGGCTGGGTAGCAGGCGGCAGGGAGCAGGGCCAGGCCGATGACCGGCCCCAGCCGTCGCGCGGGTCTAGGACGCGTCATGGGGGGCTTCTCCAAAGGGATCCGAACAGACCCCGGTTTCCTCGCTGCACATGATCTTGTGGAACTGGGCTACCAGCCGGGGGTCAAAGCGGGTTCCGGCGCCGCGCAGGATCGACTCCATCGCCTTGTTGGGGGTCAGCGCGATGGTGTGCACCCGCTGCGGGTTGCGGAGGCGCTCATAGGCGTCCACGATGGCACAGATACGGGCGTGGTAGGGGATGTTCTCGCCGGCCAGGCCCTCGGGAAAGCCGTTACCGTCCCAGCGCTCGTGGTGGTGCACCACAATCGGGAGTGACCTCTCTAGAAAGCCCACGGGTTGCAGAATGCCACGGCCGATAAGCGGGTGCATGCGGTAGAACACCTGGTCGGCGTCCGAGGTGTCACGAGCCTCCATGGCGCTCTCCTCCACCCCAATCTTCCCGATGTCGTGTAGAATGCAGCCGAATCGCAGAATCTCGCGCTCCTCCGGGTCCATCTTGAGATAAGCCGCGATCCGGTCGGCCAGCTCCGTGACGCGCTCGGAGTGGTTGTAGGTCGTCGGGTCGCGGGCCTCGATCGCCGTCGTCAAGGCTCGGATGGTCTCGTAGTAGTTGCGCCGGATGTCCTCGTAGAGCTCGGCGTTCTCGATGGCGACAGCCGCTTGGTGGGCGAAGGCATTCAGCAGTTCGACCTCTCGACGGCGGAACCGATGGCGCCCGCGGGAATAGATGCGAATGACCCCCAGCGGCTCATCCTTGCTGCGCAGCGGGACGCTCAGCACCGAGGTGAGCCCTTCGTCGGCGGCCGCGTCCGGGTACTGGAAGTGCGGGTCTGAGCGGACATCGAAGACCTGCACGGACTCCCCCGCGAGCACCTGTTTGTCCAACGGGCTGTGCTCCACCAACACGGCACCCTTGTTCACGTATTCCTGGCTAAGCCCACGCATGGCCACCGGTCGCAGTTCACCGCTGTCCTTGTCCAGCAAGCGAATTCCGCAGGCCTTGGCGCTCATCACTCTCATGGCGTTGGTGGCAATAAGGTCCAGCACCTCATTGAGCCGCAAAGAGGAGGTGATGCTGCGGGCGACCTCGTAGAGCGTGTGGGCCTCCGCTGCGCGGCGCCGCAGAGCCGCGGAAACGGTTGAGGCAAAATATCCCACAATGAAGAACATTCCCAGACGCAGCAGAATGGGCACCACGTCGTCCGTGTGCAGCGCGATGCTCTCACCAAGCCGCATCGGGGCGTAGGTTGCGCCGAGTGCTGCCAGGAGCGAGACGATGATGGCGCCGTAGATGCTGAAACTGAAGCCGGCATAGATGATGGGCAGGTAGTAGAAATGTACGGCGATGCTTTCGGTGCCACCGTAATGGACCAGCACCGTGATCGCCGCCATGCCGAGAAAGATGACGATAAAGGCGCGCCAATGTCTCTTGGTCACGACCTTGGCTCCCCGTACCCCCACAGCAGAGGGTTAGCTCATCTGATCCTGGTGCCAACCGGACAATCGCGGTCCACGGTCAGCAGCGCCAGCGCTTTCTCCGCGCCGGCCGCGAGCACCATGCCATTGCTTTCCACGCCGCGGATCTTGGCCGGCTGCAGATTGGTGATGACAACAACCAGCTTGCCGACCAGTTCGTCGACAGAGAACTCCTGGGCGATGCCCGCCACCAGTTGCCGCGGCGTTGGCTCGCCAGCGTCAACTTGCAGCTTCAGCAGCTTGTCCGCTCCGGCTATCTTCTCTGCGCTCAGAACCCTGGCGACGCGTAGATCCATCTGCCGGAACTCGTCAAAACTCAGCAGTGGCGTGGTCGCCTCCTGTCTTTCCTCATCCTTATCCTTCTCCACCGCCGCCTCTCGGGCCTGCAATTTGGCCTCCATACGAGCCATATCTACCCGCGGAAAGATAGGACTTTCCTTGCGTGTTCGCGTGCCCGGCGGCAGCTTGCCGCCCTCGACCAGACGCCATTGCAGGGCCTCGGACGGCTCCAGGCCCAACTGGTCGCAGATGTCCTCGGCGACGACCGGCATGAAGGGAGAGATGAGGATAGCGACGCTGCGCACCACATCCAGCACATCGTAGAGCACGGCCTGCAGCTCCACCATCTTGCCGTCGCGGTGTAGCGTCCAGGGCTCGCGAGTGTCGAGGAACTTGTTGCCCTTGCCCAATAGCTCCCAGATAGCCTCCAGGGCGCCCCGGTAGTCCGCTACGGCCAGGGCGGCCTCCACCCCGTCGCGGGCGGCAGCAATGTCGTCGGCCAGTTCCCCCGCACCGGGCCCCGGCTCCGGAACCACCCCGCCCAGGTAGCGATCCACCAGCGGCAGGCTCCGGTTCAGGAGATTGCCCAGGTCGTTGGCGAGGTCGGCGTTGAACCGCCCAATGAAGGTTCTCAGGCCAAACGTCCCGTCCAGCCCGAAAGGGACCTCCCTGAGCACGAAATACCGCAGGGCATCAATGGCAACCGCCGTGCGAGCGCCGGACAGCTCGCAGAGCTCCTCCGCCACCTCCTGCGGGTAGATGAAGTTGCCCTTGGACTTGCTCATCTTGTCCCCGGTGTCAGCCAGCCACCAACCGTGAGCAAACAGGGTCCGTGGCAACGGCAGACCCAGGGCCATCAAGAGCGCCGGCCAGATCGTGGCATGGAACCGTGGCAGGATATCCTTGCCCATCAGCTGCACATCAGGGGGCCACGTGTCACCCATCTGCGCGCTGTTATCGGGGTAACCGGCCACCGTCAGATAGTTGATCAGGGCGTCAAACCACACGTAGACCGACTGGGTATCGTCGCCGGGGACCGGGATGTCCCAGTCGCTGCGCGCCCGGCTGATGCAGGCATCCTGCAGGCCCTGGCGGATGAAACCGATGACCTCGCGCCGGCGGGTGTCCGGCAGAATAAACTCCTCGTTGGCTTCAATATGGTCCAGCAGACGCTGAGCGTAACGGCTGGTACGCAGGAAATAGGCCGGTTGGGAGATTCTCTCCACTGCCCGGCCGCAATCGGGACAGCATCCCTCCTGCACCTCACTCTCCAGCAAGTGGGCCTCGCAGGGCACGCAGTACCAGCCGGCATATTCCCCCAGGTAGATGTCGCCCGTCTCCAGGAGCTTGCTGAAAACAGCCTGCACGACCCGAACGTGCTGGGGTTCGCTGGTGCGGATGAAACGGTCGTAGCGAATGTGGAGTTGCTCCCACAGGTCCACGTAAGCCTGCGCCATCTCATCAACATAAACCTGCACCGGCTTGCCCGCTGCGGCGGCTTCCCGCGCCACCTTCTCGCCGTGTTCGTCGGTGCCGGTGGCAAAGACCACCCGTTCACCCCGCAGAGCGTGGTACCGCGCCAACACGTCGGCAGCAATGGTGGTGTAGGCACTCCCCAGGTGTGGCCGGCCGCTGACATAGTAGATCGGGGTCGTCACATAGAAAGCCTTGGACATGGATACACTCCGTCGCGAACGATAGACGAACTGCGGTCCGCCAGTGAACTTCGAGTCACTGACGTCGGCAACTCGTGCAACTGGATTTACTGCAACTGCTGCACCCACCGCTGCCGGCTACGGATACGCCACTGCTGCGTCCGGCGAACTTGGACATGAGACGCCTCGTTCTGGCGGATCCACAAGCAGTGCAAGCCGGCCGCCGATCGCGGTCGCCGCGAGATGTCAGTCTCTCGAAAACCTGAGCACAACGATCGCATTTGTACTCGTAGATAGGCATTTCGTCTAGTCCTCTGCGGGTCTGGAGCCCTTGGTTCGCGACCGGTAACGGGGGCGCCGGCGACGGCGCTTGGCCGCATTGCCCTCGGTCGTGGGCGCTTCCGCCTGGGTCTCGGGCGGCGAGTCGGGCGCTGGTCGGGATCGGGCAGGGGGTGGGCCCGCATCCTCTGTCGCACGCTCTTGCTTCCCCGACGAGCGTGGCGAGGGAGTCGCTTCCTGCGGCTGGCCCTGCCCCGTCCCGGTGGGCACCGAGCCCTTGCTGGGCTTCCGGCGGCGACGGCGACGACTACCCTTGTTCCTGCCCTCCTGTCCCTCGTCCTCCATCCCCCTGGCGGGCCCTTCGGCGGTCGTCGGCCAGTCGTCAACGGGCTCACGCGCTGCCTGGCGGACCTCCTCGGGCATGTCCGCGCCTTCGGCCCAGATCTGGCTGGCGCTCAGCACCTCGGTCTTGTTGTCGGAGTACTCCACGGTCACACGCTCGTGCATCAGCACGACGCTCTTAACCACGGCCGGTCCCTTCACCGTGTTGACGATTTGCCCCGGCTTGGGCAGCCTCCGCGACAGCTCCTGGTAGGTCTCGTGCTCATAGCGCAGACAGCACATCAGGCGGTCACAGATGCCGCTGATCTTGGCGGGATTCAGCGACAGGCCCTGGTCCTTGGCGACACGGATGCCGACCGGGTCGAAGTTGCGCAACCAGGCGTTGCAGCACAACGGGCGCCCGCAGGGGCCCAGACCGCCAATCATCTTGGCCTGGTCACGAACCCCGATCTGACGCAGCTCGATGCGCGTGCGGAAGGTCTCTGCCAGGTCCTTGACCAGATTGCGGAAGTCCACGCGCCCCTCGGCGCTGAAGTAGAAAGTCAGCCGCGAGCGGTCGAAGGTGTAATCCGCAGCCACGATGCGCATCGGCAACTGATGCTCTGCGACCTTCGCCTCGCAGCGGCGGCGCGCCTCGCGCTCCTTGGTCTGCAACTCAGCCTCCTGCTGCAGGTCCTCGGCCGTTGCTTTGCGGAGCAGGGGTTTGAGTTGCTTACTTTCGGCGGGGTCCAGGCGGTCGTACTTGACGAAGACCACCTCGCCGATGTCCACACCCTTCTCGGTCTGCGCCAGCACGGCATCGCCTTGCCGCACCTTCAGGCCGTTGGGGGCGAAGTAGTACACCTTGCCGCTGCGCCGGAATGAGACACCGATCGCGCTCGGCTCGCGGAAAGCGTAGATGTCCTCGGTTACGGTCTCGGCACTGGTCTCCGTATCGGGAGAACCCTCGGATTCGATCATAGTCTTCTCCTCCCCCCGCTATAAGAGGGGATGGGTGCGGCGGGTCTAGTCGCCCGGAGCGGCCGCCGAAGCGCTCCTCACCGGTGTCTGCGACCGGCCGCGAGCACTTGACTGCCGTCGCCGCGGCCCGCTCTGTGGCTTCTCGCGGGTACGCAGCCGTCCGAGCAACTCGCTGAGTTTCCGGAACAGCTCTGCCCCCTCGGTGCGACTGTAAGCGAAACTGATCTGGTGTGAGCTGAAGCTGATACGCGGCAACACGGGTCGCACCCCCTGCCGCGCCTGGCGCAACGTCGGCGTGTAGATGCCCTGGTAAACCCGCTGCTCGCGCGGTGTCAGCTGGTACTCATCGGCCATCGTGACGATGATGCGCCCGTCGTTGTACGCAATGTCCTGCACTCCAACCTCCATGCACAGCAGCTTGAGCCGCACGATGCGCAGGAGGTTGCGCAAGGCTTCTGGCAGGGGCCCAAAGCGGTCCCGAAGCTCCTGCACAAGCGCACGCAACTGCTCTTCATCGTCCACGGCAGCCAGTCGCCGATAGAGGCTGATGCGCTGGTTTTCGTTGGGCACGTAGTCGCCCGGGATGACGGCCTCCAGCGGCAGGTCCACCGTGGGATGGCCTTCGGTGCCCGCCGTGCGCTCGCCCTTGAGCACTTTGACCGCATCGGCCAGCATCTGGGTGTAGAGGTCAAGGCCAACGGCTGACATGTGCCCACTTTGCTCGGAGCCCAGCAGGTTGCCGGCGCCCCGGATCTCCAGATCGCGCAGCGCGATCTGAAAGCCGCTGCCCAGCTTGCTGAACTCCTCGATGGCCTTCAGTCGCTCCTCGGCCTCCTGAGTCATGCGCTCGGGGTAGCGGTACAGCAGGTAAGCGTAGGCCTGACGGCTGGAGCGCCCGACACGACCCCGTAGCTGGTAGAGCTGCGACAGCCCGAGGTTGTCGGCATCATCCACGATGATGGTGTTGACGTTCGGTATGTCGAGACCGTTCTCGATGATCGTGGTGCAGACCAGCACATCGAAGTCCTCGGCGTAGAACGCCATCATCACTCGTTCAAGGTCCTGTTCCTCCATCTGACCATGGGCCACGGCAACGCGCGCCTCGGGCACCAGACGCTGCACCAGCGAGGCCACATGCCCAATGGACTGCACACGGTTATGCACCACGTAGACCTGGCCGCCCCGCGCCAGCTCTCGGCGAATCACCTCGGCGATGAGCGCCTCGTCGCGTTCTCTCACCTCGGTATGGATCGCGAGCCGCCCTTGCGGCGGATCATTGATGACCGATATCTCCCGGATCCCTGACAGGGCCATGTTCAGAGTCCGCGGGATGGGTGTCGCTGTCAAGGTGATGACATCCACGCCCTCGCGGAGCTTCTTTAGCTTCTCCTTCTGCCGGACCCCGAAACGCTGCTCCTCATCGATGATCAGCAGCCCCAGATCATGGAAGCCAACATCGCTGCCCAGCAATCGGTGGGTGCCAACGACGATGTCCACGGCGCCCTGCTTGAGGCGAGCGATCGTCTGTCGCTGCTCCGCCGGGCTGCGGAACCGGCTGAGCAGCGCCACTTCCACCGGGTAACGCTGCAGGCGTTCGCGGAAGGTGTTATAGTGCTGGTGAGCAAGCACGGTGGTCGGGGTCAAGATGGCCACTTGCTTGCCATCCAGTACTGCCTTGAAGGCGGCACGTATGGCCACTTCGGTCTTGCCAAAGCCCACGTCGCCGCAGATCAGCCGGTCTGCCGGGCGCCCCTGCTCCATATCGTGCTTGACGTCTTCAATCGCCCGCAACTGGTCCGGGGTCTCCTCGTAGCGAAAGGACGCCTCCAGCTCCTTTAGCCAGGGCGAATCGTTCTTGAAAGCATAGCCCTCGGCCTGCTCGCGAGCCGCGTAGAGCTGCATCAGTTCGCGTGCCAGAAGCTGCGCGGAGCGCTTGGCTCGCTTCTTGGTCAGGTCCCAGCGCCCCTTCTTGAGACTGGTGACCTGCGGACGCTCCTTCTCGCCGCCCACATACTTCTGCACCCGGTCGAGTTGCGTCACGGGCACATAGAGCTTGTCGCCTTCCGCGTACTCCAGAACCATATAGTCGCGCTGTACGCCACCCACTGTCTGCTGCGTCAGACCCCGGTACACGGCGATCCCGTGGTTGATGTGCACCACGTAGTCGCCCTCGTTGAGCTCCCGCAGGTTCACAAGCGAGAACCCCCGCGGGTAGGTGGCCTCCTGGGGGCGCCTGAGCTTGCGCCAGCCGAAGATCTCCCGGCCGGTCAGGATGACCGCTTTCGCCTCGGGGAGCCGGAAGCCCGCGTCCAGGTCCAGGGGGGCCACGACGATACGTCCGGGCGCCAGCTCCAGCTTCTCTCCCGCCGCAACTACGTCGCGCAGACCGCGCGACTGCAGCACCTCAGTCGTGCCATCCACATCGCGCGAACACACCAGGAGGTGCTGGCCCTCCTTCTGCCACTCCGCTAGGCCTTCGGCCAATAACTCGAACCGTCCGCCAAAGCTGTCCACAGGCGGGGTTGAGAAATGCACCAACGGCGTCCTGGGCGCCCACGGCACACTGCGCTGCAGCAGACTCAGAAAGACCAGCGGCCGGCCCCGCGTCAGGTGCATGGCCGACAGCTTCTCAAAGGGCATGACCGCGGCTTCCGGCAGCCGCAGATGCCGCCCCAGGCGTATGCCTCGCCGGTAGGCGTCGTGGACGTCATCGGCGAACTGCTGGGCGGCACTCTGCACGCGCACCGGCTCGTCCACCACGAAGAGAGTGTCGCCCGGGAAATAGGAACACAGGCTCTCCGGCTCTGCGTACAGGTACGGCAGGTAGTGCATTAGGTGCGGCAGCGGTCGCAACTGCTCCAGAAGCTCCAGGTCCTCATTCATCCGGTCGCGCAACTGCCCGGCCTCGCGGAGCTTCCCCTCCTCCCCGAGGCGGTCAATCTCGCGGCGGAAGGCGCTGCGGATGTGCGGGAGGGCTCGTTTGACCGCCGCCTCGCTCAGCAAGATCTCGCCCGCCGGCCCAAAGCCCACACGCTCCACGGTCTCCAGTGAGCGCTGCGTCACCGGATCGAAGAGCCGCAGGCTCTCGATTTCGTCGCCAAACAGCTCGATGCGCACCGGTCGCGGGCTGGTCGGAGGCGACACGTCAATGATGCCACCGCGCACCGAGAACTGCCCCACACCGTCCACCAGGTCAACGGACTCATAGCCCAGGTTGTGCAGGGCGCGGGCGAGGTCATCCCGGTCTATCACCTGGCCTACTGCCACCTCGCGCCGCGCGGCGATCAGTTCAGCGCTGGGCACGGTCAGGGTGATCAGGGCCCGGATGCTGGCGACGACCACGGTCGGCACACCGGCGCAGAGCCGCTCCAAGACGGTCAACCGTTGAGCGACGATCTCGGGCTCGGGGGTAATGCCGTCGTAGAGGGCTGAGGCCACCGAGGGGTAGACGACGACTCTCTCGGTCGAGGACTTCCCCTGGTCGCGACAACCCCCGTTCAGCAGGGCTCGCAGGTCCGAGGCAAGCTGTGCCGTTCGCTCGTCGTTGAAGGTCAGGACCAGTGCGCTCTTCTGGGGGTCGGCCAACAGCGAGGCGCAGAAAACGGCCTTACCACCGCCGCTGACGCCCTCGACGCAGACCGCCTCGGCACGGTCAACCGCGGCGACAATCTCCTGATACGTCGCCGAGGCACGGAGCAGGGGCTCCAGAGCGGTGATAGGCGTCAGTTGTTCCACGGTTATCCAATCGCGGGCCACTGACCCGCGCGGCGCACCCTCAGGCGTCGGTATGCTCCCAGACCAGGGCGCCGGCCCCATAGACGCCAGCCAGGTTGCCCAGCTCTGCCGGGACGATGCGGGCCGGGTCAAAACCGCTGATCCGGCTGCGGTGGGCCACGGTCCGGCGGATCGGCTCAAAGAGCACATCGCCAGCCGCCGCAATGCCCCCGCCCAGGACAACCTGGTCCGGGTCGCACAGTACGATAATGTTGCAGATAGCCAGACCTACGTACATCCCGACCTGGTCCATGATCTCCAGGCAAAGGTGATCGCCCTCGCGGGCCAGGTCAGCCACGTGCCGCGGGGTAATGTGATCGTACCCGGACACGGCCTCATGCATGAGAGCGCTGGCCTCGCCCGCCTCCAGTCTCGACACGGCTGCATCTACGATGGCCTGGCGACCCACCAGCGCTTCCAGGCAGCCATGGTTTCCGCAACCGCACTTCGGCCCGCCCTCGGGAACGACGATGAGATGTCCCACCTCACCCATGATCTGGCGCGGGCCCCGCAACACTCGGTTGCCGAGTGCGATACCCCCGCCGACGCCGGTACCGAGGGTAAGCATCACCATGTTGTCGCATTCGCGTCCGGCGCCGTAGCGCAACTCGGCAAGTGTCGCGCAGAAGGCGTCATTGCCGATGTACGCCGGCACACCCGCCGCGCGCGACAGATGCTCTACGGCATTGACTCCGTCCAGACAGTGCAGGTTCGGGCATTGCCGGATGGTGCCGCTGGCGGGGTCAACGGGCCCGGGGATGCCGACACCCAGTCCCGCCAGGGCAGCGCCGGGGGCCTGCGCCTCCGCCAGACGACGCGCCCCCATGGCCAGTTCGGTCAGCAGCGCCTCACCGGTGCAGTCCTGCGGCGTGGGACGGCTGTCCTGGGCCAGCAAGGTCCCCTGGCGGTCCAGCAGCCCCAGACCATAGGTCGTACCGCCGAGGTCCACCGCCAGCGCCAGAGGCTGCGCGGTCATGGCTCACTGGTCTCCGAATGGGTCATCGCCGCCCTCGTCATAGGACGGGAAGGGGTCAGCGGCTGCGGCGGGCGGCGGGGCCGCTTGCGGCGCTGGCCGCTGGGGTGGAGCGCCCGCTGGACCGCCGGTTCCCCGCGCCGCACGGCGCCGCTCGGCCTCTTGGCGGCTCTCCAGGAAGCGCACATTGTTGGCCACGATCTCCACCGCGTAGCGGCGGGTCCCATCCTGTGCCTGCCACGAACGAGACTGGATGCGGCCCTCGATACCGACCAGTGAGCCCTTGTCAAGCCACTGGGAAACCAGCTCCGCGGTCTTCTGGAAGGCCACGATGTCCAGCCAGTCGGTCTGATCCTCACCGGTCTCGCTCTTGCGTCCGCGATCCACGGCCAGCCGGAAGGTGACAACGGGCATCCCGCTTGGGGTGTATTTCAGTTCTGGATCATTGGCCAGACGGCCCACCAGGACTACGCTGTTGATCATCGCCTCTGCCTCCCTGAGCCCGCCCCCCACGCTAAGCATCGGCGGAGGGCCGGAGCCCTCCGCCAGGTTGTGCCTCAGTCTGCGCCGAGCGGCCGCAACCGGGCCGCTCAGCCTTCCTCCTCAACAGGGGCTTCTGCAGATACCTCGGTCTCGGCCGGGGGCTCCTCGGCGGGGGTAACCTCCTCGGCGACCGCCACGTCAGCCTCCTCCTCGGCGGCTTCGGGGAACGCCTCAGCGAACTCCTCGGCCTCCGCTTCCTCTTCCGCCGCGACCTCGCTTGCCTGCTGCTGTCTCTCGGGGTCGTGAATGAACCTGGGGTTAGCCACGACGACCATCCCGCGCACCACCTGGGGCAGCAGACGCATCTCGTGCTTCACTTCATCCACGCAGTCACCAAAACCGGTGAAGTACAGGACCTTGTAGTAGCCCTCCAGATGCCCATCGATCTCATAGGCTAGGCGGCGCCGCCCGAAGTCACGGGTAGCGACCACCTCGCCGCCCTGCGCACGCACGTGCGCCTCCAGGGTCTCTACCGCCTCCTGCCGCTGCTCCTCCTCGATGCGGGCGTCGAGGATATACATCGCCTCGTACAACACGGGTTGTTTCGGCAACCCGCACACCTCCTTCCCATGGACACACGGCTCTTCGTCCTGTCGGCGAAGAGCAGGAAGGGACGCGGAGCCCATGGCCGCCGCGCCCACGACTGGCGCCCTCTTAACGCTCTATCAAGCGCCCTACACTATACCACAAGCCTGTTTCGGCGTAAAGCACTACGCCGTTCTTAGCTGACCGGGGGCTGCAGCCCATAAATGCGGGCAGCGTTGTCATGCATCAGGTCGGGAACCAGCGAGAGGGCAGCTTCGGGCGTGTATGTGCCGTCGCTGACCCGCTCCAGAAGCACGTCACCGAGCAGGCGCCTGACCAGCCGCAGCTTCGGGTAACACCACTCCGCATGGTAGGCATCCGAGAAAAACGCCACGATCTTGTTGGCCGGCACCATGTCCAGGCGCAGGGCAAGGCTCTTGCGGATGGTGTGCGGGTATATCGTATGCCACCAGTACCCGGCGACGCTGACATTCGGCACATGCTTGGCCACAATCGCCAGGTCCTGGATGTGGACCTCACTAGCCGTACTGCAGTTGAAATGGAAGTCCGGATAGGCTCCCGCCAGTCGCGCCAGCATCCCCGGCACGGAGGCATCCCAGTGTGTGATCGAGCGATGCGGGGGAAGGACCTCCGCGCCCAGGATGAGCTGAATGGTCCGCAGCGGTCCCTCCCGCAACCCGGCAACAAACCCGTCCAGCCCCAGGCAGGTGAACTCGCTCAGATCGTCGGGCGACAGGGGCGCGTTGCGGCGGGCCCGCGCCAGCACCTCGGTCACGGCCTTCTCCGACGGCTCTCGCCAGGAGACCTGTGGGAGCAGCCACACCCCAGCAAAGTGCAGGCCGCTGCGGCTGTACTCCTGCCCCAGCCGGTGCATGCCAGAGCGCAGGTCACCGCCGGTCCCCAGATCGCAACCCAATCGCTCCTCGATGCTCGCGAGTGTCTGCGCGGGGGTCTGTTTCCCGCTGATCAGGTTGGTCGGCACCCCCTCGCGACCGCGGCCGACGCAGGCGGCACACGGCGCGGCCCTGGAGTGCTCAACAGTGAGGACCGTGCGGATGCCGCAGCGCTTCTGCAGCACGTCATCGAGCCATGCCGGATCGGTGGCCCGCGCCGCTACCGCCCCAGCGGCCTGCTCCAGCGTGTCCTCCGCCAGCCGCCCCTCCTGCAAACCGTACAGGTCGCGCAGAATGACCCTCAGGAAGTTGCCACAGGTGGTGCCGCGAAGATGGTGGAGGTACGGCAGAGCCGCCCTGACACGCTCCAGCGGCTCCATGCCCGGATCGGCAACCTCATGGGGGAGGCCAGCCCTTGATGTTGCGTCCGGGGGCATGCCGGCCGACACCAGTTCGATCCAGACATGGTGATACAGGACGATGTCCGCCAGATGGTCCGCTTGCGGGCGTTCGGCCCGAAGATGACTATGGGGGTCGTAGACCGGGCTTGCCTCGATCGCTGCCCGCAGCGTGGTCTCGAAGTCAGACATGAAGTCCTCCCTGGCCCGAGCGCCGACTCTCACTGCCCGGCGCCGACGTCATAGCGCATGGTCTGCAGGAACGCAGCGTTGTCGGCCTGCTGGCGGAACTGCTCCGCGTACCGGGCGCGAGTGGGGTCGGCGGTCCCAGGCTCCAGGTACTTGCCGGCCAGGTATCCCATGGCCCCAACTCCGCCTTGCCAGCCGTGCTCCCGGCGCGCCAGGCGGTCCTGCGTCGCCCGCGAACCGTAGCAGTACTCGCGTATTCTCGGGTCAAACCGGGCCAGCGCTGGGGCCATCATCTCCAGGTAGTTGGGATCGGTCATCGGCTCACCGGCCGTGTTGGCAAACTTCGGGTCCTCCAGCGACCCATTCCAGCAGACTTGCATCTGGGTATTCACAAACCGCTGCATGTCCGTGCGGTCGAAAACGACCCCGTGGTCATAGAGCTCGGTGGCCATCTGCACCGTGAGCGCGTGGTAGCCGCCGCGGTGCTCAGGGCCGATCCAGTGCTTCCATTCCTGCGGGTTGTCAGGCTTCCGATCCCAGTCCCCGGCCGGGTCCCAGTAGTGCCAGGTGTAGTGATCATCTACCAGCTTCAGGGTGTGCTTGAACCGCGTTCCGAGCTTCACCGCTCGCCGGAAGTAGTCGTCTTTCCCGGTCACACGGTACAGCGCGAGATAGGTCCGGCAGAACTTGGACTGCTTGTTGTGCGGATTTGTGAGATTGTCACGGTAGTTGCCGAACTCCGACGGCATCCGAATGATGGCCCCGGTCTCTCCCAGGTCCACATACCGTTGCCGGCTGTCGAGCTTGGGGCCGACCAGGTTCTTTTCGGCCACATCGAGGTAAGCCAGTAGCTTTGCCGCGTAACGCTCCCGCAGAGTGCCGTCGTCTTGTACGAGTTCAGCGAAGTGACAGATCAGGTGAGCGACCTCGAAGTCGGCGACATCGGAGTCGGCCTCGGCGGTGGGTGTGGCGGGGTTACGGAAGAGTTCATAGGGCAGACCGCGGAAGCCCAGATAGCCATCGGGCGCCGCGCGCAGGCGGGTGAGGAGGCTGTCCATCGCTCCGACGAAAAGGTCCAGATACCTGGGGTCGGCAGTGAGTTCATACGCCAGGAGAGGCATCTGCGTGTACGGAACCCAGACCCAGCAGATATCCTCCGCTTGTTCGACGGCCGCCAGGGCCTCCGGCGTCACACGGGCCACGTTGCTCTCGGTGTGCTTCAGGAACCACTCCAGAATCGTCGCATCGTCGGCGCCCTGCATTGCCACCGGCTGAGCTGGCATGGCCCTCGCCCCCAAGAGCAGGATTGTGGCGGCCACCGCCACCACGATGCGGCATGCGGGAATGCTGTTCATGGCTCTCTCCCCTTCCCCGCAGCAAAGTTCGGCACCGGGACGGGCCTATCCTGTCAGCTCCACGTTTGAAGTCGCGAGCCACTGCTTGACCCTTAGGCTACGATTGGTTATCTTAGCGGAGTCTCATTGGCATGTCGTAGGGTTTGCGGCACGACAGCCGGACTTGCCCAGGGCCACAGGCCCCTCGGCACGCCGCCTGCGGCCGATCCCACGGAGGTTCGTCGCATGGCTGCGCAGGTCATCGTCGTGCTGCTGTATGTGGCGGTCAACGTCGCCATTGGCTATTGGGCCTCCTCTCGCGTCAAGAACGTGGGCGACTTCTTCGTTGCTAACCGCAACGTTGGCCCCTGGGTCTCCGCCTTCGCTTTCGGCACCACCTACTTTTCCGCTGTGCTCTTCATCGGCTACGCCGGCAAGCTTGGCTGGGGCTACGGCATGCACACCCTGTGGATCGCTGCCGGCAACGTCCTGATCGGCTCACTGCTGGCGTGGCGGGTCCTGGGCCGCCGGACGCGTGAGATGACCGCCCGCCTGGATGCCATCACCATGCCCGAGTTCCTGGCCGAGCGCTATGGCTGGCCCTTCCTCAAGGCCCTGGCGGCAGCCATCGTCTTCATCTTCCTGGTCCCCTACTCGGCCTCCGTCTACCAGGGGCTGGCCTATCTTTTCGAGCAGAACCTGGGTATCGGCTACGTGGAGGCTACGCTACTCATGGCGGGCATTACCGCCGTCTACCTGCTGATGGGCGGCTACCTGGCGGTGACCGTGACTGACTTCTTCCAGGGCCTGGTGCAGATCATCGGCGTCGTCATCCTGGTCTACCTGGTGGCTGGGCCCCGGGGCGGCATCATTCCCTCGATCATCGAGGGGGCCCTGCCCCAGAACGCTCCAGCCTTTGCGGCGCCAGGGCCCTTCCCCGGCTGGGTCACGCTGGCCTGTCTGGTAGTGGTGACCAGCCTCGGCGTCTGGGGTATGCCGCAGATGGTGCAGAAGTTCTACTCCATCAAGCGTGTGCGAGACATCAAGCCGGCGATTGTGATCTCCACGCTCTTTTGCGCCCTCATCGCCGGGTCGGCTTACTTCAACGGCGGCATGAGCCGGCTGCTCCTGGACCCGGCGACCTTGCCCTTCGACCCGAAGCTGGAGCCGGACAAGATCGTGCCCTTCATGCTGGCCACCCACACCCCATCCTGGTTCTCGGTGCTCGTGTTGCTGATTGTCCTGGCGGCTTCGATGAGCACCCTGGCCTCTTTGGTGCTGGTTTCCAGCGCGGCCATCTCCGTGGACCTGCTGGGCTTCCGTGTCAAAGGCGAGGGGGCCGACAGGCGCGGGGTACTGATCATGCGCATCCTGTGCGCCCTGTTTGTCGCCGTGTCGGTGCTGCTGGCGGCCTACAAGCTCAGTTTCATCGTCAACCTGATGGCCTTCTCCTGGGGCGCGCTGGCGGGGACCTTCCTTGCGGCATACGTGTATGGGCTCTTCTGGAGGAAGGCGACGTTGCCGGGTGCCGTGGCCGCGATGCTGACCGGCTTGGGCATCGCGGTGCTGATGCCCATGGTCTGGCGCGTCACCGGGCCCGACGGGGCGTTCATCCCGATCGCGAAGTCGCCCATCATCCCCCTGGCCAGCGCTTGCGCCATGATCGTGCCGCTGCTGGTGTTGCCGGTGGTGTCCAGCTTCACCCGGCCCCCGGCGGCGGAGGTAGTAGACAGGGCCTTCACGCCGATGGCGGGCGAGATCGAGGCGTAGAGCGCGGGCCTACCGTTGACGGAACGGGCAACCGCGGCCCCATCGCCATGCGCCCTCACGCGTATCTGCCATACTCCTTGACCGTTTCATACATCACCCGCACATGCTCCGGCGGGGTGTAAGGCGCCAGATTGTTGGCGTCGCGCAGGACGAACTTGCCACCCTCCATGATGCCCGACGATAGGATGCGTCGGACCTCGGCCACAATAGCCTCCGCCGGGCCGCGGCGCAGGACCTCGACATGCACCCCGCCGTAGATCGTCACCTCGGGACCCAGCTCCTGGCGCAGCCAGCCAAAGTCCACCGGGAAGCCGGTGTCGAAGCTCATGACATTCAGCTCGTCGCGGATGGTGCGGAAGTGGCGGGTGGCGTCACCACACAGATGCATGCTGTTGGGGCCCTGGCTGCCGAACTCGGCGACCAGGCGCTTGTGATAGGGCAGCACAAACTCCCGGTAGTGCTCCACCGACAGCATCTGGATGGCGTCATCGGCCAGGCCGAAGGCGGTGCTCTCCACCGGCTGCCCCAGGCGCTCACGGTACGCCCGGATGCGCCGGATGAAAGCCTCGGTAAGAAAGGCCATCAGCTCGTGGATGTAGCCAGGGTCCTCGTAGATGTCCAGCATCAGCCTGGTGGGGTCCCGCAGGGCGCAGGCGGTGGTGAAGACCCCGTCGGTCCCTACCCCTGGCACGCCGGTGACCTCGATGGGCCGCCCCTCAAACTCGTCGTCCGCCGCCCACGCTTTGAACTGCTCGTAATACTCCCACGCCCGTGCCATCCAGCCCGTGGCTGGGAAGGGGTCGGGTAGTCCCCGGTCAAACAACATCCGCTTGTTGTCATCGCCGAGGATTGGCGTGGTGTCGGGGACCTGCCCCTCGCGGAAGTGAATGGGACAGCCGAACCACAGAGCCTCGTAGGAGTTCTGGAAGTCCACCGCCACCTGCCACTTGTCGGGTAGCCCCATCTCCTGGTCACACCACAGGTGGTGGCGGATGAAGTGCTGCTTGCGCAGCAGATGCCGGTACATCGCCTCGGGACGGCAGAAGAAGTCCTCGAAGTCGTATCCTTCAGGGTTGGCCTCGGGGTTTAGCACCGTGTAGCGGCTGGAGACGCCCAAGATCATGGGCACACGGGTGGGTTTGCCTTCCCAGAAAGCCTTCCAGACCGCGGCTTGTTCCGCGTTGTGCTCAGCGAAAGACATGAGCGACCTCCCAACAAGGGTGTATGGCACCAGGTGTCGGTTCTCCGGCCAGGTGCCCATACCTGCCGGCAGGTTCGGCCACAAGGAACAAGGAAGAGGAGTGGCTGACCCTGGTCCGGAGGTGATCGCCGTGGGCCAACCGTGCCTCGAGATGGTCCTGACAGCCTTGCTTGTGGTCGTCCTGGCGACGGGTGTCGCCTGGTGCGGCGGCCAGGCGCTGGACCTCGAACACCCCGTCATGGACCACGGCTTGGACCCGGCCAAGCTCGCGACGTACGAGGACTGGATCAAGCCGGCGATGGCCATGAGTGAAGCTGAACTGCTGGCCTTCGTGCCGGAGTGGACCTATGTGCAGTACTGCGAGTGCCCCAACTGCTACGGCGGTGTCGAGGGCAACGGTATCTTCACCTGGACCATCGATCGCCCCGGGGAGATGACCTGCCGCTTCTGCGGGACGGTCTATCCTAACGAACGCTTCCCCGAGACCGAGATCCTGGCCGGCCAGAACGCCCTCGGCGAGACCATCACTCTCCCCTACCATAAGGGTTCCCAGGCCGACGCGCCGCACTTCCTGAGTCTACACCTCCAGCTCCTGCGCCGACGTTGGCTGGAGTGGCAATGCGATACCCTCGCCCGCGCCTACGCCCTGACCGGCAACGAGGAGTACGCCCGACGGGTTGCCTTGGTCCTGGACCGCTGTGCCACGCGCTACCCGCACTATCCAGTGATGCAGAACCTGCCCCGCCGCATCGCCTTCCGGGACCAGAAAGCGCCCTGGCCGTGGGACTCGGGGCGCTGGAACTTCTTCCATAACAACATCCCCATCAGCCTCCTACCGGCCTACGACCTGACCTACGCCAGCCCGGAGTACGAGAAGCTCTCAGCCGAGCGCGGCTATGATGTGCGGGAGCACATCGAGAAGGACTTCCTGAAGGTCACCTGTGAGGAGATCATGCTGCGGGACGACCACGTGAACAACTGCGTGGGCTACGACGTGCGCTCCGCGGCGGTTCTGGGCCGCATCATCAACGAGCCGCGGTACGTACACTGGGCCTACTACTGGATGCAGCGCAACCTGACTGAGGGTTTCATGCGCGATGGATTCTGGAAAGAAGGCACCCCCGCTTATCATGCGATGACCGTCGGCGGGCTCACATACGCCTTCGAGGCGGTGCGAGGCTACTCCGATCCTGTCGGGTACACGGACCCGCAGGATGGCGAGCGCTACGACAACCTGGACCCGGACCGGGACTTCCCCTTCTGGGCACGCTGCAAAAATGCCCCCGCCGTCCTCGCTCACCCCAACGGAATGGACGCCTGCATCCACGACACCCACCCGTATGCCTACCGTTGGCCCAAGCGCGAGGCCACGGTCTCCACCATCTGCCCCGCGATGGGCCATGCCTCGCTGGGACGGGGCCGCGGCCTGCACCAGATGCAGGCACAGCTTCACTTCTCGGGCGGCTACGGGCACCAGCACTATGACAACTGCAACCTGACCCTCTGGGCCAAGGGCAAGGAGATGCTGCCGGACATCGGCTACACCTGGACGCAGATGCGCTGCTGGACGACTTCCGCTATCGGGCACAACCTGGTGGTGGTGGACCGCCTCGATCAGCGGAGTTCGCCCTCCGATGGCAACTTGCTCGCCTACCACCCCGGGGACTTGCAGGACCCGGAGAGCCTGGACATCGCCGTGGTCGAGGCCGACGGCAAGCTCGGGTACCGCAACATACCCGATCTGGACCTCTATCAGCGACTGTTGGTCACCGTTCCGGTGTCGGCAAGAGATGCCTACTTGGTGGATATCTTCCGCGTGCGCGGCGGCAAGCTCCACGACTGGGCACTGCATGGCGACGCCGATGAGGACACCACGGCTGTCTGTGATCTGCCCTTTGGGGATCCGGTTCCGACCATGCTACTGCCGGACGAGGAGTGGGTAGAGCCCACGCAGGAGGCACACCAGTACCCGCCCTATGGCATGCTGCGTGACATGCGCCCAGCGTCGGTGGAGAGTGGCTTCGCCCTGGACTTCGTGTATTCCGGTGATGGGGCGCCACGGTACCGCCTGCACATGCTACCGGGGGGACCAGCTGAGCTGTGGTTGGGCCGCGCCCCGTCGGTGCGCCGCATGGGCCAGGGGTCCTCGGGCGACATGCGCAAGGCCTACGATTTCTGGATGCCTATGATGCTGGTGCGGCGAACGGGAGAAGCACCCCTGACGAGCGTGTTCGTCGCCGTCCATGAGCCGCATGTGGGTACGCCCTTCGTCCAGGGCGCTCAGCCGCTGGCGATGGAGCCCGGCGACGCCCTGGCTACCGCTGTTGAGGTGCGCCACGGCGATACCGTGGACACCATCATCAGCACCGCCGACGAGGCACCCTACCCGGTCCGGACCACCGTCTCGGGGCTGGCGCTGCGGGGCAAGCTGGGCATCGTCCGGCAGGTCGCAGGCCAGGTCACAGCGGCCTGGCTGTTAGACGGCGCCAGCCTGACCGGCCCGGGTTTCGGCCTCGTCGCCGAGACAGCGGGCTTTGATGGCGAGCTGACGGGCAGCACCCGACAGGCTGATGGGCAGCCCCGGGACGCCCTCCTGACGGACACGCCGCTGCCGAGCGGAGATGCACTCCGGGGCCAGTGGCTCCTTCTCACGCTGCCCAATGGCATGACACAGGGCCACGAAATCAGTGAGGTGGTGGCTCAAGCCGATGGGCAGACGGCCATCGTTACCGCGCAGGACCACGGGCTGCGGGTCACCGCGGGCGGCGTGGAGGAGACATACTTCCCGCTGCGCAAGCTGGAAGGGCGTTGTCGGTTCCACATCGCTGGCGTGGCGAGTGTCCAACAGGGGGCCGACGGGCTTCTCCGGACCCGGGCCACGGGGAAGCTGCAGGTGACGTGGCCCGGTCAGTGAGAGTCACGCGAACCACAGCAGGTAGCGCCGGGCCACATCCTCGCTGAAGGCGCCCACCAGGCCCCAGATGCCGCCAGCGATCAGGAAGTGACCCATCGCCACGCCGATGAACAGCGGGGTTAGCTGGCGGTAGGTGTGGGCGCCCCCGAGGCGCAGGATCAGCGTCTTCCAGAACCAGGCCATGAAGATAGCGAACCACACCGAGTGTCCAAAGGTGCCGGCGATGGCCAGTCCCAAGGGGTTCAGCGGGAAGCGCAGGAAGCGCGCGCGCAGCACCACCATCGCCAGAGTGAGCGTGAGGCCTACCAGCCGGGCCACATTGGTGCTGACGGGCAGGGGAGTGCGGTTGCGGACGCGGCTCTCCAGTTCCGCGTAGGAGGTGAGCGCGTTGACCGTCCGAAAGCCGCCCTCGGTCGTTCCCCCATCAATTACGTTCCAGCCGTAGTCGTGGGCCGCGTGCAGGTGGATGGCGTAGGCCAGCCCCAGGCCCAGCACCAGCCCCAGGGCCAGGCCAACGGCGATGTGCCCCTGCCGGATCCGGGCCCGGTCCCCGATGCGGAAGCCCTCCAGTTCGTAGGACGCCAGTTGCGGAAAGGTCATGCGACACAGCGCCTGCAGGACGGTGAAGGCGGTCTCGGAGCGCATCTCGGCCCGCGAGAGTCGGCCGCTGGTGGGCACCAGCGCCTGGATGGTCCAGTGCATGTCCTCCCGGGGCACGATGTAGGTGATGGGCAGCCCCGTCTGGGCGCGAACGCGCATGTACACCAGGCTGCAGCCATACAGCAGCACCATGTAGCCGAGGGCCCGCAATGGCGACACACCCATGAGCACGCAGAAAGCGGTCATCAGTGCGAGACCCGCGACGGTGCCCCAGAGGCCCAGAGGTCCCGCGATGGCCTCCTCCCTGTCGTCCCGCCGTGGTCCACCGCAAGCGCTCCGCACCACAGCGGCCAGCGGCCGTCGGGCCGCCCACAGCAGAAACCCGGCCAGGGCTACGTAGGCGCCCACGCCCTGGGCGGCCTCAAAGGGGAAGCCGCCGATGCTGTACCCTGCCAGCCCCGCGAAGAAGCCCTCGAAGCGAAAGAGCAGGAAACAGGTCCATACGGACAGCAGTACGTCCACCGGCACCAGGTACCCAAGGCCCACGATCTCGGGGCGGAAGGGCATGGAGATGGGTTGCAGCCCGGTCCAGGGCCGCTCGGTGAGCAGGCGGTTGAAGTCATAGACCTGGCCGATCGCCGGCACCTGCGGGGAGAAGGCATGGGCGATGTTGGACCCGTCATAGATAGCGGCCACGCCAACGCCCACCCAAAACAGCGGCGAACGGAGCAGGGGCTGGTCGAGGGGACGCTCCGGCGGGTCAGGAGCCAGCCGCAGGGCCAGCTCCGCCAGCGGGAAAGCGAGGCGCTCGTGCTCGGCCCAGGGCCCGCGGAACAGAGCCCCCATACACATCAGGGACAGCGTCAGCACCAGGAAGGCTCCCGACCACATCAGCACCGGTGCAGCCCAGGCCCGCCACGGGAACCCGGCGCCCTCGCCCCCCTCGAAGAACCGGCGCACCACTCCTTCGTCGGTGGGCGCCACCCAGGCCGGCAGCAGGTCGGCATAGCTCTGGTAGTCGTTCTCTGGCGCGGCGAAGTACCGCAGGCTCATCGTCGAGGCCAGAAGCTGCCGGATGCCGTTGGCGTCGACCGTCACGAAGCAGGTGGTCAGGCTTAGATAGACGAGCAGCGCCTCACGCCGCCAGCGCCCCCCGCGGGTCAGTGCATGCCAGGCGAAGCCAACCGCCGCCAGCAGTACCAGCGCCGTCAGAGCCGGCACCGGTGGTGTCCCCTCGCCCACCAGGATGGTGAAGGCCAGGAGGGACGCCTTGCGGATCCACAGCGCTCCCAGCACAGCGAACAGCACGGTCAAGGTGACCGTGCGCCAGGACAGAGCCGGTTGGCGGGGATTGGGCTCCATGCTGCGTCTCCGCAGGCGGGGCAGGAGGCCCCGCCTGCGGTCTCGTTGTCCTAGGGTGTGTCCTCCATCGGCCAGAGCCGATAGAGCAGCACATCAATGGCACTGGGGAAGGCGTTGGCCGGGTTCCAGTCCAGGGTGATGCGGTTCTCGCCCGGCTGCAGTACGAGGGGCAGGCCCGCGACGCTCAGGGGCTGACCCGGGGCCATCCCGCGTGGCCACAGCATCGCTCCGCCGACACCCTCATGGGTGACGGCCTCGCCAACCTGCAGCGTGACGCCCAGGTCGGCGCGCTGCCCGTTGACGCTGATGACCGGGCTGCCGGGCAAGTTGCCCGGTGTAACGGCCGGAAGCATCCGCAGGCCGTCCAGCACCACACGGCACGGCTCGTTGGTCGGCAGGCCGTTGAAGTAGACCAGGAAGTACTCCACCTGGGTCCAGTCGAAGTCGCCGACAGGCAGCTTGAACGTGTGCAGCCGCCAGCCCACAAAGTCCACCTTCGGCACCCAGTCGGCGTTGCGACCCGCCGTGTCGCGGAACTGCAACCGCACGCTCTCGCCCTGGCCGTCACCGTGGATCCACAGACCCACGCCCCGGTAGGCGCTCAGGTCCAGGGCCGGCGCAAAGCGGCGCCCGATGCCGGTCCAGCCGCCCTCCTCCCCCTGGTTCGTAGCCTGGTAGACCAGTGCCGGGCCCCCCTCACGACCCGCGGCAGGGTCCACAACGTAGCTGTGAATGACGCCCTCGCGCACCACCCCGCTTTCTGAGACCACCTTCTTCTCACCGACGACGAACTGCTCGTAGGGGTTAGCCTCACTGTGCCGATAGGCCTCAGCGCGGTCGAAAACATTCAGGCGGAGGGCCTCCGGTGAGTCATAGCCCTGGACAGCGACATCCCGGGTGGAACGTACGATCTCCAGCCCCAGAAGGCACGGCTCCGGCCGGTCGTTGTTGATGACCCAGGTGTTCTGGTTGCCGTCCAGGAGGTCCACACTGCGGGGCTCCTCATAGACCGCCCGATATAGCTTCCACCCGTCGCCATCGGGGAACAGCTTGAAGTCCTTCTGGGGCTCGCGCAGCTTCGCGCGCACGGCCTCCGGGAAGTAGCCTTGCCGCCGACAGCGTTCCCAGCGCCCCAGGGACTCCATCATCTGCCGGGACTGGGGGAGGCTCTCCAGCGCAGCGCGGCTGGTCTCCAGGGAGATGCTGCCGTCTATGCCCAGAACCTTGGCCGCCACGTACTCAATCTGGTCGGGGCGGACGTTGCTGAACCAGTAATACCAGCCCACATCGGCCTTCGTGAAGTTATCCGCCATGCCGAGGATACCCGGCCAACGGTCATCGAGGTAGCCCTTGATGTCGCCATGCCCGTCGGCTGAGGCGCTGCGTGGCACCAGATGCCAGACCAGCCCGGTGCCGGTGCCGTTGCTGGTCTGATACAGTGCATCTCGCTTGAACTTGCGGTAGTACATCAGGTGCATCTTGTTCAGGAAGTACCAGCGGTCTATGTACGGTTCGCCGCTGCCGTCGCTGGCGTCGAAGTAGACGAAGTCGAAGTCACAGGCGTTGAAGACGTTGGCGAAGTTGGTGGTGATCTCCTCGGCCAGCGGGCTGTCGGGATCGGGCAGCAGGAAGCCCCACATGGCCAGCAGGGCCCTGGCCTCGGTCCCCGCAGGGTAGGCGGCGGGCCTGGTGCCCAGGGCCCCGCGCTGAACGTTCAGATAGCGGCGGTCGCCGTCCATCTGCTTCGGGTCATAGGCGATGATCTCGTCGCCGATGCGCACGTAGTGGCCGGGGAAACCCATGTAGCTCCACACCTTTGGCGGGATGTTCGGCGCTTCCGTGAAGGCCAGGGTGGTGCTCGTTTCGGTCATGGCCTCGGCCAGTGGCGGCAGGGCCACGGTCGCCAGGTCTGGATGGGGCACCGGGGTGATGAAGGGGTCATTGGGCGAGATGGAAGGCCCAAAGACGTGCACCCCCGCCTCCAGACCAGCGGCGTGGATCTTGCGGACGGCCTCCTTTAGACCAGCCAGGCCGCTGGGGAAGTTGCGGAGGTTGATGTCAAAGTGTCCGTGGTTGGCCAGCCAGTCGTCCTTGAGGAAGATGATGGTGCCGAACCCGCCGACCTTCGCGTACTCGATCAGCGTGTCTATGTCGGCCTCCGTGGTGCCGGTGGAGAACAGGTAGGAGCGCCGCACGCTCTCGGACTCGCGCATCCATTTGCCGCCACTCATGGGGCAGGGCAGGCCACTGGCGCGCTCGGCCTCCATGATGGCAGCCTCGAACTGCGCCCGGGGCGCAGCGACCAGCGCCATGCCCACGCCCACGATCCCGTGCTCACGGACGCCGGTGACGGTGGGGACGAATGTCTCCGTGCCGGCCGATCCCGGGGTCGCGTTGGCGTTGGGTGTCGTACCGAAGAAGCAGAGGCCGAAGTCCTGGTCGTAGGTGGCGTTGAACGCCCATCCGACGGTTGCCAGCCGCCGTACTGGCAGCGCCACATCCACGACCTCCGCGTTGGGAGGGCTGGTGCTTAGAACCTCCAAGCGGAAGTGACGGGGGCCGGGGATGACCTTCAGCACCAGGCTGACCCCGGGTTCGGGAAAGCCAAACTCCAGACGGTCGTCCCTCCTGGTCAAGAGGCACCCATGCAGTGGGATACCGTCTGCAGTTAACCGCACCACCGGCAGCGGCGCATCGGCCTGGTACTCCCTGCCGGTGGCCTTGTCCTGGAGCTGTTTCAGGAGTGCTGTGGGTGTGAGCACGAGGCGCATGGTGTCGTTCTCCAGGACGATGTCCGGAGCGCCGGCAGGCGGGGCGGGCACGGTAGCTACCTCCAGTTTGACGTCATCCACCTCCACCTGATCGCCGCCCTCCAGACACACCGCCAGCGAGGAACTGGCCCAGTTGGCGGCCGGCACCTGATAATACCCGATGACCGTCTGCCATTGCTCCGAGCCTCCCCCGCGCGCGATCGCGATGGAGTTCATCGGGCCGCTCTGGAAGTACTGGTAGGCCATCGCCAGCAGGGTCCCGCCGCGCACGCGCGCGCTGAAGCGATACCACTGCCCCGGCTGCAGGCCCGGCACCGCCTGATACAGGTGGGCGCTGTTGGGGCCGGTGCGGCGCAGAATGGCGTGGGTGCTGCCCTCGGGTGATCCGTCCGTCCCGCGCAGTAGCTGGCCCGTATAAGTGCTGTTGAGGGTCCAGCCCGTGGCGGTCTGGGGCGGGTCACCCAGCTTCCACCCCGCAATCAGACCGTTGGCGTCCGGGAAAGCTGGCTCCCAGGTCTCAAAGCCGGCGTTGGTCAGCACTGGCCCCTGGGCCACGGTGGTCCCGACGGCCGTGATGAGTAAGAGCGGTACAGCGAGAAGGTGGCGCATGGTTGGCTCTCCGGGTTGAGAGAGTATTGGCTGTAAGGTGGCCGATTCACCGTGGACCGCCGGCAGGCCTGCATAAAGCCAACGCAAGGGCAGGTCTTCTCCGGCGATCGCGACGAATAGGGTAAGCAGGTGAGTGGTGACCAGGAGGCCCCGATGGGAAGAACAACGCGATGTCTCGTGCTAATGGCTGGGCTCGCCGGCCTGACAGCGGCGTGGGGCCGCCATACCGGCGAGTACCTCAACGATGTCAGCACGTCCCTGCGCACGCCACATACCGACTGGGCGGCGCCTTACGCCGCTGGAGCGCTGAAAGCACTGTTCATCACGCCGGGGACGCTGGCTCCGCGCGAGATCGTTGAGTTGTGGCAGCGGATGCCCCTGGAGTTCGAAGCTGTGCTCACCGAGCACGCGGGCAGCTTCGCCGCCACCGACATCTATGCCGCCCAGGTCGAGGGCACCACCCCTGATGAGAAAGCGGCCGAGCTGCGGCGGAAACTCCAGCAGGCCTACGACGTCATTGTGCTTGCCAACGCGCGCCTGGACATGCTGCCGGTGGAGTTCCAGTACGAGATCCTCAAGCGGGTGACTGAAGGCACAGGGCTGGTGATGGCCTACCGCTACCCCTACCAGTACCCGATCACGGGCAAGCCGCTGGATGCCGACCGCAGCTTCCTGACGCAGGGCATTCCCTGGAGCGGCCTGCCATATTTCCGCACCGAGGCCCTGGCCAACTTCCAGCTACAGACGGTCACCGAGGTTCCTGAGCGGGTGGTGCGAACGTACCAGTTGGGCCGCGGCCGACTGGTGGTGCTGGATTACGGGATGTGGCAAAGCGCGGTCTACGGTGGGCCCGGCCTGACCCCGCTTGTTCCCTTCAGCCTGGATTTCCCGGTGGAGTATGAGTACTACCTGAGCCTTGCGATGAAGGCACTGCTCTGGGCCAGCCCCAGGCACATGCCGCGAGTCATGCTCTCGCTGGCCGCCGACGGCCAGACGCTGCCCCGCGAGGCCGTGGGGACGCTGTGCCGGCTGGAGGCCGAGAACCGTTCGGACGCACCGCTACCGGCGGAGGTCTGGACGCGCTTCCGTGACACCCGGGGGCACGAGACCCGCAACACCTTCCAGCGCACCCTCCAGCCCGGCCCCAACACCTTCCCCATCCAGCCGGCGACACTGCCGGCCGGGCAATGGTTCCTCGATGTTATTCTAAGAGGGCCGCGAGGGGTGGAGACCTGGGGCTCTACCAGCTTCGTGGTTACTGCTCCGGTGGAGCTGGCTGAGTTTGCCGCGGCGACGGAATCGGTTGAGCGCGACGCGAGTGTCGAGCTCAGGGCGCGCCTCTCAACGCCTGCTCCCCCGGCGTGTTCGCTGCATGTGGACCTGGTGGATACCGAGGACCGGGTGTTTGCGCGACACGATGCCGGCCTGGCGGTCGGGCAGCAGACCATCAGCCTCTCTCTCCCCGTACGACGGACCCGGACCCTGGCTGTGCGCGCAGTGGCGTCGCTAAGCGTCGCGGGAGAGCTGATGTCCCGCCGCGAAGCTGTCTTCTATGTGCCCCAGCGCTCCAGCGAAGAGCTTCGCAGCGTGCTGTGGGGTACCAATGACGCGGGACTGTGGTGGAGTCAGTGGAACCTGATGCGCAAGACAGGCTTCAACTGCTTTCTTGCCCACCCCGAACCGCGGAATTTCCAGCGCTACGCGCTCAGTGACTTCCGGCCCTTCGTCTATGCCTATCGTATCTGCGGCGGCGCTGATGAGAAGGGATGGCGCAAGGCCGCCTTCGGCCCCAGTGTAGGGGATGACTCTTTCAGCAACCCAGCCTGGCGAGACGCCGCCAAGGCCGAACTGCAGAAGCGGATTGCCCCCTGCCCGCCGGTGGGGCCCGAAGTCTATTCGCTCGGTGACGAGAACGAGCTCGACCTGAACTCGGGCTTCTCTCCCAGCGACGAGGTCGCGTTCCGAGCCTTCCTGCGGGAGCAGTACCGCACGCTGGAGGACCTCAACGAGTCCTGGGGCACCAGCTTTGCTTCCTGGGACGACGTGAGGCCGATGGACCGCCGGGAGGCGCTAACGGCCCGCGAGTATGCCCGCATCAGCGACCACATGAGCTTCCTGGAGTGGCAATACGCCGAGATCCACGGGGCGATGCGAGACTGGATCCACGAGATAGACCCCCGAGCGGCCGTCGGCGCCGAGGGATCCATGCCGGGTGACCTGGAGCGCAGCCTGGGCAACCTGGAGATGTGGAGCCCCTACTCGTGGCTGCGCCTCGATGTGCTTCAGATGTCACTGGCCCGGCCGGAGGTCATCTACGGCAACTGGTGGGGGGGCTATGTAGGCTCGCATGGCGGCCGGCAGGCGACACCCGTGCTGTGGGAGCACCTGCTGCGCGGCCTGAACACCAGCCTGTGGTTCGCGGTTACCGGCAGCGAGGGGCTGTTGCAGGCGGGGGGCGGCTTCGCGCCCTACTTCGAGCGCCTTCGGCCGCAGTTCGAGGAGATCCACAGTGGCATCGGCCAGCAGATCGTCGCCGCTGACCCGGCGGATGACGGGCTCTACATGCTCTGGTCCCAGGTTTCCGAGCACGTCGCCACCTGGGACACCGGCTTCGGCACCCCGGAGGCAAGCCAGAACGCGCTCATCGTGGCTGCGCGCGAGATCGGCCTGACGCCGCGGTTCATCACGGCCCGGGGCATCGAGCAGAGGGGCGAACTGGCCGCACGGAAGCCCAAGGTCGTCTTCATCCTGGGCGCGCGTGCTGTCTCCGGGGACCAGGCCGAGCTGCTGCGCGACTACTGCCAGGCCGGCGGCACGGTGGTCGCGGAGGCACGATGCGGGGTGCTGGGCGGGCTGGGCAAGCCGGCGGCCAGAAACCTCCTGAGCGACCTACTGGGCGTAGAGAGCGATGTCAGCGCCACGCCCGGCAAGGCCCCGTTGCGCCTCGACACGACCCTCAATGGGCAGGAGCTGGAGCTGGACGTGTCGGAGGTGCGAGTGGACCCCAGCATTCGCGTGACGACAGCCCAGGTGCTTGCGGCCAGCGCCGACCTGCCGTTGGTCACCATCAACCAGGTCGGGGCCGGGCGGGCGATCCTGCTAAACTTCCCCCTCGGCGACGCCCTGGCCGGGGCAGTACCCGCCAGCCGGGGGACCGATCTGCTGGCGGCGCTGCTGCGGGCGACAGGCGTCGCGCCGCGCGTCTGGGTGGAGCCACGAGGGACGTGGGAGGTGCGACTGCTCGACAACGGCGACGCCCCGCTGGTGGGGCTGTTGCGGCGTAAGCCGGGTCCGGCAGAGCTCAGGCTGCGGCAGACCGCCCACATCGTGGACACGCGCACCGACCAGTACCTGGGTGCCAGCGATAGGCTGGCTGTGGCGCAGGACGAAGCGCGTGAGGTTCTCATCTACACGCTCCTGCCCACGAAGCCAGGCGACCTGGCCATCGGGCCCAAGGCCGGGAAGCTGGGCCAGGACGTGACGATCGCTTTGAAGCTGCCGGGCGGGTTGCAGGCCACACGTATCGTTCGCGTTCGCGTCACTGACAGTCAGGGCCAGGAGCGCTGGGCGTATCGCCGTTACCTGCGCATGCGGGGCACCCAGGGCGAGGTCACGATACCGCTGGCCTACAACGACCCGGCCGGCCAGTGGACCGTCCAGATGACTGACATCAGTACCGGCGCCACTGCCTCGGCCAAGTTTGCCGTCACTGCTGGAGGCTAGATGATGGGACGTTACCTTGTGATTGGCACCTGCCTGTTGCTGGCGAGCGTGGTCTGGGCACAGCCGGCACAGCCCATCCTGGCCCGGGTGAGCGAGACCCGCAAGCCCGAGACCCAGGACCCCGAGCGGGTGGGCTACGACCGCGTGCGACGCGAGGTGGCACTGGACAATCTCATTGCCAAGTACGAGGCCTTCGTCAAACCGGACGCGGACGACCAGCCCACCGCCGCCAAGTACGCTGACCACTTCTTCGGGCTGGATTTTGGTCGGATCGCGGGCAACGGCGGCTGGGACCTGTGGGATTTCGTCGCCCCGACGGTGGTCAGCCCCGACGGCCGCACCTGTCCCATCATGGGCGTGGAGCGCCAGCGCGGCCTGAACGTCCTGGCAGAAGGGCAGACGGCAGTGGCGGACTTCCTCTGGGAACTGCCGCGCGGCGCAGGGGGCCAGTCGCCGGGCCTGCTGGGTGTGCGATATCTCAAACGAGCCGGGGAAACGTACTGGGCTTACGTGGAGATCTGGATAGCCGGAGCTCAGGGCTGGAGCCTGGGGTCGGTGACCTTCTCCAGCTACCCCTACAACACGTCCAAGACGATGGACGCCGCACGAGAGCGCTGGGTAGCCACCAACACGCGGGAACTGCCCACTGCCGACACCGACACGGCGCTGGACCCGGGCACGGAATGGGCCCTGATGCTGCACAATCGACTCAGTCAGGAGGACGGTGGGTGCCTCATGGTCCTGGACCCGGAGGAGGTCAGCGGCCTGGCGGTTGCTGGCACGTATCCGGTCCAGCCGAAGCTCACACCACGGCCCGGACGGCGTTCGCTTCGTGTCGCGATCGGCTACTGGGAGGGCCGCCACTGGCGTGAGGAGCTGCCTATCTTCCGCCAGGAAGCCCCAGGCGTCCGTGAACGGTTGGTCGCGATGCCGTTCAGCCTGACCGCCAACCAGATCTGGGACAGCGCCGTCGCGCGGGAAGACTATGAGTATCTGCTGGGCGAAACACAGATACCTCAGGAGCTGCGGGACCGGGCGCGCCAGGCCTGGCAGGCCCTGGAGCAGGCGCGGGGGACAGGCGACCAACCGTTGTCGCGCGAGGAGGAGCTGGCCTTCGTGCAACTGACGTGCCAGTGCCGGGAACTGCACCGCCAGATGCAGATAGCCTGGCTCGAGAACATCGGGCAGCTCACCGACACGCCTCGCTAGCGGGTCGCCACGCGGTAGATCACCCACTGATAGTTGTCCGGCGGGGTCCAGCGGCCCATCGGCAACACGATGTCGCCGGTCTCCCGGTCCTCGAAGGCGTAGAAGTTTGACAGTTGCAGGCCCTCCGGATCGCCCTCCCCGCGCGTGTCCATGATGGTCACGCTCTCCTCGATGAGCATCATGGTCTCCGGATCGATCTCGCCGATGACCAGCGGGTAGCGGTTGGCGTTCCCGCGGGGGTTGGTGGCGTTGATATTGCCCAGCCAGTAGTAGCGGCCGTTGGAGTGCTGGATGATCTGCGACATGCTGGACGGCGAGTAGAAGCTCCGGCCATTGCTGTAGTGCCACGGGCGGGGACGACTCCAGTGAAAGCCGCCGTCACGCGAAACGCTGTACCACTTCCGTCCCGGCAACCGGTAGTCGGGGTCTTTCTTCAGGCCGTTGGAGCCGCGCATGACGCACAGGATGCGGCCGTCGGGCATCTCGGCCAGCGTCGGCTCATAGAGGCCGCGGACGGTGCGGTCGGGGTCCGCCTTGATCTGCTCGGACACCTGCCACTTCAGGCGGTGATCGCGCTGCCACGTGCCGATGAGCATCAGGCTGTGGTAGTAGTCCCAGCCGCTGCCGAAGGTCTCCAGCTCACCCTGGTCGTTGAGAATAGTCATCTGTGTGGGCACGATGATGTGGCCCTGGCGGGTGCGGATCGGCCGACAGCCCTGATCCCCCAGGAAGATGGCGTTCTTGCCGAGATACAGCCCCTCCAGAGGATGCTCAAAGGTGAAGCCCCCCTCCTGGATGATGGGCTCGTCGAACAGGAAGGTCTTGCCCCCATCCACAGAGACGCGATAGCGGATGTACGAGTCGGTGGCCGTCTCCTCGGGCTCCACGACATTGCGGTCTATGTCTGCCCGGTCCATGCAGAAGAGCACTGACAGGAGGTTGCCGTTCACCGGGTCCACGAAGCCCGGGTAGTAGCTGCGGCGATAGTTGGGCGGGAGTTTGCTGTCGAAATCGGGCTGTGGGGTGGCCGGGGTCCAGGTGCGCCCGTTGTCGGTCGAGCGCGCGGAGTAAGTCATCATCTCCAGGCCGGTGCGGGCCACGTAGAAGGCGCCCATGAGCGGTGACGGCTTCTCCAGCAGCGTCTTCTCCTTGAGCGCCAATCGTCCCACCCCCTGAGGTGACTGGGCGCAGGCCAGTCCTGCGACCAACAAGCCAAGCACGAACATCCCTGGTAGGCGAGGCAGGATGCCCCGCCTACCGAGTTTAGGTCCCGGTCGCCCGGCACACCAACGTGCCATTGACTCATCCCTCCCAGTGTCCATCAGAGGGGCGGGGCAGGATGCCCCGCCTACCGAGGTTAGCTCCTGGTCCCCCGGCACGCCAACGTGGCATCGAGACACTCATCCCGTTGTCCGTCAATATCGTCCGACCTCGCGCGCCGTGTCCCACAGGGCCTGGTAGTTCTCCGGGGGCACGCCGGGGATTCCCTGGTCCGGGCCGCAGATGTACCCGCCGCCGGGCTTGAGTATCTCCATGACCCGGATGACCTCGGCGCGCACGTCCTCGGGCGTGCCGCCAGCCAGGATCGCCGTGTCTATTGCCCCCTCCAGCGCCATACGGCCCACCGTGTCCGCCTTCACCTTCGCCAGATCGTTTGCGCGGGCCTGGATGGGGTTCAGCACGCTGACACCGATGCTGGCCAGATCGGCCGCGACCGCCTCGATGCAGCCGCAACTGTGGAACAACACCAGCTTCCCGGCCTCCAGTACATCCGCGAAGGCGTACACATACTCCGGCAGGATGAACTCGCGGAACATGGCGGGTGACATCATCAGCGCCCGCTGGGTACCCAGGTCCTCGGAGAAGGAGACGGCGTCCACGCCCAGTTCCAGGTAGCGGTCGAAGACCCGGCGGGCATAGTCGGCGATGCCGTGCAGGAACACTTTGACCTCGGCCGGATGGGTCACGAGAGCGCTCAGGAACTGCTCCATGCCCATGACCGCCCAGGCACGCTCGAAGAGCAGATAGGTCAGGCTTCCGCCCACCAGCTTCTCGCCCCGGTCTACCTTCGCCAGGGCGTCGCGCTGTTCGGCAGTGAACTCAAGCTGCCCGGGGTCCGGGAATCGGTAGTCAGCCAGGCGGTCCAGGTCGGGCAGCGGGTTGCCCTTCGGGAACGGCACCGTGCCCTCCAGGCCCACCTCCCAGCGTACGCCCCACAGGTCCGTCCAGTCCGCGAGTCGGAAGTTGCCCTCGAACTGGAAATGGTGCCAGATGGGCTCATCGCCCCGCGGCACGTAGTCAGGCCCAGCAAAGCGCACAGCGGCCAGGTAGTTCTCCTTGGGGCTGAGGTTCGCCATCGCTTTGCTACCAATCTCTCGGGTCCGGCACTTCCACCAGCTCCCCGCCCCGTTCGGCGGAGAGGTGGGCACAGATGCCGGGCAACGTCATGTCCAGGCCCTGGTAGACATCAATGGCCGGCTTGGTGTCATCCAGGATGCAGCGCACGAAGTCATTGCACATGAAATACTCGGACGTGCCATGACCCCCGACGGTGGCCTCGGGTGGCGCGCCGGGGTGATTGATGCCCAGACTGAGCCGGGCATGCTCGGTCATGTACGGGACCAGGTCGCTCTGCAGGCGATGCTGCCCGTCGGGCCAGCGGGGGCTCTCCAGGTGGCCTCTGGTGCCGTAGAGCGTGAACCAGTGATGGGCGGGCTCCTTGGCCACCGAGAAGCCGCACAGCACCTTTACGATGACGCCCTTGGCGGTGCGGAAGAGCCCGACCTCCATGTCGGTGACGCCCCATTCGGGCTTGCGCCAGCAACCAGTGGACAGGCCCGTGGCGCTGACGATGCGGTCATCCAGCCACTGCAGGATCGGCCCCAGCTCGTGGGTGCAATACTGGATGGGCGGCATCCTCGTGCGCCAGGTGAGCCGTGGCTGCCCGTCGGGACCCGTCTCGGTCATCAGGCTGTCGCAGTTGTGGATGTACTCGCCCTCGACGTAGATGACCTCGCCAATGTCGCCGCGCCGCACCATCTCGCCATAGGATTGGCAGTAGGCGAAGTAGCACATGTTCTCGCCGAACATGTACTTCAGGCCGGTCTCGCGGACGACCCGTACCAGTTCCCGCGCCTGGTCGAGGTCCCAGCAGGCAGGCACTTCAGAGAGCACATGCTTTCCTGCCCGCATGGCCTCCACAGCACAAGCCACATGCACGGGGGCTGGCGTGGCCACCACGATGGCGTCGAGGTCCGCAGCACAGAAGGCGGTGTAGTCGTCGAACCATTGTGCAACACCGTGCTGCTTGGCAAAGGCTTCCGCCCGGCCGGGGAAGAGATCGCAGACCGCGGTCAGTTCACATTCAGCGTGCTGCTTGAGCACCAGCGCTGGCCCGGTTCCCCGCCGCAATCCGGCCACACCGATCTTCAAACTCATCTTCGTGGTCTCCCTCTCTGCCCGCCCCGACCCGTGTCAGCCGGGCAGCAGGAAATGGTCATGTTTGCCCAGGATGGCATCAACCGTCAGCCAGACCACCATCATTGTGATGTCGCCAAAGGCGACTCCCAGGAAGAGCGGCGTAGTCGCCTGCAGTCCCCGGTAGCCACCATACCGCATGACAACCGCTTTGAACACCCACCCCAGGAAGATGGAGAACCAGAGCATGATCATGGGGTAGGTGTGCATCATGATAAAGCCAACCGGGTGCAGCGTGAACCACGTGAAACGCTGCCGCATGGCGTAAAGACCCAGTGTAAACAGCCCTCCCAGCGACAGGGAGGTGATGCCGACGGCATCGGGTGGCAGCGGCACCTGCAACTGGTTCCCCAGTAGCTTGAACCCACCTTCGCCCGCGGACCTGGCCCACCACTCGTTGCACCGCAAGGCGCCGAAACGATAGGCCAGCTCATTGTTCCGCCAATAGGCCACGGCAGTGCACAGGATGATGATGACGCCAGCGTTCAGCAGGAGTCCGCGCTTGTCGAGGTTGGTTAGATCGGCGATGCGGAGGCTCTGCAGGTAGCTGGGCATCAGGAAGGCCCGCAGGTCGGTCATGAAGCCCCGCTCGATGAAGGTGGCGACGGTCATGCTGCGGGCGCCGATGGCGCGCGTCCCCGCAAACAGCGCCATGGTATCGAGGGCCGGGAAGGTCGCCTGAACAAAGAGCAATCCGCTCTCGACCACCACCTTGCTGAGCGACATTGCGATGACGACGTAGATGCTGATCTGGACCGCAGCCGGCCAGAATCCCATCCCGGCCACCAGGCAGAAACCGATGAGCGCGGCCAGCGAGGCCACGGCTCCGATGAGCGCAGCCCGGTACGACAGTCCCTCGTTTCCAGGCTCGGGGGCTCGCCCGCAGGTGATCTCCCACACATACTTCAGGTGCTGCCGCGCGGCGTAGAAGGAGATGCCCACGTAGGCCAGGTAGCCGCCCACGGGCTGGTATCCCAGCCAGGCGGCATAGCCCCAACTGGTGCTGCGCCCGCCCCAGCGGTAGCCCAGCAGGTGGGCGATGACGGTCTGGGCCTTGGTGAACCAGTAGAAGAACCACAGGGAAAACGAGATCTCACTCCGCAGCAGGAAGGTGATCCCGATGACCGAGGGCCAGATGTAACCCGGCGTCCAGCCCATGGCTCGCCAGGGCTCTTCCTTGAGCAAGGGCTGAAAGTCCACGAAGAGCTTGAGCCCAGGGAAGCTGGGGTAGTAGTACTTCAGCCCGCTCAGCACCTGCACCACCACGGCCACGCCGAAGCCCACCCACATCAGCTTGTTCCCATAGAAGCTTCCCTCGGGGCGATTGGCCGGGCTGGTCATCTCCAGGGGCAGGGCCACCAGGGGGAAGACCAGTTTCTCGTGGTCGGCCCACTGGCGCCGGAAGAGCACACTCAGGCACATCACCAGGACATACAGCAGCAGGCTGACGCCGCCCCAGACGGCCATGGGCACCAACCAGTGATTCCAGGGCAGGCTGGCCCCGGGGCTGAGGCCCTCGTAGAACTGGCGGACGACCTCCGGGTCAGTGGGAGCGAACCAGTCAGGGATGTACTGATGGAAGAGCTGTTCCCACTTGTTCTCGGGGCTGGCAAAGTAACGGGCGGTGACACTCACCGGGATGATGACGTTCTCGGCCCCATGCCCCGGAACCAGCGTGGAGAACAGTGTCATGCAGTAGATGTAGAGCAGTTCCGTGCGGGTCAGGGGAGCGCGGGGGCTGATGAGCCGCAGCAGCGGGTTGATGCCGAGCGTCAGGGCCAGAAGCATGAAGACGGACCCGGGGGGGAGGTGCTGGGCCCCCAGGAAGGTGTCCTTGAGGTAGACATCCACGTAGGGGATGATGTACGCAAAGACCAGGGAGATGAGCAAAGCAACGACCACGGCGCGCGCCGTGATCGGGGTGGGCTTCAGCTTGTCCTGCAATGAGTCGTCAGACATGCGGGCCGAGGGACGTGGGTCCTCAGTAGGCTCCTTTGCCGAGTACCACCAGCGGAATGGTGCGCAGAAAAATGGCCAGGTCCATCAGCAGCGACTGATTGCGAATATAGTAGAAGTCGTACTCGATGTTCTCGCGTAACGGCAGATCCTTGCGGCCCAGGATCTGCCAGAGGCCCGTCATCCCCGGCATTGCCTCCAGACGCCGCCGCTGCCAGGGCTCGTACTGGGCCACAATGAAGGGCATCTCGGGCCGTGGCCCCACCAGGCTCATTTCACCCCGCAGGACATTGAACAACTGGGGCAGCTCATCCAGGCTGTACTTGCGAAGCCATCGTCCCAGCGGCGTGATCCGCTCATCGGCGGGGTGCTCGGGTGACGCGGCGTATGGCTCCGCGTCAGCCCGCATGGTGCGGAACTTCAGCATCGTGAACTCCCGTCCCCGGTAGCCCACACGCACTTGCCGGAACAGCACCGGAGGCCCCATTTGCCGCCGGATCATGGCGCTGATCACCAGCATCAGCGGCCCCAGCAGGAGCAGCAGGAGAGCGGCTCCGACCAGGTCACAGAACCGCTTCACGCGCCTTTGCAAAGGACCGAAGGCGCGGTTGCGCAACTCCAGCACGGGCAGATCCGCCGGGCCCGACAGCTCCGCCTGTGCGGTGAGCACTTGCAGGGGGCCCGCCACGACGAGGAACTCCACATGCTTCTCCTCGCTGGCCCGGATGACCTCCATCAACTGCCCTGCCGGCACATCGGGGTCGGCGACCAGCACCTCGTCGGCCCCGTGGGCAGACAAGAGGGCGGGCAGGTCCGCCAGCCTCCCCACAACAGGCAGTCCCTCGATTTCGGTGGGGGCAGTACCGGTGGCGACGAAGCCAATGGGTTCCAGACCCAGGGAGAACTGCCGTAACCTGCCCATGACAATCCGCGCCAGGTCGCCACAGCCCACGACCAGAACCCGCGACACATTCTCCGGCCGGGCCAGCGCTGCCCGACGCACGCGCCCCCACAGAGCGCGCGTGATCCAGGTCAGCGTCAGAGCCACCAGCCAGAATGCGATGACAATGAAACGCG
>JABLXH010000041.1 GCA_013178155.1 Armatimonadota bacterium | reverse complement strand
GCCAAGACCTCCCCGGCACCCTTGGCATGAAGCGTCAGAACCAGTTCCTCCGGCGGCGCCGAGCCGTCGGCTGGCGGCGATACCTTCACTGCCAGCTCGCGGATGTTCATGATGATCTCCATCGTGTCCTCGACGATGCCAGGCAACGTCGTGAACTCGTGGACAGCTCCCTGGATCCGCACATCAGTCACCGCCGCTCCCTCGATGTGCGCCAGCAGCACTCGCCGAAATGCATTACCCAGGGTGTTACCGTAGCCGCGTTCCAATGGCTCCACGGCAAACCGGCCGTAGGTCGGCGTCAACTCCAACGGATGCACTCTGGGGTTTAGGCCCTCTATCATTGCCTCGCTCCTCGTCCGCGGCCGTCCCGGGAAGCGCGTTCGCTTGCAGCCCGGGGCCCGCGCGCGGCCCTGTTCGCACTATCGGGAGTAGAACTCCACAACCTGCTGCTCGTCCACATCCGCCGCGATCTGTTCGCGCACGGGCAGGGCGGCAACGGTGACGGAAAGATTGGGCAGGTCGACGCTCAGCCACTCGGGCACAGGCGCTCCTGCCGACCGGAGTTCCTTGAACGGTCCGGCTTGCTTGCTCTTATCCTGCACCCTTATAACGTCATTGACCCGAACCTGATAGGAGGGGATGTTGACGCGGTGCCCATTGACCGTGAAGTGGTTGTGGCTTACCAGTTGCCTGGCCTGAGCGCGGCTGCTGGCGAAGCCTGCTCGGTAGACGACGTTGTCCAGCCGCCGTTCAAGCAACTGCAGCAATACCTCTCCGGTCACGCCCTCGGCACGCTCAGCCGCGGCCACGTAGCGGCGGAAAGGCCGCTCCAGCAGGCCGTATGCGTTCCGCAGCTTCTGCTTCTCGCGCAACTGCGCCCCATAGTCGCTGGGCCGCCGGCGACTGGCACCGCCCTCGCCCTGTTGACCCGGAGGGTACGGCCGCTTGTCTACCGAGCACTTGTTGCTGTAGCAGCGCTGTCCCTTCAGAAACAGCTTCTGGTTTTCCCGCCGGCACAGGCGGCATACGGCGCCTCGATATCGTGCCATGGAGAGTCTCCTTCGTTAGTTACGTCCGAACCGGGTTTGCCTCTAGACCCTTCGCCGCTTGGGCGGGCGGCAACCGTTATGCGGGACTGGCGTCTGGTCCTTGATGTTAGCCACGTCCAGGCCTGCTGCTTGCAGGGCCCGTATGGCGGTCTCCCGGCCCATGCCGGGGCCCTTGACAAAGACGTCCACGCGCGACATCCCGTACTCCTGCGCCCGCCGGGCCACACTCTCGGCCGCCATCTGTGCCGCGAACGCGGTGCCCTTCTTCGCGCCCGAAAAGCCGATGGTCCCAGCACTTGCCCAGCAGAGCACGTTGCCCTCCTGGTCGGCGACGCTGATGATCGTGTTGTTGAAGGTGGCCTTGATGTTCACCCGGCCGTACGGCACCTGTCGCTTGACCTTCTTCGGCCCGCGCGTATCCCTTCGCTGTCGCATGCCATTGCCTCCGTGAGCCTGTCTAACCGTTGCGCCAAGCCACCGCTAGGTCTTGCGCAATGCCTTCTTCTTGCCGGCCACCGTCTTGCGCTTGCCCTTGCGGGTGCGGGCGTTGGTGCGCGTCCGTTGCCCCCGAACGGGCAGGCCACGTCGGTGGCGCATCCCGCGGTAGGTGCCGATCTCCACCAACCGCTGGATGTTGGAGGCCACCTCGCGCCGCTTGTCGCCCTCGGTCACGTAGTCGCGCTCTATGATCTCGCGCAGGCGGGCGGCCTCGTCCTCGGTGATGTCGCGCATCCGCGTGGCCGGGTCAATGCCCGCGTCTGCCACGATCCGCTTCGCGCTGGTGGGACCGATACCGTAGATGTAGGTGAGCGCGATCTCTACCCGCTTGTCCCTGGGGACGTCAACGCCGACAATTCTTGGCACTGCGATGCCTCCTCAGCTCTAGCCCTGCCGCTGCTTGTGGCGCGGATTGTCGCAGATCACACGGACGACGCCGTGTCGCCGCACGATCTTGCACTTGTCACAACGCTTCTTCACTGATGCCGAGACCTTCATTCCAGCACAACTCCTCACCAGAGGACAACAACCTGTACAACACCACAGCGTCACTTGTGCAGCCAGGTGATGCGCCCGCGTGTCAGGTCGTAAGGTGAAAGCTCCAAGGTGACCTTGTCACCCGCCATGACCCTGATGAACCGCATCCGGATCTTCCCGGACACATGGGCCAGCACTTCATGGCCGTCGTCTATCTTCACGCGGAAGACCGCGTTGGGCAGCTTCTCCACTACCGTGCCCATAACCCGAATCGCCTTCTGACCTTGCGGCGAGCTCTCCTTGGGCTTCTTCATGCGAGCCGTACCTTCCGAGGGGTTGTCAGGATCACTGGTCCCTCCTTGCTGACGGCAACCGTGTGCTCGAAGTGCGCACTCAACTGGCCATCGGCAGTCCGCATCGTCCAGCGGTCATCGTCAACTCGCAGGGCGGCGCCACCCGCATTGACCATCGGCTCGATGGCCAAGACCATCCCAGGACGCAAGCGGACATCGTAGTCCGGGAACTGCCGCGGGCTGTAGAAGTTCGGTATCTGCGGCGGCTCGTGCATCTGTCGCCCGATCCCGTGCCCGACCAAGTCACGGACGCAGCTAAAACCGCAGCGTTCCACATGGCCCTCGATGGCCCGACTTATCTCGCTCAGGAGATTGCCCGCTATCGCCTGGGCTATCCCCAGCCTCAGGGCCTCCTCGGTCGCCCTCACCAGCGCCTGGGCCGCTTCGCTGACTTCCCCGACGGCTACTGTCGTCGCGGTGTCAGCATGGAAACCCAGATAGAACGCACCTACGTCCAACCCCACCACGTCGCCTTCCCGGACGATCTCATCAGCCCGGGGGATGCCGTGGACGACTACGTCATTGATCTCCACACACAGTGTCGCAGGATACCCGCGATACCCCTTGAAGCTTGGCTCCGCACCTGCCGCACGGATGACCTCCTCGGCGATCCGGTCAAGCTCGAGACTGCTTATTCCGGGCCTGACGGCGGCCGCTGCCGCGGCGAGAGCCTCCCCGGCGATAGCACCCGCCTGCGCCATGCACTCCAGTTCCTCGGCGCTCTTGCGCGGGATGCGCAGGTTCCGGCCCCTGCCCGCCACCATCCCCTAGTCGCACTTTCTCACAGTCTTCAGCGCTTCACTTAGCAGCACACCGACTTCCGCCGGCGTGCCCGTCCCGTCAATTGGCACCAGCCAGCCTTTTTCCGCGTAGTAGTCAATCAACGGAGCAGTCTGCCGGTGATAGGCGTCAAGCCTCTCGGATATCGCGGTGGGGTCATCGTCACTGCGCTGGTAGATCTCGCCCCCACAGGCCGTGCACTTGTCGCCCACGTCGAGCCCCTCACGGTCTATGTGGTAGATTGCTCCACACCCGCGACACATCCGACGCCCGGTCAGACGCCTGAGCAGCACCTCATCCGGTACCACCAGGTTGATCACAATGGGCTCGCCAAGGCCCAGATCACTCATGGCTCTATCCAGCGCTTCGGCCTGCGCAAGTGTGCGCGGGAAGCCGTCCAGCAAAGCCCCGCGAGCTCGAATGTCCTCACTGTCCAGACGTTCGCGCACGATACCAATGACCAGGTCGTCCGGAACCAGTTCGCCCGCGTCCATGTACTGCTTCGCCTGCACCCCGAGCTCCGTCTGCGCCGCCACGGCGGCACGCAGCATGTCACCTGTCGAGATGTGTACGGCGCCGTAGTCGCGCACTATCTGTTCCGCCTGGGTACCCTTGCCGGCGCCGGGCGGGCCCAACAGGATGAAGTTACATGCCATCTTCAGGCTCTCTGTCCGTGGCCTCTCTACTGCAGGAAGCCCTTGTAGTGGCGCATGACCAGTTGCGCCTCGATCTGTTGCATGGTGTCCAGGGCTACACCAACCACGATCAGCAATGACGTTCCACCCACCAGCCCAAAGGTATGTACACCCGTGATGTCGCCTACGTAATACTGCAGCAGGGCGATGACACCCAAGAAGAGCGCGCCCGCCAGGGTGATCCGGTACAGGATCTTGTCAAGATAGTCCCTGGTCCGCTCCCCTGGTCGGATGCCCGGGACCGCCCCGCCATTCTTCTGAAGATTCTCCGCGATCTGTTCCGGGTTGAAGGTCACCGCCGTGTAGAAGTAAGTGAACACAATGACCAACACGAAGTACAGCACCGAAGCGAACCAGTTGCGTCCGGGAGTGGTGAAGTCCACCATAGCAGCGATCCGCGTTGCGGACCGCATCCTCCCCGATGTGCAGTACCCGTGCCGCTCCCTCGACAAAGCCCGGATTGCTCAGGAACTGAGCGATTGTGGCCGAAAACAGGGCTACCGAAATGGCGAAGATGATCGGGATGACGCCGGCCTGGTTCACGCGCAAAGGCAGGAACGTTGTCTGACCACCGTAGACGCGGTTGCCCTTGACCCGCTTGGCGTACTGGATCGGGATCTTCCGCTGCGCCTGCTGCACTTTGATGATGCCCCAGACAGTGGCCAGGAAGAGCACCGTCAGCGCCAGGATATTGGCCAGGCCGATCTCACCGCCCCGCACCAGCGTAGCCGTCTGCATGACCTGCTGCGGAATCGTGGTCATGATGCCGACAAAGATGATCAGCGAGATGCCCTGTCCGATGCCCTTGTCGGTGATCATGTCGCCGAGCCACATCAGGAACGACGTGCCTGCCGTCATCATGGTCACGGCAAACACGGCGTCCATCCATCCGCCCTCAAAGGCGCCCGCCTGCCGGAACCAGCCCACCATCCCCGCCGCCTGCAGCACCGACAGCGCCACCGTCATGTACTTGGTCCAGGCATTGATCTGCTTCTGCCCGTATTCCCCCTCTTTCTGCAGGGCCTCCAGTTGTGGAATGGCCATGACCAGTAGCTGCATGATGATGGAGGCGTTGATATAGGGCATGATGCCCAGAGCCAGGACCGAGAAGCGCTTCAGCGACCCTCCCACAAACGTGTTGAACAGCTCGAACACGTTACCGCCCTGGAACATCCGCTCCAGTGCTTCCAGGTTCACACCCGGCAGGGGCACGTGCGCGCAGGCCACGTAGACGGCAAACATCACCATCACAAAGACGATGCGCTGCCGAATGTCCGGAAGCCTGAGCGCCTGCGCTAGGGCCGCCAGACGCTGTTTCATGAGCCGATCACCTCAACCGACCCTCCGGCGGCCTCGATCTTGGCCTGCGCGCTGGCGCTAACCGCATGAGCCCGCACCGTCAGGGGCTTGCTGAGCTGGCCCTGGCCCAGAATCTTCAGCCCCTTCCGCCCCGGCTGCTTGACCCACCCCAGGGCCTTCATGCTCTCCAGACTGACCTCGAAGCCCGCCTCCAGCCTGTCGAGCTGGCTCACATTGAGAATCGAGTAGGCAGCCCGGAACATGCCGATATTATGGGACTTGTTGCTCGTGCCGCGGAGCTTGGGGGTCCGCATGAACAGCGGATTCTGCCCGCCCTCGAAGCCCGGCTTGACGTTGCCGCGAGCCTTCTGCCCCTTCTGCCCACGTCCGGCCGTCTTTCCCTGTCCAGCGCTATGGCCGCGCCCGACGCGCTTACGGCTCTTCAGCGGACGTGACGCGCGATGCAGTTGACTTAGTTTCATCCTGGTGCTCCCGCCAATCTGGGCGTACGGCCTGCTTAGCCTGTCTGGGCCGGCTCGACCGCGATCATATGCTCGACCACGCGCAGCATGCCACGCATATCCGCCGTATCAGCCACGACAACGGTATCGTTCGGGCGCCGGAGACCCAGCGCCAACGCCGTCCTGCGTAACTTGGGCTTCTGACAGATCAAGCTGCGCTTGAGTGTCACCCTCAGCTTCTGTTCCGTCACCTGTTACAGCCTCCCTTGCCGACGACGAGCGACCCGTCTGCGCTCCGAGCCCCGCTAGACCTGTAGCCCCGCTTCCCTGGCTCCCTCCGCCACAGCCTTGATCCGGCCATGGTAGGGCCGTCCTCCGCGATCGAAGACCGCGGCAGAAATGCCCTTGGCCAGCGCCCGCTCCGCCAGCGCCTTCCCCACCGCAGTGGCCGCCGCCACGCTTCCCGCGCTCCCTACTCCCTCAACCAATGCCTTCTCCTCCGTGGTGGCGAAGGCCAGCGTGGTGCCGCTTACATCGTCAATGAGCTGAGCGCGAGTATGGCGCAGACTCCGGGCCACACTCAGCCTCGGCCTGTCAGCCGTTCCACTGATCTTGCGCCGCACCCGCATCTTCCGACGTGCTAGGGTCTCTTGCTTCTTCTTTAGCCTGCTCACCTTGCCACCTACCGTATCTGCCGCCACCTGGGCCAGCCATCCAAGACAGGCTTCGGCGACACGCTTTCGCGCACGGCTATCCCTTCGCGCTTACTTGCCGGCCCTCGACTTGCCGGCCTTGCGCCGCACCTTCTCGCCGGAATACCGGATGCCCTTACCCCGGTACGGCTCCACTTTGCGCAGTTGCCGGATCTCCGCCGCCGTCTGACCCACCACTTGCTTGTCAATGCCCCGAACGATCACATTGGTCGGCGGGTTGCCCTCGACATCAAAGGTGATGCCGGGCCGGGGCTCCACCACGACCGGATGCGAGTACCCCAGTCGCAGCAGCAGACCTGCGCCTTGCTTCTCGGCCCGGTAACCGACCCCCTGGATCTCCAGCCGCTTGCTGAAGCCCTGGGTTACCCCCGTGACCATATTGGCCAACAGACTCCGCGTCAGTCCGTGCAGAGCCCGGTGCTCCCGCTCGTCAGACGGGCGTCGCACAATGAGCTGATCGCCTTCCAGCGACAGTGTCATCGCCGCCGCAAATGTGTCACTGAGCTCACCGAGGGGTCCCTTCACTGTTACTCGGTTGCCGTCCTCAATGGTGACCTTGACGTCTTTGGGAACCGCTATCGGTTGCTTGCCTATCCGTGACATCTCTGTGTTCACCCGGTCCTTCGCGACGATCTACCACACGTAGCCGATAACCTCGCCACCAATGCCCCGCTTGCGTGCTTCCCGCGCCGTCATGATGCCTTCACTAGTAGAGATGATCGCAATGCCCAGTCCGTTGAAAACGCGCGGCAAGCGATCCTTCCCCACATACACACGCCGCCCCGGCTTGCTGACACGCTTCAACCCGCGCAGGACCGGCTCGCGATTGGCATCGTACTTCAGCCGAATGCGCAGACACTGGCCCTTGCCCACCAGTTGGAAGCCGCGGATGTAACCCTCCTCGTGAAGGATCTTGGCGATCTCGCGCTTCAGCTTGGACACCGGAACCTTCACATTGGCGTGTCGCGCCTGCGCCGCGTTCCGGATGCGCGTCAGCATGTCCGCTATCGGGTCGGTGACGACACCCGTGCCCTTCACTCCGGCTGTGTCCGTGCTCGCTTGTTTCATCAGCCTATCTCCACCCGACCTGCTGGTATTGAAAGCAATCTGTCACCGTCTGGTGACGGCCGGTTCCGCCCTGCCTACCAACTCGATTTGCGGATCCCGGGGATGTTTCCGGCCAAGGCGTTCTCCCGGAAGCAGATGCGACACATCCCAAAGTCGCGCAGGTAGCCTCGACGCCGCCCACACAACCGGCAGCGATTGTAGACTCGTGTGCTGAACTTCTGCGGCTTCTTTTGCTTGGCAATCCAGGATTTCTTGGCCAACTTGCGCCTCCCGCTTCACCGGCGATGGTTCATCTACTGGTCAACCCTAGCGAACAAATGGCATGCCGAGCATCTCAAGGAAGGCCAGAGCTTCCTCGTCGGTCTTGGCCGTCGTCACCATGGTGATGGACATCCCGCGTTGCTTCTCCACGTCATCGTATCCCAACTCCGGAAAGATGAGCTGGTCATCAATGCCGAAGGAGTAGCTCCCACGCCCGTCAAAGCTGTTGCGGGGGATGCCGCGGAAGTCCCGGATGCGCGGCAGACTGATGCTGATCAGCCGGTCCACGAACTCCCACATCCGGTCGCCCCGTAGCGTCACGCGAACGCCGATGGGCATGCCCTGGCGCACCCCAAAGGCTGCGATTGACCGCCTGGCCCGCGTCACCACAGCCCGCTGACCGACGATCCGCGTCAGCTCCCGCGTCGCCGCCTCCAGGGCCTCCTGACCGCCCTCGCGCTTGGAGCTGATGCCGATGTTCAGGCAGACCTTCTCCAGCCGTGGCGCCTGCCAGATGTTCTTGTAACCGAACCGCTCCATCAGGGCCGGCCGGATTTCCTCGTTGTACCTGTCCTTCAACCTGGGCATGCTCTCTCCAGCCTTTCGGCCTACTCGTCAATGTCCTTCTTGCACTTCCGGCACACGCGCACCCCACGGCCCTCAGGCGTGCGTCGTCGCGCCACACGCGTCGCCGCGTCGCAGTTGGGGCACACCAGCATCACGTTCGAGATATGCAGAGGCCCCGGCTGTGTCACGATCCCGGCCTGCCGCACCTGCTGGGTCTGCCGTACCGCCTTCTTAATCAGGTTGATCCCGTCCACCACGATGCGATCGTGGCGCGGGTCAACCGAAAGAACCTTGCCCCGCCGTGGCCGCCCCTTGTGCGAGCGGTCCTTTCCAGACATCACCAGCACTTCGTCTCCGGTCTTGATGTTCAGCTTCTTCGTTGGCATCGCTATCGCTCCTCAGACCGCCACGGTCTGCCCGCAGCGTCCATGGCTGCCTGGGGCTACACTACCTCAGGGGCCAGCGACACAATCTTCATGTACTCCCGTTCACGCAACTCGCGCGCCACAGGGCCAAAAACGCGGGTGCAACGGGGGTTCTTCTGGTCGTCAATGATCACAGCGGCATTGTCGTCAAACGCGATCTGGCTGCCGTCCGGACGCAACGTCTTGTTGCGGCAGCGCACCACCACCGCCCGCAGCACCGCCCCCTTCGGGATGGGGCTGGACGGCGTCACCTGCTTCGCTGAGCAGATGATCTGATCGCCCAGACCGGCATACCGGTGACGCCCACGGCCAACTACGCGGATCATCCCAACAGCCTGGACGCCGGAGTTGTCAGCTATCTTCAATCTCGATTCAGGTTGGATCATCGCAATGCGTTCCTCTCCAGACGACGTGAGCCCACGCTATGACTCGGCTTCCTCACGGGCCTTGCGCGCGGCGATGACCTGCTCGGCCATGTGCGCCGGGACTTCCTGGTAATGGGAAAACTCCATCGTGTAGCTGGCTGCGCCCTGCGTCAACGACCGCAGGTCCGCCGCATAGCGCGCCATTTCCGCCAGCGGCACCAGTGCCTTGATGACCTGCAAGCCAGCTCCCAGCGGCTCTGACCCCTGAATCTGACCCCGTCGCCCCGAGAAGTCGCTCATGATGTCGCCCATGACGCCCTCGGCCGCCGTGACCGCGACCTCCATGATGGGCTCCAGCAGAATGCAGCCGGCCTGCTCCAGTGCGTTACGCACCGCGATTGCCCCGGCCATGCGGAAGGCCTGCTCCGAAGAGTCCACCGGGTGCGAGCTGCCATCGTCCAGCGTCACCTTCACTCCTACAACCGGTGCGCCGGCCAGGATGCCCTTCTTGAGGCCGTCAAAGATACCCTTCTCCACCGCCGGAATGAAGTTGGTGGGAACGGCCCCGCCCTTCACCTCGTTGACGAACTCGTTCTCCTCTACGCCACGCGGCTGCGGGTCCATGCGGATCCATACGTCACCAAACTGCCCGCGGCCGCCGGTCTGCTTCTTGTGACGCCCCTGCACACGGCAAGACTTGGTAATCGTCTCCCGATACGGAATCAGAGGGTCGCTCAGGTTGACCTTGACGTCAAACTTGTTTGCCAGACGTTCGGCGAGGATGTCCAGATGCAGCGCCCCCATACCCGAGACCACAAGTTCGTTGGTCTCCGGGTGCCGCTCATAGCTCAGCCCGGCATCCTCCTCGGTGATCCTGGCCAAAGCCATGGACAGCTTGTCTTCATCGGCCCGCGATGCCGCAGTCATCGCTGCAGAGTGCATGGCCGCCGGCGTCTTCGGTCGCGGATAGACGATCTGTTGTCGAGAGTCAGCCAGCGTGTCGCCCGTGCTGGTGTTTTCCAGCTTCGTCACTGCGCCCAGGTCCCCTGCCGACAGCTCCGGGACACTGCTCGCCTGCTTACCCTGCATCAGCGATAGCCCGGCCAGTCGCTCCCGTGCGTTCTTGCTGGTGTTGTGCACCTGCAGATCGCTGGTCGCCTTCCCGGACACCACGCGGATCAGGCTGATGCGCCCAACGTAAGGGTCGCTGAGGGTCTTGAACACAAAGGCCGAGAATGGCGCCGAGTCGCTGCAGTCACGCGTCTCCTCGGCATCCCCGCCCGGTTTGGTTCCCTTCCACGCTCCCCTGACATGGGGCGCCGGACAGATGCCCTTCACGAACTCCAGGATCGGCGCCATCGCCCTGGTCTCGTAGGCGTCACAACACAGCACGGGAACGATCGTCCCCTCGGCCACGGCCTTGGCCAGGCCGCCGGCCAGCTCGGCTGCAGACAGCTCTCCCTCCTCCAGGTACTTCTCAATGAGCGCCTCGTCTGCCGCCGCCACGGCATCAATGAGCTTCTCGCGAGCGGCAGCTACCGTCTCGGCCATTTCTGCCGGTATCTCTGACGCCGACAGGTCCTTCTCCGTACCCAGAAAGGCCTTGTTCTGGACGAGGTCCACGACACCTCGAAAATCGCTCCCGGTGCCAATGGGGACCTGTACCGGCACCGCCTCGCAGCCAGGGAGCATCTTCTTCATGCTCTCGACCGCCGCGTCCAGACTGGCGTGCTCCTTTGCCATCTTGTTGACGATGGCCACTATCGGCAGCCGCATCTCCCGCGCGGTCTGGTAGACCTTGATCGTGTGGATCTCGACGCCAGACGTAGCATCCACCACTACCAGGGCCGTGTCCGCCACTGCCATGGCATAGGGCACATCAGCAAAGAACTCCGAGTACCCCGGCGTGTCTACCATGTTGACCTTGACGCCACGATGCTCCGCGTAGCACAGGGCCGGGGTGATCGAGATCTGCCGCGCAACCTCTTCGGGCTCGAAGTCCGCCGTGGCCGTCCCATTGTCCACTCGCCCCAGGCGGTCTGCCTTGCCCGTCGCATACAGCAAGCCCTCCACGAGAGTGGTCTTCCCACACCCGCGATGCCCAACCAACACTACGTTCCTGATCTGTTCCGTCGAGAACCCCACGTCAAGCTCCTTCCAGCAAAACCGTTCCGCGATGCCTACCTTGCTCGCTCCAAGACAGCGATGACCCGCCAGCACTTATCCTTCGACAGGGGCCGACACTCCTGAATCGCGACCCGGTCCCCCTGGTGGCAATCGTTGGCCTCGTCGTGCGCCTTGTACTTCGCCGTGCGCCGCATAACCCGGCCGTAGAGCGGGTGCGGAGTGAGGCGCTGGACGGCGACCACCACCGTCTTGTCCATCTTGTCACTCACGACAACGCCCTCCAGCGTCCGCTTCCTGGTCTTGGCCTGATCGCTCATGCTCGTTGTCCTTCTTCCTTCCGTCCGCCGGCTAGGCGAGGCCGCGTTCCTTCTGGATGGTCCTGATCCGGGCAATCGCCTTCCGATACTTGCGCACTCGCTTGGGATCCTCGATCTGCCCCGACGCCAGCCGGAACCGCAGGTTGAAAAGCCCCTCCTGGATGTGACGCAGGCGCTCCTCCAGCTCCTCCGGCGTGGCGCTCCGGATCTGCTCGATGAAATCACGCGTGCTCTTGGCGTTGTCAGGCATTCTGATCGTCCTCCCGCGTGACAAACCGCGTCTTGATCGGCAGTTTGTGGGCCGCCAGACGCATGGCCTCCTGGGCCACCTCCCGCGTGATCCCGGCCATCTCAAACATGATCCGTCCAGGCTTCACGACCGCAACCCAGTATTCGGGCGAACCCTTGCCGCTCCCCATGCGCGTCTCCGGAGCGGTCTTCGTGACCGGTTTATCCGGGAATATCCGGATCCAGACCTTGCCACCACGCTGGGCGTGACGTGTCATCGCTACACGCGCCGACTCGATCTGCCGACTGGTGATCCACGCCGGCTCCAGAGCCTGCAGCCCGAACTCCCCGAAGTCCAGCTTGCTGCCCCGGTAGGCCGCGCCACGCATGTTCCCACGCTGGTGCTTGCGGTGCTTGGTACGCTTAGGCATCAACATCGGAGCTTACTCCTCCGTCTCGTCGGGCGCCGTCGTCTCGTCGCTATCGTCCAACGCAGCGATCAACAGGTCATCCTCGGGCCGCTCGACCTCTATGGTGTCTACCCTTGCTGGCGCCGCTGTCAGCGGGGGAGTCACCGGCGCTTCAGTGAACTCTCCCTCCGCCGCCGCAACCGGCTCCACGACTGCCTCAGCCGTCTCAACGGCTTCCGCCGGCTCGGCGAACTTGCCCCGTTTCGGTGGCAGGACGTCACCCTTGTAGATCCACACTTTGACCCCGATGTGACCGTACCCCGTCTTGGCCTCCGCACGACCATACTCCACGTCCGCCCGCAGCGTGTGCAACGGTACGCGCCCCTCGGGCCCCATCGACTCGGTCCGCGCGATCTCCGCGCCGCCAAGGCGACCGCTAACCGCCACGCGGATGCCCCCCGCCCCCAGGCGCATGGCCCGATCCACCGCCTGCCGCATCGCTCGCCGATAAGACACCCGCTTCTCGATCTGTCGGGCTATGTTCTCCGCCACCAACTGTGCGTTGGTGTCCGGTTCCTTGGTCTCCTCCACATTGACCCGCGCCTTCTGCCCGACCATCCTCTCAGTCCTCTGGCGCAGCTCGTCTACGTCACGACCGCCCTTCCCGATGATGATCCCCGGCTTGGCGGTGACAATAGTGACGATCACCGTGTCCGCCGCTCGCTCGATGGTCACTTCCGAGATCGAGGCATTGCGGTGCACATCCTCGATGTACCGCCGGATCTGCAGGTCCTGAATGAGCTGGTCGCGGTACCGCTGACCCTCCGCGAACCACCGACTCCGCGCCTCGCGGATGATGCCCAGTCGGAATCCATACGGGTGCACTTTCTGTCCCATGAGGGAGTCTCTCCTGCGCGGGGCCTCGCCCCCAGTCTTGTCCTACTCCGCCTGCCCGTCGTCCACTACCACCGTGATGTGACACGTACGCCGGTAGTATCGGTCAGCGCGTCCCCGGGCCCGCGGCCGCAGCCGTGGCATCTTGAATGCCCCGTCGGCGCTGGCCTCTACAACCACCAGGTCGTCGCTGTCCATCCCGTGGTTGTTCTCCGCGTTGGCTACTGCGGATTCCAGACACAGGGCAAGGGCCTTGGCCGACGGGCTGGCCTGCACCGCCAGCAGCGCCCGGGCCTCCTTCAGCGCCCGGCCCCGAATTAGATCGGCGTAGCGCCGCACCTTGCGCGGACCGCACCGCACGAACCGGGCCACTGCCTTTGCTTTCATTCCGCCTGCTCCTCGTTCAAAACGTTTGCGTCACCAGGGACTACCTGGACCGCGACGTGCGCTCCGTCTTGCCGGGCCGCATACCGCGGTATGTGCGGGTGGGCGCGAACTCGCCGAGCTTGTGTCCTACCATGTTCTCGGTAATGAGCACAGGGACGTGCTTGCGCCCATCATGCACCGCAATGGTGTGTCCCACCATCTCGGGGAAGATCGTCGAGCGCCGCGACCACGTCCTGATGATCCGCCGCTCCCCGCTGCTGTTCAGCCGCTCCACCTTCGCCAGAAGCTTCTCATCCGCGTACGGACCCTTCTTCATTGAACGAGACATCTATAGACCTCCGGACCTACCAATCGGCGAGCTGCCGTCGGACTACTTGCTGCCACGCCGGCGCACAATATACTTACTCGACAGCTTCCGCACCTTCCGCGTCTTACGCCCCAAGGTCTTCCAACCCCACGGTGACCGCGGAGCATCCAGGCCAATCGGGGCCTTCCCCTCGCCACCCCCGTGCGGATGGTCCTTGGGGTTCATGACCGTCCCGCGCACCGTGGGCCGTACGCCCTTCCATCGCTTGCGCCCTGCCTTGGCGTCCCGTACGTTGCCATGGTCCACGTTGCCCACCCGACCAACGGTCGCCCGACACCGCTGAGAGACCATGCGCATCTCGCCCGACGGCAGTCGCAAGGTGGCCATGTTACCCTCCTTGGCCACCAACTGGGCCTCCGCGCCAGCACTTCGGACCATCTGCCCGCCCCGACCCGGTGTCAGCTCCACGTTATGAACTGTGGCGCCCAGCGGGATTCGCTCCAGTGGCAAGGAGTTCCCCAGACGCGCCGGCACTCGCTCACCCGAGACAACGAGGTCGCCCTTCTGCAGCCCCAGAGGCGCCAGGATATAGCGCTTCTCGCCATCCCGGTAATGCAGCAAGGCGATGTTGGCCGACCGCCCGGGGTCGTATTCAATCGCCGCAACCTTGGCAGGGACGTCGTCTTTGTCCCGCTTGAAGTCAACCAGTCGCACCAGCTTCCGGTGCCCCCCGCCCTGGTGACGAACCGTGATCTTGCCGGTGTTGTTCCGTCCGGCCATGCGCTTCTTCCGCACGACCAGCGACTTCTCCGGCCTCTTGTTCCGTTCGACGTCTTCCTTCACCAGGGTCACCAGCGAGCGGCGGGCCGGCGACGTCGGTTTGTGTTCCTTAAGAGCCATGGTCCTCAAACTCCCCTGACTACTAGCGACGCCGCGGTCAGTGCTATCCAGCGCCGCGCCAGTGCTTGCCTACGGGCCACCTTCCAGGACGTCAATGCTCGAGCCCGGCGCCAGTGTCACGATCGCCTTCTTCCATCGCGCCGTCTGGCCACTGCGATACCGATAGCTCCGGCGCCGTGACTTGCCATGCACGTTCATGGTGTTGACGCTAAGCACCCGAACGTTGAAAATGGCCTCGATAGCCCGCCGTATCTGAATCTTGTTGGCCTGCGACGCCACCCGGAAGCTGTACTTGTTGGCCTCCTGTGACTCCCGCATGCTCTTCTCGGTGACCAGCGGCTGCAGGATGATGGCACGGTGCTCCAACATCTGAGGGTCCCCACTCTTAAGCATCTGCCGCACCTCCTCCGGTCAGAACCTGCAGCCCAGCCTGCGTGAGTATCAGGTAATCAGCCCACAGGACCTCCCGCGGGTTGATGTGCGGCGCCTCCCGCAGGACCACCGAGGGCAGATTGCGGCAACTGAGATAGTTGCTGTCGCTCCGTGCCTCATCGGCCGAGGCCAGGATCAACACCCGTCCGTCTACGCCAAGCGCGGCAAGCAAGGCTAGCATGTCCTTTGTCCGCGGCTCGGGAAGCGCCAACTCCTCCACCACCAGCACTCGCCCCCGCTTCGCCTGCGCCGATAGCGCGCTGTGCAGCGCCGCCTTCCGCGCCCGCCGTGGCATCTCCAGCACCCGACGGTCGCCCCGCGGCGGATGGGCAACGCCACCACCCTTGAAATGCGGTGGGCTCTGATCGCCATGTCGCGCCCGCCCAAGACCCTTCTGGCGGTACATCTTCGCCCCCGTCACTGCCACCTCACCACGACGCTTCGCACGACCAGCCTTCCGCTGCCGCCTCGCGTCAACTACCATCACGGCCTGGTGGAGCAGGTCACGGTTCAGGGCCGCCCCGAATACCTCTGGCGATGCCTCAATCTCGCCGATGCGCTCCCCGCTACTGCTCCATAACGCCAACTGCGGCATAGAACTCATCCCTTCACAGCTCGTTACCGACCGAGGACAACGACCAGGCCACCATTGGCTCCAGGCACCGCGCCCTTGATCAGCAGCAGGTTCCGCTCGGCGTCCACGTCAACTACCGTGAGTCCCTTCACCGTGACGGTCTCAGCTCCCATGTGACCCGGACTGCGCTTGCCGGGAAACACACGGGCCGCGTCGGTGGCTCCCGCCGACATGGGCTTCCGGTGTATCTTGGAGGCACCATGCTCCATCGGACCGCCCTTGAAGTGGTGACGCTTCATGCCGCCAGCGAAACCCTTACCCTTGGACTGGCCCCGCACATCCACTCTCTGGCCCTTCGTGAAGACGTCCACCCGGATCTCGTCCCCGACCTCAAACTGCTCCTCCGTGCCCACTCGGAACTCGCGCAGGTGCTGCTTCGGAGCAATGTTCTTGGACCGGAAATGACCCGTCAGCGGGCTATTGGTCCGACTCCGCTTGCGGTCCCCAAACCCTACCTGGATCGCCGAGTAGCCGTCCCGCTCCTCGGTCTTGCGCTGGACGACCACGCAGGGTCCCGCCTCTACAACCGTCACAGGCACGACGCGACCGTCCGCATCAAAGATGCGCGTCATACCCAGTTTCTTGCCCAGAATCGCTGCTGGCATCTCTGTCACCACTTGCGGGCAGGATCGCCCTAGTTGGTCGAAGTCTTGATGGACACGTCGACGCCGCTGGGCAGGTCGAGCTTCATCAGGGCGTCCACCGTGCGCTGTGTCGAGTCCAGAATATCAATCAACCGCTTGTGCACCCGCATCTCAAAGTGCTCCATAGTGCGGCTGCTGCGGCCCAGGGCCGTCGGCTTCACGATGCAGTGCACGCGCTTCTCGGTAGGCAGCGGGATCGGTCCCGCGATGCGGGCGCCCGACCGCTCTGCCGTCTCCACGATCTTCAGCGCCGAACGGTCCAGGATCTCGTGGTCAAAGGACTTCAGCTTGATCCGGATCTGGTTACTGGTCTTGGCCATCTGGACTCTCTCCTGTCGTGGACCTGCGGGCCCTCTCCGATCCCCTTCGTGCTACTGCAGCACCTTGGTGACCACGCCCGCACCGACCGTGTGGCCTCCCTCGCGGATGGCGAAGCGCACGCCCTCCTCCAGGGCAATCGGCACGATCAGCTCCGCCGACAGCCGCACGTTGTCCCCCGGCATCACCATCTCCACCCCCTCCGGCAACTGCGCCACCCCCGTCACATCCGTCGTCCGGAAGTAAAACTGCGGCCGGTAGCCACTGAAAAACGGCGTGTGCCGGCCACCCTCCTCCGCCGTCAGGATGTAAACCTCCCCCTCAAACTTCGTGTGCGGCGTGATGCTCCCCGGCTGCGCGATCACCTGACCCCGCTCCACCTCATCCCGGTTGATGCCCCGCAACAACAACCCCACATTGTCCCCCGCCTGACCCTCATCCAGCGTCTTGCGGAACATCTCCACACCCGTGCACACCGTCTTGCGCGTCTCCCGCAAACCCACGATCTCTACTTCCTGACCCGTCTTGATCACCCCGCGCTCCACCCGACCCGTCGCCACTGTCCCCCGACCCGAAATCGTAAACACATCCTCCACCGGCATCAAAAACGGCTTGTCAATCTCTCGCACCGGCTCCGGAATGTAGTTGTCCACCGCGTCCATCAAGTCATAGATCGGCTTGCAGTCCGGATCCTCCGGCGACGGATTCGCCGCCTCCATCGCCTTCAACGCCGAACCCCTGATCACCGGTATCTCGTCCCCAGGAAACTCGTAGGTCGAAAGCAGCTCCCGAACCTCCAGCTCCACCAACTCCAACAACTCCGGATCGTCCATCTCGTCACACTTGTTCAAAAACACCACCAGCGCCGGCACGTTCACCTGCCGCGCCAGCAAAATGTGCTCCCGCGTCTGCGGCATCGGGCCGTCCGTCGCCGCCACCACCAAAATCGCCCCGTCCATCTGCGCCGCGCCCGTGATCATGTTCTTGATGTAGTCCGCATGACCCGGACAGTCCACATGCGCATAGTGCCGCTTGGCCGTCTCGTACTCCGCATGGAACGTCTGAATCGTCACCCCCCGCTCCCGCTCCTCCGGCGCATTGTCAATCTGATCAAACTCCAACGGCTTCGTGTTCCCCACCGCCGCCAAACACTTCGTGATCGCCGACGTCAGCGTCGTCTTCCCATGGTCCACGTGGCCAATCGTACCCACATTCACATGCGGCTTGTCACGTACAAACTTCTCCTTGCCCATCATGGCCTCCCAATCGTCTCTTTCGGTCCCTGCCACGTCCACCCAACTGGGCTGCTTATGTGCCCGGGCTTCGAGCGCACTACGCCACCGGCTGATAGGTCAGCGGCTGCATGGTGTAGGTCGCTCGGCCCTGGGTCAACGACCGCAACTGCGTCGCATAGCCGAACATCCCCGCCAAGGGCGCGTGCGCAATGATCGTCTGAGTGTCGCCCGGCGACGGGAACATTTCCTGGATCGCAGCCCCTTTGGATGTCAGATCGTTGATCACGTCGCCCATGTGCGCCTCGGGCGTGACGACCTCCACCAGCATCACAGGTTCCAGAATGACAGGGCTCGCCTTCATGTAAGCATCACGGAAAGCCATCGCCCCGGCAATCTTGAAAGCAACTTCGTTGGAGTCAACCTCATGCCAGGATCCGTCCACCACGACCGCCCGTACATCAGTAACCGGGTACCCCTGCATCGGTCCCGACTCCATCGCCTCACGCGCTCCCACCTCGACCGCGGGAATGAACTCCTTTGGAATGCAGCCTCCCACGGTCTCGTCCGCAAACTCGAACCCTCCGCCCCGTGGCAAGGGCTCCAGACGCAAGGTCACGTCCCCGTACATCCCCTTGCCGCCGGTCTGTCGAATGAACTGGCCCCGACCCGTGGCTATCTGCGTAATCGTCTCCTTGTACGCCACCATCGGCTTGCCAACGTTGCTCTCAACACTGAACTCGCGCCGCAGACGATCCTTGACGATCTCCAGATGCAGCTCACCCATGCCTGAGATGATCTGCTGGCCAGTCTCCTTGTCCGTGCGAACGGCGAAGGTCGGATCCTCGCCCAGAATCTTCTCCAACGCCTCGGCCAGCCTCTCCTCGTCCGCCTTGGACTTGGCCTCGATGGCCATCGAGATCACAGGCTCCGGGAACGTTATCCGCTCAAGTACCAGCGGGTGACGCGGATCGCAGAGGGTTTCCCCGGTCATCACCTTGCCAAGACCCACTGCAGCCACAATGTCCCCAGCCTGGGCCTGCTGCACATCCTCCCGGCGGTTCGCGTGCATCCTCAAGAGCCGCCCAACCCGCACCTTGCGCCCCGTGGTGCTGTTCAGCACGGTCTCCCCGTTGGCGATCCGCCCGGAGTAGACCCGCAGGTAGCTCAACTGGCCGGTGAAGGCATCACTGACGACCTTGAACACAAGGGCCGAGAACGGCTCCTCGGGCGACGCCCGTCGAACTACGGTCTCTCCGCTGTCCGGGTCAATCCCCTCCACCGGCGGGATATCCACCGGGGACGGCAGGTAGTAGCAGATTGCGTCCAGAAGCGGCTGGACTGCCTTGTTCTTGAAGGCGCTCCCACACAGCACCGGAACGAGCCCCTTCTCCAGACAGCCCTTGCGGATCGCCGCTCGCATCTCCGCCGGTGTTGGGTCTTCGCCCGAGAAATACTTCTCCTCAAGTTCCGGCGACGCGTCAGCGAGTGACACGATCAGGTGCTCGCGGAAAGCCTCAGCCAACTCTGCCAGGGCGGCCGGTATGGGCTCCTCCACCGGCTCAACCCCCAGCTCATCGCGCCAGTAGACCGCCTTCCGCTCGATCAGATCCACAACACCCTCAAACGCGTCTTCGGCCCCGATCGGTATCTGCAGCGCCAGTCCATCGGCCCCCAATCGCTTCCGCATCTGGTGCAGGACATCGTGGAAGTTGGCGCCCATGCGGTCCATCTTGTTGATGAAGGCGATCCGCGGAATGTGGTACTTGTTCGCCTGGCGCCACACCGTCTCCGACTGCGGCTGCACGCCCCCCACCGCGCACAGGATAACCACCAGCCCATCCAGTACTCTCAAAGATCGCTCGACTTCTGCGGTGAAGTCCACATGGCCAGGGGTGTCAATGATATTGACCACACACTCGCGCCAGTTGTAGGTCGTCGCCGCAGACGTAATCGTAATGCCCCGCTCCATCTCCTGGGGCAGATAGTCCATCGTTGCGTTGCCGTCGTCCACTTCCCCCATGCGGTGTACTCTTCCGGAGTAGAAGAGCATCCGCTCCGTGGTCGTGGTCTTGCCGGCGTCAATGTGGGCGGCAATACCGATGTTCCGCGTGTTGACTAGGTTCCCGTTCCCCGCGCCCACAGTCTGAACTCCTTAACGCCGCCCAACGGACCCCTCAATACCATCTACCAGCGATAGTGTGAGTACGCCCGGTTGGCCTCGGCCATGCGGTACACTTCCTCCCGCCGCCGGTAAGCCGCGCCCTCCCGCTTCGCCGCATCCATCAGCTCCCGCGCTATACGCTGGCGCATCGTGCGCTCGTTGCGTTTGCGTGCCGCGTCAACGATCCACCGCACTGCCAGCGTGATCTGCCGCCGTGCCGAAACCGGTACCGGAACCTGGTAGTTGGCCCCTCCCACCCGCCGAGGCCTGACCTCCACCTCCGGCATCGTGTTCCGAACCGCCTGCTGCAGCACTTCCAGCGGATTGGCCCCGGTCGCCTCAGCGATGTCGCTTAGCGCTCCGTAGAAGATCTGCTCCGCCGTGCTCTTCTTGCCGCCGCGAAGGATCTTGTTGATGAACCGCGTGACCACTTCGCTGCCGAAGATCGGGTCTGGAAGTACAGGCCGCTTCGGAGCTTCTCCCTTTCTCGGCATCTGCCTCGCTCCTCTGATGCATCGCTCGGGTGGACTTCATTGGAGCAGCATGGCGCGCTACGGTGCTGCCCTCTAACCTGCCTCGGCCGCGAACCAGCGCTGGTCCTGCGCCGGTCCCGACCGCGTCATCTACGCCTTCTTGGTGCCGTACTTGGACCGGGACTGCTTCCTGCCCTGCACGCCCTCCGTGTCCAGCGTGCCGCGAACCACGTGGTACTTCACCGAGTTGAGGTCCTTCACCCGGCCACCGCGTACCAGGACAACCGAATGCTCAGCCAGGTTATGCCCCTCGCCAGGAATATACGCCGTGACCTCCTGGCGGTTGAACAGGCGCACCCGGGCGCACTTGCGGAGTGCCGAGTTCGGCTTCTTGGGCGTCTGCGCCCATACCCGCGTGCATACCCCTCGACGCTGTGGCGCGCCCTCCACCTGCATCGAGCGCCGCTTGAGAGCGTTCCACACAAACTTCAGCGCCGGGGTCTTCGGCTTGCGCGCCTTCTTCTTGCGCCCGTTGCGCACCAACTGACTGATCGTCGGCACACCCAACACTCCCTCGGGTTCGTTCTATCCATCCCCCCACCTCACGCCGGGCCCCTCCGCCTACAGCGGAAATAAAGGGCCCCTCAGCTGTCAGGTGAGGGGCCCAGGACGAGTAAAGACCGCACGGCATGGCTTCAGGGGTCTATCTCAGGAGACCTCACTCCTGAAGCCACACCGGTCGTCTTTGCCACCTGACGACGGGCTCGCGTGATGCGTGCGCGACTCCCCGTCCTGAACAGCCCCACGCAGCATCCTTCACCACATCCGGTTAGTTCGCACCGCCCACCACGTGGCCAGCGCGCTTTCCCGGAGGACACCGTAGTATATTCAGACCCCCGCAACATGTCAAGCCCCATTCCCTGCCCGAGAGCCTAGACATCGCTCTCCTCATCCTCACCGTCCTCCGCCCCGGTGGCCCACTCCCGGAAGCTCTCCACATCCGCCTGCGCCTCCGCCCGCGACACCCCGTACTCGCTGATCAGTCGCTGGACGGCCTCCTCTGGTGTCTCCTCACGCCGAGTCTCCACGAACGCCGGAACCACCCCGTCGGCCAGCCGCACCTCGCGGTCACGATGCTGCGGCATGCCGCTGCCCGCGGGAATCAGCCGCCCAATGATCACGTTCTCCTTCAGCCCCAGCAGGGGATCACGCTTCGCCGCACAAGCCGCCTCGGTCAACACCCGCGTGGTCCGCTGGAATGAGGCGGCCGACAGGAAGCTCTCCGTCGCCAGTGACGCTTGGGTGATCCCCAGCAGAACCGGCTCAGCCGTCGCCTCACGCCCTCCAAACGCCTTCACGCGCGCGTTCTCGTCCTCAAACTCAAAGCGATCAACCACTTCGCCGGGCAGGAACTTCGTGTCACCGTGGTCCTTGATCTTCCGCTTCTTGAGCATCTGGCGGATGATCACTTCGATGTGCTTGTCATTGATGCTGACGCCCTGTGCCTTGTAGACCGCCTGAACCTCCCGCAGCAGGTACTCCTGCACTCCCCGGATTCCGCGCTTCTCCAGAATGCTCTGCGGATCCACCGGGCCCATCGTCAGGCGGTCACCGGCCCGTACCTCGCTCCCCTCGCGGACAAACAACTCACCGCGGTACGGTACCAGGTGCGCGGTAGCGATTGGCACATGGGTCACGCCCGCCTTCTTCAGCCGCATGCGCGTCTTCTTCAGCAGTTTCTCCCCAGCGCGCGCCAGCTTCGTCTTGCCATCGGCGCTGATGATGTCTTCCGCCAACCGCTCGCCACGTATCACCCGCAGGTCGTCAATGCTGTGAACCGAGTGGATGATCACGCTGCGCAGACCCTTGGTCTCGATAGCCGCGACCCTGCCGTCCACTTGCGCCGTGATCGCCTGGCCCTTCGGAGTCCGCGCCTCAAAGAGCTCCACAACGCGCAGGAGACCGTGCACGGGCGTCTCCAGGACTTTCAGCATCTCCTTGATGGCCTTCCGCCGAGCACGACCACCCGCCATCTCGCCCAGTGAGACCATACCCTTGTCAATGTCATCGTGGAGGCTGCGCAACGCTTGCTGCTTGCGCTTCTTCACATCCGCCACACCAGTGATGTACTGGCCAGCCACACCGCCTGTGTGGAAGGTGCGCATGGTCAACTGCGTCCCGGGCTCGCCGATGGACTGCGCGGCGATGATACCCACCGCCGTTCCCACTTCCGCCAGCTTCTGCCGGGCCAGGTCCCGCCCATAGCACTTGGCACAGATCCCGCTGCGCAACTCACAGGTCAGCGGCGAGCGCACCGTAACCTTCCGCACACCCGCCTCCACTACGCGGCGGGCCAAGCGCTCATCAATCTCCTCGCCGCCCGGCACGATTACGGCGCCCGTCTCCGGGTGCGTGATGTCAACCGCCGCCGTGCGCCCGATGATCCGGTCCTCGAGCTTCTGCAACACCTCGCTGTCACTGGGCACCATTAGCTCAGCGCCGCAGTACTCGCACCGCCCCTCTCGCAGCACATCCTCCTGACCACACGAGGCGCAGTGGACCTCTTGCGCGAACATCGTCGTGACATCCACGCCGTCGGTCGTGCCGCAATCCACATCGCGAATCATCACGTCTTGCGCCACGTCCACCAACCGTCGCGTCAGGTATCCGGCATCAGCGGTCCGCAGCGCCGTGTCCGCCAGGCCCTTGCGCGCGCCGTGGGTCGCCACGAAGTACTCCAGGACGTTCAGCCCCTCGTGGAAGTTACTCTTCACCGGCAGATCCTCGATGAGGCGACCGAAGGGGTCACTCATCAGACCCCGCATCCCCGAGATCTGCGAGATGTGGGACCGGTTGGCCCGCGCCCCGGAGTTGGTCATCATCCAGATCGAGTTGAAGCTGTCGATATTGTTGAGAATGTCGTCCGCGACTTCCTCGCGCGCCGCTTGCCACAACTCCAGGACCCGCTGCTCGCGCTCGTCTTCCAGGATGTACCCGCGCCGCGCCGCCTCGTTGATGCGCGCCACCTCTCGCTCGGTGCGGCGGATGATCTCCTCCCGCCGCGTCGGCACGTCGGTGTCCTCGATGCAGATGCTGAGGCCCGACCGCGTGGCGTACTTGAACCCCATCTCCTTGATCTGGTCCAACAGCTCCGCGGTGCGCTCCTGACCGTAGATCAGGTAGCAGCGCCGAACGATCGATCCCAGTTCTTCCTTCGCGATGTCGTGGTTCAGGAAAGGCATGTCCAGAGGCAAGGCGTGGTTGAACAGCACTCGCCCCGGGGTGGTGTCAAAGATCTCACGCCGGATACCCGCCTCAATCCGTGTCCCTACGGCCATGTCGCCCAGCTGGCAGGCCTCCCGGCAGCGCAGCTCGATGGCCGTTATCATCGCTTCGTTCTTGTCAGCAAAGTTGCCGCGCAGCCGCTCGAACTCCGAGAACCGCTCCTTCCACGCCCCTCGCTCCACCGGCTCCTGGGACATGATCTCATCGGTCAATATGAACTCGGCCCTGCGCTCCTTCACCGGGTGCTCGTCCCAGGCCACCTCGGCCACACAGCGACGCAAGTCCAGTTCGAGCTGAGGCTCCAAAGTCAGTTGCTCGCCCTTCTCGTCGTAGGCATAGAGAAAGACCTGGGGCAGCCGCACCTTGATGCTGGCGTGCAGGTCAACCTTCCGGTGCTGATAGGCGCTGATGACAGACTCCGCGCTGGGGAAGAACTTCCCGGCCCCCAGCCCCTCCTTGTTCTCCTGCGTCATGTAGTAACAGCCCAGAACGATGTCGTACTTCGGGGCGCAAATCGGTGCCCCATCGGCGGGCTTGAACAGGTTGCGTGACGCAAGCATCAACAGCCGCGCCTCCGCCTGCGCGTGGGCCGAAAGAGGAACGTGCACCGCCATCTGGTCACCGTCGAAGTCTGCGTTGAAAGCCTCGCAGACCAGCGGGTGCAGTTGGATGGCCTTCCCGTCAATCAGGATCGGCTCGAAAGCCTGAATCCCGAGCCGGTGCAGCGTCGGCGCCCGGTTGAGCAGAACCGGATGGTCATCAATGACCTCCTCCAGCGCGTCCCATACCTCGCTGCGCAGACGGTCCACCATCCGCTTGGCGGTCTTGATGTTTGTCGTATGCCCCTGCTCTACGAGGCGGTTCATGACAAAGGGCTTGAACAGTTCCAGCGCCATCTCCCGGGGCAGGCCACACTGGTGCAGCTTGAGCTCTGGTCCCACCACGATAACAGAGCGGCCGGAGTAGTCCACCCTTTTGCCCAGCAGATTCTTGCGGAATCGCCCCTCCTTGCCCTTGAGCATGTCAGAGAGCGACTTCAGTGGCCGCCGATTGGAGCCGGTCACCGGGCGGCTGCGCCGACCATTGTCAATCAGCGCATCAACCGCCTCTTGCAGCAGCCGCCGCTCGTGGTTGACGATCGACTCCGGCGCGTTGATCTCGATGATCCGTCGCAACCGATTGTTGCGGTTGATCACGCGCCGATAGAGGTCGTTCAGATCCGAAGTCGCAAACCGCCCACCGTCCAACTGCACCATCGGGCGCAGCTCCGGAGGCAAGACCGGCACCACCTCAAGCACCATCCACTCCGGACGGTTGCGGCTCTGCCGGAAGGCCTCCACCACCCGCAGCCGCTTGACCGCCCGCGCCCGCCGCGCGCCCGTCCGCTCGTCAATCTCCTGACGCAGGTCGTGGGCCAGCTCGTCCAGGTCGATCTCCGCCAACAGGTCACGGATCGCCTCGGCACCCAGACCGGCCCTGAACAGGTCGCTGAAGGAGCCGTCCAACCGCTCTTCGCAGACCTCTACCAACTCCATCAGCCGACGGTACTCAAGCTCCGAAATCAGCTGCTTGGGCGTCAGCTTGAAGAGCAGTTCGGCGGCCTCGTTCAGATCGTCAACGCGGTGCGTGATCTCGTTGGCCTTCAGGATCCGGCGGCTAAGCTCCTCCTCCGTCATCCCGTTGTCCCAGCTGCTCTCCGTCTCGCCCGAAACCAGAGGGTAGTCCTCTTCCTCCAGGATCTCATCGCCGAGACTGTCCAGGTCGTCGTCCAGCTCCATTCCCAGTACATCCAGGTCGCCCGCCTCGCCCTCCTCGTCCTCCTCCTCGGCAGCCACGTCCTCCATCGCCTCATCGTCCCCGGCTTCCTGAGCGTGACGCTCCTGGGAACGGCGCAGGCCCTCCTCGTACTGCTCGCGCAGTCGGTCGATCTCCTGATCCCGCGAGTCCAGAATCGCGGCCTTCTCCTCAGCAATGGCCGCCAGAATGTCGGCCCGGCGTCGCATTATCTTGTCATGGTTGACACTGGTCACGATGTAGGAGGCGAAATAGATGACCTCCTCAAGCGTCCGGCGCGACATGTCCAGAAGTAGGCTGATGGGACTCGGCACGCCCTTCAGATACCAACTGTGACAGACGGGAGCCGCCAGCTCAATATGGCCCATCCGTTCGCGACGCACCTTGGACCGCGTCACCTCGACCCCACAGCGGTCGCACTTGATGCCCTTGAACTTGACCTTCTTGTACTTCCCACAGTGACATTCCCAGTCCCGCGTCGGCCCGAAAATCCGCTCGCAGAACAGGCCATCCCGCTCCGGCTTGTACGTCCGGTAGTTGATGGTCTCCGGCTTCTTCACCTCGCCGAAGGACCAGGCGCGGATCTCCCGCGGTGATGCCAGGTCGATGGTGATCGCCTCGAAATCCGTAGTCGAACTCGCCAAGGTGTTCTCGCCTCCGAATCCAGCGCTAAGCTATCCCTGCGCTCCCCGAGTGTGACGCGCTCCCGTCAGGCGCCGCACGAACCCCAACCCCTAGCGTCCATCGTCTCCGTCCGCCCTGAGGTCCACTGTCCGCCCCTCCCGGTTCTCGACCTTCACGTCGAGGCCCAGGCTCTGCATCTCACGCACCAGAATCTTGAACGACTCCGGTGTGCCGGGCTCCTTGATGTTCTCATCCTTGACGATGGCCTCGTAGGTTGCCACCCGCCCCTGAACATCATCCGACTTCACTGTCAGCATCTCCTGCAGCGAATACGCCGCACCATACGCCTCCAGGGCCCATACCTCCATCTCGCCGAACCGCTGGCCACCCATCTGCGCCTTGCCTCCCAGCGGCTGCTGCGTGATCAGCGAGTACGGACCTGTGGACCGCGCGTGGATCTTGTCCTCCACCAGATGCAACAGCTTCAGAATGTACATGGTCCCCACCATCACCGGCTGGTTGAACCGTTCGCCGGTGCGGCCGTCGTACAGGACGCTTCGCCCGGTCTGCGGTGAGAACTGCGCCTTGTGGTAAGCATTGGTCCGCGCCTGATCCAGAACCAGACGGGCCGCCGTGCGCCGATCAGCCCGCTCCCAGTCCTGCTCACGGATGCCCAGCCACTCGGCCAGCTTCGCCAGCGCCTCCTTGTCCTGCGCCTCGAGCTGCGCCAGCAAGGCCGCCTCGATCTCGGAAACTGGCTGTCCCTTGTCGGCGATATCAATGATCTGACCAAACTGGTTGAGCTCCACCTGGGCATAGGTCAGCAGAGCCTCACGCTTCATGCGCTCGGCGACTTCCTCCATGCCCTCCTTGATCTGCTCAATGGTCACTCCCTGGAAAACCGGGCTGACATAAACCCGACCGAGCTGCCGCGCCACCCATCCCAGATGGGTCTCGAGCAACTGACCGATGTTCATGCGCGACGGCACGCCCAGTGGGTTGAGGCAGATGTCCACCGGTGTGCCGTCGGACAGGAATGGCATGTCCTCCATCGGCAGGATCTTGGAGATGACACCCTTGTTGCCGTGGCGCCCCGTGAGCTTGTCGCCCACCATGATCTTGCGCTTCTGCGCCACGTACACCCGCACCAGCTGGTTGACGCCCGGCTTTAGCTCGTCGCCGGGCAGCTTCCGCGCTCGCCCCCCGCACCGCTCGCACTCCAGATTCCCCTCGAACGGCTTCCCAAAATCATATACCGCCTCGCAGCGCTCACAGCGGTATTTGTAGCGTGAGAATACCTTGGTGGCGATGATGATACCCTTCTCACCATGGGGCACGCGCAGCGACACATCGCGCATCTCCTCGGCCTTCTTCCCGAAGATCGCGATGACCAGCTTCTCCTCCGCCGTCAGCTCCGACTGCCCCTTGGGCGCCACCTTCCCCACCAGAATATCCTCGGCTCGCACCTCCGCCCCGATGCGGACCACGCCGTTGACATCGAGGTCCTTGAGCGCCTCGTCGCCCACATTGGGGATGTCCCGCGTGATCTCTTCGGGACCCAGCTTCGTGTCACGCGCCTCACACTCATACTTCTCGATGTGAATCGATGACAGCACGTCATCGCGCACCAGCCGCTCACTGACGAGGATCGCGTCCTCGTAGTTGTAGCCCTCCCACGGCAGGAAGCATACCGTCAGATTGCGCCCGAGCGCCAACTCGCCGTCACGTGTGGAGGCACCATCGGCAATGGGCTGCCCCTTGACCACCGTCTGGCCGCGTCGCACCAGCCGCTTGTTGCTGATGCACGTCCCCATGTTGGTGCGCAGGAAGTTTTGCAGCGAATAGTCTACCTCACGACCATCGGCATACCGAATCACCACATGCGATGAGTCCGCCGCCAGCACCTCGCCGTCATCCTCGGCCAGCAACACCGCTCCAGAGTCCTCCGCCGAACGCTTCTCCACGCCCGTCTTGATGATGGGCTGCTCGGTGTTCAGCAGGGGTACCGCTTGCCGCTGCATGTTCGAACCCGCCAGCGCCCGCACCGCGTCGTCGTTCTCGAGGAACGGGATCAGCGACGTTGCCACCGAGAACACCTGCATGGCGGATACGTCGCAGTAGTCCACCTCGTTGGGCAGAACCTGGGGGAACATTCCGCCGCGCCGCACCACGATGCGCTCGTTGGTGAACCGCCCCTTCTCATCCACCGGTTCGGAGATGGTGGCTACGTTGTACTTCTCCTCCTCATCCGCAGTCAGATAGACGATCTCATCGGTCAGCCGCCCCTGCTTCACCCGCCGGTAGGGCGTCTCGATGAACCCATATTCATCCAAGCGTGCGTGCAGCGCCAGATAGCCGATCAGACCGACGTTCGGGCCTTCGGGCGTCTCGATGGGGCAGATGCGCCCGTAGTATGAGTGATGCACGTCGCGGACTTCCAGTTTGGCGCTCTGCTTCGAAAGGCCCCCCGGCCCCAGCGCAGACAGGCGTCGCTTGTGCGCCAGCTCTGCCAGCGGGTTGATCTGGTCCATGAACTGTGAGAGCTGACCGCTGCCAAAGAAGCTGTTGATCGCCGCCGTGATCGGCTTGATGCTGATAACGCTCTGCGGCACCATCTCATCCGGGTCCAGGCTGGTCATCCGCTCCTTGGCGATCCGCTCCATGCGCAGGAAACCGGTCCGCAACTGCGTCTGCAACAGCTCCCCAACAGCTCGCACCCGCTTGTTCTGCAGGTGGTCAATGTCGTCCACTTGCCCCTCGCCCCGCGACAGGTTGAGCAGGTACTTCACGATGGCCACGATGTCGCGCCGGGTCAGAACATGGTTGTCTGGGTCCACATCGATGCCCAGCTTCTTGTTGATCATGTACCGCCCGACCCGCGACAGGTCGTACTTCTTGACGTCGAAGAAGTAGGCCCGCAGCAGCGATTCGGCGCTGTCAAGGATCGGGGGGTCCCCGGGCCGGATCTTGCGATAGACGTCCAGCAGACCCTCCTCCCCACTGTGCGTGTTGTCGTCGTGCAGCGTCATGCGGATCTGATGCGGGACGGCGATAACGTTGATCTCCTTGCGCCCCAGACGCTGCAGCTCCTTGGCCTCACGCTCATCAATCACGCTCAGCTTGTCCACAACCACCTCTCCATCCTCACCGATGACACGCTCGGTGGAGAAGTAGTCGTCGTGGATCTCCAGACCCGGTGTGGCGTCCTCATCGCGCTTGGCCATGGCCGACAGCAGGTCTTTCACGGCCACTCGCTTGCGTTCCCCAAAGGCCTTGAGGATCTCCTCGTCAGTTCCCGTCGGCGGGCACTTCTCGTCCCGTGCCTCATGCTCCAGGTAGTCCAGCGCCCGCAGCAGCGTGGTCACCGGGAACTTCCGCGTCTGGCCGATCTTGACCCCGATGACCCCGCTGGCCGCCGTGTCTATCTCCACCCACGCGCCCTCATTGGGGATGACCTGGGCCGAGTACAGCACCCGCCCCGAGGAGTCAATGGCGTCCCGGAAATAAACCGAAGGTGACCGCGACAACTGGCTGATAACCACCCGCTCGGCGCCGTTTACCAGGAACGTACCCCGATTGGTCATCTGGGGCAACTCGCCCATGTACACCTCGAACTCCTTGATCTCGCCGGTCTCCTTGTTGACCAGCCGGACCTTGGCGTACAGGGGCGCCTCGAAAGTCGCATCCCGTTCCCGGCACTCGGCGATGCTGCGCTTCGGCTCGCCAATGCGGTAGTCCAGGAACTCCAACGACATGTTGCCGGTGTAGTCCTCAATGGGTGAAAAGTCGTCAAACAGCTCCCGCAGGCCCTTCTCAATGAACCATTGGTACGAGGCGGTCTGGATCTCGACCAGATTCGGCAGGTCAATGATCTCAGGGTTGGTCCGACGGGAGTAATGCACGCTCTTGCTGGTCGCTTGCGCCATAGCCATGTTGGAAGCGACGCCTCCTTGGGTTAGCACGGCCTGCTCACACCAGTGCTAGCGCACCGAGAGACACTCATCTATCGGGCTGGACGGCAGGCACCAAAAAAAGCCCCACTCCTCGACACCGATTGTTGATCCCGAGACTCGTGGAGTAACCTGAGGTTGATGGTCTTAGCGAAGTCTGATGTTCGCGGCTTTGTGTTGCATGTAGGAAAGAGGAGTATCGCACACCGTCGGCCCCATGTCAAGACCTGAAATCACGCCAAAGGTCGGGCAGGCGATTGGTGCGCATGGCCCGGGTCTCGTCGCGCCCAGACTCGGTTCTCAGCTCGGCGCCGTCCATTCCCAGGCCTCACGACCCTCAGACTGCATCCCCCGAGCTGTGATGCCGTCGCCGGCCAGACAACACCCCGCCAGGACGCGCAGACCACCATGGCGGTACCTCGCATGTGATTGCGTTCACGCAGATGACCGAACCCTGCCTCCCCTGACAACTCCGCGCAGGCCCTGAGCCACGCCGCGGGGAAACCCTTGCTCGCCGGCCCGGCCACACACCAGGCAACCCGGGAGTATCAACCTATGCGTGTCGAGGTCTTTTTTTGTTTGGCTACCGCCGTTCTACTCGCGTCGGCCGCGCGAGCCGTCTCCCAATCGTCACCCGCCCTGGTCCTTGACGCCAGAGGGCTGAGCTGGGACGAGAGGTGTACTGCGGAGGCCCTCCAGGGCCTTGTCAACCGCGAGGGCCCGCGACTCTACCTGGATAACGGTGAGAGCTTCGAGCAACGCTGGCTGGACATCTACGCCGAGCGCGCCGGCCTGCGCTACCAGAGGGCCGATGGTTTGCGAGACGTCCTAGAGCGTCTCGCACCCAAGACCAACGGCCTCGTCGTCTATGACCCTGCGTTCGATGCCAGCCGCTATGTGGCCATCACCCTGGCCGGCGTCGAGGGGCTGATCCCCGTCTCCCCGGACGTGCTGGAGGGGCGTTCGCCCACTCTGGCCGCCAACAGCGACTGGCCGGGCGTGGACTTCGCCGCCTCCCCCCCCTCGGCAATGTCCGCATGGCGCCAGGCCGCCAACCCACATCTCAACCTGGTGCCAGGACAGGGGCTGCAGATGCGGGAGGGCAATCCCGGCCCTGACAGTCCCTGGAGCTTCATCTCGTCGGGGCCTCTCACCGTGGACCTCGACACCTATCCGTTCCTCGAAGCCGATGTCATTGCTGTGGACGGACCCGGCGCCGGGTGGCAGATCAAGCTCACCTGGGACCGCGATGCGAATGGGCAGGTGAGCGGGGGCGAGGACGATCTTTGCCTGGCGGTCGAGCGCGAACCCGGAGTGAAGAGATGGAACATCCGCCAGTTGGCCGCCGTCGCGGGCCGACATACCTTCGCCCGTCTCCAGCTTCACGTCCTGGGGCCGGATGCTACCGTAATCTGGCGGCGTGTGTGCTTCGTCACCGATAACGGTGAGAGCCCGCCCTCTACTCCGCCGCGGCCGCTGGCCGGACCTGCCTTCACGGTGCGCCGTGACCTCCGCGGCAAGTTTGCAGACACTATCAGCGCCTACGAGTGGGCATTGCGCGAACTGATGCCCCGCTGCAGCCGACGCCTGGCCCACACTGTGAACGGGGGCCAGGTTGACGGCATCAACGTGGGCGTCTGCGGGCCGATGTCAGGGTTTGACTGGCAGACCCAGAATCGCGGTTTCGTCTTCAACCTCGGCTGCACGGCCGAGGAGAGGGTCAGCTACGGCACCACTTGTGGGGGCGATCCCAAACAGGCCGCCATGTACGAGCGCATCCTGGCCGCCCTCCGTACCCCCGCCCAGATCAACGGCTATGGCGACCCCGAGGACGTCTGGTGTCGCCTCCTGAGTCAGTATGGGCACTACTCCTTCCACGCCTACACGAACTGGAGCTTCCACCACAAGGTCCCCGCCCCGGGAGCCGCGCTGCGCCAGCGCGCCAATTTCACCCCGGCGAACACCAGACCCGACCTGGAGCGCTTCTACGTCTGTTTCATGACCAGCGAGGGCGACACCATGAAGGGGCCTATCCCCTTCTTCTACGACAGTTGGTTTGACCCCGCCCGCGGTGAGGTGCCGGTGAACTGGGGTATCAACCCGCTGATGGCTGAGCTCTTTCCGGCGATGCTCCAGTACTATTATGACACCGCAACGCCAGCCGACTACTTCTTCGTCGGCTGTTCGGGAGCAGGCTACTGCTACCCCGACCACATGCGTGACCTGGGCAAGTTCGCTGCCCACACGGCCCGGGCGTGCCGAGCGGCCGGAACCCCCGTCATTGACACCTGGGGTGCCGCCCGTTCTGACGTGCAACAGCGCTACATCGCCGCCACCAGACCCCTGGGCCTGACCGTCAATACCGCGCCTGCTCGCCTCAAGCTCATGCCCGACGGGACTCCTGTCGCCTACCACGAGCTCGCCTACTGGCAGACCCACGGTCTCGGCGGTCTGCCCTGGACCCGGGTTTTCGCCACTGCCGACGGTCGCCGACAGGGCATTCAGCACCTCGTGGAGCGCATCGAGAGCATCGCCACCCGTCACCGTCCTCCCTTTGTCATTCTCGTCTACGGCGACTTGCACTCCTACGCCGAGCATGCCACACTCTACCGTGACGTTGCCCGCGCCCTGGACCCCAGCCGTTTTCGACCTGCTCGCCTCGATGAGGCCATGGCGGGGATTCGCGCCTGGGCCAGTGAGCGTGTGGTTCTGGGCGCGGAGAGCATCAACGAGCGCCTGGCGTGGGCGGCTCTCTCTGACGTCCCCACCGTCATACCTGTGACGCTGACCAATGGCCGGCCCCGGGAGACACCGACCCGTCTGCAGGTGCGTGCAGCCGACGCGGTCTGCGAGGTGACCCTGAACCTCCGCCCCCACGAGGTCCGTCAGGTTCGCGACCTGCGCCTGACGGTCCACAGCGGTGAACAGCGCAAAGCCCGGATCCTGCTTCGTGCCGGCGGCCATACCGATCGCATGACGGCGGACTTCGCGGTCGCCGACTGTCCCACCGATGCCTCCCAGGCCGAGTTCGTCACCTGCTGGCCCGCCATCGGTCTCAGCCACCCCAGTGGTCAGGCAGTGAGGGACAATGGAGCGCTGTGGGGACAGGCCTGGGCTGGTCCGGACCCGGGCGGGAAGGCCGAATGCATCATCTACGGACCCTATGCGCCCATGGCCCCCGGCCGCTACCTGGCCGCCTTCCGGCTCAAACTGGCCGCAGAGCCCCCGGCTGGACTGTCCGCCAATGACCAGCTTGCCACCCTCGACGTCTTCGCCGGCGGCTATTCGGGCACGGCGAAGGTCGCTGGTCAGAAAGAGGTCAGACGGCGCGACTTCAGCGGTCCGGGCCAGTGGACCTGGTTCGGCGTGGAAGCCGACTGGGAGGGCCTGCCCAGCCTGATGGAGACCCGCGTGCACTGGCATGGTCAGGCTTCTCTGCTCGTGGACCGCGTCGTCGTCTTTCGCTTGCCCGCCAGGGCGCTCGCCAGACCCTCCTGAGGCGTACCCTCTGGCTCGGCAGACCCCATAGCACTCGCCCGTCCTGCGGGCCGAAGCGCCCCCGTACGGGCTCATTCCTTAGCCGGGGTGTCCGAAATGCGTGAGGAGCAAGGGATCGGACGACATTTCCAGAACGCCACCAAGTACCACCGTGACCGCATGCAGGGCCACCGCCTGCGGCCTCGGCAAGCCCCTCCGTTCAGCCGCCATGAGAACCCGCTGTCGGTCCTGAAGCTGCCTGAACCGGAGACTGCAGGCGGCATGGGGCTTTGGGAGGTCGTGGCGCGAAGACGCTCGGTTCGCGACTTCTCCCCCCGGCCGCTGAGCCTGCCGCAACTCTCGCAACTGCTGTGGGCCACGCAGGGAATCACGGCCACTGTGGGGCCGCACTTGCTTCGCGCCTGCGCTTCGGCTGGAGCCCTGTATCCGGATGAGACCTACGTCTTCGCCAACCGGGTTCAGGGCTGTGCGCCGGGACTTTGGCACTACCAGGTGCAGGACCACAGCTTGGCCCAACTCAGCGCCGGGGACCTGGGCGACCAGCTCGCCGCCGCTTGCCTGCACCAGGAGTTCTGCGCCGAAGCGGCTGCTGTCTTCGCCTGGGCCGCTGTCGTCGAGCGAGCCGCCTGGAAGTACCACGACCGATGCTACCGTTACCTCTACCTCGACGCCGGCCACCTCGGCGGCCAACTCCAGTTGGCCGCCTGCGCCCTGGGGCTCGGCAGTGTGAATATTGGCGCTTTCTTCGATGACGAGGTGAACCAGTTGCTGGGCCTGGATGGCGAGGAGGAGACAGCGCTCTACCTGACTGCCGTAGGGCACCCTCAGTAGCCGGTCTTCGCCCCGGGGACCTAGGTCGGACCGCCCATGGTGCGGAACTTCATGTATCTCGCCGCCATGAGCTGCTCGCCGGGCAGGCCACGGATGCTCTCCAGAGCCGCCACGAGGGCCTCGCGGAGCGCAGCGGCGGCCGCCAGCGGATTGCGGTGGGCGCCGCCAGGGGGTTCGGGAACGATCTCGTCAATCACGCCGAGGCGTTTGGCATCGGCAGAGGTTATCTTGAGGGCCTCAGCGGACTGCCGTCGCAGTTCAGGATTGCGCCACAGGATGGCCGCACAGGACTCGGGCGCGATGACCGAATAGTAGGCATGCTCAAGCATCAGAACCCGGTCTGCCACCGCGATGCCGATGGCCCCGCCGCTGCCCCCCTCACCAATGATCGCAGCAACGATCGGCACGGGCAGCGAGAACATGTCCCGCTGGTTGGTGGCGATCGCCTCACTGATGCCGCGGCTCTCGGAGTCTGCCAGGCAGTCCGCACCAGGCGTGTCCACCAGGCTGATGATCGGCCGCCTCATCTTCGCCGCCAACTGCATGATGCGCATGGCCTTGCGGTACCCCTCCGGCCGCGCCATGCCGAAGTTTCGTTGCTTCCGCTCACTGGCCGTGCGCCCCTTCTGCTGGGCCACCACGGCTACCGGACGCTCGTTCAGGCGAGCCAGCCCCGCTACCACAGCGCCATCGTCACCATACCTGCGGTCGCCGTGAAGCTCAGTGAACTCCTCGAAAACCGCCTCAATGTAGTCCAGTGCGTAGGGCCGCTTATCGTGCCGCGCGATGGTCACATGGTCCCAGGGCTCGAGGTCACGGTAGAGCTCCGCGGCGACGGCATCGGCCTCAGCCTGCAGGCGCTCCAGCTCCTCGATATCGCTTTGGTTCCCGCCCTGAGCCGTGCGCCGCAACTCGGCCACACGGCTGTCGAGCTGAGCCAGCTGCGCCTCCAGTTCGGCTTTCCTGTCCATGGTCACTCCCGGATCTAGCGAGTTCACTCTCGGCCGTTTTCGGTACACCACCGCAGGATCCGGCCCAACGTCTCCCGCATCTCCTTGCGCGGCACCAGCAGATCCACCATGCCGTGCTGATACTGAAACTCCACTGTCTGCACACCCGGCGGCATCTTCAGATTCGTCACTTCGATGACACGAGGACCGGCAAAACCCACCGCCGCGCCTGGTTCCGCCAGGATGACGTCGCCCAGGAAGGCGTAGCTCGCGGTGACCCCGCCGTAGGTGGGATGCGTCAAGACGCTGATGTAGGGAAGGCCCGCGGCAGCCAGCCTGCCGGCCGCCCCGCTGGTCTTGGCCATCTGCATCAGGGCGACGAGGCTTTCCTGCATGCGTGCCCCGCCACTGGCGCAGAAGACGACCACCCCCATGCCCTCCTCCGCCGACCGCTCCATCAGTCGCGCCACTCTTTCCCCTACGGCCCACCCCATGCTCCCTCCGACAAAGGACAGGTCCATAAGCCCGATGCCGATGGGGATGCGCTCGATGGCGCAGGTGCCTGTCAGGATGGCCTCGGTCATGCCCGTCTTGGCCCGTGCCTCCTCCAGCTTAGCCCGGTAGTCGGGAAACTCCAGCGGGTCGTGGATGGGCAGCTCGCGATCCCACTCAATGAAAGTCCCCGGGTCCGCTGTGATCTGAAGCCGCTGCCACACCGTGAGCCGGAAATGGAAGCCGCACTTGTTGCACACCCACAGCTCGCTCTCCAGCTCCTTGCCGTAGACGAGCTGCCGACAGCCCGGACATTCCTCCCACAGGTCTGCCGGGATCTCGTGTTCCTTGCTCGCCTTTGGCTGTCGGCGAAAGAACGACGCCATGCTCCACCTCTCACCAGGAAGCATTGGGGTCGGCGGCAGATTTGCCGCCGCCCCCGTGTCTGTGTTACTATTCCCACCCACCACGCCGCCGGAGGTTGTCTATGTCCCTTGAGGATCTCCGCGCTCAGATCGATGAGCTTGACCAGCGCATCATCGCCCTGCTCAAGCAGCGCGCCGAAATCAGCTATCAGATCGGGCAGGAGAAAGACGCCCTGGGTCTGCCGGTCTACGACCCTCAGCGCGAGGCTCTTCTCCTGGACAGCCTCACGGCGGGCGACCTGGGGCGTCTGGACGCCGAAGCCGTCGCTGCCATCTATCGGGAGATACTCTCGGTCTCCCGGGCCCTGCAGCGTAGGGTGACCGTGGCTTACCTGGGTCCTGAGTATACCTTCAGTCACCTGGCTGCCGTCAAGCAGTTTGGCTCAGCCTGCCAACTGCTCGCCCAACCTACCATTGACGACGTCTTCGGCACCGTCGAGCGCGGCAATGCCGATTTCGGCGTCGTTCCCATCGAAAACGTGATCCAGGGCGTGGAGACCCGCACCCTGGATAGCTTCATCGAATCGCCCCTGCTGATCTGCGGCGAGGTCTACGTCGACGTGCACATCTGCCTGCTGGCGACGGGAGAACTGGACCAGGTGCGCTGCGTCCACTCACACCCTCAACCCCTCGCCCAGTGCCGCCAGTGGCTCCGCGCCAATCTGCCACAGGTGGAGACCATTACCGCCGCCAGCACCTCCGCTGCCGCCGCTGCCGTCGCCGCCGCCAGGGATCCGTCGCAGGCAGCCTTGGCCACCGCCACCGCCGCCGAACACTACGGGTTGCGGGTGTTGGCCCAAAACATTGAGGACCAGCCCAACAACCGCACCCGGTTCTTTGTGATCGGCAACATGGCGCCCGAGCGCACCGGCAACGACAAGACCTCGGTCCTGTTCACAACCCGCCACCGCTCCGGGGCGCTCTATGCCGCTTTGGCGCCCTTCAGCGCCCACCAGATCAGTCTCACGCTGATCCAGTCCCGGCCCTCGCCCGCCAAACTGGAGGGTCCGTACATCTTCTACGTTGACTTCGAGGGACACCAGAGCGATCTCGCGGTGCGCCAGACCCTCAGCGAACTACGCGAGTTGACCCAGACCCTCAAGGTTCTGGGATCGTATCCCCAAGCTCATCCTCCTCAACCTGCACAATCTCCCCGGGCTGCCCCGGCTTGACCAGCGCGATGCTGGCCGGCGAGACGCCTTGCAGCCGCGCCATCCTTGCCACCGCCTGTTGGCCCTGAGGACTGTGTGGGAACGCGGTGAGTGCCTCGATCCGCTCCCGAAGGTTGGGCTGCGAGCTGATGAATTGCCCCACCCTGAAGTGACGCTCCAGTTGGGCAGCGTCAGTCTGGATGTCGGCCGAACTGCGAATGAAGGCCTCCAGCTCCTCCTGCGTGATACCCGCGTTGGGGTCCGAGATCACCGCATGCTTGACGATCGCCGAGTTCACGACTGCAGGTCTGAGCGTCAACAACAGCGCCCCCCGGTCGGCGGTGAACTCGATCAGATCAATCCAGGAGCGGGCGAAAAGCATCATCAGCAGAACCGGCAAGAAGATGATCTTCAGCACTGGATGGCTGTTGCGGATGAAGACCATCGCCAGCTCCAGCCGCACATGCCGGCTGCGTATGTGAGTGAGTTCCCGCGCCAGCAGCGCTTCCACCTCCTCGGTTGAGAGCCGCTCGCGCAGTGCTTGGCTGATGATGATCGTTCCCGGTCCCGACGGCAGGCAGTAGACCACGGGCTGCTCGTCGCTCACCACATAGACATCTGGCGGTGTGCTCAGCCCCAGGAGTCCCGCTTGCCGCAGCAGGGCCCGGTGCAGTTCGGGATGGTTGTTCGCTGCCACCTTGGCCTGGCGACCCAGGCGCCGCAGCTGTTGCACCCGATCCCGACTGGCTAGCAGGTTGCATATCAGAATCGCGAGCAGCGGCCAGGCGAGGACCGCCACAGGGACGTACCACAGCTTGTTCCCTTCGGAGTCCCGGAAAACGCCGTAGCTGATGGCTGCGAGCAGCAGGTAGACGGCAGCCACACCGGCTACGCCACCCCAGTAGCTGGCCCTCTCCCCCGGAAAGATGAAGTCCGCCACGCCAAAGTCGTGCTGCTGTGCCTTGGGCTGTCTGCGGCCCTTTCCCTTGCGTGCCAACTAGCGGTCACCGTCCTCCCTGGTGACAGCAACGACGCGGACCCTCTCCACATGCTGTCCGTCGCTGGCCTCGATATGCAGGCGCACGCCCCCGATATCGAACTCTTCGCCGGCGGCCGGAATGCGACCTGCCAGTCCCGAGGCCAAGCCGCCCACGGTCTCGTACTGATCCTCGGGTAGCGCACAGCCCAGCAGCTCGTTGATCTCCTCGATGCGAGCCCGTCCCTCCGCCAACACCTCCCGCTCGCTGACTTGCACCAGGTCCTGGCTGGGCTGGTCGTGCTCGTCGGCGATCTCACCAACAAGCTCTTCCAGGATGTCCTCAATCGTGATCAGTCCCGCGGTGCCACCGAATTCGTCCACGACGATAGCGATGTGCACACGGCGCTCTCGAAGCTCCCGGAGCAGATCATGGATACGTTTGGTCTCCGGAAAGTACAGCGGCGGGCGGGCGATCTCTGGCAGACGCAACTCGCGTTCCCCGGCCGCCAGCCGCGCCAGCACGTCTTTCACATAAACAATGCCCGTTACGTGATCCAGTGTCTCCCGGTAGATCGGTATGCGTGAGAAGCCGCTGCGGCTGGCCATGGTCGCAAACTCAGTCAGACTCATTTCCTCGTCGGCGGCCAGCACACTGACCCGTGGCACCATCACTTCCCGCGCCAGAGTGGCGCCCAGGTCAATGACGTTGTCCAGCATCTCCGCCTCATCCGGCTCCACCAGCCCCTCCTCCTCACTGACATCGGCGGCCATCCGGATCTCATCAACCGTGAGCAGGTGGCCAGGATGGCGGCCGTTGACCCGGTGACCGCTAAACGGCGTCGTCAGCTTGGTCAGCACCACCACCAGCGGCCGGAAAGCGTTGGTCAGCAACTCCACCGGCCGCGACAGGCGTACAGCCACCTGCTCCGGATACAGGCTCCCGTACGTCTTGGGTGTGAGTTCGGCAAATACGAGGATGAACAGGACCATGCCCATGTGCCAGGCTTCCTTGGCCCATTCAACGCCCGGAACGTCACCCAGGTGGTGCCGCACGAGTAGCGTCATCACTGTCGAGACAATGATGATGAACGTGTTCATGCCCACGATCAGGGCACTGAGATAGGTTCCCTCCCCCAGCAGCCGGCTGACCCGCGCGGCTGCATGGTCGCGGCTCTCCGCCAGGCGGCGCAGCCCCCCGTCGCTGACGCCCAGCATGGCCGCCTCCGCCAGCGAACACAGGGCGATGCCGGCCAGTGCCACAACAATGACCAGGATGCCAGCCACGGTGAGCCACTCAATCATCGGGCTCACCGTCCTGGTCGCTGTTGCGGAGCGGGTCGGGGTCCGCCAGCACCCGCACCTGCTCGACCCGGGGCCCGGTCACGGCGGTCACCTCGAACCGGAGTCGTCCCCACCGGAAGACCTCGCCGACAGCCGGAATCCGTCCCGCCAGGTCCAGCACCAGACCACCCAGCGAATCGTATTCCTCTGTCGGCAGCTCCTCAGAGACCGCGTCTTCCAACTGGTGCAGTGCCACTCGCGCATCGCAGAGGAACTCCCCCGGGCCCACAACCACTATCTCTGGCTCCTCGGTATCGTACTCGTCATGGATGTCGCCAACAATCTCCTCCAGCAGGTCCTCGATGGTCACGAGCCCCGCGGTGCCACCGTATTCGTCCTTCACAATCGCCAGTGTCCGATGCTGATGCTGGAGTTGCGTCAGAAGCTCGTTGGCTGGCAGGGTCTCCGGCACATGATGGACGCTGCGGGCAACCACCCTGCATTCGCGGTCCAGTTCGTCAGTAAGCACGTAGGGGAGCAGGTCCTTCAAGTACAGGACGCCAACGATGTCGTCAGGAGTATTCTCATAGACCGGGAGCCGCGAATGGTTGCTCTCTAGGCCTAGTCGCAGGGCTTCGGCCAGTGGCTCCCGCGCCTCGACGCAGACCATGTCGGGCCGAGGGGTCATGACCTGCGCCACCGTCTGCTCGCCAAAGTCCAGCACGCCATGCATCATGCGTCGTTCGCCGGCCGCCAGCACGCCCTGCTCCTCGCTTTGCTCAATCATGGCCTTCAGATGATCCTCGCTGATACCGGGGAGCAAGGAGCCGGTGCGCACGCCCAGGACGTGCAGCAGTCCGCGTGAGAGCACCGACAGGCTCATCACAAGAGGGCTAAGCAGAAGAGCAACCGGAGCCACGACGGTGCTCGCCACCCTGGCGAGGGCCTCCGGATAGCGAGCCCCGAAGTGAATGGGGATGACCTCGCAGCAGACGATGATGACTGTCGTCATCACGACGACCGCCACCAGCGGGCCCAGGCGAGGGTCCAGGTGTTCCACCGCCAGACCGGTGGCCAGCCGCTCGGCAGTATAATTTGACAGGGTGATGCCCAGCAGCAACGTGGTGAGTACGAGAGGACGGCGCCGCAGCAGGAAATGCAGCAACCGGGCGCCAGGGCGTCCCTCCTCCTCGAGCTGGCGCACCCGTGTCCGGCTGACCGCGAGGAAGGCAGCTTCCGACCCTGAGAAGAACGCCGAAATGATCAGCAACAGGAACAGGCTACCTAAGTTGCCTGTTGACGAGCCGTCCACGACCGAAATCCTCCCCCTGTCGGCAACCGGGGTCACGACAGGTCAGACGCATTATAGCACAACAGCGGCCGGTGAGTGAACGAGTGCTCTCGCTGTGGCGGCAGGGCGGGACCAACCGGGTGGCGAACAAGCAGATGCCTGCCCAACCTCGGGATCGGGAGTGGCAACCATGTACGAACGGCTACTGCTGGCGCTGGACGGCTCACCTCCCAGTGAGAAGGCTATCCCTCATGCGATGGCTCTTGCCAGGGCCTTCAAAGCTGAACTGCATGTCATCCGCGTCGTGCCCCTGGCGGTTTCTGCGAGCCACGCCGACGGCGGCCCGGTAGCGGCGCTTTCGACCCTCACCGCCGAGGCGGACGAGGCCTCGGCTTACCTGAACAGCGTGGCCGCCCAGCTCTCCGCCGAGGGTCTCTCGGTTCAGACCGCCGTACGCAGCGGCGACGTGGCCGACGAGCTGCTGCACCAGGCTGCCCAGATGGATGCCGACCTCATCGTCATGTCCACCCATGGACGATCGGGCGTGGGACGCTGGGTCTACGGCAGCGTTGCGGATCGCATACTGCGTCAGGCGGAGATACCCGTGCTGCTGGTGCGGGCTACGGAGTAGGCCCATGTCCCAGACTATCGCCCCACAAGAGGCTGAGAAGGTGTTGCGGTACTGGCGTCTCAAGCCCCTGTTCACCCGCCCTGCAGGTGGGACGGCTAACGCCAGCTTGACGGTGGTCGGGGTACGAGGCCAGTATGTCCTGCGTCGCCGCAACCCGAGGTACTGCGCTCCAGGCCAACTGGCTTACGACCACTCCGTGCTGCATGGCCTGGCGCAAGCAGGGCTGCCGGTCCCCCGGGTGGTTCGCGCGGCCAGCGGCAGTCGCTGGGTGGAACATGGGGGGCACATCTATGAACTCTATCACTATATTGATGGGGCACCCTTCAATCCGCAAGACCTCAATGAGGTGGCGGCTGCAGGGGCCATGCTGGCTCGTTTTCATCGCGCCGCGGAGCGAATTGAGCCCCGGGGCCAGAAAGACTGGCCCCGGTACTTTGACCCCAAGAGCTCTCTGAAAGCATTGAAGGAAGCCAAGCGCCAGCTTCGAGGCCCGGCGCCCGGCGATCTCGGGCCCTTCGCGGCGAGTGATGTGGCTGAGGTGTTGGAGCGCCTGTCGGCCGAAGCCAGGGTCTGTGAGCGGCGGCTTCCCGACAAGGCCTACTGGGCCTTGCCGCTCACCATCATCCATGGCGACTGGCACCCCGCCAACCTGCGCTTCGCCGATCATCGCGTCGCTGGCATCTTCGACTTCGACTGGGTGGGGCGCCAACCGCGCATGGTGGATGTCGCTGACGGCCTGCTTTTCTTTGGCAGCGTCCGCAGGGAGATCCTGGACGGTGGGGATATCTGGTCGCTGACCCAGCCCCTGCACCCCGATTGGGGGCGCATGCAGGTCTTCATGGACGCCTACAGGGGGCACATGCCTCTGGAGCCCGCTGAACTGCTCGCATTGCCCGACCTGCTGCGCCAGCGTGCCCTCTATAACCGCACCGATCCCATGACCCGCAAGGTTCCCCAGGACCGCAAACTGGACTTCCTGGCGGCTGGCCAGGTGCCTGAGCTTCTGAACTGGATCGCGGACCATGAGGAGCAACTGCAGCGCGGCTGGCAGTAGCGCCAGCCGTAACCCGCAAGTACCCCCTGCGCACCTGGAAGACCAATGTTAGACGGGTGGAATGTCGTCGGCCGGGCCCCTGGGCCGTTGCGCCTCAAGCGCAAAGACCGCCAGTCCCTCCTGAACTGCGTCCTCCAGACAGCGTTCCACGAACTCAACACTGAGAAGCTGCGGACGCTCCAGGTCGGGTGCCACTGGTGGCATCATCTCCATAATCACCTGCTGGCGCCAGCGGTTGATGTCCTGAGCCTTCAAGGGCGGCACCGTGTAAGCGATCGAGGCGTGCTGCAGCATCCAACGTATGTCCTCGATGCGCTGGTTGTTGCGCTCGTACAGAGCCTGGTCCGTCCAGTCGCATTCCTCGTAAAACTCGTCGCGCAGAGCGGCGCTCTCCAGACTGGCGCCTTCCACGATGCGATGCCACATATGGCTCAACTCGTGGCGCAGATGCTGTCGCCACACGTGGTCGGCACAGATGTGGGTCAGCCACCCGGTGTAGAAGGCCTGAGCGAAGGCGTCGTTGCCCATGAGGGCCGGGCGCAGGTACTGGCGCAGGAAGTCAATCAGACGGCGGCCGGTCTGGCGGCTGCTGCGGAAGTGCAGGTCGCGGTAATCCACTCCTACCGTCGCCCGGTGGGCGTCCGGGGCGATAGACCCCAGATAGAAGGACGGGCGGAGCTCCTGGGCCCAGTCCAGCGCCACAAAGACCCGGTCAGCGGCCAGCAAATGCCCTAGTTCAGTCACAGGGGCCACCTCCTGCCCGTAGCGCCTGGCAAGGCCGCGACTACTCCGGCGCTGCCAGGTAATAAAGCCCGACGCCCCCCGGCGCCAAGCCAGGCGAAAACTCGCTCACCGCGCGGGCCACGACCTTCGCCGACAGCAGATCGTAGACATCATAAGCCTTGGGCAGCCGGATGCGCTGGTCACCAGTCGCTGCTCGCACCGCCAGAAGGTCCTGACAAGCGTAGACTCCTTCGCCACTGGTGGCATACAGGGTCACTCCGGCTTCCCTGCCCAGTTCGCGCAGCAGCGACGCTGGCAGGTGTGGCGCTGCCGACCAGACCGATCTGACCTGGCCGTACTGTTTCACGGCCAGACCGCCCAGGTCCGTGCCCACCAGCTTCCCGCGGATGTCCGCCTGGTCGTCCACACAGGCAAATCGCGGCACGAGAGGCTCAGCGACCCCGTAAGTGTAACCAGGATCGCCCGGTATTGAAACCTGCAAAGGCCCCCTGCCCGGCCGTTGCACCAGCGTCAGCCCTGTGAGATCCTTCATCATCCGTCCGCCCACCGCCTGGTCTATGCCTCCGGCCGCATAGACCCAGATCACGGTGCAGGGCTCAGCGTTCAGGGTCTGCAGCAGTTGGGTCCGGGAGTTGCCATCGAGGTAGAACGCGTTCAGCAGGATGTAGAGCCGATACCGTGGGACCCGGCCACTGAGGAGGTCATCTAGGGTCCACACGTCGCAGGGGGCTCCGATCAGGGACAAGCCAACTCGCTGGTCGCCCAGGAGCGGCTTGCTCAGCGGCCCGCCAGCCACCGTGTACGCTGCGCTGATGTCGTCAACCACCACCGCCACCTCGCTGATGGTGTGGCGGTCCACACCCGATAGCAGCCTCAGCAGGCGTTCGGGCCAGAGGGCAGCCGAGAAACCCTCCTGCGCCACCACCCCGCCGTGGCAAAGAGGCAGGACCGCTCCCCCAGCTCCATGCCTGGCCTCTGCCAGCCCCACCCACAGCTTCTCGTGGCTGGCGACACTGGTGACTGCTGTTGTGACCAGAGGTGGGCCTCCCGTGGCGCCGGCGGTCGCCGGAGTGACGATGTAGTCCAGTTCCTCGCCCTGCAGCAGGGGCCCTAACGCCAGGTGTCCCCCGTTCTGAAGTCCGCACGCGGTGCCCGCCAAGTCAAACATCAGGCCATACTGCGCTCCGATGATCTTGCTACTGCCCACCGCCTCGTCCGCCGCGGCGGCAAGAGCGCGCATGGTCTCCACTACCAGGTCAGAAGCGAAGACCTGATAGTCAACGACTTCCTGCGAGCCAGTGGGGTCGTGCAACACTCCATAGGTGGTTCGCGAGCGAGCCTCCTGGGAGGGCACGCGGGCCTGGCTCCATCCCATGATGGCCCCCGACTCCTTCAACCCCTCCGGCGTGTTGACCGGTGCGGCCGGCTGCCCCCATGCCACCCGCAACGTCTTGAGGTCCGTATACTTGCGCTTGAGCCACTCCCGAAACGCTTCCTGCTGGGGGTGGCTGTAGTCGGCATAGACACCATAGGAGGCCCCCGGGTAGGCCCAGTACCCCCCCTCCCCGGCCGCCAGTTGGTACCCCATGATCGCCGGACCTAACGGGCCCTCTTCGAGATGGCGGATCAGCTTCTTCAGGTAGGCGGCGCAGTCGTCGCGCCATGCGCTCGAGGCCCACGAGGCGTGTTTGCGGGCAGAACCCGGCACTCGCGCGGGCAGTTGGGCCTTGCCATCGCCAAAGACCACGAGCTCCTTGGGGTGCTCCTGCAGCCACCAGGCAGGAGCCTCCAGGTAGAGCACAGGCAACAGGTACGCCTCCGGGTTGCTGGACAGCACGCGAGCCAAGACCCCGTCCAAGGCACCGAAATCGTACTGGTCTGGTCCCTTCCAGACCGGCAACGCGGCACCATCGGGGGTCAAGTCAGTGGTGAGATGCACGATAGCCCAGGGAGCCTGTGTGCAAGGGTGTGCCCGGCTGTGCCAACCGCCGACGACAGGCAGCGTCTGCCCATCCACAACAAACGCTCCGCCCTGGGGCGTAACGCGCACTGCCGACGTCGTTGCCTGCGTCTGCCCGGCCACCTCCAACTCCATACTCGTCTGCCCCACCAGCGTGGCTTGTGCGGACGCCAGCCGCAGCCGGTAGGTCCCGTTGGCCATGTGGCGCGGCAGGGACACGCTGGCGCGCAACACCGTGCCCCCTCCCGCCTCCAGATCACGCGGCTCAGCCTTCACCTCGGCCAGTGCCGCCGTGTCCCCGGCTCGCTCCACCAGGACCGCGATCGTCGCCGACCGTCGCATGCGCTCGCCGCGCACCGCCAGGTCCACCATCAGCGGCTGCCCCGCCGCACACTGGCGCGGTGCCTGCAACTCCTCCACCCGCAGCTCGGGTAGTGGCGCCGTCAGTGCCTCGACCTCGTCAATGTAGACCGTTGTGGCCTGGCCGGGCTGCAGACCAGTGAGCACGACCTGCAGACCGCTGAGGGGAAGCTGCACGGCCTCCCCCGCGGGTGAAGTCAGGTCAAGGAGGGCGAAGAAGTAGCGGGTCCAGCGCGACACAGTGTCGAGAGGTTGGGGCGGGGTCTCAGCGACCATGCCCGCGGCATCGGTCACGCGCAGCGCGATATGCAGGGGGCGGCCGCCCGGGTTCTTGGCCCACAGCGCCAGGCCATCGAGGCCCGCCGGCGGGTCGGCCAGGTCCAGCACCGCTTCGGTTGTACCCGGGCGCGCCGTGAAATCCCACTGAGCGCTGGCCCCCGAGACCCGGGCGTCGCGAGCCAGACGCAAGGATAGCCCAGCGAATTGCCGCTGTCGCGCTTCGGCCTCACCGGCCAATCGCAGTCGGAAGGGTTCCCGGTCGCAGCGTTCCAGGGATGTGGCAGTCCAGTCGGTCGGCGGATCTGCGGGCAACGAGGGGGCCGCGGCCAGGACCAACAGCAGACCGCCGCCCACGAGGAGCAGCGCGCTTCCACTAAAGCTTCTGTGCTCGCTGCGTGCTGCCCTCATGGCACCATGGTGGCCCGTTCCCACGAGAGTATGTCCCGGTCCAGGCCCTTCCCCCCCTCCTGGCCGTCGCGACCGAAGCTGGCCAGGTCGTAGGGGCGGCGCCGACCTGGATCGTCAGGAGAGGTTCCTCCGGGGCAGAAGTACTTGATAGAACGTCCCCACCCGTCTCTAAGTTTCGCCGGATCATCCAGATACGGTCCATTCCATCCCCGCGGTACCGGGCGCGTCGCAGGGCGCTCGATGAGCGCATTCAGGCCTTGTCGCTGGGTGGGCAGGGCACCCCCGCAGTCTATCAGGTACTTGTCCAAGGCGTCCTGGATGGCGGCCATACGCTCGATCGTTAGCACACGCTTGCTTTGTGCGGTCCGTGCCTCCACGTAGAGGTAGAACACGAAGGCAGCAGCGATAGCGGCTGCCGTGACCACAAACAAGCTGCTGGTACCCAGGCCAGCCCTGGCGCTCGGTTCCATGGCTGTCTCCGGTGGCTACGATGCGACCGCCGCGAACTAAGAGGCATGGTGGTCACGGGTGCGACCCCCTCGGCCACGCCCGCGCTGCGGCGGTCAGAGCGCGTCGCCAGACATCAGGCGGATGAAGTCGTCGAAAAGATAGCTCGAATCATGCGGACCGGGGCCGGCCTCCGGATGGTACTGGACGCAGAACAGCGGCAGCTCCACGTGTCGCAGGCCCTCGCACGTCATGTCATTGAGGTTGACATGCGTCAACTCCATGCCGCTGCCCCGCAGACTGTCCACGTCCACGCAGAATCCGTGGTTCTGGGTGGTGATCTCCACCTGTCCGGTCAGCAGGTTCTTGACCGGATGGTTGACGCCCCGGTGCCCGAACTTCAGTTTGTAAGTCGTTCCGCCCATGGCGTGGCCAATGATCTGCTGCCCCAGGCAAACACCGAAGATGGGGACCCGCCCCACCAGGCTCCGTGTCATCTCAATGGCGTAGTAGACCAGTTGCGGGTCGCCAGGGCCATTCGACAGCAGCACGCCGTCTGGTTGCCATTCCAGCACTTCCGCTGCGCTGCTGGTGGCCGGCAGGACGATCAGATCGCAGCCCCGATGGTAGAGGTGTCTCAGGATGTTCTGCTTGATCCCGTAATCGAGGCAAACCACGCGATAGATCTGAGGGGCGTAAAGCGGCATGCCGCCCCGATACACCATCCGCGGCTTGCGTGGGCCACCGGACGCTTTCTCCACCGGCCCTTGAACCGCTGGCTCGGCCGTGTAGCCCGACTCCACCCAACGTCGCGGCCTCTCGCAGGTCACATCGAGAACAAAGTCGCGGCCAACGTATGAAGGCGCGGCTCTCACTCTGGCCAGGCAACTCTCCGGGTCCAAGTCCTCGGTGGAGAGAATGCCCATTTGCGCTCCGTAAGTCCGCAAGTGCTTGGTGAGGCGCCGTGTGTCCACCCCCGCGATACCAGGTATCTCGTGCCGACGCAGATAGTCCCCCAGGCTGATCTCGGCCCGGAAGTTGGAGGGCTCGGCACTGGCCTCGCGCACCACGAAACCCTCCACCCACGGTCGCCAGGACTCATTGTCCTCCGCGTTCAGACCGTAGTTGCCCTGCTGCGTGTACGTCATGGTGACGATCTGCCCGCGGTAGGAGGGGTCGGTCAACACTTCCTGGTAGCCGGTCATCCCCGTGTTGAAGCACACTTCACCGATGCGCTCGCCCCTGGCGCCGAAGCTCTCACCACGAAAGACGGAGCCGTCTTCCAGGACCAGGATGGCGGGTTGCTTTGCACGTCGCATCAGGCTCATCGCTATCGGTTCACCGTCACGGGGTACGCGAGGAGAGCGGTGGGGACACCACGGCTATTATAGTATGGGCGAACCCAGGCCGGCAAGGCCCATCCGCTGCCCACGGCCTGTGTGTGCACACACACCAGCGAAGCGCGTCCGGGCAAAGGCTTTAGCTGCACAGGGACTGGACGGCTGCCAACATAGCCGAACCTGCCGCCCGCCCCAGGTTCAGCGGCGCAGTCGCAACTCCACCGTCGGAAACGGGTATAGCCAGTCCTGGGGCGCATGCCAGCCCCCTAGGCCGTCCAGCGGCGCAGGACGGGCGCAGACGGCAGCCAGGGCGTACTGCTCCTCCAGGACACGAAGGAAATCCAGCGCGTTCCGGTCCTTCACGCGCTGCCAGTCGCGCACCTCGAAGTTGCTGACCACGTACGCCCAGGGCCGTCCCGTCCGCAGTTGCCCCGGGTCCAGGCCGGTCACTCGCAGCTCGCGTACTGGTTCGCTGTAACGGGCCCACAGCGGGTTACGTCGCAGAGCCTGCCCGCCGTTGCAGCGGTCAAGCGGCGCCGAGTGGAACCACGGCTCCCACACCATGCCGACCGCGCGATCGGGTGGCACACGCCTGACGACCTCATCGCGGGCCAGGTCACGCGGGTCAGGGCGCGTCCGCAAGGCATCGGCGAGCCGAGCCGAGACTCCCAGGCCCAGGCCGACGGCGATGGTTGGCAGTGCCAGGGCCACCAGACGCCACTCGGGACGCCTCCCCCACAGAGCAAGGGTGGCGCCAACGCCCAGCAACGCCACCACCGGCGTCAGCGGCAGCTCATACCGCAGATAGCGCACGTTCGCCTGGCTGATGACCAGTATCCACACGGCGGCAAAGGCCATTGGCCCCAGCAGCGGACGCAACTGGCGGCGCCGGCCCAGGCCCACCACACCCAGCAGGGCCAGGGCGCCAAGGCCCGTCGTCGTGAGGAGCAGATTACGGCCGTGAAAGATCCAGCCACTGGGGTCGGCGCTGCGGGCTGGTTCCTCGCCGAGTCGCATGTGCCCCATCTCGTAGAGGATGTCCGCACGGGCATGAGTCCAGTCCAGCAGCGTGTAAGGGGAGGTCAGCACAAAGGCCAGCAGCGCCGCGCCAAGCGACACCAAAGGCCAGATGGACACGAGGGCGACACCGCCCGTGCGGTCGCTGCGGGCCGGCAGCAGATGCGCCACCACAGGGGCGATCAGGACCAGAGCCCCGCCGTACTTCGTGGAGGCGGCAAGCCCGGCCCAGAGCCCGGCCAGAAGGTAATCGCGGGGAGCCCCCTCCCCGGCGATCCGCACTGCCGCCAGCAAAGCCAGGGCCACAAAGAGCGTCTGCGGGACGTCCACTGTCGCATACGTCGAGTGCAGCACGTGCAGGGGCATCACA
>JABLXH010000040.1 GCA_013178155.1 Armatimonadota bacterium | reverse complement strand
AAAGCCGGCGGGATGCCCGGACGGGGCGGATCGGGCTCGCCCAGGCGAATGATACGGGCCGTAGCGTCATAGGTGGCCTCCGGGCAGCGCTCACACACGGCGGCGTAGGCCTCTTCGTTGGCCCGCGTCGCCAGTACCACTGGCACCTGACGGCGCAGCCGCTCGGCGATCTCCGCCACTTGCCACGGCTGCTTGCCCTGGCAGAAGATGACCTCCGGGAAGCCGGTCCGCAGGGGGCGATGGTGGTCCACCTTGGCGTAACCGAGGTCCTCAAAGGGAAGGAAGCGGAGGCTCTGGAGAGCCTCCGCCACCGAGAGGTCACCTGCCGCAACCCGACCCAGGAGCTCCTGGAGCTGTTCCTCGCGCATTAGCCACCCTGCATCCTTCCGCTGGTACGCAAGCTATTGGGACGGCTGTGGTGGCTGCGTCCCTGGCACCGGCGCCTGAGGGGCGGGACGTGGCGCAGCGGCCGTCGCTGTGGCAGGCGCGGCGGCACGTGCGGCCGCAGGGCGGCGCATCAGCAGGCTCACGTGCGGGGGTGTCCCGGACATCATCTGGGGCTCCCAACCCTCATTTACCAACTGCATGATCCGGTCATTGAGGTGCGAAACCCGCCCCCCCGCCTGCTCAACAATCTGGTATTCGAACTGGGCCATCGTAGCCCTCCTGTCCTGGATTGCAGACCCGTCTCCCGGCCTAAAGGGTGAGGATAGCGTCCATGGACTTGCTGGTGGCCTCGATCAGACGCTGCGGGAAGAAGGGATAGGGCGGCATCATCTCCGCGGTCACCGCGCCCTCGTACTTGATGCTCTTCAGAGCTTTCATGACTGCAGCCCAGTCCACATCGCCCTCCAGCAGGTCCACAAAGCCCGGGATCGTGCCAATCTCGCGGCGGAAGTCCTTGAAGTGGACGGCGCTGATGCGGCTCCCGAGGATCCTGATCCATTGTTCGGGGAAGCCGGTCCGCAGGACGTTGCCCACGTCGAAGTAGGCTGATACCCACTCACTGCCGACCTCGTCCAGGAAACGGGCGAACTCCAGCGGACTGAGCAGGAAGTTGTTCCACACATACTCCACGCCGATCTTGACCTTCGCCTTCTCCGCCACCGGCGCCAGCTTCTTAAGCGCCGCGATGCTCTTCTCATAGGCCACGTCGTAGGGCAGGGTAGAAGTGACACTGGCGGGGATGGTGAGGGCCGTCCCGGCCCCCAGCGCCTTGGCGCACTCGAGGCTCTTCTTCAGGATCTCCACACCCTTGGGGTTGGTCTTGCCGCCATCCACGATAATAGGCTCCGCCCAGTAAAGACCAGTGGCGAAAGTCGGCACACACAGGCCCGCCCCCTCGGCCGCCTGGCGAATGGCCTTGAGGTCAGCGGCGCTGGTCTTAAGCGTTATCTCGCCCTGGGCCTCCAGGGTCAACTCGATGGCCTCAAAGCCAGCATCCTTGGCGAGCTGGAAGATCTGCTTGAGCTTGAGACCCGCAGGGAACGACCAGAAGCTGATGGACTTGATCACGGCAGTGACCCTCCTTGGTGGGGCTTGGGCAGTATTGGTAGTGCGTCGCCGCGCTGACAGCCTTGGTCAGCGCGGCGGTTCCACAGGGGCCTGGGGGGGTTTCCCGCTCGGACCCTGACAACCAGACTCGTTCGGCGCGAGGACCGTTGGTACCGCTCGCATCACTGCGCAGGCGCCGCGCCTCGAGGTAGGCGCCAAGATGCACCGCGATGAGCACAACCGTGCCCACAGCCAGCAGAACCAGCAGCACGACCGCTTCCGTTGTCAGCGGCTTCTTCGGCCGCGTGTAGACATAGTGGCGCTCGCGCATGGCCCTGAGACGCTGCGTGGCTGGGCGGTTACGCTCGTGTGCCCCTGCGCCCCCGCGCGTCTATCGCGCCGCCCGCCAGTTCGCAGCACAACTCACTTCGCCGCGCGGTCCAGTCATCCCTCCCACAGCCATGGCTCGTTTGCATGCTGTTACTCGCAAGCTTCCCATTGTTGGCTTGCGGGCCATAAAGACTCACGGAGGACTGCCGAGACAATGGCCGGCAGAACGGTGACGAGGTGTCGTATGGCAGATCCGGCTGCTGGAGTGCAGCATTTGAAGGCAGACACCGGCTCGCATCCTGCGGGTCAGTTGGGCAGCGCCCGCACTCCGTTGGAGGTCGTCTGCAGCCTCACGGAACTGGGCCACCGCCTGGACCTGGACCTGGCAGCCATGGCCATGGTCACCGCCGCCGGGCCAACGCTGTGGCTCGGCTCGGTGGCGCCGCTACAGCCAGCGGACCTGCGGGCTCAACTCGACCACTTCAGAGGGGCGGTTGGGCCGCAGTTGGGCACCCAAGTTGGCCGACTCGATTGGACGGACGTCCCGGTGCTGTCTGTTTGCGTCCAACCGGATGCGCCCGCCCTCAGAGTCGGGCGCGTGTGCTATCGCGACCGAGTGCTATGGCTAAGCGACGAAGCGCGGGCCTGTGTCCGTCTCGTCTGCCTGGACGTTGACACCGCGGAGTTCACAGAGCGGCGATGGGAAGAGGCAGCGGAACTGGTGCGAACTGCCGTGCCGTGGCTGCGGGCTGTGACCACGGGTCACGGCCATGAAAGGCCGCTCATCTGCCCGGAAAGTGGAGCTTACATCAAGGAGTACTTCCTCGACTGCCTGGACCGCGAGATCGAGCGGGCGCGGCGGCATCTCGGAGAACTGGCGCTGGCGGTGTTGGAGCTGCGCCCTGCCGACCCCAGGGCCGAACTGGGCGCCCTGGTCCACGCCCGGGTGGGAGGGCACCTAAGGGCCGCGGTGCGACGCACCGACCTCGTCGGCCGCCTGGGGCCTCGCACCTACGGGGCGTTCTTCTACAGCACCGGCCCCCGCGCCGCGCTCATCGCTGCGGGTCGTGTGGCTGAGGCGCTGGCCGCTGACAACCTGGTCAGCTCTGAGGTCGTGTTCGCGCTGGGAGTAAGCGGTTGGGAGATCACGGGCGCCGATGCCGAGAGCCTGCTGGGGCAGGCGCGCTCCGCCGCCCGCGAGGCCCTGCTGATCGCTCCTGGCCGAGCCTTCGTGTACGCCTGAAGCGGTCTCCGTCCGCTAGCCCCTGACAGCGCTGGTCCCGCCGCATTGCTGCGGAGCCGCTCCTGCTTGTCACTCAGCGTCACTCCGTCAGCCCCCGGCCATCCCCAGCGAGCAACCTCGCTTTCACTCATGCAGGGCACTCGCTTGCCGGCATGCCGCTGTTGGCTATTGCCAGGCCCGAGGGCATGTGATATACTACCTATCCGCGGCCTGTGGCCTAAGCTGCAGCGGCGCGCTTTCGTTTGTGGCCATGCCTTCTCCGACTGGTCCATAGCTCGTTGATGAGGGTGACGTGTGATGAAGCGTACATTCCAGCCTAAGCGGCGCCCCCGGCTCCGCAAGCAGGGGTTCATGGCTCGCATGGCCACCAAAGCCGGTCGCCGCACGGTGGCGAGGCGGCGGGCAAAGGGCCGTGTGCGTCTGGGCGTGGCCTGAGACCCCCATGGCGTTGGCCTTGCTGCCCCAGGCCTCCACGGCGGGGCAGGGAACCCCATCGTGAGGGATACCCTTCGTCGGCAGACTGACTTCGACCGTGTATACCGGTGTGGCAGGAGGTTTCGCCACAAGCTATTGGGTGTGGTAGTTGGTCCGGCGGCGGGTACGACAACACGCGCGGCCTATGTTGTGGGCCGTCGGGTCTCACCGCTGGCAGTGGTGCGCAACCGGGTTCGGCGACGCCTTCGCGAGGCCTTTCGGGCACTCCGGCCTTCGCTCAGCGGTCTGCATGACATCATTATCATCGCCTACCAGCCAGCAGCCGAGGCGCCGTTTCGTGACCTCGCCGGGGCCTTGCAGCATCTGCTGCGGACCGCAGGGATCATCCATGACGAGGTTGGCGGGCCGTCGTGACAACGCAGGATGGGCGGCACGACCCTTCGTGTGGCTGGTGCGCGGTTACCAATGGGTCAGCCGTTGGCTCCCGCCAGTCTGTCGCTTCCGCCCCTCGTGCTCCGAGTACACTGTTCAGGCCCTGGAGACGCACGGATTGTGGCGCGGTCTCTGGCTGGCCTGCTGGCGCATTGCTCGCTGCAACCCCTGGTGCCGGGGCGGAGACGACCCTGTGCCGCCGCGGCTTGCGCCGGCCGACAACGCCGCACCGACCAAGGACAATGAACGGACGGCCTAGATGACAAGCACTCAGGCCCTGAGATACTCCGGGATACTGCTTCTGCTGTGCATCGCGGGCGCGATGTGCTGGGCAGCAGAGCCCCGGAGCCAAGACGGCCTTCCCCCTGAGCTGACCATCCCTGATACCCCCAGCCTTGACCAGCAGCTACGAGAGTTGCAGGCCATGGCGGCGGCCGAACAGGACAAGAACGGGGGCGGGGGCGGCTTCCTGGACGGAGTGCGCGGCTTCTTCTCGGGTGGGGGCAAGGTCCGCTCGGTTCCGCCCGAAGACATCGTCGCGCATGCCACCGAGGCCCGCGGCCAGACGGTGCGGGTCTCGGGCATCTACCGCGACCTTGGCAAGGGGCAGGGGCAGTTCGTCTACGACGGTGGTGTCTGCCCGGTTAGCGTGCCAGAGAGCGTGATTCTGGAGGGGCTGAAAGCGGGCGAACTTGACGGCAAACCGATCACCGTCGAGGGTGTGGTAGAGGTCAACGGTCTGGTGGGCCTGGTCCGGGCCATCAAGATGCAGCCCTGTCTGTGGCTGGCGCAGATGCGAATCGCGCGCATCCAGGAGCGCCTCGGACGGTACTCGGAAGCGCTGGAAACCTACAACAAGGCTGGCCAGGCGGCCTCTGCGGCGGGGAGCCCCTTCGCCGCCTTTGCCAAGACCCACGCCGCACGCATAGCCTATGATGAGCTGCGCGATGTCAAGAAGGCCAAGAATCTTTACGCCGCGGCGTGGAACCCGTTTACGCCCGTTGACCGACGTGGCAAGCCCCTGTTCTACACCTGGGTGCCTCGCGAGGACGGCAGCGGCTGGGACAAGCTCGGCGTTGCGGATGCTATCGGCGAGCCCCTGGATACCTTGAGCAGTGCCGGCTTGTGGTACCGGGTCATGGCGTTCTTTGTTGACCTCTCGGGTGGGGTGCGCTGGCTAGGCATCCTGATGATCTCGGTCCTGAGCCGGATACTGATCTGGCCTCTGACCAAGAAGCAGCTCTCCTCGGCCGAGGCCATGAAACGGCTGCAGCCCCAGATCAAGGCCTTGCAGGAACGGTACGTAGACGACAAGCAGAAGTTCCAGGAGGAGTTCTGGAAGCTCTGCCAGCAGAACGGGGTCAACCCCCTGGGCGGCTGCCTGCCGATGATCATCCAGATCCCGATCCTAATGGTGCTGTGGTACGGGATCCGCGACTACATCGTGCAGTTCAACGGCCACGGCTTCCTGTGGGTACGGAACCTGGCGGCGCCGGACACGGTGCTGCTGGTGGCCTACACCATCAGCATGGTCTTCTTCCAGAAGATGACCCAGAAGCTGCAGCCGAACCCGACCATGACTGACCAGCAAGCTCAGCAGCAGCAGATGATGACTTACATGATGCCGCTGATGTTCTTTTTCTTCTTCAAGGGTTTCCCCGCGGCATTCCTGCTGTACTGGCTGGCCACCAACATCGTGTATTTTGTGCAGCAGTTCGCCTATACGCGAGCCCAGGCTCGCAAGCACGTTGCCGACGGGACGGAAAGCCTGCTGGAGGCTGGCAAGCCCAGCCCCAAGGAACCTGGTGGCATGGTGAAGGTGCTCTCCACCAAGGGGCCCACCGGGGAGCACAAGCACAGCGAGGAGAGACCTGCTGCAGGTTCTGCCGCGGACGACAAGGCCAGGAAGCCCTCGTCGACCGCCGGCAAGACCAGTGGCCGGAAGCGCTGAATCACATCGGCCCGCAAGTGGACCGCATCGGCCAGTTGATCGAAGGGAGGCGTGGCGCTGATGGAATCAGTGGAGGTTAGCGGCAAGACGCTGGAGGAGGCCAAGGCGGCCGCCCTCGAGCAACTCCAGGCCACTGAGGACCAGGTTGCCTTCGAGGTCATCGAGGAGCCAAAGAAGCTTCTGGGGTTCCTCGGCACAACGGGCGACTTCCGTGTACGCGCCACCCGTATCGAGACTCCAGTGACGACGTCTGACCCGGGTGAGGCTGAACCTGAGACGCCGGTGGCGGAGGATACCGGGTCCGATGCGGTGGCACCGGCCGTGCCAACTGCTCTGGGTTCGGAGCAACAGGCGGCTGCCCTTCGAGCCCAGGAGTTTCTGGCCGAGACCACGCGCCTGATGGGCCTGGAGACCAGCGTTCTTATCCACGAGGGTGAGCCGGGGGAGATCATCCTGGAGATCACGGGGCCGTCGCTGGGGCTGCTCATCGGCCGCCATGGGGCCACCCTGGACGCTCTGCAGCTCCTCGCGGCCGTGGTGGCCAACTCGGGCGGTGACTGCGGTGCGCGGATCATCGTTGACGCTGAAAACTACAGGGCGCGGCGGAAGGACATGCTCCGCAAGATGGCCTTCTCCCACGCCGAGAAGGCCAAGCGCCGGGGGCAGGAAGTTGTCATCCCCGATCTGAAGGCTTTCGAACGTCGGATCATCCACCTGGCGCTGCGCGACGACCCGGAGGTCGAGACCTACAGCGAGGGTGAAGGTGACGATCGCTGTCTGGTGATCTCGCCGCGCATCCCCTAGCTCATGGCTGCCGGTCGTCACCCAGCCCAGCCGCAATCTGGTCCCAGGACAACAGTCCCGTCGTGGCCCCCATCTGGCCTACGACCCCGGCCGCGTTGAGGCTGCCCGCGCAGAGAGCCTGCTCGATGTCCAATCCCCGGTGCAGGGCGGCCAGGCAGGCGGAGGCGAAGGCGTCACCAGCCCCCAGGTTTGAGACCACCTGAACCTCCCGGGCAGGACAGAAGTAGAAACGCTGGCCGTCGAAGGCGTGGGCACCCTGGCGGCCCGAGGTCATCACCACCAGCTTGCAGCCGGCCGCATGCAGACGCCGCATCGCCTCCTGTTCGTCCTGGTCTCCCCTTCTGAGCTCCACATCCGCCAGCCGATAGGCCTCTGACCGGTTCACGAAGATCACATCAGTCACCGCAAGCACGGGCGCCATGCCGCTGAGCCCGCGCTCAAACTGCGTCGAACCTGGATTGATGGCAAGCCGGATCTTCCGCTCTGCGGCGAAGGCCGCAATGTCGTCCCAGAGCTGGGCGCTGGCGCCAGCCATGGAACCGAGGTAGATCCAGCGCGTCTGCGCAACCCGCTCCCAGTCTATCTCGCGACGAGAGAGATCGGTCGAGGCGCCACGATGGACGAGGACCGTGCGGTCCCCGTCAAACCCGGTGATGATGACCGAATAGCCTGTGCTGATGCGGGGGTTGCGGACCACCATGCTGGTGTCCACGCCGCCCTCCTGGAGGGCAGCGCAGATCCTGCAGGCCGCGTCGTCGTCGCCCGTTTCGCACACGATGGCGGTGTGCAGGCCCAGTCTGGCGATGGCGATGGCGGTGTTGACCGCCCCTCCACCGACCGAGATGAACATCTCCTCCACCCTCACCTTCGCCCCGTACTCGAAGGCCAGGAAGGCCTGCTCGCCATCAATCGTCTGCAGACGATGGATCTGGGTTCCCTGGCTGAAAACGAAAACATCCTGAGTGGCGCTACCGATAGAAACGCAATCGTACATGGTCCCGTCCTGTGTCGCTGGCTGTTGACGGCCGGTTTCGCTCTCGCTCCTGCTCTCTCCTTCTAGCGGGTGTCCGGAGCCCCGTGGGAGGTATGGCCACCGGCATGGCGAACAACGAGCGCACTGACCATACGTGACAATGCGCCGTGACGGTTGGCGTGAAGAAGGAGTGAGTTGCAGATGACCGAATCGTGGCGTCAGACGATGGACCTGGGCCTGGTGCATTTCATGGCCTATCCCGTCATCAAGGACGACAACCCGGAGCTCACCATTGAGTCGGTCCGCGCACTGGCGCAGGACGAGTTCTTCAATGTCGTGGAGGTGCGACGCAGTCAGCACGAGGGTGTGCACCAGCAGATCCGGGCGATCTGCGAGCAGTCCGGGCTGAAGATCGGGGTCGGCGCCCAGCCTGGTCTGCTGCTCAACAAGCTGAGCCTCAACGACCTGGATGAGAGCGGACGGCAGGCCGCGATCGAGGAGGTGAAGCTGGCGATAGACGCCAGCTATGAGATGGGCGCGCGGATCTGCGCGTGTCTTTCGGGTCCCGGTGCCGACAATGACGATGACAACAAACGCATGCTGGACCTGATGGTGGACTCCTGCGTGCAGCTCTGTCGCTACGCCGAGGCGCAGGCGACAGACGAGCCGGTCTGGCTGTCGGTAGAGCAGTTCGACCACTCGGTAGACAAGAAGTGTCTGATTGGGCCGAGCGACCGCACGGCCGAGTTCGCCGCCCGGGTGCGGGAGGAGGTCAGTAACTTCGGCCTGACGATCGACCTGTCCCACGTCCCGATCCTGTTTGAGGATGCCCGTGACCTGGTGGCCACGCTGGCCCCGTACATCATCCACCTGCATGCCGGCAACGCCGTGGCCGAAGAGGGCAAGGACGGCTACGGCGACTATCACCCGCGCTTCGGCTACCCAGGCGGGAGCAACGGTGTCGCGGAGCTCAAGGGCTACCTGGAGGCGCTCATCTACGCCGGAGTGTTCCAAAACGAGGTGCCGACCGAGAAGATGGTCTTCACCTTTGAGGTGAAGCCGATGCCCGGCGAGAGCTCGGAGCTCGTGATCGCCCACACGAAGCGCACCTTCCTGCAGGCCTGGGCTGAGCTATAGCGCCCCGAAGAGACGCTGGCGAATCCGGACCGGTCGGCAGCGCCGCGGGGCCTCCTACCGGTCCTGCCAGTGCCCATGGGCGAGGTAACAGATGAAAGTTATCATCGCCCCGGACTCCTTCAAGGGCTCGCTCACTGCCCGAGAGGTCTGCGAGGCCGCCGTCGCGGGCGTCGCGGCGATCGGTTCGGCCGTGGAGTGTGTCACCGTGCCCATGGCCGATGGTGGCGAGGGCACGGTGCAGTCGCTCGTGGATGCAACCGGTGGTTCGCTCCGCAGGGCCACTGTCACCGGGCCGCTGGGCGAGCCCGTGGTCGCTACCTACGGCATCCTTGGCGACGGGCGGACGGCGGTCATCGAGATGGCCGCGGCCTCTGGTCTGCCTCTGGTCCCGGAGGGTCAGCGCGACCCCCTGCGGACTACGACCTACGGTACCGGTGAGCTGATCCGGGCAGCACTCGACGAGGGCTGTCGCAAGCTCATCATCGGCCTTGGTGGCAGCGCGACCAACGACGGAGGTCTCGGGGTCGCGGCGGCCCTGGGCGCCCGCCTCCTTGACGATGCGGGTGAGCCCGTCTGCCCGACCGGAGCGGGCCTGGCGCGACTGCGTCGCATTGACACCACCTCTATGGACCCGCGACTCCGAGAGACCGATGGCCGCGTGGCCTGCGACGTGGACAACCCGCTATACGGTCCCACGGGGGCGGCCCAAGTCTATGGTCCGCAGAAGGGTGCCTCACCGGAGGCCGTGCGGGAGCTGGATGACGGCCTGCGCAACTTCGCCGCCGTGGTCGAGCGCGATCTCGGCGTGGCCGTGGCCGACATGCCGGGGGCTGGCGCTGCCGGGGGGCTGGGTGCTGGGCTGGTGGCCTTCTGCGGGGCACGACTCGAGCGGGGTGTCAACATCGTCATCGAGGCGGTGGAGTTGCGCCAGCGCATGGCGGGTTGCCACCTCTGCCTGACGGGGGAGGGGCGCATTGACGGCCAGACTGTCTTTGGCAAGACCGCCAAAGGTGTGGCTGAAGTGGCCAGGGAACTGGGCGTGCCTGTCGTGGCCCTCGGGGGGGCGATAGAGGAGGATGCTCCAGGCCTCAGTGAGTGCTTTGACGCCGTATTCTGCACGTGTGTGCGGCCCATGACTCTGGAGCAGGCGATGGCTCCGGACACGGCCAAGAAGCTGATTGGGTTCACCGCCCGACAGATCGTGAGTCTGTGGATCGCTCGGGAAAAACCTATAGCCTCTACAGGGAGGTCGTAACGTGAAGATCGGTATGCTTACCGCGCCGTTTGGAAACGAGAGCCTGGAGACGGTCGTCAAGTTCGCCGCCGAGGCGGGGTTTGACGCACTCGAGGTGGCCACGCCGTCGGCTCATTCGGACCCCGCTACCATGGACTTCGCCCGGCTGGAGGCGACGGTTCAGGAAGCAGGCCTTGAGATCTCGAGCTTCGCCACCTATGCCAACATCAGCCATGGGGATGAGAGCGAGCGCACCGCCAACCGTCAGCGCTTGGCCGCGACGCTGGAGGCGATGAAGAAGACAAGCGTCAAGACGCTTTGCTGCCTGGCGGGTCTGCCGCCAGCCGGGATGAAGCGTGAGCAAGCCATCGTTGAGATCGCCGCTCCCTTCTATCGGGAGTTTGCGCCGCGGGCTGCTGACCAAGGGGTCAGACTGGCCATGGAGAACTGGTTTGCCACCAATATCCAGTGCCTGGCTCAGTGGGAGCTGATCTTCAACGAGGTCCCGAATGAGAACTTCGGCCTCAACTTCGACCCCAGCCACTTGGCCTGGCAGGGCCAAGACTACCTCCTGGCCGTCGAGAAGTTCGCCAGCCGCATCTTCCATACCCATGCCAAGGATGTAGAGATCAACTACCCCAAACTGGCCTGGATCGGAAACCAGGAGAGCGGTTGGTGGCGCTATGTGATCCCGGGCCTGGGTGAGATTGACTGGGGTGTGTACATCGGCCGCCTGCGGCGCAATGGTTACAACGGGGTGCTGTCCATCGAGCACGAGGACGCCGCCGTTGGACGCGAAGAGGGCTTCAAGCTGGGCCTTGGTTACCTGCGGCTGTTCGCCGACGGCTCCTAACGGAGCGGGGAGTGATGAGTGATGGCGCGACGGATACGCATCACCGCTGGTAAGGTGTCCGCCACAGCGACACTAAACGACACCGGCATGGCTGACCTCATCTGGGACGCCTGTCCGATCAACAGCGTCGCCAAGACGTGGGGGGACGAGATCTACTTTGACACCGCCGTGGTGAGTGAGGGGGAAGACGCTCAGGCCACGGTGGCCCTGGGCGATCTGGCCTACTGGCCGCCGGGACAGGCCTTCTGCATCTTCTTCGGCCCCACGCCGATGAGCTCCGGCACGGAGATACGGCCGGCCAGTCCGGTGACCGTCTTCGGCCAGGTCGAGGGCGATCCCACGGTCTTCAAGGCCGTGCGCGGCGGGACACCGATCGTGGTCGAACGGGCCGAATAGCCAGAGCCATACCTGCAGGAGGGGCGACCATGCCTTACCTTCTGGGCATAGACGTCGGCACCAGTGGGACCAAGACCATACTGGTGGACCATAAAGGGAAGCTGGTGGGCAAGGCCGTGGGCGAGTACCCGTTGTACTCGCCCCGGCCCGGCTGGACCGAACAGGAACCAGAGGACTGGTGGCAGGCTACTGTTGCCACCATCCGTGAAGTCCTCGCCAAGACCGGCGTGAAGGCGGACCGGATCGCCGGCATCGGCCTTTCGGGGCAGATGCACGGATCGGTGTTCCTGGACGCGGCAGGCCAGGTCATCCGCCCGGCCATCCTGTGGAATGACCAGCGCACTGCGGCCCAGTGTGACAGCATCACCGCCACCGTGGGGAAGAAACGCCTGGTGGCCGAAACGTGCAATCCGGTCCTCACGGGCTTCCAGGCGCCCAAGATCATCTGGTTGCGCGACAACGAGCCCGAGAGGTATGAACGCGTTCGGCAGGTGCTGTTGCCCAAGGACTTCGTGCGCTACCGGCTCACAGGCGAGTTCGCGACAGAGGTATCCGACGCCTCAGGCACTGCGCTGCTCAACGTCCCTGAGCGGCGTTGGTCAGAGGTGGTGCTGGATCGTCTCCAGTTGCCGCGGGAGTGGTTTCCGCCGGTCTATGAGTCGCCGGAGATCAGCGGCGCCATCACTCCCGCCATCGCCGAGCTAACCGGCCTGCGGGCCGGGACCCCGGTGGTCGGTGGCGGAGGCGACCAGGCGGCGGGTGGCGTCGGTAACGGTATTGTTGAAAGCGGCGCGGTGTCCTGCACGACCGGCACCTCGGGCGTGGTGTTCGCGCACCTTGATGCCCCGCTCATGGATCCCAAGCTGCGCACCCACACCTTCTGCCACGCTGTGCCCGGCAAGTGGCATGTGATGGGAGTGATGCTCTCGGCAGGCGGGTCGCTGCGGTGGCTTCGCGACACCGTTTTCGCCCAGGAGAAGTCGGTCAGCGAGCAGCTCGGCGTTGACCCCTACGAGCTCATGACGGCCGAGGCCGAGCGTGTCCGGCCAGGGAGCGAGGGCCTGATCTTCCTGCCGTACCTCACCGGCGAGAGAACCCCGTACCCCGACCCGCACGCGCGTGGCGTGTTCCTCGGTCTCGGACTGAACCACGAGCGCCGACACCTGGCGCGCGCGGTGCTGGAGGGCGTGGCCTACGGCCTGCGCGACTCCTTTGAGCTTATCGCAGCGCTGGGTGTGGAGATGCCCCAGGTGCGCGTCTCCGGTGGCGGCGCCCGGAGCCGGCTGTGGCGGCAGATCCAGGCAGACGTGACCGGGCGTGAGATGTGTGTCATCAATGTGGATGAAGGGGCTGCTTTCGGCGCGGCCCTGCTGGCTGGCGTCGGTGCCGGCGTCTATCCCGATGTCGTGACAGCGTGCCGCGAGACGATCCGGGTGGTGGAGACGCTGGCTCCCGATCCCCAGAGTGTGCGAACGTACGCAGCAGGGTACGAGTTGTATCGTTCCCTGTACGCAACGCTGAAGACCAGTTTCGGCCGGCTTTCCGACCTCCACTGAGCGACCGCCGCAGGGTGGGGGTGGGGACTGCGGGCAGGCGACGAATCGGCAGCGGGCGAGCGCAGAAGAAGCAAGATAGTGTAAAGAATTGTGCAAGTATGGCGCCCAAATTGTTGACATACTTTTAGTCAAAGTGCTATATACAAGCGCAACAGCTTGCCGCGCTCGGCAACGATCGTGCGAAGGGAGCGTTCTCCATGGCGAAGTCGTGTTGTGCAGCAGCGGAGAAGAAGGCAGCACCGAAGAAGGCAGCACCGAAGAAAGCCGCACCGAAGAAGGCAGCTCCCAAGAAGGCAGAGCCGAAGAAGGCCGCGCCGAAGAAGGCCGCACCGAAGAAGGCCGCGCCGAAGAAGGCCGCACCGAAGAAGGCTGCACCGAAGAAGGCAGCGCCAAAGAAGGCCGCGCCCAAGAAGTAGAGCCCACTGGTGGCGCCGGCGGGCGCGTACCGCCCATTCTCTGGAGTGGCAGCGTTCCAATCAAAGCGGTAAGCTCATGGGATGAGCCGCCGGGGTGTCCGGCGGCTCTGTCATGTCTTCGCTCCCCGACTACAGAGCAACGGTTCCACGGCTGACCGCAGTAACTGCAGGTAGTCCAGACCCCGACGGCGAAGACAAGCCCCACACCGGCCTCGTTTCCGCAAGCATCCCTCTCGCAGGAGGTTCAGATATGCCACGCTTCGGCCGTGTTCTGACCGCCATGGTGACGCCATTTGACTCCGAAGGATGCCTCGACCTGCGGGCAGTGGGGCGTCTGGTCGAGCACTTGCTGGCTACCGGCTCCGATGGCCTGGTCGTTGCCGGCACGACCGGAGAGGCTCCCACGCTCAGCAAGGACGAGAAGCTGGAGCTGTTTCGCGAGGTGAAGCTCGTGACCGGTGACCGCGCCACGGTGATCGCCGGCACTGGCTCAAACAACACAGCCGATAGCATAGAGCTGACGCGGGCCGTGGAGGGCATGGGTCTGGATGGGGTAATGCTGACAGGGCCCTATTACAACAAGCCCTCGCAGGAGGGTTTCTACCAGCATTTCCGGGCCATCGCCCAGGAGACAAGTCTGCCGGTCGTGCTGTATAACGTCCCCGGACGGACCAGCAAGAACATCGAGGCCGCGACGGTGCTGCGGCTGGCCCAGGAGATGCCTAACGTTGTGGCGCTCAAGGAGGCCGGGGGCGACTTCGAGCAGATCACGGCGATCTGCGCCGGAGCGCCGGCCGGATTCGAGGTCTACTCGGGCGAGGACGGATTGACGCTCCCCATGTTGGCCGTAGGGTGTGTGGGTGTCATCAGTGTTGCCTCGCATTTGGCGGGAAACAAGATCGCTGAGATGATCCGGCGGTTTGAGGCTGGTGAGGTTCACGAGGCGGCCCGGATGCACCAGGAGCTTGCGCCCCTCTTCCGTGCGTGCTTCCTGCCTTCGGGCAATCCGGCCTGCGTCAAGCGCGGCCTGGAGTTGATCGGTGTTCCCGCCGGTGGACTGCGGCTACCCCTGGTGCCCGCCAGCGAAGCGGACACCCAGACGCTGCGGTCCGCGTGCGCCGGGTTGGGCCTGATCTAGCCGTCGTCGGCTTCAACGAGGATGCAGAGAGCCTATGGATGACGTGGCGGCCATGCTGGATGAACTGGCGGGTGAGATCGCCCGGTGCGACAAGTGCCGGCTGGCGGCCACGCGGACGCAGACGGTGCCGGGCGAGGGGCCTGTGGGCGCCAGGGTGATGCTCATCGGCGAGGGCCCGGGCGAGCAGGAAGACCTCAGCGGGCGTCCCTTCGTCGGCGCGGCCGGGCAGTTGCTGACACGTCTGCTGCACGAAGCGGGGCTCGAGCGGTCTGATGTCTTCATCACCAATCTGGTGAAGTGCCGTCCCCCTGGCAACCGTGTCCCCGCACCAGACGAGATGGCCGCCTGCCGACCCTACCTCGATGCGCAGATCGCCCTGCTCAACCCCCGCTTCGTCTGTCTGCTGGGCCGCCCGGCGACCCAGGCCCTGATGGATCCTACGGCCGCCATTTCCAAGGTGCACGGGGTTCCGCAGGAGCGCGACGGCATGGTCTACGTGCCTCTTTACCATCCGGCGGCGGCGCTGCATCAGGCGTCGCTGGCCGACACTCTGGTGGCGGACATGCGACGCCTGGGCCAGTTGCTGCGCAGCGCCCTGTGAAGGCAACCCTCGCCACGTGAGAACGCTCGTGTTCTTCCGGCCCCCAGGGGAGTGAACCCGATGAGCATACGCGCACCATTGCCTGATGCCGTGAGACTCATCTCATTGGGCGGCATGGGCGATATCGGCAAGAATATGACCGTGCTGCAGCAGGGCGACTCTCTGCTGGTGGTGGACTGCGGTCTGATGTTTCCCGACGAGGATCACCCCGGCGTTGATCTGATCCTGCCAGACATGACCTACCTGCTGGAGAACGCCTCGGGGCTGGTCGGTGTCGTCCTCACCCATGCGCATGAGGACCATATGGGCGCTCTGCCGTACCTGCTTGAGCTTGTCCCTGCCCGGGTCTATGGAACCCGGCTCACGCTGGGACTGCTGGAGGCCAAGCTGCAGGAGTTCGACCCGTTGCCGGGTTCGGAGTTCATTCAGATCGAGCCCGGCCAAACAGCCAGCGTAGGCCCGTTCCACGTGGAGGTCGTCCGGGTCAGCCACAGTATTCCAGACGCCGTCGGGCTGGCCGTGCGGACTGCTGCCGGCACGATCCTGTTCTCCGGCGACTTCAAGTTCGACTACACGCCCATTCGCGGCCCCGGGGCCGACTACCAGCGTCTGGCCCAGCTCGGCGCCGAGGGGGTTATGTGTCTGGTCTGCGACTGCACCAACGTCGAGCGTCCCGGCCATTCGCCCTCGGAGCGTGTCGTCGGCGAGAACCTGCGACGCATCATGCGGGAGGCGTCCGGGCGGGTAATCGTCACCACCTTCGCCTCCAACGTTGGGCGGGTGCAGCAGATCATCAACCAGGCCATCGCCTGCGAGCGGGTAGTGGCTATCACCGGGCGGAGCATGGAGCGCATCGCCGCCACCGCAGCGCGACTCGGCTACCTCGACATGCCCGAAGGGTCGGTGGTAGCGATCGAGGAGATTGACGAGTTCGAGCCTCGGCAGGTGGTGATCGTGACCACCGGTAGCCAGGGCGAGCCGCTGTCCGCCCTGGCCCGCATGTCGCGACGCGCCCACAAGCAGGTGCGCATCGTGCCAGGTGACACGGTCGTGATGTCCGCGACACCCATCCCGGGCAACGAGTCTCTCATCTGGCGCACGATCAACCGCCTGTTTGGCCTGGGTGCGAAGGTGCTCTACGGGACCGAAGAGGGGGTCCATGCCTCCGGCCACGCCTATCAGGATGAGCTGCGGCTGATGATCTCCCTCACCCGACCGCGGTACGCCGTGCCCATCCATGGCGATCAGCGACACCTTTCGCTCTACCGCGACCTGGCCGTGGAGATGGGAATGGCCACGGACCATATCTTCCTGCTCGGGCCCGGGGCCTCGCTGGAGTTTCGCCAGGGCAAGGCCTATCGGGGTCCGAACGTGCCTGCCGGATCGGTCAATGTGGATGGTCTTGGCATCGGTGACGTGGGTGATGTGGTGCTCAGCGATCGGCAACTGCTCTCGCAGGAGGGAATCTTCCTCCCGGTGCTGGTCGTGGACCGAACGAGTGGTGAGCTGCTGGCGACGCCCGAGATCTACTCGCGGGGCTTTGTCTACATGGATGAGGCGACCGAGCTCGTCCGGCAGGTCCAGGACCATCTGGTATCGCTGGCACGCGAGTACGCCGCCACCGGCGAACGGGATTTCGAGGCGCTCTACGCCCTGGTCAGGTCGTCCGTCAGCCGACTCCTGTATGACCTGACCGAGCGACGGCCGATGGTGCTGCCCGTGATCGTTCCGGTAGGTGAAGAGGAGGCCAAGGCCGGGCGAGACAGCGAACCCGACGCAACTTGCCCCGAGTGAGATCTTTCTGCCGACTCGTGCTACAGCCGGTTCGCGTTGACCTCGGTCTCCGCTGACTGCTATAATCGCGCCCGGTCAGTCCACGAAAGCCGGAACACACGATGACTGCCGCCGACTTGATGAAGAAAGGCCACGGCTCGGTGAGCCCCGCGGACACGATTGGGGAGATCGTAGACCGCTTGCTCACCTCAGCGTGCGGGGCTCTGCCGGTGTCCCACGCCGATGGATTCCACGTCGGAGTGCTGTCGGTGGCCGAGACCCCGCGCCTGATGCTGCCGCAGCATCTGGGCGGTGTCGAGGACTACAGCTTCATCCCAGATGCTGTGGCCGACCAGTGCGTACACTTCAGCGCCATCTCTTCCCTCCCTGTCTCCAGCGTGGCGCGACTGGACCCCGACGAGGTCGTAGAGCCCACTAACTCGCTCATCGAGGCAATTCGGGGCCTGGCGCAATGCGAGACGGTGTGCCTCCCAGTGGTCTCCGGCGGCAGGCTTCCGGGGGTCATCTCCCGCCTTGATCTGCTGAGGGCGGTGGTGACCGACGACGGTGCGGCAGGCGTCCGGTCATGACGGCCTGGGAATCATCCGCCGCCATACTGACCGCAGCGCTGGTAGCCCTTGCCCTCAAGCGCTTCCGGGTTCCCTCAGGCCTGGGGGTCGTGTTCGGAGCGGCGGCCCTCGTGGTCTACGTGGCCCTGCGCCTGACGTGTATGACGCCGTCCCAGGCGGCCACCACGGTCATCTTCCTCCTCGCTTACGGTCTTATCGCCTCGGAGCGCATCCACAAGACAACAGTCGCCCTGGGCGGAGCGGCAGTCATGCTGCTGACGGGGCTCATTGAACAGCACGAAGCGCTCCACGGCGCCGGTGAGATCGAGGGCGTTGACTGGAACACCATCTTTCTGCTCATCAGCATGATGATCATCGTCAACATCACCCGCCATACCGGCGTTTTCCACTGGCTGGCGATCAAGGCGGCCAAGGTCGTCCGTGGTGAGCCAGTCAGCATCATCATCGTCATGTGCGCCATCACGGCTGTCCTCTCGGCCCTGCTGGACAATGTCACCACTGTCCTTCTGATCGCGCCGGTTGCCATCCTCGTCTTTGATGCGCTCAAAGTCAGCCCGGTGCCCTGTCTGATCTGCGTTGTCCTGGCCAGCAACATCGGCGGCACAGCGACCTTGATCGGCGACCCGCCAAACATCATGATAGCCTCATCAGCCGGGATTCCCTTCACGGATTTCCTGCGGTATGACGGCCCGCCGGTGCTGGCGCTGATGATCATCATGCTAATAGGGATCCGCCTTGTCCTGGGCAGACGCATCCAGGTGCCGGCGGAGCGCAAGGCCAGCGTCCTGACCCTTGACGAAAGCAAGGCGATCACGGACATCAAGCTGCTCCGCCGGGCGCTGGTGGTTATCTCCCTGACCTTGTTGGGCTTCTTTCTCCACAGTCTCCTGGGCCTGGAGCCGGGTACGGTCGCTCTGGGAGGGGCGGCGCTGTTGCTGCTGCTGCATCACGGCGGACCGGAAGAGGCTCTGCACCAGGTGGAGTGGAGCACCATTTTCTTTTTCATAGGCCTCTTCATCATGGTTGGTGCCCTCGTCAAGGCGGGTGTGGTGGCCATGCTGGGGCAGGCCATTCTGACGCTGACCAGCGGCAACCTCGCCGCCATGACACTGCTGGTGCTATGGTTCTCCGCCGTAGCCTCGGGCATCGTGGACAACATTCCGTTTGTGGCGACCATGGCCGCCCTGATCCACAGCCTTGCCCGTGGACTCCACCCAGAGGCTGGTTCCGTGCTGGAAGCCGCGCACGCGCCGGACGTATTGCCATTGTGGTGGGCCTTGTCTCTCGGGGCCTGCCTGGGTGGCAACTTCACGCTGGTCGGCGCCTCCGCCAACGTCGTGGTCGCGGGTCTCGCCGCCCGCTCGGGACACGAGATCAGCTTCGTGCGCTTCATGAAGTATGGGGTTCCCGTGACTCTCGTGGCCCTGGTCGTCTGCACTCTTTGGCTATGGCTTTGCTTCCTGCGGTGAAACCGGACCGGGACGCAATCGTCTGCGGTCTGGACATCGGCTCCCTGACCGCCAAAGCGGTGGTGCTTGCCGTATCCTCGTTGCGCGTCCTTGGTCAGGCTCTGGTGACCGGGACGACGAACCCCGAAGAAGCCGGGGAAAGGGCACTGCGCGAAGCCCTGGCCCAGGCGGGTCTCCAGCCGGATGATGTGACCACCGTGGTCGGCACTGGGTACGGGCGGGGCGCAGTCAGTCTCATTTCTGGAAGAATTACTGAGATTACCTGTCATGCTCGTGGGGTACATCACTTACTGCCGCAAGTGCGTACGGTGGTGGATGTGGGCGGCCAGGACAGCAAGGCCATTGTCCTGGACCAGGGGGGACGAGTGCTGGACTTCGAGATGAACGACCGCTGCGCGGCGGGTACCGGGCGTTTCCTGGAGGTCATGGCAGCAGCGCTCGGCACTGACCTCGCGGGCTTCGTTGAGCTGGCGGAGCACTCCGGGTGTCCCGCTCAGATCAGCAGCACGTGCACTGTTTTCGCGGAGAGTGAGGTTGTGGGTCTGCTGGCCCAGGGGACGCCGCCTGCGGACGTGGCTGCTGGCCTGTGTGCCGCCGTCGCCCAGCGGGTGGCGGCGCTGGTGTGGCGACTCGGCTTACAGCCACCCGTGGCCTTCACGGGCGGCGTAGCATTGAACGACCCAGTGGCCACGGCTCTGGCCGCGGCTCTTGGCGTAGCTCTGTTGCGACCAGGGGCGCCGCAGATGACAGGCGCCCTGGGGGCGGCACTGCTGGCTGCCGAAGGGAGGCATGGCTTCTGCGCCTGAGCAGGCGGTGGATCCTGACCGCCGCGTTTGCCGGCGTCTGGAGCGTCGGCCTGTCGCTCTCCTGGGCCACGGGTGTCGCCGCTCCGTCCATCCCCGCTGCGGCCGTCAAAGCGGCCACCTTGGCCCGGGACCGATGGCAGCAGGGAGACGTCGACGGCGCCGAGAAAGCCTGGCGGGACGCCATGGCCTTGGCCCCGACCTGGACCGACCCCCAGGCGGGCTTCGCCGTTATCCACCAGCTCCGCGGAGAGGACGAGCTCGCCCGACAGTGCTACATGGCGGTACAGGCGGCGTCGGTGGGCGATTGCCCGCCTGGTGCCAGCGAGGAACAACAAGCGTTGAGGAAGGTGATCATTGCCCAGGAAGCCAATCTCGCTTTCCTGATCAACCGGGAACGCCGACTCCATAAGCTGCGCCTGCTTCTGCCGGACGTGGTCATTGGACGCATCGCCAGGCAGCACAGTGAGGAGATGCGCGACCTGCAGTACTACGGGCATGATTCGCCGGTCGAGGGCATGGGCAACGTCGCCGACCGGTACATGCGCGTTTTCGGTGTGCGTCCGCGCTGCATCGCCGAGAACATCTGTCGGCGGTGGGGGCTTTCGTGCCGTCTCAACGACATGGCGGTCAATGACTCCCACCAAGGACTCATGAAGAGCCCGGGGCACCGCTCCAACATCCTCTATCCGGACTTTCAGTTGATGGGCGTGGGCATTGCGGCGAATCTGCAGGAGGAGTACTGGGTCACCGAGGTCTTCGTGCAGCCGCGCGAAGAGTCTGAGCCACCGGACAGATAGACGGAAAGTGCTATGGATATCCAAAATGAAGTGCGGCGCCAACTGGCCGCCAGCGCGACGCTGCTGCAGGCAACCATGGACCTGGCCCCGGAAATCTCTGAAGTGGCCACAGTGGTAGCCGAAACCCTGCGTTCGGGAGGGCTGGTGGCCTTCTGCGGCAACGGGGGCAGTGCGGCCGACTGCCAGCACCTGGCGGGCGAGCTTGTGGGGCGCTTCCGTCGGGAGCGACTGGCGTGGCGTGCCCTGGCGCTCACCACCGACACCTCCATCCTGACTGCCATCGGCAATGACTACGGGTATGAACAGGTGTTCGCGCGGCAGGTGGAGGCCCACCTGAAGGCCGGTGATGTGCTGGTGGTGTTCAGCACCAGTGGCAATGCGGCCAACTGCCTGCTGGCCGCCGACGCAGCCCGGGCCCGGGGCGCCACAGTCGTCGGTCTGACGGGCGGCCATGGCGGCGACCTCCGAGCGCGGTGCGACATATGCCTCTGCGTGCCTGGTGACGACACGCCCCGCGTTCAGGAAGCCCACATCGCCATCGGGCACATCATCTGCGACCTGGTGGAATGGAAACTCACCACCTGAGCTCGGCTGGACAATCCCCGCCAGGACGAAACATGAACAGCCTCGACACCGCCGCAGTCGCCGCTGGGCTTGTGGGCGAGCGTTTGCGCGGACCAGTACTGCACTTCAGGGAGATCACCTCCACCAATGATATCGCCGCTGACCTGGCGCGCGCCGGCCACCCCGAGGGAACGGTGGTCATCGCCGATCACCAGACCGCTGGCCGGGGACGGCGCGGTTGTGAGTGGGTCAGTCCGGCAGGGGCTGGCCTGCTGTTCACGGTGCTGCTGCGACCCTCTCTCCCATCGGCCCGGTGGGAGCTACTGACCGGCGTCTGCGGGGTCTCCGTGGCCCGGGGGCTGGAAGCCCTGGTTGGCGCGCCGTTTCAAACAAGATGGCCCAATGACGTGCTGCTGGCAGGACGCAAGGTGGCAGGCATTCTCGTTGAAGCCAGACTGCCTGAGTACGCCGTTGTTGGCATTGGGGTCAATCTCCTGGGGACGAGCGATGCACTCGGCCTGCCGGCCGCGGCTGCGACTACCGTTCAGGAGGCGACAGGGACGGCCCTGGGACGAGAGGAAACCCTGTGCATGCTGCTCAACCAGTTGGACCGCTGGTATGGTATCCTGTTGGCAGGCGACGCTGCGGCTGTTGTCGCCGCCCAGGAAGCTCTGGACGTGACGATGGGCCAGGATGTGACAGTTACCGTGCGCGGTAGCGAAGTGCGAGCAAGGGTTGTGGGATTGTCGGCAACGGGGCGGCTGAGCGTGTGCGTTGATGGCGCCCTGATTGAGCTGGCGAGTTCCGAGGCCCACACGCTGCGGCTTTCACCCTCGGGAGGGAGCGCTTGACGTCATTGCGCCGCCGTACCCTTCTATGCTGGTCGGCCACAGGCATGCTTGTGCTGGTGGCCGCCACCGGACAGGCCTCCGTGGTCACCGACCGTCTGCGGGATGGGTGCCGGTACCTGGTCGGTGCACGCTGGACCGAGGCCGCCCAAGCCTTCCGCGAGGCCGCTGCGGCGGACGCGGAGTGCGCCGTAGCTGCAGCCGGAGAGGGAACCGCCCTCCTGTTGGCCGGGTTTGGGGAGGCAGCCATCGCCAGCTTCACCCATGCGTTGGGCCTGGACGCTGGCCTGGGCGCCGCACTCTGCGGCCGCGGTTCGGCGCACTACCTGCGAGGAGACCTTGAGGCCGCCTGGGCCGACTACGAACAGGCCCTGACCACCGATGTGCCCGAACCGGGGTCCGTACGGGCGTCGGCAGCCCATATCGCCTGCGCTGTGGGTAAGTACACGCAGGCTGAGACATTGGCGCACCAGGCACTTCAGGAGGACCCTCAGGACGAGTTGGCGCGCCAGGCCCTGGCGGCTGCCGCTCTGGCCCGGGGCAAGCCCGGCGAGGTGCTGGAGCTTCTGGCCACCCCCGTACGCCACGATGACGGGGACGGCATTGGCGTGGTGGCGGAGTCGCCCCTGTTCGCGCCCTCGTGTCAGTACTATCGCGACCATGGACGGGATGAGCTTGAGCGTCGGCTGCTGGCTCGCGGCGGAGCCGGGGGTCTGGCGCCCGCCGCGCTGGACTCGGGCTTGAGCCACGGCGACCCCCAGTTCCGTATACTGTGGCCACGACCTGGTGAGCAGGTCAGCGGTCGCGTCGAAGTGGGCGTTGAGGCGGCGCCAGAGGCGCAGATCCAGTACATAGCGGTGCTGGTTGACGGGCAGTTCGTGGGCATGACCAACGCGGTTCCTTTCCGCGTCTGGGTAGATACAACTGGTTGCCAGGAGGGATTGCGTGAGATCCGCGTGGACGGCTATGGCGCCGACGGCGCGCTCACGCGGTGGGCGACAGTGATCGTGAACGTGAGCAATGGTCAACGGACCCTGGCGGCGGAGGAGGACCGCACCCGGCAGGAAGTGGCGGACCTGCTGTCCTCGCTGGTATGCCTGCGCGCCGAGCCCCTGCTGCGGGCCCAGCTAGTGGGCCACGCCCTGGAAGCGACAGGTCGCTTGCCCGAGGCGGTGGATGCCTTTGAGTATGCCTTCTCCTACGGACCCAGCCTTGCGGGCACTCGCGCCGATCTGGCGCTTGCCTACGACAAGCTTGGCCTGACGCAAAGAAAGGTCCCTTGCGAAGTCCACACGCTGGTGCCCGGGAACCACGTGGCTCTGACCTTCGATGACGGGCCACACCCGGTGCTCACCCCCTGGATACTGGACCTGCTAGATCAGTATGGGGCCAAGGCCACCTTCTTTCTGGTGGGGCGGCAGGCGGAGATGTACCCCGAACTCACCCGGGAGATAGTGCGACGCGGACATGAGATCGGCAGCCACTCCTACACCCATGCCAATCAGCGGGAGCTGAGTTTGCTGGCCGTCGAGCGCGAACTGGTGATGAGCCGACTGATGCTGCGACGCGCCTGCGGGCAGTTCGTCACGCTCTTTCGTCCTCCGGGTGGCAAGTATGACAGTCAGGTGCAGGCAGCCGTGCGAGCCACCGGCTTCACGGCGGTCTTCTGGACCGAGAACATCTCTGGGTACGCCGGCGAGACGGGGCCAGAGATCCTGCCTAAGATGCTGAACAACATAGGGACCAATGGCATCGTTTTGCTGCACAACGGCTACGATGAGACGCGCGAGGTGCTGCCCCTACTGCTGCCCGCCCTGGTTGAGCGCGGCCTGCGCATGGACACCATCTCCGCCCTCAGTGAGCACCGGGTTTTCCGCCCCGAACCGACTGTTTTCTACCCTCCGGACTGGGTGCTTTGAGTATGTCGCGTGTCCTGCTTTCTGTCGTCGTGCTCTTGGCCGTGGTCGCGATGCCGCTCGCGGCGCAGCCGGCTGCCCCCCCCTCCGCCCTGTGTCTGGACCCCAACGCCACCGACTTCCCGGACAGCTCGCTGGCCGATTTCAGCGCTCTTCACGACCGTCCCACCGGATCGCACGGGAGAGTGTTTGCCGGGACTGATGGGCACTTCTATTTCGAGGACGGAACTCGCGCACGGTTTTGGGGCATCAACGTAGCCAAAGGCTCGGTGTTTGCACCCAGGCCAGTGGTGGACCGGGCTATCGCCGCCATCGAGCGGGCCGGCTTCAACCTGGTTCGCTTCCACCATCTGGACGATGTGGAGGGATTGCTACCGGCTGAGAGCGCCGGCACGGCGCAGCGCCTCGCCGACGACAAGCTGGCGCTGCTGGACTACTGGATCGCCGAGCTGGGCAAACGCGGCATCTACGCATACCTTGACCTCCTTGACTACCGCACCTTCTACGAATCGGAGGAGGTCGCCAACGCGGCAGCTTTGGGGCGCGGGGCAAAGCCCTATGCCTTCTTCGACCGCCGTCTCATCCTGCTGCAGCAGCAGTACGCCCGCAAGTTCCTGGTGGAGCACATCAACCCTTACACCGGCCTGTCCTACGGGGCTGACCCGACGGTGGCTCTCATCGAGCTGTGCGACGAGAATGGCTTCTTTGCGGTCGCCAGGAACTGGCGTGACCTGGTTGCCCCTTACCGCGACGAGCTGCAGCGCCGGTGGAACGAGTGGCTTCTCGGCAGGTACGGGGACACGCCCACGCTGGCCGAGGCATGGACCGATGCCGACGGCCGCTGTGGCCTGCTGCCCGGGGAGGCCCTGGAACAGGGGACAGTGCAGCTTTTCCCGGATCCCGCGCGTCCGGGCGAGGGGAGCGCTGACCAGCCCCCCAACGCGGACCCGGAAGCCGGACAGACCGGCCGCGTTGCGGACCGGCGTCTGTTCCTGACCGACCTGCACCGCCAGTACTTCCGGGCCATGCGGGACTACCTCCGCGGCCATGGCGTGGACCAGCCGCTCACCGCGGTGACGGACTTTCTGCACCTCTCCGACCTGCGTTCCGTGGCGGAGGAGCTGGACTTCATCGGCTGCAACTTCTACTATGACCACCCTTCGTGGCAGCGAGGCAACGAATGGCACCTTCCGGCGTTCTTTGAAAACGTCAACCCGCTGGCAGACCCGCGCCTGGAGTCCTTCGTGCCGCGTGTCTGTGCCAGCCGGGTCTATGGCAAACCGCTGGCGGTGCGTGAGTGGAACTACTGCTGGCCGAACAAGTTCCGGGGCGCCGGCTTCCTTGAGGCCGCCGTCTACGGCGCGCTGCAGGACCTCGACGCGCTCATACTGTTCACCTACGACGTGAAGCCTGGGCAGCGGCAACTGGAGTTCTTCGACGTACGCTGCGACCCTGCGCGCTGGGGTCTGGCCGGAATGGCAGCCTCGATCTTCCTGCAACGGCAGGTAGCTCCCGCACAGCAGCAGGTCGCGGTGGCTTACTCGGCAGTGGATACCCACTACCCCACGCACCAGCCGTACCCGACGGAGGTCTACAAGCTGGGTTGGGTGAGCCAGCTCTCCAGCCTGTTCTTTGACCAGGAGCTGGCTAAGGCCCCGGACCTGGTACTGGCCTCCGGACGGACCAGCGGGTCGGCCTACAAGGGTGACCGGACGGTCATTTGCGGCAACTGGCCAGCCTCCGACCTTCTCGACCACCGGCGCGACCAGTCCCCGGACCAACTGAGCGGGTACGACGTGGCGACCGTTCCCGAGCGCACTCAGTACTTCACCTTTGGCGGCACCATGTTCCCTGCCGGAAGCAGGCATCGCCTGACCGCCTCACCGGGCTACCTGCTGGCCGACGTTCAGCACCATGAAGACTACCGGCCCATCGGCATTGGCGAGGACGGCGAGACCTGTCTGGGTTTCCGCGATATGCGTCGCAGCAACTACGTCTTCCGCAGACTGGGCGCGGCGCAGCAACTGCGTGTGGCCCTGGACGCCCTGGCGCAGCTTCACAATGCCCCCGTTGGCAATGAGATGGTGGACACGGGGCGTTTCGTGTCCGACACCGGGCAGGTCAGGCGGCTGGTAGACGCGGAGCTCCTGCTGGTGGACGCCCCTCAGGCGCAGGTCATCGCGGGCTCGCTGCGACAGGCGAGCCTGACCCGGACGCCCCAGCTCAGCCTGACCACGGCCACTCCCATCGGCGCTCTGGTCTGGGTCAGCCTTGACGGGAGACCCGTGGCCGCTTCGACACGCTGGGTGCTCAAGCTGACCAGCACGGCCACCAACACCGACGAGACGAAGCAGCTCCACCACACCAATCCGGAGCGCACGACCTTCTCCCTGACCGCCCTGGGCAAGCCTCCAGTCACGACGCTCGGTGAGCCTGCGGCGACGCCCACCACTGTGGACCTGGATGGCAAGCAGGTGCTGGCCGTCCACCTCGTGAACGGTGTCTGGGAGCTTCTGGTGGAGGGCGGTGTATGGACCTTCTACTGTGACACGCCGGGGGTGACCTTCCGCCTCCCGCAGTTGCGCCCGGAGGTGACTGTTACGCGCGTTCTGCCCACCGGCGAGGCGCAGCGAGAGCGTCAGACCCAGCCCCTGACATACCCGTCGGGTGTCGCCATGCTTCGTGTGACCAACTGACCCAGACCAGGTGACCAAGGATGTCTGAACGTAGCCTATTCGACAGTGTCTCCCCCCTGGACTTCCGCTACTACGGACAGGATAGGGCGCTGCAGGAGGTTCTCGACCCGTATGTGACCGAACGAGGGCGAGTCGCTTCGGAGGCGATGGTGGAAGCCGCCGCCACCCGGGTGCTGGCTCGTCGGGGCATCTGCTCACAGGCAGTCGCTGACGAGGTGGCCGCCGCGGTGGAGCAGATCACTCCCGAGGAAGTGGCCGCCGAGGAAGCGCGCATCCAACACAACATCCGCGCGCTGGTGAACTGCATCCAGCGTCGGGTGAGCGAGGCAGCGCGGCCTTATGTCCACTTCACTCTGACCAGCTTCGACGTGGTGGACACGGCCACGGCCTGGCGCTTGAAGCAGGCCGCCCTGAGGGTCATCGTGCCGCAGCTCATCGAGTTGCAGCGCGTGCTCATTGACCTGGCGCGGCGTGAGAAAGACACCCTGCAGATCGGCCGGACCCACGGCCAACACGCGGTGCCTGTGACCTTCGGCTTTGCCATTGCCGAGTACGTAAGCCGCCTGGGGACGCGCATCGAGCGTCTGAGACAGGCAGCGGAGGACATGCGCGGCAAGATCAGCGGCGCTGTCGGGGCTTACAACGCCTCGGGGCTGTTCTTTGACGATCCGGTGGGCTTTGAGACCGAGGTGCTGGCCGAGCTGGACCTCAAGCCTTCTCTGCACTCCACCCAGATCGTCGAGGCCGAGTACGTAACGGACTACGTCCACGCACTCATCTCGGCTTTCGGGGTTCTGGCGAACCTGGCCGACGACATGCGTAACTTGCAGCGGACGGAGATCGGCGAGGTGGGGGAGGCCTTCGAGGCCCAGCAGGTTGGTTCGTCAACCATGCCGCACAAGCGCAATCCCTGGAACTTCGAGAACGTGAAGAGCATGTGGAAGGCCTTCATGCCGCGCATGATAACGGTCTATATGGACCAGATCTCGGAGCACCAGCGCGACCTGACCAACTCCGCCTCGGCGCGTTTCATCCCGGAGGTCATTGTGGGCCTGGTCTCCACTACGCGCCGCCTGCACCGGATCATGAGCCGTCTGGTGACGGACAAGGAGCGCATGGCCGCCAACTTCGCCCTGACCCAGGGGATGATCGCCGCCGAACCGGCCTACATCCTGCTGGCCGCCCACGGCCATCCCGATGCCCACGAGGCCGTGCGGAAGCTGACTCTCCAGGCGCAACAGACTGGCCGGCCCCTGGGCGAGGTGCTCTTCGCCGATCAGGAACTGCAGCCCTACCTGGCGCAGTTCACGGAAGAGCAGCTTGCGGTCCTGCGCGACCCGGCCCAGTACACCGGCATCGCGGCGCGCAAGACGGAGCTGGTGTGCGAGTACTGGGAGCGAAAGCTGGTCTGAGACGACCAGTCCGGTGAGGAGGGTTGCCTGTGGCACTCATGGGACTTGATGTTGGCAGCACGGGCTGCAAGGCCGTAGTCTTTGCCGAGGACGGGCGGCAGTTGGCCCGCGCTTACCGGGAGTACCCGGAGATCTACCCACAGCCGGGATGGATCGAGCTGGACCCGGCGCGGGTCTGGCAGGGCGTACAGGAGGTCATCGCTGAGGCCGCCAGTGCCGCCGGCGAGCCTGTGCGAGCCTTGAGTATCTCGGCCATGGGGGAGAGTTTCACACCGGTCGGACGGGACGGGGAGTTCCTCTACAACTCCATCGTGTCGCCCGACAACCGCGCCGTCGCGCAGGCGAGTCGCTGGCACGAGACCCTCGGAGCGGAGCGCGTCTTCCAGATCGCCGGGATGCCCATCCACCCCAGCTTCACCCTGCCGAAGGTGCAGTGGATGGCGGAGGTGCGCCCGGACATCCATGAACGGGTCTGGAAGTACCTGCTGTGGCCGGACGTCATATTCACCAAACTGGGCCTGGAGCCGCGCCTGGATTACACTCTGGCGGGGCGGACCATGGCTTTCGATGTGGTGCAGAAGTGCTGGTCTGAGGAGCTGCTGGGGGTCGCGGGTGTGGACCCATCGCTTTTTGCCGAGCCCATCGCTCCGGGCCAGGTGGTCGGTGAGTTGCCGGCGGCGACAGCATCCACCCTGAACCTGCCGGCTGGGTGCCTCGTCGTCGCTGGGGGCCATGACCAGCCCATGAACGCACTGGGTGCCGGCATCATCGAGGAGGGGTTGGCTGTGGATGGGATGGGCACCGTGGAGTGCATCACGGTGGCCTTCGAGCGGCCGGTTCTCACCGAGGCCATGCGCACTGCCAACTACTGCTGCTACCCCCATGTTGTGGACGGGTTGTACTGCAGCCTGGCCTTCAACTACAGCAGCGGCAGCATCCTGCGCTGGTACCGGGACAACTTCGGTGCGCGCTATCAGGCTCAGGCCGCGGCGGAGGGCCGCGATGTCTACGAGCTGATCCTGTCAGGACTGCCCGAGGAGCCAACGCGCCTCTTCACCATTCCATACTTCGCCGGCTCCGGCACGCCCTACATGGACCCGCTGGCCAGGGGCGCGGTCCTGGGGCTGAGTCTGAGCTGTAACGAAAAGGTCTTCGTGAAGGGGCTGCTGGAGGGCATCTGCTACGAGCTACGTCTGAATATCGAGGGCCTGAAGCGGGCAGGGGTGCAGATGCAGCGCCTGCGGGCGACAGGCGGCGGCAGTCGCAGTCCAGTGTGGCTGCAGCTCAAGGCCGACATCACCGGGCACGAAGTCTCCACGCTCGACGTCACTGAAGGCGGGTGCCTTGCGGGCGCGATGCTGGGGGGCGTGGCCAGCGGTGCTTACGCGTCCCTGGCCGAGGCCGTGGCGATGCTGGTCAAGGAGCGCGATATCTACCGGCCTGACGCCCAGCGCCATGCGGCCTATACGCCGCTGTATGAGCTCTATTCGCGGCTCTGGCCTACTATCCGCGACGTGGTACACGAGATGTGAGACGTCGCAGCCAAGCGGGACCCATTGGGAGGGTGGAACGCCATGAACTCATCGGCGCTGACGGGTGCCGTTCTGGCCATGCTGTGCTGGGGTTCAGCCGCCATTTTTGACAAGCTCGGGATGCGCGGGGTAGCCAACCCGGTGGTGGCCCTTGTGGTGAGACTGGGGGTGGCGACAGTGCTTGCCTTCACCTACGCTGCCGTCAGCGGGGCTTTCCGGGACCTGAAGACCGTGCCCGGAAGTAACCTCTGGGCTCTCGCCGCGGGGGCGGTGCTGGCCTCGGCCCTGGGCCAGGCGTTTTACTTCCTCGCCATAAAGCACGCCGACGCTTCCCGTGTGGTGCCCTTCACTGCCAGCTACCCCGCCATCGCGCTGGTGCTGGGGGTTGCCGTACTGCACGAGCCGCTGACCTTGCCGAAGGTCGCGGGCACGATGCCGGTGCTGGCCGGGCTGATGCTGCTGTCAGGGGTCTTCGGGAAGTAGATGAGTGCTGCCCCGGGAAAGCCAGCGGGCCGGAGCGAGTGGCTCCGGCCCTGTCACGTACGGACCGCAGGCTACCCCTGGGCAGCGCGGTACTTCTCCCAGTCTTTCAGGAAGTTGGCCAGGCCCAGGTCACGCATGGGGTGGTTGAACAGCTTGTCCAGCACATCAAAGGGCACCGTGGCAATATCGGCTCCCAGCATGGCTGCCTCGATGACGTGAGCGGGAGTGCGCACGCTAGCCACGATGATCTCGGTGTCAAAGTCGTAGTTGTCCATGATGGGCACCAACTGGCGCACCAGTTCCATGCCGTCATGCCCGATGTCGTCGAGCCGCCCTACGAAGGGCGAGATGAAGGCTGCCCCGGCTTTGGCGGCGATGAGTCCGGCCGCTGCCGAGAAGATGAGGGTGCAGTTGACGCGGATGCCCTCCTGGGCCACCACATGCAGGGCTTTCATGCCTTCCTTGATGAAGGGGATCTTCACGACCACATTCGGGGCCCACTGCGCCAGCTCTCTGGCTTCCCTGATGATGCCCTCCGCGTCCACCGACACGACCTCGGCGCTGATAGGCTTGTCTGGCAGAAGGGCGCAGATCTCCTTGATGGTCGGCTCAAAGGCCTTCCCCTCGCGAGCCACGAGGGTCGGATTGGTGGTGACCCCGTCCACGATACCCCATGACGCCACCTCGCGGATCTGATCGATGTTCGCCGTATCAATAAAGAACTTCATGTCGTCGGCACCTCTTGGTCGATAGTGAACTTAGGGCAGCCAGTCGGCCCAGGAGCGCCGGTGCACGGTGATCTCCCCGTCCCGCACCACAACGCAGCTTCCGGACTCGCCGAGCCAGGTCCCACAGTTGGCGTAATGCAATGGCTGGTCTCCGTCTTGCCAGTCGAAACAGTCGGCGGCATGGGTGTGGCCCATAACGAGGCCGCCAAGTTGCGGCTGCTGCTGGCGCAACGCTGCAAGCCGGCGACAGGCAGCCCGTCGCCAGGGCAGAGGAGAGTAGTAGCACTTTCCCAGAAGCCAGAACAGCTCGCTGGCCGCTTCGGGCAACGGCCCCTCACCCTGCAGGTCCTCTTTACGAAGGCCCAGCCGGCCAATGCTGGCCCATATTTCCTCCTGGCATGGCGGGTTAGCGCCCTGCCCCGCCACATCAGCGAAGCCGTCATCCAGCAACGAGCTCATGACCCGGATGCCCCATCGCTGCTCCTCGGCTGTGAAGCCCGTGGTCATCGGGCGCCACTGGAGGGCATCCACCAGCGTGCCATGGAGGTAAGCGTTGACCGCATCGGCAACCTCGGGCAGCGGCCCCTCGCTGTGAAACCAGGCGGTGGTCACCTCGGGAAGATATGTGTCTCGCCGCGCCGCATGACGTTGCGCGAACTCCCACAGCCACGCATCCAGGAGGTGGCCGTGCTCAAAAGCAACACCGCTGGGTCCGCTCTGCAGTACCGTCCGCGAGGCAATCTCAACCGGGATGCCAGGAAATGAGAAAGCCACCCCGGCGAGGCCGATGTCGTGATTGCCCGACAGGTAGTGGACCGTAACCCCCCTGTCCACCATCGCCCTGACGCGACTCCCGATTCGCACCAGAAGTTGAGCGTCGGCTCCATTGCCCGTTGGGGGGATATCCAGCAAGTCTCCGACAATAACGAAGTGCCCAGTGTCGCTCCCGTCACTCACCCAGTCCAGAAAGCGCAGGAACGCGTTGCACTTGGCCTCATAGGTACTGGGCTCCTGCGACTGCCATTGGTCCAGGTGCACATCGGAGACAGCGACGATGGTACCATCTGACACGTTCGGGTCTCCAGCCGGTGGCGGCAACGCTAGACCGGGACCACGCCCGTGACTTCTGGAATCCGTTCCTTGATGGTCCGCTCAATGACCATAGCCATCGTCAACTGCGACATCGGGCAACCGCGGCAGCGGCCCTGCAGACGCACCTGCACCTCGTTCTCCTCGGTGACGTCCACCAACTCGATGTCACCGCCATCAGCCTGCAGGTGCGGGCGGATCTCATCAATGACCTCCTGCACCTTCTCCTTCATTTCCATTCTGGGTCGTCCTTGCCTGGTTTGTTGTCGTCCGTCCAATCGTATACGTTATCGTCGCGCCGAAGTTCATTCGCCGCGGGATGGCCGGGGCGCGTACCTAGGAGTGCAGTTGCACTCCCTGTTCGCGCAGGAACTCCAGGGTTCCGGCGACGTCCCGAACGCCCGCCGTGGTGCCAATGCCGGTGGTACACAGCGCGCCGACGGCATTGGCAAACCGGGTGGTGTCTGCCAGGTCCCATCCCTGCAGAGTGCCCAGAAGGAACCCGGCCACATAGGCATCGCCCGCTCCCGTGCCGTCCACCGCCTGGATGCGGAAGGCAGGCATGCGGATCTCCCGGTCGGCAGTACGCACGTAGCTGCCCTGCTCGCCCATCTTCAGCCCCACAACGCCAATTCCATACGCCAACAGGCTCTCGGCCACGCGCTCGGGCTCTTGCTCGCCGGTCAGTCTCTGGGCCTCCGCGAGCGAGGGCAGGAAGATGTCGGTGTGGCGCAGACAAGGCTCCAGCTTGGCCATCCACCCGCTGTTGTCGTTCCACACGGTGTCCAGCGAAGTCGTCACGCCGGCTGCTCGCACACGACGCAGGCACTCCGCCATTGGCTCCCCATCGAAGTCCCCCATGACCAGGGCCCCGGCGCAGTGGAAGATCCGGCAGTCCGTCGCCAGGGCGAAGTCGATCTCCTCCAGGCGCAGGCGGCCATTGGCGCCGGGGCTGTGGATGAACGTTCGCTCGCCCTGGGAGTCGATCATCACCATGGTGGCGGAAGTCCCCGGCTGGTCGTCCACGATCAGGCCGCTGGTATCAGCACCCCCTCGCCGCAAGGTGTCCGTTACGAAGGTGCCAAAGCCATCCGCCCCGACTTTGCCCATCACCCGGGTGGAGACACCGAGCTTCACCAGCGACAGACCCGTGTTGGCGGCACAACCGCCGAGACCGATGCCGATCTCCGGGACCACCGAGAGGCGACCCCGTTCAGGCCACTCATCCACCGGCCGCGCGAAAACATCAGCGACGAGAATGCCAAGACAGACGACATCAGCCAATTGCCAGTCAACTCCTGCCGCGGGACTGGACTGCCACGATCGCAGCCCAGAATACATGTTCCGCCGCGCCTTGCCAAGGCGTTTGTGACGGCGGGGGGCTTCGCCGGAGCGTCACCTGGGACCTCCGTGACACCGCACCCCCGATGGCCTGTGGCTTGCCAACCTTCCGACCGGCGGGTATAATGCCCGCAGGGCCGGCATTGGTCGGCTCTCCTTCTTTTGCGTTATGGAGCGCAGGTCCACCCGACTCAGAGGGTGACATCTGCGCCCGGTCCCGGCCTGTCCGGGTTCTCGGTCTGAGGAGCGCTCATACATGTCCATTGTCCGGATGCGCAAGATCTTCCGCAAGCGGGCCAGAGTCAAGATCGGCAAGAAAGAGCTGAACCTGCCGAGCTGGACCGAGGTCGTCTTTGGGCTGATCGTCCTCATCTTCCTGGTGGGCGCCTACTACACCTTTGGCACTCCCAGCGGCGGCGGAGGCGGCAATCAGCGGGCCCTGATGCAAGCCAGGGGCGGAACGGTGATCGCCACCGTCAACGGGTTGAAGATAACCCGGGGCCTGTTTGACGCCAACGTGCGAATGCGCATGGACGGTCCCATGGGAGAGATTGACTTCACCCAGGAACGCTGGGTCAAGACCAGTACACTGGACTCCCTGATCGAAGCCGCGCTTCTGCGAGAGGCCGCCCGCAAGGAGAAGATCAAGGTCAACGGCGACGAGATCGAGCAGAAGAAGCAAGAGACCATAGACGATGTGGTGGCACAGCGTTTTCCTGACAAGAAACGCCTCCGCGACTTCCTGCGCAACAAGAAGATGAGCCTCGAGGAGTACAAAGCCCAGTTGCGTCAGGAGATGTTCAAGGACCCCGAGGCCCTGAAGGAGCAGCTCATCCAGGAAAAGCTGCAGAAGCAGGTCGAGGAGGCCGTCACCATCACGGATCAGGACCTCAAGGACAGCTACACCGAAGTCAAGGCCAGTCATATCCTCATTGACCCCAAGAAGGAGGCCGAGAAAGCTCAGGCGGCCCAGGGGGGCAAGACGGACGCCGCCGTGGACGGTGACGCGCTGGCCAGGTCCAAGGCCGAGAAGCTGCTGCAGCAGATCAAGTCGGGAGCGGACTTCGCCAAGCTGGCGCGGGAGAACTCCAGCGACCCGGGTTCTGCGACCAAGGGCGGTGATCTGGGGTGGTTCAAGAAGGGGATGATGGTCAAGGAGTTCGATGACGTGGCCTTCACTCTGCAGCCGGGACAGGTCAGCGAGTTGGTCAAGACCCAGTTCGGCTATCACATCATCAAGGTTGTTGACCGTCGCAGCAATCTGCCGAAGGACTTCGAGAAGAACAAGGAGGCCCTCCGCACGCAGCTCAAGGAGGAGCGCAAGTGGCGGGCGTGGCAGGAGTACCGGGAGAACCTGAAGAAGACCGCCGAGATCCGCGTCTTTGACCCGGAGCTAAACGCCTACCGACTGCAGGACGAGGGCAAGACGCAGGAGGCCAAGCAGTTGCTGCAGGAGGCGGTGGCGGCCGACCCCGACAACCTGTCAGCGACCTGGGAACTGGCCAGCCTGCTGCAGGAGGACGGGGCCTACCAGGAGGCAGTGGACCTGCTGGACAAGCTGGCCGTCAACGAACGTGCTGTCCGTACGCCTCGGTTGCACCTGCAGCGCGGTGAGCTCTACGAGAAGCTCAAGCAGAAGGCCAAGGCGGTCGAGGCCTACAAGCAAGCCTTTGATTGGGCCTCCGCCTTCACCCAGCAGAACATGTTCGTGAACATGCAGTTGGAATCCCGGCTGAAGGCGCTCGGCGAGAAGGCCCTGGCGGCGCAGGTCAAGGCCTGGCTGGATGATTTCAACAAGCAGCAGCAGTCCCAGGGCGGGAACCCCTTCGGGAACGTCATGCTGCAGTAGCGCTGCTCAGCTTCCGGGAGGTCTGGCGTGGCAAACGGCATCGCCCGCGCTACGCTTTATGTGGTCGCCACGCCGCTGGGCAACCTCCAGGACCTGAGTCCTCGGGCCGTGGCCACCCTCAAGGCCGTGGACCTCATCGCCGCCGAGGACACGCGTCGCACTCGGAAACTTCTGAGCCATTTCGGCATCCGAAAGCCGGTGGAGAGCTACCACGGCGACAGCGGTCCGCGGAAGGCCGAGAAGCTGCTGCGTCATCTGCGGGCGGGGCAAGCGGTGGCCTACGTGACCGACGGCGGCACGCCCGGTATTGCCGATCCCGGCGCGGAGCTGGTGGCCGCGGCCGCCGGTGAGGGTTTCGCTGTCGTTCCGGTGCCAGGGCCCAGCGCCGTGACAACGGCGCTAAGCGTGGCAGGTTTCCCCGCTGACAGCTTCCTGTTCGGTGGCTTTCCTCCAGCGCGCCAGCCCGACAGCCAGCTTCATTCCATGCTTCGGACGGGTCACACTCTCGTGCTCTACGAGAGCCCGCACCGGTTGTGTCAGACGCTGCAGCTACTGGCCTCGCTCGCACCGCAGCGGCAGCTTGTGATAGGGCGCGAGGTCACCAAGCAGCACGAGGAGTGGCTGAGGGGATCCGTTGCCGAGCTGGCCCAGCGTCTCGGTGAAGTGGAGCCCCGTGGTGAGTATGTGCTGGTGGTGGGCCCCTGCGAGCCTGACCGCGGGGAGACTACCGCGCTGCCTCCGCCGCACGAGGGTCTCAGACGGATGCTGGCGGCGGGACTGTCCGTCCGGGACGCCGCCGACATCCTTGCGGCCCTGGGTGTCCTCAACCGTCGGGCGGCCTATCAGTTGGCCCTGGCGTTGAGGGAGGAGGACAACCGGGCGACAGAGAAGTGACCCAGTGATCACTCGGCCGGAGACGGCCCACACTCTGCCCTGACTGGCCCGGCCCCACGCGGGCAGACAGCGCAGATGATCCCTGCTCCGTGGAGGTGCGCCATGCGCATCGTGGTGGCTCTTGCAGCGGCCCTGACTTTGGCTCTCGGCGCAACCGCCGTGCCCGCCGACACCAGTTTCTACACCCCGCCCGTGGTCAGTGTGCCCAAGGTCAAGGTCCCCCCTATCACTGATGGTCTCCTGGCACCAGGGGAGTGGGCTGGCGCCGCTGCACTGCCCCCGTTTGTCATGGTCGGCGGCCGAGCCATGCCCGAGCACGCCACAGAGGTCTGGGTAGCCTACGACGACCACAGCCTCTACATCGGGGCACTCCTCCACCACCCTGACCCAAGCCGGCTCAAGGCTGACGCCACCGAGCGCGATGGCGCTGTCTGGAGTGATGACTCCCTCGAGCTCATCTTTGACACCGAGGACCAGCGCAAGAGCTACATCCACCTGGCGGTCAACCCCAAGGAGGCCCAGTACGACGCGCTGGGTAAGGACAAGGCCGCCGACTACCGCTGGACCGCCCGCGCCGGGACTGTAACCGGCGGCTGGACGGTGGAGCTGGAACTCCCATTCGCCAACGACTACCCGCCCGCCCCCGGTATTGCCTGGGGGTTCGCGGTAGGTCGGCACTGCGCGGCGGACGACGGGTTCAGCAGTTGGTGCCGCTTCGAGAAGTCCTTCCACGAGCTCGATAACATCGGCTCCATGGTTTTCGGCGCCACCCCGACGCTGGCGGAGCTGTCCACCCTGGGTAAGCTGTGGCTGGGCGACAACACCGCCCAGTTGGCCCTGCGCAACCTCGGCGACAAGCCAGTGACCTGCAAGGTGAACACTCGGGTCATGGGCCGGGACAAGCGCGGGGACTCCTTCGGCGCCACCAAGGTTTCGCTGGCGCCCGGTGGGAAGCAGAACGCGGACATCCGCTACCGCATCCAGCAGGACGGCTTCTCCACCCTCGCCTTCTCGCTCACGGACGCCACCGGGCACACGGTGTGGCGCACGGCCCCATACCCGGTGACAACCCCCGAGGTGGCTCCTGTCATCGCCGCGATCGAGAAAAGCCTGGCCGCGACCATGAGGGACTGGATGCAGCTTCCTGCCGGCGACGGCAAGGATGCCTTGCGGCAGGACATGGATGGCCTGGCCGTGCAGTGGCGTTATCTCGTGAAACAGTACAGCCAGCGGATGCAGCTCGACCAGGCCGCTCTCGAAGCCCTGGTTGCCTATGCCGGCAAGCTTCAAGCGGACGTGGACCTGCTGGGACAGCGCGTCAGGGCAGCCAGGCAGAGCGGGAGGGCAGACATGAAGTTCATGCTGACATCGGTTCCCGATACCCACCTCGTGCAGCCCGGCACGGTCGCCCTCGAGGCAGGGCGTCCGGTGCACCTGGACGCCTGTCGCAACGAGACCGAGAGCGCCCTGGTGGTGGTGCTGCCCTTTCGGTAAGGATCCTCTGCGTGTCCAGGCGGCGGTCACGGCCCTGAGCAGGGCGGACGGAGCCACGCTGCCGGCGGACGCGGTGCGGTTGCGCTTGGTAGATTACGTCCCCGCCATCGCCCCCGACGACCCTCAGAAGCGCCGACAGCTCTGGCCTGATATTCTGCGGGACCTGCCCCCCGACGGTCTGACGGCTCCCCCCGGTGAGACCCGCTGTCTTTGGCTCAGCATCGCTGTCCCCGCCGACGCCTCACCCGGCGACTACGCGGGCACGGTCATCGTGAGCGACCCCGACAGCGGGGTGTCGCAGTCACTCCCTGTCCGCGTCTGCGTCCACCAGGCGCTGCTTCCTGACCCCACCGCCTGGCAGTTTCGCGTGGATTTCTGGCAGGGCTTCGGTCACCTGGCCCGCCAGTACGGTGTGGAGGCGGGCAGCGAGGCGCACTGGCAACTGATGGAGCCTTTTCTGCGAGACTTGGCGGAGCACGGCCAGAGTGTGGTGCAGGTTGGTCGCGGTCACTTCGAGTGGCGCCGCGATGCACGCGGGGCCTGGGAATTCGGGTTCGGGGCCTTCGACCGGTACGTCGAGCTATGCGCGAGCGTTGGCATTGATGGCCTCATCGAATACCTGCAGATGTTCGACGGGCGCGGCGATACCACGATTGCCTGGTTGGACGCGGAGGGCCGCTACCAGCAGCAGGTGGCCAACCCCGGTGATCCGCTTTTCGATGAGCTGTGGCTGGCCTTTGGTCGGGCCCTGGCCGAGCACTGCCGCGAAAAAGGCTGGTGGGAGCGTCTCTACATATGCCCCACCGATGAGCCTCAGGACGTCTACGGTCCCCCCACCCTGGATCGGTTCCGCCGCTGCGTCGAGCTGCTCAGACGGGCCGACCCGGGCCACCGCACGACCGTTGCCCTCGATAGCTTGGCCTCGGCTAAGGAGCTGGCGCCCTGCATAGACCGCTTTGTCTTCAAACTGCGCGCTGACGTCTACGACGCGGCCTGGGCCAAAGCCTTGCGCGAGTCTGGCAAGTGGGTGGAGACCTACATCTGCTGCCATCCGGAGCGTCCCAACAGCTTCATCACCTCACAGCCCATTGAGCAGCGCGCCATCGGCTGGATCTGTTGGCAGGAGGGATTCCAGGGACTGTTGCGGTGGTCCTATGTCAACTGGCCTACGGACCCCTTCGGTCAGCCAGAAGGCGATGGAGCCTATACCGCCGGCGACCTGTTTGTCGTATACCCGGGCGATCGGGCCCCCATTGCCTCGACGCGCTGGGAGCGTCTGCGCGACGGGTTCGAGGACTATGAGATGCTTCGCGCGGTCGAGCGCATGATCCTGAAGGCCGCCTCCGGGCCCGAGCGCGATGCTGCCGCTGCCGCCCTCACCTCGGCCCTGGCTCGGGTCGCCGGGCCGGCCGGTGAGCTCACTTCGTACACGAATGACCCTGAGGTGTTACTGACGGCCCGGCGCGAGCTACTGGAGGCAGCCGACAAGCTGCCTTAACCTTGGGACACCTTGGGCGGCAGGCAGGGGCTGCTCGTCAGTTGGACCTATCGCCGCAGGCGCCCACGTCCCAGTGAGCGTCGTCACCGGGGCTGCGGCTCAGTCTATCCTGTCTCCGAGGAGCAACGACTTGTCCACTCAACCCGACGGCATCCATCAGATGGTTCCCCGCGAGCAGATGGCGCCAGCCGTCCGCAAGCTCCGCGACGCCTATGACCTCGTGCCGGGAGCACCGCTCTACCACCGGGAGTTCTGGCTGATGCCCGGAGCTCTGGAGCGCTGGGCAGCCGAGGGCATGCCTCAGGATGTGCCCCATGCTGAGCTTTTCCACTACGACGACCCGGCGGTGTATGGTCTTGGCGGCCTGGGCTGGTGCGAGGCGGCCTTCGTCCCCGCCTTCGAGGAGCGGATCATCGAGGACCGCGGCGACCATGAAGTGGCGCAGGACTATGCCGGCCGCCACGTCCTTTTCTTCAAAGACCGTCGCGTCGGCTTCATGCCTGAGTATCTGTCGCACCCGGTCAGGGACATGAAGACATGGGAAGAAGACGTGAAGTGGCGACTGGACCCGGCCGCTCCGGGACGCTTTGCGGACCTGGACCAGACCCTCAGCGCCGCCCGTGCGGCCGCTGGCCAGGGGTTCATCATGTCGCAGCGCGTCATCGGCGGCTATATGTACTTGCGCAGCCTGATCGGGCCCGTCGAGCTACTCTATGCCTTCCATGATCAACCAGAGCTCATCCACGACTGCATGCAGACCTGGCTCGTCTTGGCCGACGCGGTCATCGCTCGCCACCAGCAGGCGGTCACGCTGGATGAGGTCTTCCTGGCCGAGGACATCTGCTACAACCACGGTCCCCTGATCAGCCCGCCGATGATGGCGGAGTTCCTGTTGCCTTACTACCAGCAGCTCATCGCCAATATACGCGGGCGGCAGATTGACAAGACCCGCAAGCTGCACGTGCAGATTGACACTGACGGCTTCTGCGATCCGGTCATTCCCATCTACCGCGAGGCCATCGGCATGACGGCCATGAGCCCCTTCGAGGTCGCTTCGGGCTGTGATGTGGTGCGAACGGGACGTGACTATCCGGACCTGGTGATCTCCGGCGGGATCGACAAGCGGGTCCTGGCCCAGTCCACACAGGACATAGACGCCATGGTGGAGCGCATTGTTCCTGTCATGCGGGAGCGCGGCGGATACGTGCCCACTGTGGACCACGGCACCCCGGAAGAGGTGCCCTACGCCAACTACCTGCACTATCGCGCGAGGATGGTGGAGCTCGGCGGCTGACGCCGCCCTGCCCGCCCTCTTTCCCTGCGCGACGATTACCTTTCGCCTGTGCCGCCTGGCCCGAACTCGCACTCCTCTCTGGACGTCGAAAGACTGTAGATATATTACATAACGTCGCGGCCGTTCGCGCCCCTGTGGTGTGCGGTCGCGTCGTCTCCAGAGAGGTGGGCAACATGGCCCGAAGCCCGGGTGGGGTACTGCTGGCGGCGACCTTGTCGGTACTGCTGGTCTGGCTAATCGTCAGTCTGCTGCCCGCAAGCGCGAGGGACGCCGGCGAGAACCCCGATCCTGCTGTCGCCGACGAGACTGCCCCCGGAAGTGACAGTCCCGAAGCCCGTTCCGCAGAGAGTGAGGTCGAGCCTATGCACTCGCCGTCCAGCCATCGCCCGTACCGCAAGCTGACACCGGAGGAGGAAGCTGTCATCGTCCACAAGGGGACCGAGGCACCTTTCACCGGGGAGTATGTTGACCACTTTGTGCCAGGCGCGTACACCTGTCGCCGGTGCGGTGCCATGCTATACCGGTCCGACAGCAAGTTTCACTCCGGATGTGGGTGGCCGAGCTTTGATGAGGAAATCCCCGGTGCCGTCAAACGTCAGGTAGATGCGGACGGTCGGCGGACCGAGATTCTCTGCGCCAACTGCGGGGGTCATCTGGGACACGTGTTCGTCGGCGAGGGCTTCACGCCGAAGGACACTCGCCACTGCGTGAACTCCCTGTCGCTGCTGTTTGTGCCGGAGGATCAGGTGAAGTATGGTCGCGCCTATTTTGCTGGAGGGTGCTTCTGGGGGGTGGAGTACCTGCTGCAGCAGCAGCCTGGAGTGATCGCGACTACGGTTGGGTATATCGGCGGCACGACCGAGAACCCGACTTACGAGCAAGTCTGCACCCACACGACTGGCCACGCCGAGGCGGTTGAGGTGCTCTACGACCCGGTGCGGGTTTCCTTCGAGCAGTTGGCCAAGCTGTTCTTTGAGATCCATGACCCCACTCAGGTGGACCGCCAGGGGCCGGACATTGGTGACCAGTACCGGTCTGAGATCTTCTACACCGATGAGGAGCAGAGGATCGTCGCTGAGCGGCTCATCGCTGAGTTGGCGGCGCGCGGTCTGAAGATCGCCACCCGCGTCACGCCAGCCGGGAAGTTCTGGCCGGCGGAGGACTACCACCAGGACTACTACCTGAAAAAAGGCAGCCGTCCCTATTGCCATGCTCGCAGGAAGCTCTGGTAGACGCTGCCGGACATCCGCTGAGGCATGTACCTTACCGTCCCGGCCAGCGGCCTGTGGTCCTCGGGGGTCTCAGTTGGAGGCAGGAGGGTGAGCCGCGACAGGCGAACTGCTACCCCCGGCCCGATGCGGCTATACCACCCAACCGGGAGACCCGTCTGCGGGATGACGCCACGTAGCCTCGCCCCCCTCATGGCGGCGCTGTCGGCACTGCTGACAAGCGTCGGCTGCGGCCCAACCCCCAGCCTACTCGAACCAGACCGGCGTGTCGTCGGAGAGATTCGCCGGTTTGGGAGCCGAGAGGCTTTGGCCCGTGCCGAACTGCGGGCGGCTGACGCGAAATCAGCAGACGCCTACACGCGGCTGGCTCAGACCCGTGCCCTAGTGGCTGCGAGTCTGTCTGGCCAGGCCGAGAAGGCGATGGGGGAGAAGGCTGCTGAGGCCCTGGACCGCGCCCTGAAGATCGATCCCGGGTATCTGCCCGCCGTGGTTCAGAAGGCAGACATCCTGCTGCAGGCAGGCCAGCCCCAGGCGGCGGAACGGTTGCTGCGTCGGCTGCCACCCGCCGCGCTGCGGTCTGCGGACTCCGCCGCGCTGCTGGCTCGTGCCTTGGCCGTCCAGGGACGTCCAGCAGAGGCGGAAGTCGTGGCCCGCGAAGCTCTCCAGACCCATCGGCGTGATCCACGGTTGCACTGGGCCCTGGCCGTGTCACAGGCGCTTCTTGGCCAGTCGCAGCAGGCAGAGGAGAGCTTTGTGCGGGCCATTGAGCTGGCGCCGCGGCTGGGTCGTCTCCGCCTGGCCTACGCCGAGTTCCTGCGCAGCCAGCGACGCCATGAGGACGCTGCCCGGCAGGCGCTGGTGGCCGTCGAGCTCGCGCCCGAGTCGATCGAGGAAAGGTTTGTGGCGGGCACCGAGTTGTACATGGCCGGCCGGCTGGATGAAGCGGTTGCTCAGTTCCGCGAAGCGCTGGTGATTGACCCTGACCATGCGCTGTGCGCGAACAACCTGGCGCTGGTGCTGGCCGACGAACAGCTGGACACGGCTTCTGCCGTAGCCTGGGCTCGACGGGCTGTTCAGGCTGTACCCGACGACCCCAAACTGATCGAGACCCTGGGATGGGCGCTGGCTCGTGACGGCCAGTACGAGCAGGCACTGCGCATCCTGAAGGGACTCCAGAAGCGTTGGCCCGAGGTAGGCGCCATCCATTACCATCTGGGGTGGACCCTGGTTCAGGCAGGGCAACGCACCCAGGGCATGAGGCTGCTCAGGCAGGCAGCCGCATCGGATGACGAGCAGGTCGCCCATCAGGCCCGCCAGGCGCTGGAGGAGTTCGGCCGTTGAGACCTGCTGCCCCGCGCTCCCGCCTGTTCCGGGGCGGATGCTATGGCTGGGTGGCGGTCGCCGTTGTCCTGGCACTCGCGATAGGCCTGACGTTACACCCCCGGACGCCGGGATCAGCCTATCGAAAGCCGGCTGTAGATACGCCTGCCCCGCCGCCTCCCGTTAACCGCACACCGAGCCCAAAGCTCCCGGAAGTGAGCTCGCGGCCAAAGCCCCTCCTGTGGTACCGCAACACAACGGTCCAGCGCAGTGCTCAGGTCGCGCGCGAGTGGCGACTCATCGGTGGCGTGGGAACGAACATCGTCTGGGTGGACATCACGCGGCCCCACGTGCGCTGCGTGATCGGCCTGGCCCGCGGCGCCGACCCGGAACGCGGCTACTTCCCGCGCGAGAACTTCTACCGCATTGTCAAGCGCTACCAACCGCGGGCAGCGATCAACGGCACTTTCTTCCACATCCTCAATGGTCAGCCGACGGGCAGCGTCATGCGCCACGGCAAGCTCCTGTATGACGGTCGCTGGGGTACCACCATCATGATGGATCGGCAGGGGCACGTGCGCTTCCGGTACCGCAGCGGCACTTACGGGCATAAGCTGGACTGGAAGGGGGTCTACAACGCCATCACGACGGGGCCAACACTGGTCCGCAACGGCCGCATCTACCTGCACCCCCGCGAGGAAGGCTTCCGCGACCCCCGGGTGCTGGGCAGAGCCTCACGCAGCGCCATTGGGCTCACGCGGCACAGCAAGCTGGTGCTCGTGACCGTACACACGCCTGTCAGCCTGAACAAGCTGGCGCACATCATGCTTCGCCTCGGCTGTCTGCACGCCGCCAACCTTGATGGTGGGTCCTCCAGTGCGCTCTACTGCAACGGGCGCTACGTCACCATCCCCAAGCGCCGCCTGAGCAACGTCATCCTGATCTATGACTGAGACTTGGCAACCGGTTCGCGGCAACGCCAAGGGGGAGCCGGCCAAACTGCCAGCTCCCCCTCGCTTATTCCAACTTGCCTGCCGATGTGCGCTAGACCGTCAACAGCGTGCGCTCGAAACGGAAGTGCGGCTCGCCGTTTTCGTCGGCGTCCACATACACCTCGCCGCTGGATTCGGCGTCCAGCCTGAGCACGTACTCGGCCAACGGGTCCTCGATCAGTCGCCGGACCGCTCGTCGCAGCGGGCGGGCGCCCATGGCCGGGTCATAGCCCTCCTTCGCCAGCAGTTGGCGCATCCGCTCGCCCACAACCAGCTCGAACCCGCGCTCGTGAAGCTGAGCGGCCACCTTGCCCAGTTCAAGGTCAACGATGGCCTCGATTTCCTCCGGGGTCAAGGCATGGAAGACCACGATGTCATCCACGCGGTTGAGGAACTCCGGGCTGAAGGTCTTCTTGAGCTCCTCAAGCACCTTCTGCTTCATGCGCCCGTAGTCGCGCTGGTGCGCCTGTGCGGTCTGCTCAGCTTCCTCCGTGGTGAAGCCCAGGGCTCTCTCGCGGGCGATGAGTCTGGCGCCCACGTTGCTGGTCATGATAACGATGGCGTTCTTGAAGTCCACCACACGGCCCTGGGAGTCGGTGAGACGGCCGTCTTCCATGATCTGCAACAGGATGCTGAAGACCTCCGGATGGGCCTTCTCGATCTCGTCGAAGAGGACCACACAGTAGGGCCGGCGGCGGACGGCCTCCGATAGCTGCCCACTCTCCTCGTAACCTACATAGCCCGGGGGCGCCCCGATGAGCCTTGAGACCGCGAACTTCTCCATGTATTCCGACATGTCAATGCGAATGAGGGCGTCCTCGCTGCCAAACAGGAACTTCGCCAGCATGCGGGCCAGGTAAGTCTTGCCCACCCCTGTTGGCCCCAGGAAGATGAACGAGCCCGTCGGCCGTCGCGGGTCCTTGATGCCGGCACGCGCCCGGCGGACCGCCTTGGCCACTGTGCGTATCGACTCGTCCTGCCCGACAATGTCCTGGTGCAAGACCTCTTCCATTCGCAGAAGACGCTGCGACTCCGCCTCGGTCAGGGAGACGACCGGGATGCCAGTCCAGGTGGCCACAACCTGGGCGATGTCGTCGGTGTCCACCAGTGGGGTCTCGGTTGGTCCCTCCTGCCAATCATCGGAGAGCTCCCCGGTCTCGAAGCTGTGGGTACCTCCCGCTCGCAGGGCCTCGTAGCTCCCCATCGGTGGGGCCGACGGCGGAAGCGTGTCGAGCAAGTCCTCGTGGTCTTGCCGTTCGGCACGCCCCTGAGCGTTTCGGAACGTCCGCAGTTTCACCCGCGAACCGGCCTCGTCCAGCAAGTCTATAGCCTTGTCCGGTAGTGCCCGGTCAGCGATGTAGCGGCTGGCCAGGTCCACCGAGGCCTCAATCGCCGCCTCCGTGAAGGACACGCCGTGGTACTCCTCGTAGCGGTCCTTGATCCCCTGCAAGATGTCGAGGGTCTCGTCACGACTGGGCTCCCGTACCTGCACTGGCTGGAAGCGTCGCTCCAAAGAGGGCGTCTTCTCCACGTGCTTGCGGTACTCGTCCAGGGTGGTGGCGCCGATGCACTGCAGCTCGCCCCGGGCCAGGGCCGGCTTAAGGATATTGGAGGCGTCCATGGCCCCCTCGGCCGCGCCGGTGCCCACGATGGTGTGGAGCTCGTCCAGGAAGACGATGATCTCCCCGTGGCTGTTGCGGATCTCTTCCATGACCCGCTTCATGCGCTCCTCAAACTCGCCCCGGTACTTGGTACCAGCCACCAGACTGGCCAGGTCAAGGGCCACCACACGCTTGTTGCGCAGGATGGCCGGCACATTGCCGTCGGCCACGTGCTGGGCCAGGCCCTCGACAATGGCCGTCTTCCCCACGCCCGCTTCACCGATGAGGCAGGGATTGTTCTTTGTGCGGCGGCACAGGATCTGCATGACCCGCTCGGTCTCAGCCTCGCGACCTACGACCGGGTCCAGCACGCCGTCGCGGGCCATCTGGGTCAGGTCGCGACTGAAATGGTCCAGAGTCGGTGTCTTGCTGCGCTTCTGCTGCCCCTCGCCGTTTTGCTCCGGCATCTGCCTGCCCTGCATCTCGGCCAGGGCTTGGCGCAGCAGCATCAGGTCCGCCCCGTGGCGCTTGAGCAGCCGAAACGCCGGCCCCCGACCCTCCCGGAGCAGACCGATGAGGATGTGTTCGGTGCCGATGTGATAGTCGCCAAGTGCCTTGGCTTCCTGGTAAGCGCGCGTGAGGACCCGCTGTGCCTCGGGGGTGAAGGAAACCTCCTCGGAGGCCTCGGACGGCCCGGCAGCATCCATCTGGCGCCGCAGGTCGGTGCGCAGGCGCTCAACGTCGATGTTCAGACGCTCCAGGACGTCCAGGGCCGCGCCCTCACCCAGGCGCAAGAGCCCCAGCAGCAGGTGCTCAGTGGAAATCAGAGGCGCGCCCATTCGCGCCGCCTCGTCATGTGCCATGAGTACGGCGCGGCGCGCTCGGCTTGTGAAACGCTGCCATAATTCCATAACGTCGGTGCCTCCAGTGGCACGGATGAGTGGCTACAGAGTCTCGACCGGTTCCCGTGGTCCGGAAGCGGGCCCAAACGGCTTTCCGGCCCTCTACACCCACCCAGTCCCTGTCACTTGCCCGGCTCCTACGGGTATATCGGCTCGCCATCCGTCTTCGTTAGTTCGCGAAATCCATCCAGTAGACGTTTCGTAACCGGTCCAGGTTTGCCCGCCCCCACTGGTCTCCCGTCTACTTCCACTACGGGCACAATCTCCGCCGCGGTGCCCGTCACAAACACCTCTTCGGCTGTATAGACGGAGGCCAGCCGGAAGAGTTCCTCGCGCACTTCCAGACCTTGCCGGGCGGCAATCTCCATCACTGCGCCACGGGTAATGCCCGGCAGATTGCCGATGGACGTGGGCGGGGTGATGAGCCTTTCGCCGCGCACAAGGAAGATGTTGTCTCCAGTGCATTCGGCCACGTAGCCGTCGGTAGTGAGCATGATGCCCTCCGGCACACCGGCCCGGATGGCCTCCATCTTGGCCATGATGTTGTTCAGGTAGTTGAGCGATTTGATGGAACCATCCAGCGCATCCGGCGAGTTCCGGCGCACCGAGCATGTGATCAGCCGCAGGCCGTTGATGTAGACCTCCTCCGGGTACAACGCGATCCCTGCGGCGATGATGAACACCGAAGCCCGGGGGCACTTCCGCGGATCTAGGCCCAAGTCTCCTACGCCCCGCGTCACCACCAGGCGAATGTAGGCATCGCGCAACCCGTTGGCCCGAATGGTCTCCAGGACCGCCTGGGTCATCTCCTCCTGGCTCAGAGGGATGTCCAACATGATGACCCTGGCGCCGTTGTACAGCCGGTCCAGATGCTCCTTCAGCCGGAAGACAATGCCGTCATACGCCCGGATCCCCTCGAAAACGCCGTCGCCGTACAATAGACCGTGGTCAAAGACCGATACCCTGGCCTCCTCCTCCGGTACGAGCCTACCGTCGAGCCAGACCTGCAATGCCATTCACATACCCACCCTTAGAGTCTCTGCAGCCACTCCTCGCTTCTCTTGCCGCAGTATAGCACAAGGGAGAGCGCCTTTTCAAAGCCTCCCGTTGGTATCTTGGAGTATAATGCCTGGCAGGCCAGGCAGGTTCCCCCCATTGTCCGGGCGAAACTCCAGCCAACCTCACTATTGCCTGATTGGGACGGTGCGAAACTATGGGAGCGCTCAAGTTCTCGGTCTGCATTGAGATGATCTTCAACGACCGTGACATCCTGGACCGGATCGAGGCTGTCGCGAAAGCTGGCTATCCGGCCTTTGAGTTCTGGGGTTGGAAGCAGAAGGACATGGATGCCATCAAGGCCAAAGCCGACGCCGTTGGTGTGAACATCGCGGGCTTCTGCGTCCAGACCGACGCTGCTCTCGTGAACCCCGAGACCACGGCCACGTGGGTCGAGGAGGCCCGGGACTCTGTCGCCGAAGCCAAGCGCCTGGGTGTTCCTGTCCTGATCGTTACCACGGGCCAGGAGATCCCCGACATGAGCCGCGTGGATCAGCACGTGGCCGTTGTCAACGGTCTCAAGGGCCTGGCGCCCGTCGCCGAGGACGCGGGCGTGGACCTTGTCCTGGAGCCCCTGAACATCCTGGTAGACCACAAGGGCTACTACCTGGCCACGTCCGACGAAGGCTTCGAGGTCCTGGAGGAGGTCGGCAGCCCCCGGGTGAAGCTTCTTTACGACATCTACCATCAGCAGATCACTGAGGGCAACCTCATCGAGCGTATCACCGCCGGGATCTCGCGCATCGGCCATTTCCATGTGGCGGACGTTCCCGGCCGCTTTGAGCCGGGTACGGGCGAGATCAACTATGCCAACGTGTTTCGGCGGATTGGCGAGCTGGACTACAGCGGCCATGTGGGCCTGGAATTCCGTTGCAGCGGGACACCGGAGGCGGCCCTCGCGCAGGTCAGGCAGATCGCCGGGCTGTAGCGGACGATAGCAGGTGCGCCGAGCCTCCGGGTGCCGGGGGGACACCGGGGCTCAGCCGCTGGGATGAAACAGGCAGCGAGGGGGCGCTGGCGATGGACCGATTCCCTCTGGTTGGGGGAACGGCGGTCGGGGCTTCACGACCGGGTATACACCGACGGTCACGCCGGTGGTTGCGGGTGCTCTGCCTCCTGGTGGGGGCCGCTGCGGCCTTGGCAGCGGTCTTCGGCCTCCTCGGCGTGATGCTCTTCAGTCGTTTCAGCGCCGTCTTCTCTGGCCCCTGGTGGTGGTATGGTCTGCGACCACTGGAGCTCGCGGGGGTCGCTCCCAAAGGGGGCCTCTGGTGGCTCGGACTGGCCGGCTGGGCCCTTATCGGTCTGGTCGGTCTCCTGCTGATGGCCAGAGCCGCCAACCGACAGCGGCGGCCGCCACTGCTTTCCAGCCTGTTGCTTATGCTCCTCACAACCCTCGCCACGGTGTCTCTCGCCCGGGCGCTTTACGTCAGGCCGGGCAAGGTGATGAGCATTGCCAGCCTCTCGCGCCTGGAGCAACTCACCGGCATTGAGTTTCCACCCGACAGCCGGCTTGTGGCCGGAGGTCTACGCGCGGAAGAAGGCATGCACATCCGTGCCGTGGTGACCATGCCGCCCTCAGCCGCACGGCAGTTTGTGACACCGGGTGCGGAGGTCTGGCCCGCCGACGCGTCTCTGCAGACATCTGACCGCTCAGCAGTCCTGGAGACAATGGCGGAGACCGACGATCGGTGGAACCTGCCGGCCTGGTCGCCTGAGACCCTTGGCGAGGGTATCGCGGGCATTGTGGTGTACGGCCCGCGCGGCAACGAATGGCAGGTGGCCGTCCTGTCCGACAATCCAGTTGCGGGTGACGCCCAGGTACTGCTTGATTGTCGTCATTAGAGCCACTTGGCTCACTGACGCCCGTCGTCACTGGAGGTGTTGCCATGGCCGACTGCATCTTTTGCAAGATCGTGGCCGGTGAGATCCCTTCGGATCGCGTTCACGAGGACCCGACCTGCATCGCTTTCCGCGACATCCAGCCCCAAGCGCCGGTGCACATACTGGTCGTCCCGCGCCAGCACCTTGCCCGCATCTCCGAAATGACGCCCCAGCACGAGCCGCTTGTCGGTCACCTCTTCCACGTGGCGACCGAGATTGCGCGCCAGGAAGGGGTGTCCGACCAGGGATACCGTCTGGTCATCAACTGCGGCGCTCATGGACAGCAGGCGGTAGACCACCTCCACGTCCATCTGCTCGGTGGCCGCCAGATGACCTGGCCGCCGGGCTAACCGCCTTGTGGGAGGGGTCTCCGACCCCGACGCCTTGCCTGAAGGGAACCTCGCCATGCAAGCCCAAGCCCTTATCTGTGACGCGCAACAGCGCTTCAGCCTGCAGGAGGTCGTCCTGCCGGGCCCTGCGCCGGACCAGATCGCCATCCGCACGCACTACACCGGCATCAGCCGGGGCACCGAGTTCGCCCTCATCCGCAACAAGATATCCTGGGGGCCGTACCCGCTTTGCACCGGTTACCAGGGAACGGGCGTGGTTGAGGCCGTGGGGAGCGACATCACTGACTTCGCAGTCGGTGATGCGGTCTATTTCCGCTGCAATGACGCCATGCTTCTGGCCGACGGCAGCCCCGTTTCGTGTGTCAGTGGCGCTCACTGCAGCCACGCGGTGCTCCGACCGCATACCAGCCACGGCGCGGCTCACATGGTCCCCGGCGCCGGCATGGATGTAGCCAGCATGTTCGTCATGCCAGCGGTGGGATTGTACGGCACCGACCTGGCCAACCCGCGTATGGGCAGCGTGGTGGCTGTCTATGGGGTGGGGCTTATCGGCCTGGGAGTGGTGGCGGCCTGTGTCCACCGCGGCTGCGTGGCAGTGGCCATAGACATCGCCGAGAAGAACCTGGAGATCGCCCGGGAGCTGGGTGCCGACTACACGCTAAACAGCGCCCAGTGTGATGTGGTATCAGAACTGCAGAAGATCGCACCCGATGGTGCTGACACCGTGTTTGAATGTACTGGCATACCGGCGTGCATTGACCCCGCCATCGCTCTCTGCCGGCCCTTCGGCACCTTCGTCTGGCAGGGCAACTACGGGGCTGAGCCGGTTTCTATGCACTTCCTGCCGCCGCATGGCAAGCGTCTGACCATGGTCTTCCCCTGCGATGACGGCATGGCGCCTTGCCGCCGCGCTGTGGTCCGCAACATGGCCATGGGTGCGCTGCGGTGGGAGAAGACGATCACCCACCGCATCCCATATACCGAGGCTCCGGCCATGTTCGACCTGATGAACCGGGGCGAGGACCGCGACGTGCTGGGAGTGGTCATCAACTGGCTAGCATAGGCCCGTAAGCGGCGGCAACAGCGCTCCGAGGCCGCCGGACGGTCTCTCTACGCATTCGTCGGGCCCTGGGGGCCCTGCCGGAGGCTGTTGCCAACGTCGGAACGCCTCAGGTGCCCGACCCGGAGGATCACCGATGTCGAGCGTTCTCGTCACAGGCGCCAGTGGTTTCATCGGCCGCGCACTGTCTGCGGCGCTGTCGCAGCGCCACCAGGTCACGTGCTTGAGCCGCCGTGACCCGCAACTGGGGCTACCATGGGTACGCGGCGAGTTCGGCTCCTTCGAGGACCTACGCCAGCTTGACAGCATACCGGTGGAGTCGGTGGTGCATCTAGGGGCTGTCACCGGCGGCGCCCCGGAGCGCGACTGCATCCTCGTGAACGTCGAAGGCACCCGTTGCCTGATGCGGTACCTGATGGACCGGGGCTGCCGCAAGTTCGTGATGGCCAGTTCGATCGCCGCCGTGGGCTTCCAAAGTCCGCTCTTCCGGCCGCTGCGGTTGCCCATTCCCGATGACCATCCATGTCTGGACCGCGACGGCTATGGGCTCTCGAAGTCCCTGATGGAAGAGATCACCAGGTACTACGGTCGTCAGGACCCATCCCTGGAGGTCATCAACCTGCGCCTGTCGTCGGTGGTGCCCGACGACGGACTGCCGCCGCTGGTCAGGGTTGGCTCCCTGGGTCAGTGGGCGCTCGGTGGCCTGACGATCATGGCCCTGCGAGATGCGGTGCGGGCGTTCACGCTCGCGCTGGAGACGGACTGCGGCCCCGGGGTGCGGGTCATGAACGCCGCGGGGCCGCAGGCCTGGGCGGCTGACCCCGTCGCTGACATCCTGCGCGGCTGGTATGGCGACGAGGTTGATGTCTCTTACTTCGAGCAGCCGGGGAACGAATACGCCTCGGTCTACGATGTCCGTCGCATTGAGGCCCAGTTGGGGTTCGTCGCCGAGGTCCTGCCGCAGCGATAGGAGGTCTACCGTGGCCAACGATGGCTCGCGGCGCCCGAACGTGATCTTCATCCTCTCCGACGACCAGGGCCCCTGGGCGGCGGGATGCTATGGCAACGACGAGATTCGGACCCCCAACCTGGACCGCCTGGCCGCCGGGGGAGTGGTCTTTGACCGCTTCTTCTGTGCCAGCCCGGTGTGCTCTCCGGCCCGCGCCAGCCTCCTGACCGGCCGCATCCCATCGCAACATGGCATTCACCAGTGGCTGAACCACGAGAACATGGGTCCGGGTGCACGGCAACTCCTGGCCGATGAGGTGGCTTACACGGACGTCCTGGCCGCCCAGGGCTACACATGCGGCCTGTCGGGCAAATGGCACATGGGCGACAGCCTGCACCCCCAGCACAGTTTCAGCTACTGGTATGCTCACCAGCAAGGGGGCGGTCCCTACTACAACGCGCCCATGGTCCGGGACGGCGTTCCCTTCGCCGAGCCCCGCTATGTCACGGATGCCATCACCGAAGAGGCCCTCAGCTTCCTGGACCAGCACCACACGGGCCCCTTCTGCCTGTACGTGGGCTATACAGCGCCGCACTCGCCCTGGGGTGCTGAGCACCATCCGGCTGACCTGCTGGCCTCCTATGACGACTGTCCCTTCGTCACCTGCCCGCAGGAGCCGCGGCACCCGTGGGCCATCTCACTGACCGACCACTGTCTGGGCAATCGCGAGATGCTGAAGGGCTACTTTGCGGCCGTGACCGCCATGGACACCGGCATCGGTCGTCTGCTTGACCGTGTTGAGGCTCTGGGGATTCGGCAGAACACGCTGATCATATTTGCCAGCGACAATGGCTTCAGTTGCGGGCACCATGGCTTCTGGGGCAAGGGCAACGGCACACATCCGCGCAATATGTATGAAAACTCCATCCGGGTCCCGTTCATCTGGAGCGGGCCCGAAGCCACTGTTGGCCGCTGCTCGGCCCTCGTCAGCGCCTGTGACTTCATGCCCACTCTCCTGGACTACCTGGGGCTGCCACTTCCCGAGGGCCGTAACCTGCCCGGCCAGAGCTTCCTTCCTCTGCTGCGGGGTGAATCGTCGAGCGGACGCGAGCAGGTTGTGATCTATGACGAGTACGGCCCGGTGCGCATGATACGGACCCGCGAATGGAAATACGTTCACCGCTACGAGGTGGGACCACCGGAACTCTATGACCTGCGGAACGACCCCGATGAGCGGGAGAACCTGGTGGACATCCCCTCCCACGCGGCTCGCGTGCGGGAGCTGCGTGGTGAGATGGAGGAGTGGTTCGGGCGGTACGTGGTCCCCGAGCACGACGGGCTGAACGAACATGACGTGCGCGAAGGTTAGGTGAGTATGGTGCCTGCGCCCTTCCCGGATCTGTTGGCCCTCTACGAGACCGAGCTCCTGCAGCACTGTGTGCCCTTCTGGCTGCGACACGCGGTGGACTGGGAACACGGTGGACTGCTCACCTGCCTGCGGGATGACGGCAGCGTGATCTCTACCGACAAGTACCTGTGGTCGCAGCTACGGGCTCTGTGGACCTTCTCGGCATTGTACAACCGTGTGCGGCCCGACCCGATGTTCCTGCGTGTCGCCGACAACTTGTTTGGCTTTGTTCTGGCTCACGGCCGGGATCCAGAAGGGCAGTGGGTATTCCACCTGGACCAGGACGGCAACATCGTGGAGGGCGCTACCAGCATCTACGCCGACGGTTTCGCCATCTATGGTCTCACTGAGTACGCCCGTGCCACCGGCAATGAGCAGGCCATCGCCACTGCCCTGCAGACCTACGACAGCGTCCGAGCCCGCCTGGCGGTGCCTGGCAGCTACCAGACTGCACCGTACACCATCCCGGACGGCGCCATCGCCCACGGCATTGCGATGATCTTCTCGCATGTGTTTGACGAGCTGGGCCTCTACCTCGGTGACCCGGCGATCCGCGCCGAGGCCCTGGCCCTTGCGGACCAGGTCATGGACCTGTTCCGCCACCCCGAACGGCGCCTGCTCTTCGAATATGTCGCCCCCGACGGCACACTTCTCGACCGGCCTGAAGGGCGGGTCGTCAATCCGGGCCACGTGATCGAGTCGATGTGGTTCATGATCCACCTATACCGCGACCGGGGCTTCGCCACGCGGGTGGATCAGGCCGTGGAGACCATCGGTTGGGCCCTGGAAGCGGGCTGGGACGAGGAGTATGGCGGGATCTACCACGCCATTGACCCCACTGGAGAGCCGCCGGCCTGGCCCTTCCCCCAGGCGAAGCTGTGGTGGCCCCACACCGAAGCCCTCTACGCCCTCCTGCTGGCTTACGAGTGCTCGGGAGAGGCCTGGTGCCTGGAGTGGTATGACCGCGTCCATGACTACGCCTTCAGCCATTTCCCGGATCGCGAGCACGGCGAGTGGCGCCAGCGCCTGGACCGCCAGGGCCAACCCATTACCGAAGTCGTTGCGCTGCCGGTCAAAGACCCCTTCCATCTGCCACGAGCCCTGATCTACTGCCGCGACGTGCTGCAGCGGTTGGCGGAAGGATGACCCCTCGGACGTGACGATGGACCTCACCATCATCGTCGTCAGCTACAACACCCGGGACCTTCTGCGGCGGTGTCTGCAGTCTCTGGCCACCTGCCCCTGCGCCTGCCAGGCAGAGATCGTGGTGGTGGACAACGCCTCTTCGGACGGCAGTGCCGAGATGGTGCGTGAGGAGTTCCCGCAGGCGCGGCTAATGCCTCAAGACCGTAACCTTGGGTACGCCGCAGCCAACAATCTGGCCCTTGCAGGGCTCAGGGCTCGCTATGCCCTGATCCTGAACAGCGACATCGAGGTCCGCCCGGGGGCTCTCGACGCGCTTGTGGGGTTCATGGATGCCACTCCGCACGCCGGCATGGCCGGGGCGAAGCTCGTGCTGCCTGACGGCACCGTCCAAAGCACGTGGCCCCATGGCTTCACGCTGGGGGAGTTCATCCGGCAGCAGCTCTACCTGGACCGCCTGCCGACCCGAGCGAACGGTCAACTGCTCGCGATGTCAGAGCCGGTCGAGGTCCCGCACCTGCACGGCGCCTGCCTCCTCGTGCGTCGTGAGGCCCTGCAGCAGGTGGGTCTGCTGGACGAAGGGTACTTCATGTACTGCGAGGACAGCGACTGGTGCCTGCGCTTCCGGCAGGCGGGGTGGAAGCTGTTCTACGTACCCGCTGCCGAGATGCTTCACCACCACGGGGCCAGTTCACGTCAGGCGCGGGCGGAGATGATCGCTGCCTACAACCTGGCGGCCGCGCGGTACTTCCGGCGCCACGGGAGTAGTTGGCAGGGGCTGTTGGCACGGGCGGCGGGGCTGACGGGTTCGAGCCTGCGCCTGCTAGGGGCAGTCCTGCTGACTCTGGTGACCCTGGGATTGCACCCTGGCCTGCGGCGCCGGACCGGGCTCTTCGCGCGGGCACTGGGGCTGCAGTTGCGGCGGGGTCTCCCCTAACCCGGTGGTTCCTCGATGTCCCAGTTGGGCTCGTCAGGCTGGTGCGCGGCAACGTAGGCCGCGACAACCTCGGGGGTCGGGCCCTCGCGGTGCACCAGGCCGTTCTCCAGCCACAGAGTGCGCTGGCAGAGCCACTTGACCTCCGGCATGCGGTGGGAGACGAAGACCACCGCACCGCCTTCCCGGCAGAACTCACGCAGCCGCTGGCGACACTTGTGGTGGAACTCCTCATCGCCTACTGCCAGGACCTCGTCCACCAGCAGGATATTCGGCTCCAGATGCACCGCAACAGCAAACCCGAGACGCACATACATGCCGGAGGACAGCATGCGCACCGGGGTGTCGGCAAAACCATGGAGGTCGGCAAACTCGACGATGCTGTCCACGCGGGCCGCAATCTGACGCCGCGTCAGACCCAGGAGAGCCCCGCTCAGATAGATGTTCTCAATCCCCGTCAGGTCTTCATGGAACCCGACGCCTGCTTCCATGAGCACGGACACCCGCCCGCGAACCTCGACGGTCCCCTCGGTAGGGCGGAGGATCCGGGCGATAATCCCCAGCATCGTGCTCTTGCCCGAGCCATTGGGACCGATGATCCCCACCGTGTCGCCCGGCTGCACGGTCAGCGAGACGCCCTTGAGCGCCCAGAAGGTTTCACGCTCCACGGTCCGCCGCGTCAGCTTCCGGACCATGGCGTCCTTGAAGCTGTAGGGACGGTTGTGCAGCACCGTGTAGCGCTTCTTCAGGTCTCTGATCTCGATGAGTGGGCCCTTAGCCATCAGATGACCTCCGGGAAGCGCCACTCATAACGCCGCCATACGGCCAGCCCCACGATGAACACCGCTACCGACACTGCCACTGCGGCGGCCACGAACACCGGCTCGGGGAACTCCTGGGCATGGCGCAGAAGGATGTTCCGCCAGCCCTCGGTGTACACAGCCATCGGGTTGAGCATGAACAGGGTCCGGTAGACAGGGGCCACCAGGTCCAGCTTTGAGGCGGGGTACAGCACCGGGGTCAGGAACATCCCTACCTGTAGCAGGTTGCCCAGGACGTACTCCACGTCCTGATAGTAGGTGTGGGCACAGCACACGATGAAGCTCAGCCCGGCCACCAGCAGCGTCTGACCCAGCGTCAGAGGGATGAGGTACAGGAACGTTTCATCAAACACGACCGGAATGGCCAGGAACACCACAAAGAGCACCAGCGTGCTCAGGACCAGATGCACGAGATTGGCCCCGACAGTGGCCAGGGGAAGCATATGACGCGGGAAGGCCACCTTCTTCACTACGTTCCGGTACCGTAGCACCGCCGAGCACGAGTTGGTCACGCCCACACTGAAAAAAGTCCAGGGGATGATACCGCAGAGAATCTTGATGCCCAGGTCGTTCTCCTGAACGTGCAGGATGTACTTGAGAATGAGCGTGTAGAAAACAATCTGGTAGATCGGGGTGATAAGAGACCAGGCAAAGCCCAGGACCGAGCGCCGGTAGCGGACCTTCAGCTCTCGTGCCACCAGTTCGCGGAGCAGGTCGCGCGACCTCCAGATCTGGGCGATACTCTCCAGGAAACCTGTTCCCATAGCCATACGAAGAAACGCCACCCGCCGCGCCAGTGGTTCCTGCGCCGGGGTGCGCGAGGAGGTTCGCGCGCAGGCCCCCGCGAACCTGCGCCGGGCCCGCCTGGGCCCGCAAGGAGTCTCCGATGCCCGTAGACGTATCGGTCATTACCGTGAGCTGGAACACGCGCGAACTGCTCGGCCGCTGCATCGCCTCGGTGCGCAAGTGGGCCCCACCCCTGGTCGCGGAACACATCGTGGTGGACAATGCGTCCAGCGACGGCAGTGCCGAGATGGTGCGCAAGCTGTACTCCAACGTCCAGCTCATCGCCAATGACGACAATTTAGGCTATACCCGGGGCTGCAACCAGGGTCTGGCGAGAGCTCAGGGGCGCTACGTCCTTTTCCTGAACCCCGACGCGGAGCTGACTGAAGGCTGCCTGCCGCGGCTGGTGGAGCTGATGGATGCCCACCCCGACATCGGCGCTTGCAGCCCGCACCTCAAGCCGGACATGCAGGACGTCCCCGCGGGCGTCTTTCCCCGCCTGTGGCTGCGGCTGCTGCCCACGGCCACCAACTGGCGGATTGAGAACCGCCGTATCCGCGCCTTCGCCCGTGACGGTGATTGCTATGACGTGGAATGGCTCATCGGCGCCTGCCTGCTGGTGCGGCGCGAAGCCCTGGACCAGATCGGCCCCCTGGAAGAGCGGTTGTTCATGTGGTATGACGACGCCGACCTGGGGCTGCGGCTCAAGCGTGCCGGTTGGCGGCGAGTGGTGGTCAACGGGGCATTTTGCCACCACCATCACGGGGCCGCAGCCAGCCAGGTCCCCGGCTTGCAGGCGGACTTCCGCATGACGATGGCCGAGTACACCTACTGGCGGCTGCACAAAGGTTGGCTGCTGACGTGGGTCCTGTACACCAACCGCCTGGTCCGGCTGGCGCTGGGAGCGCTCGTGGCGACCGCAGGGCGCAACCAGGCGAGCCTGGCGCCAGCGCGCTTCCGCTGGCATCTGCGGCACCTGAGGGACATCCTCTTCCGCGAACCTCGACCCTATCGCGGTGAGTTGGACTAGGCGACCCCCCGCCGCCTGCGGCACTTTCCACTCGTTCCGATTGTTACTGCAAACAACGGCCGACAGTCGCGGATAGGTAGAGGTGGACGAAATGAACGCCGGGCGGATCGTGTGGGTCATGCTCATTGTCGGTGGCGCCAGCATCGCCTGGGCGATCCTGGGCCAAAGCGTCAGTCGCCGCACGTTGGAAGCCAACCAACGGCTGCGAGCCCAGGTGGAGGGGCTGTGGGGCACGCCGCTGGCTCAGCCGTCACCGCGCTTCTGGGCGACCTGGGAAGTGCGGGAAGGCAACAAGAGAACCACAAGGCGCGAGGAAGTCCGTGCCGAAATCAACCAGGTGCGGGCGGACCTCAAGCTCGACCTGCGCCGCAAGGGGCTGCTGTGGTATCGCTGTTACCGCGTCAGTTTCACCGGGGACTACGTCATCAGCAACCCGCAGGGCCGCGCGGTGACCGCACACGCCGCCATGCTGCTGCCGACGGCCAATGCTGTCTACGAGAACTTCCGTTTCGAGTTTGGGGGGAAGCAGGCGACACCCGCCGGCCAGGACGTGAAGGCGAGCCTGTCGCTGGCGGCCAAGGGCAAGGCACGCCTCAAGGTCCACTACGAGACACGCGGTCTGGAGACCTGGCAGTACAGTTTCGGGGCGACGGCCGTGGCGCCCGTGACAGAGGGGCCTGAGGCATATCCCATGCCCCTGCCACCCGGCACCGGGAGCGGTGGTGTGGCCAACGTCCGCAACTTGGACCTAGTTGTGACGACCGACTTTGATCGGGTGAACTTCCCGCCCCGCACCATCTCGCCCACAACGAACGAGGAGCTGCCGGGCGGCGGGCGAAAGCTCACGTGGAGGTTTGGCAGTCTGATCTCCGGCTTCGCAGCGGGAGTGGAGGTACCGGAGAAGCTCGACGCCGGGCCGGTGGCCTCACGCATCGCCTTCTTCGCGCCGATAGGTCTCCTGTTCTTTGTCGCTGTGCTGGTCATCATCGGTGCCATGCAGGGCAGAAACCTCCATCCGATGCACCATTTCTTCCTGGCCGCGGCGTTCTTCGCCTTCCACCTGCTCTTTGCCTATCTGGCGGATCACCTCGCGGTAGGAGTCACCTTCCTGATCGCGGCGGCCACGTCGCTGGTGCTGGTGGGTGCCTATGTCTGGCGTGCCCTGGGAGCGGGCTTCACGCTGAAAGTCATCTTGCCATCGCAGCTACTTTTCCTGATACTCTTCTCGTACGCGTTCTTCTTCCAAGGATATACGGGCCTGACCATCACCATCGCCTCGATCGTGACGCTGTTCATTCTGATGCAGGTGACAGCGAAGGTGGACTGGGAGAGCAAGTTCGCCGGCGGGACGGCACCGCGGCAGATGCCGCCAATGCCCCCGGCACCGCCGCCGATCCTGCCGGTCAGCACGCCCGCATCTGACGACAATGGAGCCGCACCGCAGTCATGAGCGACCTCAGCCAAGCCAAGCAGCACCTCATCGCCTGGAATGGTATCGCCCTGCGTGCCCCGGAGGACTGGAACATCGGAGCGATTGGTGGCGATCTCAAGCAGGGCTACCTGCGCATTGACGACTCCGAGATGGCCCGCATAGAGATCAAGTGGGCCCAGGCCGGCAGCCAGGCCGTGGACGTCTCCAGCATAGTGGAGAAGTATCTGCGCGACATGCAGAAGGGCAAGAAGGGCAGGGACACCACGGTCCAGCGCGATATCACGCTTTCCACGCGCCGGAAGTCTCGCCACAAGCGTGGGCTGGAATGCTTTGCGTGGCAGGCCGAGACCCAGGGCTTCGGTGCGGCATGGTACTGTCCGGCGTGTGAGAAGACCGTCATCATCCAAGTGATGGGCAATCTTGACGAGCCGTTGCGGAAGGTGGCCGAGCCCATCATCCTGGACATGGATGACCACCCGCGCGACGAGTTCCTCACTTGGTCCACCTATGGTTTCACCTGTCAGACGCCGCAGCGGTTCAAGCTTACGGGCCAGAAGCTGATGGCCGGTCTCATTGAGCTGAGCCTGGAGGCCGATGGCGAGAAGCTGCACCTGGCCCGCTGGGGTATGGCCAACGTTGCTCTGAAGCACAAGACCTTGAAGGAGTGGGGGCAAAAGGAGCTGGCGAAGCGGGTCAGCAGGTACACCACCGAGGTCACCGAGGAGAGCTACCGGGGTGACGAGTGCGTCACCATCGAGGGCCGCACGAACCTGCCCCAGGAGAAGCTCATGTCCTTTGTGCAGCACTGCCTGGGCAAGCCCTTTCCCGACCGTGTGAAGGCGTACTTGTGGCATTGCGCCGAATCGAACAAGATCATGTACCTGGAAGGCGTTCTCGACCGGGAGAACCTGGGTCTCCTGGATGAGGTCCGGGAGCGGATGCCGTGCCACGGGCCCGCCGACACAGCGGCTCCCACCGAGCCTGAGGCCGAATAGCGACCACACGCCACGCCAGACGCCCGCGCTTTCGAGGAGCAGCCACAATGAGATCTTCGCACCTGCCGGCTCTGCTACTTCTGGCCTTCCTGGCCCCTCTGGCCTGGGCCCAGACGCCGCGCCAGAAGGCTTGGGAGCTGCTACAGACCGGTCAGGAGCTGCTGCGGGCCGCCAAGTACGAGGAAGCCGAGCGCGTGTTCCTGCAGGCACGCGACCTGGACCCCGAGTACCCCGACGTCTACGCCAATCTGGGGTATCTCTACGCGGAACGGGGCGACCGCGCGAGAGCTCTGGAGGCCTTCGGTCAGCTCCTGGCGCTGAGGCCCGACGATAGCTATGGCAGGGCGGCGTTCAAACGGCTGTTCTATGACGGGCAGTTCCCGCGCTCGCTTCGCCCTCAGGATCTGGCTGCCAGTCCCGTGGCCTTCACCAGAGATGAGGTTCGGTTCCTCACTCCTGGGGACCAGCGCCAGCCAATCGCCTACACGACCTCGCTGCTCTTCCACGAGGAGATGAAGCGGGGTGGGGGCCCTGTGACAGTGCCGCTGCCCGTCACCGGCAATCAGGCTGATTGTGAGGTCAACCGCTCGGTCTACGGCTTCCTGGGCATGCCTGGCGCTGAACAGCTCACACAAGTCTTTGCGCTGTCGTTCCCCTCGGCCACCATCAGCAGAGTAGGGAAGGATTACCAGACGGTCGCCAGCAATCTCGTGCACCTGCTGCTTCGCTTTGCCGCCTATAGCCGGACTTACTTGGGCTTTGACCTGCCTCCCACCGTGCCGGTCAAGGCCACGATGTGTGAGCAGGGGCCCACGGGCGCGGAGAGCTACCAGGAGGCACTGTACTTCTATGATGTCGCCACCGACCGCCCGCCAGTAGAGTGGGCGCGGCAGGCGGCCCATGAGATGGGACACCTCGTCCTGCCGCAGATCGGCCGCTTCAGCCGTCCGGAAGCCTTTGCCAGCGGCCTCCTGGGTGAGCGGCTGTTCCTGCAATACCTGGCCCTGGAGGCCGGGCTGGTGGCCGGCGAGGCCTGGCCGGCCCCCGCCGCGCAACAAGCCCTGGCCGGCCTCTGGGCCGGTGACGAACTGCACGTGCAGGACTATCTTGTCACCAACTGCCGCACCTCGCTGGATTACTGGGCGGCGGCGGGGCCGGAGTCCCCCTTGGCTGCAGGCACCGCCGAAGATGGCATGCAGCATTTCATCGGGTTCATCATGTGGATCCAGGCGGCCCATGGCACGGAGGTGCTACAAGCGACGCTCAAGGGGGCCAAGGGCACGGCGCCTGCCGACTTCCGGGCTGCCTTTGAGGCCGCGCTGGCCGAGCGGGCGCGGGACGGGTCGCTCTTCGTGGACGCCGGCGGTCTGAATATGCCGGCCAGTAAGCTGGCTCAGAAGCCGACCGAGGGCGCGCTGGGCCGTACCGCCGTTCAGATCAGCCCCGGAGACCTGGCGGCCTTCCACGCCTATCTGCCAGAGGGGGCCTGGACCCTGCTCACGAAGCCAGCGGCGCCCGGAGTCACCATCACGCTCGACGGGCGCGGGCCCCTGCCCCTGGACGAGGCCGAGGGCGTGGCCCTGGGGCGCCTGACCGGTGGCTGGCACACGATCTCGGTGCAGTTAGACGAGGGTGCCGCGCCGCTGGCGCTGACCGGCCTGGTTCTCCGTCGCGCACCGGAAGCCTAGCTAGCGAGGCCACACAGGCCGGCTGGCAGCGGTTGGGTACGCTGGAGCTCCCGGCATTGTGTGCTGCGATCGGTCGCGCGGGAGACACGCAAGCTGGCCCCGATGGTGGCTCCGCGGTGGGGGGGAGGGCGACATTGGCAGCGCGGCGACTTGGCTCGTGGCACGATGTGCCAAAGTTGTCGCGGGCGAAGGGGTTGACATGGCCTCTGCAGGTTGCCTATAATGACCGCCGTCGCCAGTGGTGCCCCCATGGTCTAGTGGTCAGGATAGCGGACTCTCGATCCGTTGGCAGGGGTTCGACTCCCCTTGGGGGTACCAAACCAAGCTCACTATTGCACCGCTCCGCGTGTCCTTGAGGGCCTTCGCCTGGGTTGCGCGCAGGACGGGCTTTTGGTCGCGGACCGGTCAGTGGGATGACGCGGTCCGTTTTGTTTGGGCATGTCGTTTCTGTGGGAGAGCACAGTCGTTAACCGCCCGGGGGCAACGGGCGCAACGGACGGAGCATAACATGATAACAACACGCGCAGTATGCCTGTGGGTGGGACTGCTCTGTTTGGCGGCGGGTCTGGCTTCCGCCGACGACACCACCCAGACACCACAGATCCGCGATTACCTGGCGCTTCGCCAGACCCTCAAGCCGGTTCCCTTCACCCCCGAGGTCGCGCAAGCGGCCCAGAGTTCCTGGCGTGGCCGGACTTTTGAGATCGTGGGCCGAATCATCGGGCGCACGAATGCCTGCGTCGCCACCCGCAACAAGCCGCTGACGTTCATGCTGCATGTGCCGGGCGTGTCCGAAATGCTGCTGGTCGACACTACCAAGGACGATCCGGCCATCGCCGTGGACCAGGTGGTTCATGTCCTCGCCCTGTTCCCGGAGGCGGCCAGCCCTGTTGAGCACTTCCAGCTAAAGGCCCTGGTACTGGAGAGCGATCTGCCATCAGACCAGCACACTTACCAGCAGGCCATGGCCGAGGCTCGCATCACGGCCCCGGCGAGTGTCAGCGCCGCTGACGTCGGCGCTGTCGCGACCAGTCACGACCTGAACCGCAAGCCGGAGCTGCCCTCCGCGCCGGCCACGGGAGCGGCCGCCTCGTCCCCGGCTCCGCCGGCCCCGCCTCGGCCCGGAACTGAGATGCCCCGGGAGCTCGCCAGCAATGTTCCCGATCAGAAGATCGCCACGTGGAAGAGCTGGGTCGCTGGTATCAACCCCAGGCTTAGCGACGCCGAACTGGAGATCATTGTCCGCTCGGTGCTGTACTACTCGGCCTACTTCGGCCTGGATCACAGGCTGTCATTTGCCATGATCAAGTGCGAGTCCGGCTTCAACCCGCGATGCGTCTCCCACGCAGGCGCGATGGGCCTGACCCAGCTCATGCCCGGCACTGCGAAAGCGGTCGGGTGCGGCGACCCGTGGGACCTCGAGAAGAACATCCGGGGGGGGCTGAAGTATCTATCCGACCAGTTGCGTGCCTTCAGCGGGCGCTCCAACTACGAGCAGTGTGCGCTGGGCTTGGCCGCCTACAATGCAGGGCCGAACGCGGTGAAGCGCGCAGGTGGCGTCCCCAACATCCCCGAGACGGTCAGGCACGTCAAGAAGGTGACCGACCTCTTCTACCAGTTGTGGAAGAGCGGGATGCCCTAGCCCGCGCTGCATTGAGGGCAGTCTTTTCATCTGGGCCAGCTTCGGCTGGCCCGTCGCTTCGTATGGAGCGCCTGTCAGGTGGCTGCCGCCTCGACGAAGCGTGAGAAGATGGCCGCCATGGCCGGGCTGTGGTTGACCATCAGCTCCGGATGGAACTGCACGCCGAGGCAGAAACGGACCCCGTCGCGCACCATGGCCTCGATCACCCCGTCCACTGACCAGGCGATGGCACGAAAGCCCGGCGGGATGTCCGCCACCGCCTGGTGGTGGAAGCTGTTTGTCATGGCCCTGGTGTCGCCGATGATGTCAGCCAGCAGCGACCCCGGCTCGATACTCACCTCGTGAATACCGTGGTAGCCAGGTGCCTTCTGACTGTGCTGGATGGCGTTGGGAACCTGTGACGGCACATCCTGGATCAGCGTACCGCCGGCGAAGACCGCCAGAGACTGAATGCCCCGGCAAATGCCCAGCACGGGCAGCTCCGGGCGCTGCAAGGCGTAGCCAATGGCGAGGCGGTCAAGGGTGTCGCGCCAGGGCGCCACACTGCCCAGTTGCGGGTGGGGGGCCTGGCCGAAGATGTCAGGCGACACGTCCTCGCCGCCGGTGATGAGCAGACCGTCGGCCCGGCCCAGCATCTCACGCACGGCGGTCTCGTCGTCCAGGCAGGGCAGGCCCACGGGCAGGCCGCCGGCCGCGTAGACGGCCTCGGTGTAGGGGCGGTTGATGGTGTCGCGACTGGAGAACTCGCCGGCGTCGGCTCGCCAGATATTGCAGAGAATGACGATAAGCGGGCGCACGTTGGCCTCCGCGATAGGGATACAGCCGGTACCCGCCCTGTTCCCGCCCGGCAACGATGGCACCTGCCGCCTTGCATCGCCAAACGAGCGTGCTATACTGTGTCAAGCACCGTCTCTCGGTGTCTGACGCCCAAAGCCTCCCTGCCGAGGGGGGCGGGGGTCGTGAGGAAGGGGCAGATGGACCAGCGAGACCGCGACCAACTGCGCAGCATGATCATCCAGGCCTTCAAGGACAGTCTGAGGGGCGCGGTGCCCGAGGGTCTCAGGCCGGACATGGGTGTGAAGGACGAGCCAGATGGTGGGGTGGAGCAGGAGATGCTGCTGCAAGCGCTGCCGCGAACTCCGGATAACGCCAAATGGAACGTGATTCGACGGCTGGGTGAGATCGGCGACTTCACCGCGATCCCCGCGCTGATGCCATTCCTGGCCCACGGTCGGGCTGACCTGCAAAAAGAGGCGCGCGAGGCCATCACCGAGATAGAGCAACGCCTTGGCAGCCGGTATACTCCGCCGCCGACACGCGCCGCAACATCGCCACAGCCGGTGCTGCGGCCTGTTTCGCCATCGCCGCCACCCGTCCCGCCGATGCCTCCGCCTCCGCCGCCAGCCCCTGTGACCACGCCACCGAAGCCGCCGCCAGCCGCAAGGCAGACGCCGTCGCGTGCGCGCGCTGAAGACCGGCCGAGGCGGCCGAAGAGACCAGCGCCGCCGGCGGGAGCCGCCACTCCTGAGCCAGCCAGCGTCGGCTCAACGGACGAGAGCCGGGGGGCAGCGCGGGCCGCGGTGCGTGACCTACTGGCTACTACCGTCGTGGAACCCTACCGCAGTCAACCAGTGGCCGGGATGCCGGACCTGCCTTCGATTGGCGAGCTGGCTGAGGTCGGCCCCATGGCCTCCGATGCTCCCGACCTGCCGCCGTTGCCTGATCTGCCGCCCGCCCAGATTGTGGCGCCACCCCCCTCGTAACCTCGCCGAGGCCCGCCTTGACCACCTCGCTGATCGTTGTCAGCTACAACAAGCGCCCTTACACCGAGCTATGCTTGCGCGGTCAGTTGCAGTGCCTGCCGCGCGCCGATGAGGTCTTCGTCGTGGACAACGGTTCGACCGACGGTAGTCTGGAGAGCCTGCGCGGCCTGCTGAGCGAGGAGTTCCGCCGGGCCGGGGTTCGTCTGAGGATCATTGCCAATGAACGCAACCTGGGGGCCTGCACCGCCCGTAACCAGGCCCTGGAGGTGGCGACAGGCCAGCGCATCGGCTTCCTGGACAACGACACCGCCGTGCGTCGCCGCGACTGGCTGGGAACGCTGCACGCCACACTGGACCACTCACCCCGGGCGGGGATCGTGGGGCCGAAACTGCTGTTTCCCTTCCCGCCCTATGACATCGAGTGTGCCGGAGCAGCCATTTCGCCCACGGGGCGGGTGCAGTACCGTGGCCGAGGCGAGGCCCATGACGATCCACGATGGAACGAGCCGGTGGAGGTGCAGTGTCTGATCAGCGCAGCCTGGCTGATGCGCCGCGAGGTCTACGAACAGGTCGGGGGGCTGGACGAGACGTTCAACCCGGCGCAGTTTGAGGACTTCGATCTGTGCTACCGGGCCCGCGCCGCAGGCTGGCAGGTTCTTTACGAACCGGCAGCCGAACTGTATCATTTCGAGAACGTGACTACTGCCGGCTCACCGGACGTGAGGTTTACCTACGTGACGATGCGCAACTGGGGGATCTTCAAACGCAGGTGGGCGCAGGCCTTTGCGACCGAGGGGGGGCCTCCAGACACGGAATGCCATTGGCGCAAGCTGCCCACAAAGCCGCTGTCGGAGACGGGTGTTCCCCCTGTGCTATGACGCGACGACCCGCCAGGCCGACCGGGATGGTCTCAGGAGGAGTGCATGGCCACTGACTGTGCGCTGAAGAGCCAACTCAAGAGCATGATCGTGGAGCGCCTGTTTCTCGACATAGAGCCGACGACAATCGCCGATGACGCCGACCTGATGAAGGTGTACGGCCTGGACTCCGTCAATCTGTTTGAGATCGTGGTGGGGCTGGAGGAGGAGTTCGGCCTGTCGCTGGAAGACACCGACTTCTGTCTGGAAACCTTCGCAACCGTCGAGAACATCGCGGCGTTCGTTGCGGCCAAGCGAGGCTAGCGCTCATGTGGCACGGTCACGAGAGTGCCGTGACCATCCCGGGTAGGGTGCCCTTGCACGGGGTCCTCCATGGCTGCTGCGAGGTGACCGCTCCCGCCTGGGGTCTGGTCTTCTGCGACCCCTTCGCGGAGGAGAAGAAGTGTGCCCACCGCGTGATGGTGGAGGCCGCGCGAGCCTTCTGCGCGGCCGGGATCAGTTGCCTGCGCTTTGATTACCGCGGCACCGGCGACAGTCCCGGAGAGTTTTTGGACGCCACCCCTGAGCAGTGGGTTCAGGACATCTGCGCGGCGTTGGATTACGCCCGCGAGACCCTGCAGCTGGAGGTAGTGGGGTTGCTGGGCCTGCGGCTGGGGGGGGCCCTGGCGGTTCAGGCGGCCCGGGACTCAGGGAGCGTTAACCTGCTGGTGCTCTGGGAGCCCGTCATCAACGGCAAGCAGTACCTGGGACACAACCTGCGTCGCTCGCTGGTGAAGGCCATGCTGACGCGGGGTCAGGAGTTCGACGCCCGGCAGGTGCGTCAGGCCCACGCCGAGGACGTATTTGACTTCGATGGGTATCGCGTCTCGGCCGAGACACGCAGCCAGATCGAAGCATTGGACCTCGAGCAGGACGTCACCCCTTTTCCCGGACCATCGCTGGTGGTCAACATCACCAGTCGCGATCAGCCCAACGACGACTGTCAGCAGTTGGCGCGGGCTCTGGGTGGGAGCGTTGCCGCGGTTCGTCAGGAGCCGTTCTGGAATCGCATCGGCCTGGTGCGGCCCCAGGCCCTGCTGGAGACTACGGAGATCTGGCTGGCCGAACAGCAGGCGGCCCGGATTGCCGGGCGACCCGCCGACTGAAGGCCCGGGTAGCACCCTCTTCTGCCATGGAACGACACGGTTACTTCGAGGTTGCCGGGCACCGCCTGCTCAGCGCCATCCACGAGCCGGATGACGCCGCAGCGCGATTACCCCTGGCCCTGGTCTACCTGCACGGCTGGGCCGGCTACCGGATCGGCCCCCATCAGATGTTCACCAAGATGGCGCGTCGCGCCGAAGCCCAGGGCTTCATCAGCCTCCGCTTTGACTTCCGCGGGAGGGGTGACTCCGAGGGGGCAACCACCGATACGACGCTCACCACCATGATCGAGGATGCGGTGGCGGCCACCGAGTATGTGCTGAAAGAGACCGGGGCTACGAGTGTGGCGCTGGTGGGCGATTGCTCGGGTAGCGAGGTGGCCATCGGCGCCGGGCCGTTGCATCCTGCGATAGCGGCGCAAGTGCTCTGGTCGGCCCCGATCGTGGCCGGCAACCGGGAGCGAACTGACCGAGCCAAGCGCCGCAGCATGCTGGGGGCTTACGGACGCAAGGTGCTCCAGCGGGACACCTGGGCGAAACTGGTCCAGGGGCGGCTACAGGCGGACCAGATCATCAAAGTGATCCGGGGTGGTGGGCGTGGCGCCGGAGAGGGGGGCAGCGAGAGCGATCGAGCCATTGACTGGCTGGCCTGCTTCGCCGGCTTCCGCGGGCCGAGGCTGTTCATCTATGGGGGCAACGACCCGACGACGCCGGGCTGCGTGGCGCACTACCGGGAGCTGTGCGAGGAGGTGGGCCAGCCTTTCGTCGTGCACGTGGTGGAGGGTGCCAACCATGCCTTCTACTCCTTGGCGTGGGAGGATGAGGTCATAGACACCAGTCTGACATGGCTGCGAACCCAGGCCCTCAGTGAGACTGCCGGCCATGCGACCATCTGAACGTGGCGGGGGCGGCCCAATCACGGTCCTGTACGTCAATCACATCAACCTCGTCGGTGGGGCCGAAAAGAGTCTGCTGCGGCTGCTGGAAAGCCTGAACCGCCAGTGGGTACGGCCGGTGTTGGCGGTCCCCCGCGGTCCCGCCCTTGAAGAGCCCGCAGCAGCCCTCGACGTGCCGGTGCTGCCCATCCCCCTGCAGCCGCTTCACAGGACCTGCAACCCGCTCTCGCTGCTGGCTCAGGGCTGGAGTCTGGCGCGCGCCAGTCGCCGACTGAGGGTTCTTGCCCAGCGCGCCGAAGCAAGCCTCGTGCATTGCAACAGCCTGGTGGGCATGCTGGCGGCGCGGCCGTTGGCGCGAGCTCTCCCGGTGGTATGGCATGCCCGCGACCTGCGGGCTCCCGGAGGCGCGGTGGCGCAAGCGGCGGAGGCGGCTGCGCTCATCATCGCGGTGTCGCGGGCCGCGGCCGACCATGTGTTGCAGGTAGCGCCCGAGGCGGCCGGCAAGCTGACGATGGTCCACAATGGCATCACGCGGCAGGACGTGGTGGTGACGCGACCTCGGGAGGCGGTCAGGCGAGACTGGCGTCTACCCCCGGGTGTGCCCCTCGCCGGCTGTGTGGCACAACTCGTCCCCTGGAAGCGCCAGGACCTCTTTCTGCGGGCTGGAGCACGGCTCATTGCTCATCTGCCGGATGTGCGTCTGGTCATCGTGGGGGGCGACCTGCACGGGGCGAACGCCCGCTATGCCGAGGATCTGCGCCGGCTTGCGGTGCACCTGGGTATCTCCGATCGCGTCATCTGGGCGGGCCATCGCCAGGACATCGCCGATATCGTTGCCGCGCTGGATGTTGTAGTTCACCCGGCCACTGAGGAACCCTTCGGGCGGGTGATCCTGGAGGCGTTGGCTCTGGGCACACCGGTCGTTGCGGCAGACGCTGCAGGTCCCGCCGAGATCATCGAGCAGGGCCAGAGCGGGCTGCTGGTCCCCCCGGGTGATGCCGATGCCCTGTTTCAGGCCACGCGCCGCGTGCTCAGCGACTCGGAACTGGCGGAGCGGCTGCGCACCGGCGGGTTGCGCCGCGTCCGGAAGTTCCTGGCCCGCGACACCGCCGAACTGACGGTCGAGCTCTACCGGCAACTGCTGCGGGAACGTGCCACCAGGGCCTGGCGGTGGTCGGCATGAGAGTGGCTGTGGATGGATTGCTGCTGGGTGGCCCCCACAGTGGGGTCGAGCACGCCGTCGAGTCTCTGGCAGAGGCCCTGCCGGCGGCAGCGCCCCAACACTCCTACTTTCTGGTCTGCCAGCGCCGCTATGCCAATAGCTGCCAGATGACAATGCCGTTACTCGTGGCTCCGGCCTGGGTATGCTGTCGAGCAACCCGCATCGCCTACACTCAGACGCTGCTGGCCGAGACCCTGCGAACACGTTGTGACCTCCTGCACGGACCGGCTTACGTCCTGCCCTGGAACTGGCGCGGACCTTCCCTCCTGACGGTCTATGACCTGATTGCGCTGGAGTTCCCCCAGTATTGCCGACGAACCAACGTGTGGCACTATGCGCGTCTACTGCCGGCGAGCGTGCGCCGGGCCTCGCGGGTCATCGTGCCGTCAGAGGCCGTCGCCCGGCAGGTCCGGAAGCGCTTTCCGGAGGTCGCAGAGCGGCTGCGGGTCGTTCCCCTGGGGATTGCGAGCCATCTGGCCCCGGCAAGTCATCGCGAGGTGGCGCACGTTCGCGAGCAGCTTGGGCTTCCTGCGCGCTTCATTCTCCACGTGGGCAATCTCGAGCCCAAGAAGAACCTCCCGGCCGTCATTGCCGCCTTTGATGAGCTGGCGGACGAGCTGCCGCACCATCTGGTCCTGGCGGGGCGTCCTGCCTGGGGCTTTGGGGCCATCGAACGGGCGGTGACCAGGGCCCGACACGCGGACCGCATCCACCAACTGGGATACGTGGCCGGCGAAGACTTGCCTGCGCTTTACACAGCCGCCGAGGTGCTTGTCCTGTGGTCCAGGTTTGAGGGCATGGGGCTGCCACCGCTGGAGGCCATGGCCTGCGGTACGCCGACAGTCGTCTCCGATGCTGGCGCCTTGCCCGAGATTGCAGGCCCGGCGTCGCTGGTGGTGCCACTGGGTCCGCCAGCGCAGTTGGCGGAAGCCCTGAAGGAGCTCCTCACCAACCCCGGGCGCCTGGCGGAGCTGTCCGAACGTGGCCGGCAGCACGCAGGGCGTTTCAGCTGGCAGGAGCATGCCCGGCAGGTCGTGGCCTTGTACGAGGAGGCTGCCAGTGCGACCACGTGAGCGAGCGGTACCCACACTCGTCTACCTTCTCGGGCAGTTTCCTTCCCTTTCCGAGACCTTCATCCTGCGCGAGATGACGACCCTGGAAGCGATGGGGTTTCGGCTGCTGCCGTTGTCCATGATGCCAGCCCCCACGGAGCCGGTGCATGCAGAGGCTTCCGGGCTGGCAGAACGCACGCTGTACCGCCCGCGCCCGTTTTCGGCTCGCACCTGGCTGGGGCTGCTACGAACGGCCCTCCAGCGCCCCCTGGGTCTTTGCGCGGCGCTTGCTTTGGTGGCACGCCACGCTCTGGTCTTTCCGCGCTGTCTGGTGGAGCTGGTGTCAGCGCTCCTGGCGGCTTCCTACTTCGCTTCCGTCTTGCCGCGGCACGCCCTGCGGCACGTCCATTGCCATTTTGCCAACTACCCCACGACGGTGGGCTTGATGCTGGCGGAGCTGTGCGGTAGTGGTCTGAGCTTCTCCTGCCACGCCCGCGACATCATGGTCGGAGAACCGGCTCTCCTCCCCCGGAAACTGCGCGAGGCCGACTTCGTGGCCGTCTGCACCCGGACCGGCCTGGAACGATTGCAGCGGAATCACTCACTCACAAGCGGCGAGAAGTTGCGCTTGATCCATCACGGGCTGGACTGGGAACGGCTCGGCAGACAGCCACGGGTCGAGTACCCGGTGCCCCTCATCCTTGCCGTCGGTCGCCTGGTGGAGAAGAAGGGCTTCCCTTTCCTGCTGCAGGCAGCCGCCATACTGGCAGGACGGGGCTTGCAGTTCGAGCTTATCATCGTGGGCGACGGTCCGCAGCGCGATGAGTTGGAGCGACTGGCAGGGGGCCTGGGATTGCGCCAGCGGACGGTCTTTGCGGGTCCCTTGCGGCAGGATGAGCTCGCCCACGTCTATCGGCGGGCCGATGTGCTGTGTGTGCCCAGTGTAGTCGCCGCCGATGGCGATCGTGACGGCCTGCCAAACGTCATCCTGGAGGCGATGGCCTTCGGGGTGCCCGTGGTGGCCAGCAACTTGCCAGGCATCGCCGAAGCCGTGATCGCCGAAGAGACGGGGCTATTGGTGGCGCCGGGCGCTCCCAACGAACTGGCAGAGGCCGTCGAGAGGGCGATCGGCGACGCAGAACTGCGGGACCGTCTCATTCGCAATGCCCGAGAGAAGGTGGCCCGGGAGTTTGATCTCTGGGACAACACTGCGGCGCTGGCAGCGCTATTCGCTCAATGTCTGGAGCTGCGCCACTGGCAGCCGCCGCGACGGCCCGGCCGAGCCGGAGATGGCCACACGGCGGGCATAGAGTCTTCTTAGACCACACCTGCGCAGGGGCGCTATGGACGACATCAGCATTGGACCGCCGCCAGATCCCCCGACCAACGAAGCCCAGGAGGCCGCCGACGCGCAAGCCGGTAAGCGCATGGCCCTTGGAGCCATCATCATCTCTTTCTTCCTGTTCCTGGGGAAGATCTCGGGATATGCCAAGAGCATGCTGATCGCCGGCTGGTTCGGGGGGGCAAGGATTGCCCAGGCTGACGCTTACAACAGCGCGTACAACGTGATCGTGTACGCCATGTACACGAACATGGAGAAGATCCTCCGGCCCGCCTACCTGCCCCAGTTCATCCGTGAGTTGCGGGCCGGGGGAGAGCAGCAGGCCTGGCGCCTGCTGAGCGCCATTCTCAACCTTGAGTTGATCTTCCTGGTGGCGATCACGGCGCTGCTGGAGGTGTTTGCTCCCCAGGTCATTCGCCTGCTTTGGAGCCGCCTGGCGTCAGAGCCGGAGAACTTTGCCACGGCCGTGCTCCTGTTGCGGACGATGGCCCCGGCCACATTGTTTCTCAGCCTGTCGCTGATGCCCGAGTTGACCTTGCACGCCTACAAGCGCTTCGCCCTGCCGGCATTCGGTGAGTTCGCCTTCCGTACAATGCTGGTCATCGGGATGGTCGTGGGGGTGCTGTGGATCTGGCGTCCGGACAACCCGCGGGCCATACTGGGTGCTGCTCTGGGGGTCGTTCTTGGCGCCTCCATGCGCCTGATCACCATGGTGCCAGGGCTGTGGAGCAAGTTTCGATACTACCGCTTTCTGCTGAACCCCAGGGATGTGTCCGGCGCCGCCACCGTCTTCTCGCTCATGCCACCGGTGCTGGTGGGCATGATCGCCTCCGCCCTGCGCAGTGTCGCTGACAGTATCTATGCCGACCGGATTGGCGAGGGCATGTATACCTGTCTCACCTTCGGTCGGCAGATGGGTGACTCGTCGCTGCAGATCCTCCCCTTGGCGGTCAGCTTCGTGGTCTATCCTTTCCTGTCCGAGTGGGCCGCACGGGGCGAGAAGGACCGTCTGGCCGATGCACTGGTCGGTATGACGAGGGTCATGGCCTTCATCTTTGTCCCGATCTCTGTGGGGCTGATGTTCCTGGCTCGGCCCATCATCACCATCATGTTTGAGCATGGCGAGCTGACACCGGAGCGGGCAGGTCTGTCGGCGCTGGCCCTGTTTTGCTATGCCCCGGGTCTGTTGTTCTTTGCTCTGGAGGGCAGCATCAACAAGTGGTTCTTCGCTCTGCAGGATACCAAGACGCCCAACTACTGGGGAGCGGCCATGGCCGGGCTGCATGTGCTGATCGGGTATGTGGGCGTGATGGTGCTCTATCGCAACGGCCAGATTGGCGGAGCTGGGGCGCTGGCGGCCGTTTCCCTGGCGCTGACCGTCAGCAAGAGTCTCAAGGTTGTCGTTCTCTACGGACTGATTCGGCGGCAGATCGGGCGCATAGATTACGGCAAAGCTCTCAGTTTCGCCGGTCGGCTCGGGCTGGCCACGGCGGCCATGGGGCTGACCGTCTACTTCATCGGCAATGCGCTGGAGGCACCTCTGCTCGGCTGGACGCCGCCTTTCATGGCCCAGAAGCTGCGCAGCCTGGCGCTCTTCGGGGCGGTCGGGCTTGGGGGAGGTGTCGTGTTTCTGGTCGTGGCCGCCCTCACCAGGATCGAGGAGTTGGCAATGGTTGGCGGCTTCGTCATCCGGAAGGTGCGGGGGCGCCTTGGGCGCTAGGATCCGCGTCGTTCACGTGCTGGAGGCCACGGTTGGCGGTACGCGCCGTCACGTGCTTGACCTGTGCTTCGGACTCCCGGCCGAGCGGTTTGAGCAGCACCTCATCTGCTCCTTGCGCACACCGGCCTTCCAGGCGGATATCGAAGGCCTTCGCGCGAGGGGCGTCCGGGTGACTGTGCTGCCTATGCGGCGCGAGATCAGCCCGCCAGCGGACCTCGGCGCCCTGTGGGCACTGTCTGAACTCCTGCGGCGCGACCGGCCGGACATCCTTCACGGCCACAGCGCCAAGGGCGGCTTTCTGGCTCGGCTGGCGGCACGCCAGGTCCAGCCCCGGCCGGCAACTGTCTATAACCCCCATGCCTTCCCCTTCCAGATGACCGTCGGCTCGGTCCGACGCTGGGTCTACCTCGAACTGGAGCGATGGGCGGGCCGCCACACGGACCGGCTTGTGGCGGTCGGACCCAGCCAACTGGCGCTGGCCCTGGAGCACCGTGTGGTGCCACCGGAACGGGCAGTCCTGATCCGCAACGGGGTCCGACCGACTGATCTGGTCACGGGAGTCGAGCGCGAGGCAGTGCGCGCTGAGTTGGACTTGCCGCCCGAAAGCCCGGTTTTTGGGACCGTAGCCGCACTTGTGCCCCAGAAAGACGTGGCCAGTCTGGTACGAGCGGCGGCCATTCTGAAGCGTCAGCTCCGGGACGCCTGTATCGTCATCGTGGGCGATGGGGCACAGAGGAAGGTACTGCAGCAACTGGCCGCGAGACTGGGGTGCGCTGACAGCATCCGCTTCCTGGGACACCGCCAGGACGTCCCGCGGCTGCTGACCGGTCTGGATGTCTTCGTTCTCTCCTCCCTCTGGGAGGGCTTACCGTATGCGTTGCTGGAAGCTGGGCTGGCGAGTCTGCCGGTGGTGGCGACCGACATCGCGGGTTGTCGCGACCTCATCACGCCCGGCGAAACGGGCCTGCTGGCGCGGCCTGGCGACCCTATGGACCTCGCTGCCCGAATGAGCGAGCTGTGGCTCAACACGGAACGCGAGACGATGGGCCAACGGTTACGCGAGCTGGTTCTCAGTCAGTACCGACTGGATCAGATGCTCGCGGGACACGCTGCCCTCTACGAGCAGCTTCATGGGGGGCGCGGACTGGCGACGTAAGGCTCTTCGCGTACGCCCGGGATTGCCGCGGCGGAGGGAATGCCTTATGATAGCGAGACGTCCGCCCAGAGCCGACATCGGGAGGAACCATCGCGGGGGATTGGGGTTCTAACCCGTGAGACTACTATCCTGAGTGGTAGGATGGCATGGCCAGTGCTGAGAGCCTGGTAGATGAGCGGCTGTCCCATCATCGGCAGGCACCGGTGTGGGTTCTCGCAGGCCTCACCCACCTGGGGCTGCTGGCGATCTGCTGTTCCGCAGCCTACACCTTGCAGCCCGCTGATTTCACCGGACGTCAGTGGGCCGCGCTGTTGCTCGCAGCCGTGATAGCGCTAGCTCATGCTGTGGGCACCAGAGGCCGCGGCGCGGCCTCTGTCTGCGGCAAGAGCCTGACCGCCCTGTTGGCAGGCGTCGCTTTGAGCCTGAGCTATGACCCACAGCTAGCTAGCTGGCCGACGGTCGGGGAGAGGATGCCGCTATGGCTGGCGGCGGTGAACCCCAGCCTGGCTACCATCGGGGTGTTGGTGGCCGGGGTCTTCGGAATGCTGTACCTGGCAACCGTTACGCGACGCTGCGGCCAGCAGTGCCCCATCCCTTACGCACGCGTCACGGTCCTGGCCGCGGCACTGGTCATTGTGCTGGGCCTGGGGACCTACGCGGCTTTGGGGCGCATCTACGATATGGACAGCCTGCACCTGGTGATGCTTGTGAGCAATGCGGTCCAGTACGCCTGGCTGCTTGGCGTGGTTCTGGGCTTATCGGGCCGCACGGGCGTGGGTTACTCGGCCCAGGTGTACCTGGCGCTGACCGTACTGGCGGCGCTGGTCCGTAACCTGGTCGGCGGGGGGGAACCGGCATGACCCAGGAGGGCAGATCGGCCCGAGTGGAGACGCCGACCTGGAGCTTCTGGACGGTGCTGGCGCTTCTGGCTGTGGCTCCCGGGCAATGGGCCTACGCCCTGGACCCCAAGCACGGCCCCTTTATCGCCTACGCCGATCTGCTGGCCGCCGCGATCATCGCGGCCTGGGGCCTGTGGACGCTGGTAACCGGGCGGCTCCGCGGTCTGCTGTGGCCGCCGCACCAGACCTGGGTTCTGCTGGCCGTTGCCGTCCTCTCGGGCCTTGGGGCCGAGAACCTTCAGGCGGCCGCCGTGGAGATCGCTCAGTTGCTGCTGTACTTCGTCCTGGCCTACATGCTGTTTGCCGACGTCTTGCGGAGTGAGCGTCGGCAGCGACTGGCCTTGCTGGTGTTACTGGTCGGGACGTCCGCCGCCATGCTCTACGCTTTGAGCCAGTATGTGACGGCCACGGACCCCGCCGGCGTGAAGGCCGGCTTCCAGAGCCGGACGGCCTATAGCGCTTTCCTGGTGATGGTCCTGCCGCTGTTCTATGCTCTGCTGCTATGGTCCAGGCGGACCTGGGAACGGGTGTGGGCGGCCGGAGCACTAACACTTGGCGCTGTGACGCTGCTGTCACCCGGCCTGCTGTTCGTGCTGGTGGTGGTGCTGGCCGTGATGACTATGGTCTGTGGTGCCAGTGGCCGCCTGTGGGTGTTCCTCCCGGCTGCCGCGTTGTTCTGCGTGCTTACGACGCAGGGCTTGCCCCTGAATCGGGGAGTCCACCAGGAGCTGGTGAACCCCTATGAGGAGGGGGAGGTTCACAAGCTTATGGATGCCGAGGCGTTTGTCGAGAGCGGCCAACCCATTGTCAAGAAGCGCTGGATCGAATGGGTCCCGGCGCTGAACATGATGGCCGAGAATTTCCTGCTGGGGGTAGGAACAGGGAATTACCAGCTCAACATCGGACGTCCTGAGTACTATGGGTTTCTCCCGAACGTAAAGAAGTCCGAGGCGGACACCAATAACCTTTACCTGGTGACCGGCAGCAGCATGGGTTTCGCCGGCCTGGTGGCCCTGATGGCCTTCATCGGGCACTTTGCGTGGCAGGCAGTGAACCTCTGGCGGCATACGGAGTCACAGGAAGGGAGGGTGTGGGCAGCGGGGCTTTGCGGCCTGGCACTGGCCGTACCCCTGGTCAACGTTTTCAGCAGCCTGTTTGTGCGGGGCACGTCCCTCGTCTGGGCCCTGGGATACGCCCTGATCGCGGTGATGGGCAGCATTCAGCGGCAGAGCGCCACGCCGCCGACCTTAGCCGGAGGAGTGTGATCCAATGAAGCGCCTCGTGGTTCCGATACTGCTGACCCTGGTCACCGGCCTGTTGCTCACCTGGGCCTACGCGGCCACGGTCAGGATTGTCTTTGAGGCCGAGAGCTACTCAGCCATCGCTGCCTCGATGACCAAGACGAAGAGCTCTGTGGCCTCCGGCGGCTACTACATCGAGATTCCCCTGCGCCGTCCGCACGGACAGGAGGAAGGTGCCCCTGGCGACCAGGGGCGGGCCTACTACAAGATCAAGGTCCCGGCCGCTGGCAACTACCGGTTCTGGGCCTTGTGCCACTGGTACGACGGCTGCGGCAACTCATTTTTCCTGAAGGTTGACGATAAGCCCGCCGTGGTCCTGGGCCAGGATGGCACTTACCAGCGCTGGCACTGGGTCAAGGGTCCCCTGCTGCAGCTCGGCGCGGGTACACACTCCATCACGATCCAAAACCGGGAGGACGGCGCGAAGCTGGACCAGGTCATGCTGACCAACGACACGCGCTACGTGCCGGTGCGGGCCATGCAGCAGACGCCACAGTACATCATCAGATAGCGACGCGTGGCTTCGATGGATAGGATGCACGGCATGGCGGAAAGCCATCTCTTAAGGAAGTGTCGGCACAGCGGGCTGACCCTCGCTGTGGCCTGCGGCGCGCTGCTGGCTCTGCCCTGGAAGGCACCAGCCGCCACGATCCAGTTTCTCGAGGAACCGGGTGAGGGTGACTTCAACGTCACCGGGGTCCTGAAAGTCACCGACGCCAAGTGCGAGGCGCGGCTTGTGTTCAACTGGCAGGACCAGTCGCAGGAGCACTATCTGCTGGTTGTCCGGCCCACCGAAGCCAAGCTGGTGTTCGTCAGCGGGGGAAAGGTCCAACCCCTCGGCAACCCGGCGGCGATCAAGCTCCAGCCGGGGCAGGCCATTCCGTTCACGCTGCAGCGCCGCGACTGGCGCCTGGCGCTGGTCTGGGGCGACAGCGTCCTGCTGCGCGGATACGACGCCCGCTTGCGGGACGGGCAGGTAGGCTACACAGCCGAGGGCGCCGAATGGGAGGACCTGCGGATCCAGCCGGTAGGCGACATCGTGGTGTACGATGACTTCGTGCGTGAAGCCGGCGCGGAGAGTGTCTGGGAGCCGCAGTGCGGCGTTTGGCAGATGCGGACCCTCCGCGACGACGAGCAGGCAGCGCGCGAAGAGGCTGACAAGTCCGCCAACGCCTTCTCCTACGTTGGCGCCGGTGAGCCCGTAGCCATCAGTGTCGCCGGGCAGTGGTTCTGGGACCGGTACGCGCTCGAGGCTTCGGCCAAGCCCCAGGGCGACGCGGTTGCCGGACTGGTGTTCTACTATCAGGACGACAGCAATTACCTCGCTTTGCGGGCCACGGGTCGCCACTCAGCCCGGCAGGACAGCAATCGCGTGCAGCTCATCGCCGTCCGCAACGGCCAGACCACGGTGTTGGCCGACAAACCCGGCGGACTGCTGCCGGGGCAGTGGTACAAGCTCCGGGTAGAAGTCTGCGAGGATCGGTTCGTGGGTCTCGTTGACGGCGAGGTGCGGCTGGTGGCTCGGTCCCCTCTCTTTGGTCAGGGACAGGTCGGCCTGTACGTTGAGGGCAAAGACGGGGTGTTCTTCGACGACGTCGGCTGTGACCTATGGGAGGCGCTGGCAGAGGACTTCGAGACTGTCGTGCCGGGCAAATGGGCCCTGGGTGAGGGCTGGGTCCAGAAGAGCGGCGCGCTCTATACCACTGACACGAAGCCCTCGCAGGCTTTGCTGGACGGTCAGTGGCGCGACTACGCGTGCAGCGTGGATGCCGAGAGCCTGGGCGGCGGCGTCGGACTGGTGTTCGCCCATCAGGGGCCACAGGACTACTGTCTGTTGCGCTGGGCCCCCGCTTCGGCCGCCTGCAGCTTCGCCGGTCAGCTCCAGCTCCTGCGGGTGGGGGCCGAGGGCGAGAATGTCCTGGCCCAGCAGCCCGCACCGGCGGGTGTCAAGAAGGCAAGATTGCGGGCAACTGTCAGCAACGAGGTAGTCACGGGCCGCCTTGGCGACGGAGCAGAACTCTCGGCTGTTGTTCCCGGCATCTTCGGCGGGGGTGTCGGGCTCTACGGCCAGGCCAAGGGTATGTTTGACAACCTCAACCTGCAGCCCATCCCGTTGCGGCGGGGCGCGCACGTGATGAAGGAGTTTGCCGAGACCGATGAGCACCCCGAGATGGCGGAATGGGCCAGCACCCGCGCCCCGTGGGTCCAGCCAGCCAAGGGGCAAAATGTCTGGTGGACCAAGGGAGACTACTTCGGCAACACGGCGCTGAAGTTCACGGTTCCCAAGGTCGGCTCCAGGACCGGCAGCCTGACGGCCATCCTGGCCGGTGACCCGGAACTGGGTGAGCAGTCCGGACTGCGGTTGACGCTTAGCACTACGAGTGGAGCCAAGAAGGTGTCACTGGTCGTCAGCGCTCGGGACCAACAGCTCGGGACGGCCGAGGTCGAGGTGGAGGAGGAGGCCAGGGTTGAGTTCGGTCGTGAGGGCCGTCTGCTGGTCGTCAAGGTCAACGACGAGATCGCATTGACCACGTCTTTCTGAACCACGGGGCGAGCTGCCATGCCCCGGTTGGCCGGTAACACGGGAGTGTGAACCCGGCGATGGTGTACTGGGTAATGAGAAGGGCCAGCCAGGCCGGTCTGCTGGGGGCCATCCTGGTCCTGCTGACCGGTCACGCAGGCGCTCAGCCCAACGAGCTTCCGGCAACCACGAGCGACCTGAGCAAGGGACGCATTGGGATTGCCGGCGATGGGCTTGGTGTCGCGATTGGCGAGGTGGACATCGTCTCGGACCACGTCTATGACTACACCTTCAGCAGCGCGCCCAGCGACTGGCTGGCCCGTAGCGGGGAGTGGAACGCCACCAGCCGCTGGACCTGCAGCCCCCAGTGGTCCTGGTACGGAGGTTTCTCCCCGGACGGCGTCGCCGCATTCTGGAACAAGCGCTACTTTGAGGGCGATGTCACGGTCGAGATGTACAGCGCCTTCAAGATGCGAGCTAATCGCGACCCCGTGTACCTGCATCCCAATGACGTCAACATCACGCTCTGCGGTGACGGCGCCAACCTCGACAGCGGGTACTCCTTCATTGTCGGCGGGGACGAGAACCGGTGGACGCGCATCATGCGGGGCACCCGGGTGCTGGCCGAGACGCGTGCCCAGGAAGCACTCTGGCCGATCTATGAGAACGCGCAACCGGAGACCTACCAGTGGCACCGCAAATGGTGGGCGATAAGAGCCCGCAAAGCGGGAACGAAGCTTCAGCTCTATTTTGACGAGCGGCTGGTGCTGGAGGCCACAGACCCTCAGCCCCTGAGCGGGGGGCGGGTGGCGATCTGGGTTCTGCGCAACGATATGATCACGCCGCGCGTCAAGATCTACTTCGAGCACGAGAGACTCCCACGACCACCTCTTCCCGACGATGGCTTTGCCCTGGCGCCAACCACGGCCGTGGCCCCTGCGCAGGTCACGCTGAGCTCGCCTAGTCACCCTTCGGTGCAGAACGACTTCGAGAACGACCTGGGGCGCTGGGCATCTCGGGACCCGGACCAGGGAGCGCTCTTGACGATCGTCTCTGGCGGTGCCGATGGCAAGGGGCACGCTCTGCGGCTGATCAACCGGGCCGCAGGGGGACACTTCGGTGCCAACATTCTGCCCGACCGGTTCGATGCGCGGCAGCTCTCGGAAATCGAGTTCGACTACCGGCTGAACCCCGATGTCAAGGTGAACTTCTATCTGACGTGCGGTGAGCGCGTCTACGAGATTGTGTTCAGCGGCACGAAGACACCGGCCCGTGGCTGTTTCCCGCTGGGGCAGATCAGCGACGTCCGGGCCGACGACCAGTGGCACCACGCTCGCTTTGACCTGCTGGGTGCCCTGGTGTCGGCCCAGGGCCCTGACGTGTCCGCCATCTGTCAGGACCTGTGGGTGGGCAATCGCAGCAACGAGGGGTATCTCCTGGCGGGTTTCGGCGGCAACCACTGGAACGCGACGTGGCATCTGGACAACTTCGTCCTGG
>JABLXH010000004.1 GCA_013178155.1 Armatimonadota bacterium | reverse complement strand
AGCAGCAGCCGTTACACCTTCCGCGTGCAGTACAAGATTCTGGAGGGCTATCACCGGAACTTGCTGCCGCGGTTCGGGCAAGATGCTGCGCCACCTGGGCCCTACGGTACCTACGTTGACATGGATTTCGGTCGGACATTCGCCTTTCAAATGGGCGACCGCGACCAGGACTGGTGGACTTACCACGCCTGGCAGGATGACTTTGCCGACCGCACCGGTTACAACATCAACTACAAGTTCCCCGAAGTCGTGCTGATCATTGATGGCGACCGTTCGCGCCCGCACTTCATGGTGCGCGACGACGAAGGCGATGGCAATGCCCTGGACAGCAACGGCGTCCGCTATCGCTACGACGTACTGCCGACTGACTACGCCAACTTCATGGACAACATCTGGTTGTTCACCTTCGACCCGCTGGGTACCGACGACTGGGACGGCTACCCCTCGGGCCTGAACGGTCGCCAGGTGTCCAACAACTATGTGGCGTTCACGGCCGGGGGGCACACCTACGAGTTCCTGGCCAGCGATGACTTCAGCCCGTGCAACTACAACCGGGCCTGGGTACAGGTGGGCCGTCCGGGCAACGGCCTTTACAATGACTACATTCGCACGCTGCCGGGGACCGGTGGCCAGGTTGCCAGCGACATCGCCCCTGGTGCCTATCCGGCAGCTTTCACTCGCTTCGTTGACTCCGACGGCGCAGCCGGTGGCTACGGCTATCCGTATGACTCTCAGGACACCACGCGGTACCCGGACGTAAACCCGGTCCTCTCGGCGCATCCGTACTTCCCGAACATGACCATTGACCCGGGGTACGACGGTGGCAGCCTGGGGCCGGATGTCCCTGGCGCCGCGCCCAACCCCTTCCCGGCCGAGGTCGGGGCCGGGCCGAACCCGCCGCAGCGGTTCACCAATGACGACACCATCCTCCCGAACTTCGTCAACATCCGCCCCAACAGCGACCCGGAAGCTCCGTTCCGCGGTGGCAAGTGGACGAACTCCAGCACGTACACCTTCCGCATCAACTACTGGCAATCCAACAATGTCGCGCCGAAGTTCGTGAAGGTGTTCATCCGCAAGAACAACGACGGCGCGGCGGCAGGGTCATGGCGCTCGTACACGATGCAGAAGCTGAACGCGGCCGACAACACTTACAGCGACGGCTGCGTGTACCAGTTCCAGGCCACGCCCGAGCAGTTGCCCGACCTGGGTGGCCCCGGCGACTACAACTACTACTTCCAGGCCGATGACGGCATCCGCACGGCTGTCTTCCCTAACCGCCCGGCAACGCCGCCCAGTCTCTGGGATCCGGCCGACATTGGCGTGCCGTTGGCCAGTGACGGCACCAACGACTACTACTCCTTCCGTGTCAACACGCCGCCTGTTCTGAGCAACCAGTCGGTGACGGCGCCCAGCGGGCGAGTGGGCGACAACTTCCAGTTCCGCGTGACCTACACCGACACCGATGGCGAGCTCCTGAACACGTCGTCACGCGGTGACCGGCCCTTTGAGACGAGCATCTACATTGACCTGTTCGGCAACTATCAGGGCCAGGCAACCGTCACTGGCGTCCCTGCGGCCGACACTCTGCAGTACTCGGTGGCGGAAGGCAGCGGCTACGACACCGATGAGCTTGCTGGTCTCAATGTGGAGATCGAGACTGGTGCGGCAGCGGGCAGAACCTATCAGATCGTCAGCAATGACGCGACGACGATCACCTTGGTGGGTGGCACCGACCTGATTGCCGACGGCGTCGCTGCCGGAGCCAGGTTCCGAGTAGCCGACTGGTTCCGGGCCACGATGAAGCCCGCCGACGCGTCCGATGACGACTACAGCGACGGCAAGGAGTACGTTTTCGACACCGCGACCATCGTGGAGCTTGGGCCCGGGCTGCACCGGTACTACTTCGTCTTCCGCGACGATTGGGGCTCCTGGCTCTATCCCGATGACTCCAACACAAAGGTCGAGGGCGAGGCGGTGCGCTTCCCGAACACTGGCGCCATCGAGGGGCCGGAAGTCGCCCCGAACACACCTCCCGTCCTGTCGAACTTCCGCTTCACACCCGATGCGGCGAGTGGGCCCGACGGCACCACGGCAACGGCCTTTATCTTCTCTGTGACCTACACCGACGCAGACAACAACCCGCCGGCTGTTATCCGTCTCGCAATTGATGGCAATGCTGACGGGAGCGGCGCCACGGTCCTTGACATGGACCCCGAGAAGCCCTCGGACGACGTCTACCACGATGGCGCTACCTTCCGCACACCGCCGATCAGGTTGGCCGAGGGTGCCCACATCTTCCGCGCACAGGCCTCGGACGGTTTCGCCCGCTTCCCGGCTTCAGACCCGGGCGATCCCTTCCTGTTCAGCGGCCCGCCGGACCCGGCCAATCCCGGAACCAATCTGGACAGTGTCGAGGGGCCGCTGGTGGCGGCTAACACCCGGCCCGTTCTGAGCTTCCTGCCCGACGACGACGGCAGTGACCCCACCAACCCGCCCGGGCTGGATCCCAACGTTGGCCGACAGACGACAGAGTTCACCTACACGGTGGTCTACACGGATACCGACCGCTACGCGGGCGTAGCTGGAAACCCGCCGGACTACATCCGTGTGGTGATTGACAGCACCTCCAAGTATGACATGTCGAAGGTCGATCCCAACGATAACGACTACACCGACGGCGTCGTGTATGCCTTCAAGATCAGCGGCCTTGTAGAGGGAACGCCCCACCAGTACTACTTTGAAGCCTCCGACGGCCTGGACCGCGACCGGCTGCCTGACTTCGGCGCGGTGCCCAACTACTTCTCCGGGCCGGTCGTGGACGAGCCGCCGGGAGCGCCGCAGTCACTGCTCGCTCAAGACACGCCCAGCGACAACGGCGGTTCCATCAGCCTGACCTGGAACCCCAGCCTGGACGACGGCGGTGGCGCCGATGATGTCGTGGAATACCATGTCTACCGGAGCGAGACGTCGGGGTCCTACGGTCCGGGTGACCAGATAGCTTCTGTCCCGGCGACCGGGGCGGCGGCCTACACTTACGATGACACTTCCGCGGTGACGGGGACGCAGTACTTCTACATCGTGCGAGCCGCTGACCCGTCATCGGAGTCTGCGAACTCCAACGAGGCCGGCCCGGTCTCGGCCATCGACAACATCGTTCCGCAGCCACCAACCGATGTCGAGGCCACCAACCCGGGTCTGGGCGGGACCATCAACCTCACGTGGACGCTGTCGACCGACGATGGTGCCGGCAACAACGACGTCCAGGAGTACCGCATCTACCGGTCCACCACGACGAGCTTTGCGCCGCCAGCCATCGCGACGGTGGCCGCAGGGACCGACAGCTATCAGGACACCACAGCTACCGACGGCACAGCCTACTACTACATGCTGCGTGCCTTTGACGGCTCGAACCTGTCGGCAGACTCCAATGTGGCCGGCCCGGTGACGCCCACCGACGAGCAGGCGCCCGTGATTGACAACCTCTCGCCGGCTGATGGAGCTACCGGGGTACCGACCGACACGGCCATCAGTTTCCGCGTGTCCGACACGGGCAGCGGCGTGAACCGCAGCACAGTCACCGCCTCGGCGACGATCGGCGGAAATCCGATTGACCTGGGTACACCCACGGTCACAGGAAGCACCGACAGCTACAACTTCAGATACCAGCCCACTGACGTCCTGCCCTTCCTCGCGGACGTCACCGTGACGGTGACGGCGGAGGACAACGGAGGGAAGTCCGCCTCAATAACCTGGTCCTTTACAGTCTCCGGTCCGCCGACGTACCAGATCTCCGGACGGGTGGCGCTCAGCGACGGGACGGGCGTGCCCGATGTCGTGGTGACGGCCGACGGTCACTCGGCCACAACCGACGGCGCCGGTGACTACGTCATCACCGGCCTGTCGGACGGCACCTACACCGTCACCCCGGTGCTGCGAGGCTATGCCTTCGCTCCGGCCGAGGTCTCGGTCACGGTTCCTGAGAGCGCTGCCGGCGTGGACTTCATCGCAACACCGGCGTATGACATCGCGGGCCGGGTATTTGACAAGCAGCGGCAGCCTCTCCCGGGCGTGACAGTCAGCGATGGCGTCCGCTCGGTGGTTACGGACAGCGAGGGACGCTGGCGGCTGAAGGACACGCCACCAGGGACCTACAACATTACCCCAAGCCTCGCGCTCTGGGAGTTTGAGCCCACCACACGCCAGGTCGTGGTTACGGACGACAATGTGTTGGGGCAGGACTTCATCGGCCAGTTGGCGTCCCACAATGTCAGCGGGACTGTCACAGACGTGGACGGTAACCGCGTTCAGGGCGTCACGGTCGAGGCCGAGCAGAATGGCACGGTGGTCACAGCAACGACTGACGCCAGTGGTCAGTACACTCTGCGGCGGCTGTTGCCCGGGACCTGGACGATCACTCCGAGTAAGTCTGGCTACAGCTTCGAGCCGGCCGATAGAGTCCTGGACCTCAGTGGCGATGTGTCCGGAGTTGACTTCGAGGCCATCCCGGTGTACAGCCTGCGACTTCCGGCAGGGCTCTCCTTCGTGGCGTTGCCAATCAGCCCGTTTGACGAGCACCCGAGCCGGGCATTCGGCGCTACGGCGGACGTCATCCGGTATGATCCGACCGCCAGTCCGCCGCGGTACCTGGTCGCCGATCCGACCAGCAACACCGTTCCCCAGGCCCTTCGCCTGCGGGCAGGGCGCGGCTTCTGGGTCCGGGTACCGGCAGCAACGGTGCTGGACGTCCCGGGTAACTCGGTACCCAGTAACCAGCAGTTCATCCTGAACCTGTCCAATGGCTGGAATATGGCCGGCAATCCCTTTGATGCCGATCTGCCCTGGTCGAACCTTGACATCGGGAGTGGCAGCCCGGTGCGCGACTTCGGCTACATCTACGACCGCGCAACACGGGGCTATATCCTTGTGAGCGACCTCCCCGGTCTGGGGGCAGCCACCAGCGTGCCGCGCCTCGCTGGCATGTGGATGCGCTCCTCTGCACTGCAGTCGGTGACTGTGAACCCGCTTACGGCTGCCGCTGCTCCCGCTCAGACCTATGTGCGGGCGGAGGGCGACTTCGTGATCCCGATCGTGGCCGAGGCTGGCGGTAGTGCTGATCGCACCGCCCGTGTGGGTGTGATGGGCTATGCCAAGGCCAACCCGGGCGCTTACGATATTGAGAACCCGCCAGCGCTCAAGTCCTATGTGGACGTCTACTTCCCGACGGCTGCTGACCAGCGCATGGCGTGCGACATTCGTGGCGAAGCCACCCAGAGCATGAGCTTCAAGTTCGTGGTGGCGACCGACTTGGCCAATACGCAAGTGAAACTCTCTCTGCCCGACCTCACTCAAGTGCCGCGCGACAAGAGCGTGACACTGGTGGACGTGGCAGCCGGGAAGCGGATCTACGCGCGGACTGCGCCCTCCTACGTGTTTGACTCGGGCAACGGCGAGCCGCGCGAGTTCCGACTGGAGATAGGGCCTGCTGTCGCGGCTGGTGGTCTGGTCGTAACCGGGACTGCGGCGCAGAAGGCCGGCCAGGGCCTTGGTATCACGTACACCTTGTCCCGCCAGGCGCGAGTGACGATCACGGTGATGAACCTCAGCGGACGCACCGTGCGGACGCTGGGTGGGGACCAGTTGGTTACGGCCGGGGTCAATCAGACTACCTGGGACCTGCGCAGTGCCAGCGGAACCGCGGTACCGGCCGGGCGCTACCTGGTGCGGATCCAGGCGGTCACCGAGGACGGTCAGCAGGCCAGTTGTCTGGTTCCGGCGAACGTGGCTCGTTAGGCCAGAGTCTTGCATCGACCGCGGCACAGTGGCGGGCATCATCCACTGTGCCGCGGGTCCGAAGAAGCAGCAGTGACACGGGAGGCCGGCGATAGACCGGCTCCCATGTACTCCGAAGGGGCTGGCGAAGGGCTTCCCGGCGCCCGAACAGATGAGCTGCCGGTCTACACATCGGTGTCGGCGTCCGAGACAACAGAAGCACAAGAGGTGACATCAGCGATGCGCAATATGTGGCAGTGGCCGACGGCCGCAATGCTTCTGGCCGGGTGCGTAGCACTTGCGGCGACGCTCGCGGGGTGCGGTGGCGGCGGGGAGGGCACTGCTCTGCTGACCGGTAGTGCCTTTGGGGTCGTCAGGGTCTACCAGTCGGGCGCGCCCGTGGGCCTCGGCAACGTGACCATCACGATCAATGGCCAGACGGGAGTCTCAGACGCCACGGGCGCATACAGAGTGGACGGCATCACCCCCGGCGGGCCGTACACGGTGACGATCACCCCGCCGACAGGGTCGGCCCTCCCGCCGGGGATGGACCCGATTACGGTGCAGATTGTGGCCGGTCAGACAACCGTGGTTCCCGACGTGACTCTGATAGACGAAGGTGACCTGCCCCCCGACCCACCATACTAGGGTAAGTTGGGGGACCACCTCTGTGCCCGCTGGGAGACAGAGAGATGGGGCCCCATCGAGACGAAGTGCACCCGACGATGGCACAGGCGTGAGTCAGGCACCATTTGGGACGCCGTCCGGATCTGCTCCGGTACGGCGTCCCTGCTTGTGCAAAGGGGCAAATCTTGATCCCACTGCTGATCGGGCTACTGTGTCTCTGTGTGGGGGCTGAAGCCGAAGCCGGCGACTGGCCCACCTTCCACCGTGACCCAATGCGCAGCGGCCTTGCGGCAGAACCCCTCACCGTCACCGCGCTGGCCGAGGCCTGGGCCGCAAGGATTGACGAGGAGAGTGTTGACAGCTCACCGGCCGTGGTTGGGGGGAGGGTCTTTGCCGGCACGGCGGGGGGGGCCCTGTGTTGCCTGTCGGCCGAGGATGGCAAGCTTCTTTGGCGCACCACCCTTGGGGGAACCATCGTATCGTCACCCGCCGTGGCCAGCGGGACCGTCTTTGTGGGGTCAGCCGACCGATGCCTGTACGCACTCGACGCAGAAACGGGTCAACTGCGGTGGCGCGTGCTTACCCGGGGCAGCGTCGTCGCCTCGCCGTTGGTCGTGGGCGGACGCGTGCTGTTTGGCAGCATGGATGGTGTTCTCAGGTGTGTGGAGGCAGACACCGGCGCACCGGTCTGGTCAGTACGGGAGACCGGCCCCGTCAGCGCGGCGGCGGCGGCCACCGAGGACACGGTCTACTACGGCGATGAAGCCGGGCGTATCGTCGCCAGGAACATGACCGACGGGAAGCTGCTTTGGACAGCGCAGTTCGCCGGCTCTGTGGTTGCCGCTCCGACCATCTATGGCGATAAGCTGCTCGTCCCCGTTATGTCGGGAACTGCGTTACAGCCGCCCAACACGGACTGCATGGTCTGCTGCGACCGGACCACAGGGCGCCTCTTGTGGACACTGCGGCGCCAGTCATCGGTCCTGCATACCCCGGTAACCGATGGCAGCAACGTGTACTTCGCCACGGTGAGTGGCTACCTGTCGGAGACCGAGTTACTGGCCTGTCGTCTCTCGGATGGTGCCCAGGTCTGGGCTCTGCGTCTGGGCGGCGTCGCGGATTCCTCGCCTGCGCTGGCGGGGTCTCGACTGGTGCTCGGCTGCCACGACGGGCGGATCTACATCATTGACGCCGCCGGGGGACGTACGCTGGAGACCATCCAAATCGGCGCCAAGGTGTTCTCCTCGCCCGCGATAGCCAACGGACGGGTGTACTTCGGAGCGCAAGACGGGAAGATCCACTGCCTCCGGTAGCGGCCACACTGACTCTGTGGGCGCATACAGAGGGGCCGGCCACACTGGCCGGCCCCGCCGAAGCATCCGTCTTCCGGTTTCGCTAGTAGTTCTCCGCGAAAGGCTCATAGAACGCCTGCGGGTGCTGGCAGGCGGGACACATCTTCGGAGCCTCGACGCCTTCCATCACGCGCCCGCAATTGCGGCACTTCCACTTGATGGCTGCCGCTCGCTTGAAGACCTCCCCGGCCTCGACCCGCGCCGCCAGGATGTTGTACCGGCGCTCGTGGGCCGACTCAACCTCCGCGATTTGGCTGAAGGAGTTGCAGATGGCCGTGAAGCCCTCGTCTTTGGCCGTCTGGGCGAAGGTGGGGTAGAGCGTGCTCCACTCGGCCTTCTCGCCCGCCGCGGCAGCCCGCAGATTCGCCAGCGTGTCACCGATGACTCCAGCCGGGTAACCCGCCGTGATCTCAACTTCGCCGCCCTCAAGGTACTTGAAGAAGACCTTGGCGTGCTCCTTCTCGTTGTCCGCTGTCTCCAGGAAGATCTCACTGATCTGCATGAAGCCCTCGTCCCGCGCCACACTGGCCGCATACGTGTAGCGGTTGCGGGCCTGGGACTCTCCGGCAAAGGCAGCCAGCACGTTCTTCTCCGTCTGTGAGCCCTTGAGACTTGCCATCTCTGCGTTCCTCCTCTGGTGGGATTGACCTTTAGCTTACATGGTTATGCAAATCCATTGTACACGCGATGCCCGCCTGAGGCAAGTGTGAACGTGGCCTCAGACGCCGGACACCTTACCCTGGGCCTGCATTCGCTCCATATAGCGCCGCAGCTTGGTGTGGTCGGCTATACGCGCCTCGGCCCCCGGCCACGTGCCCTCCAGGTACTCTTCGACAGTCTTAGCCCGTGCCCAAAGCTCATACTCAGCCGCAGCGATGACAGCCTCGGCATAGCACGCAAACTCCAGGTAACCTTCCTCCCGCTGCAGGTCCAGAGGGGCGAAGTCGGTCGTCCGAAAGGCCCGCACGTGCATCACGGTCTCGGCACTCGGAGCAAAGCGAAAGACCTTCGTGATGTGGGGGAAGGCCACGACGAAGCCAACGCCCTCCACACCTGCCGTCGCGAGGTGCTCAATCACCGTGGCTCGAGGCAACTCGCAGCGATCCCATTCGTAGCGTTCGGGTTCCTGACGGCCGTAGATGTCCACATAGTAGACCTTGTACACTGTTGGGCCGTCACAGTATGTGGCGACACCGGACGGCCGCGCTGCATAGGTGTTGCAGGGCTTGACCTCTTGCATACCTTGCTCCCTGTGAACGAAATACCGGATGGCTGGTTCGACGTCGAGGGCCGCGCGCCTGCCCCAATCCTGCTCCTCATGTCCGCGATGGCAGGTTGGCCGCTGTGTCGCCACGAATAGGCCTCCTTGACCCGACCCCGATCGTGAGGTGAGGTATGCTCAGACGCAATGACTGCGCCGACCTGCTGCGTCACATGTACCGTATCCGCCTCTTCGAGGAGCGCTTGAAGAGGTACTACGACTACAGCGGTTACTTCCAGCAGAACAGCCCCGAGGCGGAGTTGGAGCGAAGTGCCGGGCTGCTGACGAGCACACTGTATGACTTCGCCAGCAAAGGCATGATCGGTGGGGCGGTGCATCTATACATTGGCCAGGAGGCCGTGGCGGTAGGCGTCTGCAGCCTGCTGCGGGATAGCGACTACGTCACCAGCAGCCACCGCGACCATGGTCACTTCATCGCCAAGACCGCCAATCTGCGTGGAGCGTTGGCGGAGCTCATGGGGCGAGAGGGCGGAGTGTGCGGTGGCTGTGGAGGGTCCATGCATCTCTATGACCGCCAGCACGGGTTCCTCGGCGGCAACGGCATCATCGGGGGCCAGATTCCCCTGGCGCTGGGGCCGGCTTTCGCAGCCCGCTACAACGGCACAGACCAGGTAGCCGTCACCTTCTTCGGCGACGGCGGGGCCAACCAGGGGACGCTCTACGAAGCACTCAACCTGGCAGCCAACTGGTCGCTGCCCGTCCTGTTCATCTGCGAGAACAACCTCTACGCAGCCACAACGCCAGCGGCCATTGCCTTTCCAGGCCCCGACATCGCGCCCCGCGCCGAGGGCTTTGGAGTCCCAGCTATTACCGTGGACGGTCAGGACGTCCTGGCCGTGCGCGCCGCCGCCGAGGAGGCCATTGCGCGTGCCCGGGAGGGCCACGGCCCCACGTTCATTGAGGCCAAGACGTACCGGTTTGAGGGCCACTGCGGATCCGCCGGCCATGCAGACCCCGAGGAGTGCGCTCTGTGGCGGCAACGTGACCCCATTGAGCTGTTCCGGTCTCGCTGCAGGGCTGAGGGCTGGCTCACAGAAGCCGAGCAAGATGAGATCCGCACGGCAGTCTGCGCCGAGGTGGACGACGCCGTGGCCTTCGCCCTGCAAAGCCCACTGTCCGACCCGCGGCACCTTTGCCGCTTCGAGATCTGACCGTGAAGAGGCCAGACGCATGCGCGAAATCACCTATGCTGCAGCAGTGGCCGAAGCCTTGCGGGAGGAGATGGAACGCGACGAGCGCGTTTTCGTGATTGGCGAGGACATTGGGCCGGTCCGGGAGCGATCCGGCGATCTCTTCGGGCAGTTCCGGCAGCGACGCGTGTGGCAGACACCCATCTCAGAGGCCGCCTTCACCGGCTTGGCCGCTGGTGCGGCCGCCGCAGGGCTACGACCCGTTGTGGAGATCATGTACTGCGACTTCCTGACGGTCTGCCTGGACCAGGTGTGCAATCAGGCGGCAAAGCTGCGCCTGATGTCGGGAGGGCAGTTCAGCGTCCCGGTAGTGATCAAGACGCCCGCCGGCTGTGGAACCCGCGAGGGCGCACATCATAGCCAGAGCCTGGAAGCCTGGCTCATGCATACGCCCGGCCTGAAGGTTGTCATGCCGTCCTGTCCATACGATGCCAAGGGCCTGCTGAAGACGGCCATCCGTGACGACGATCCGGTCGTGTACATTCAGCATCGTCTGCTCCACCCGTTGACGGAGGCGGTTCCGGATGGCGAGTGGACGGTGATGTTGGGCGAGGCAGCGACAAAGCGAGAAGGGGTGGACGTGACCCTGGTTGCGACCTCCTATGCGGTTGTCAAGGCCCTGACGGCCGCAGAGGTCCTGGCACCGAGGTACGAGGTTGAGGTGGTGGACCCGCGTTCGCTTGTGCCACTGGACGTCGAAGCCATCGCTGCGTCCGTCCGCAAGACCGGACGCCTTCTGGTGGTGCACGAAGCCCCCGTCCGCGGTGGAGCCGGGGCTGAGATCGTTCGGCGAGTGGTGGAGGAAGCCGGTGAAGCCCTCAAGTCCCCGCCGCGGGTACTGGGCGGCCGCGCCATTCCCATACCCTACAGCCCCCCGCTTGAGGACGCCTGCATTCCGCAGGTGAGTGATATTGTGGCCGCCGTCGAGGTCCTGTGCTCATAGAGTAAAGACTCCGATGCCCGATCTTATACAGACCTGCACCACGACAGCGCCATTCGCCAGAGGAGAGCGTTGCATGGAAGCCCCTATCGGCTGTGCAGTCATCGGCTACGGTCCCCTGCACAACTTTGGTTGGGCGCACGCGGCCTGGATTTCGGCCACTCCAGAGCTGCGGCTGGTCGCCGTCTGTGATCTGGACTCGGCGCGCACAGAGGCCGCATGCAGGGATTTTCCTGGCATCCGGACTTACAATGACGTGACCGACGTGTGGGCTGACCCGGACGTCCAGCTTGTCTCGCTGGTGACCCCTCATTTCACTCATTGCCCGCTGGCCCTGGAGGCCCTGGCCGCTGGCAAGCACGTGGTCGTGGAGAAGGCCATGTGCTTGAGCGTGGCCGAAGCCACCAAGATGATCGAGGCCGCCCGAGAGGCGGACAGAATGCTCGCCGTCCACCACAACCGCCGGCACGATGGCAACTACAGGCGCATCAAGGAACTGGTGGAGGGAGGTGCCATCGGCGAGGTCTTCCACATCGAGCTGGCTGCCGGCGGTTACTACGAGCCACAGAACGGCTGGTATCGCGAGAAGTCCAAGTCTGGGGGAGGCTTCTACTTCTGGGGACCGCACGCCGTGGACTGGGTGCTTCACCTCGTTCCCTCTGCCATCGTGGGAGTGAACGGCTACTTCCACAAACTGGTCTGGCACGAGATGACCAACGAGGATCAGACGCGGGCCCTCATCCGCTTCGCCAATGGGTGCGTGGCCGATGTGACCTGGTCCACCGTCGCGGCAGTGGGGAAACCGTTGTGGCGTATCCTCGGCACCCGGGGAGGCATCCTGGACTACGGAGTGAACGCGAATCCGTTCTACGAGAGGCAGATCCGGGGTCCGTCCGGAGGAAGCCTGCTGCTGGTTACCTGCGAGGGACACGCCCGGAGCGAGGAATGGGTCCCCTACCGCGACTGCGACTGGCCGACCTACTGGCAGGGCATCGCCGACCATTTGCTGCGTGGCGCCCCGGTGCCAGTCTCCGGTGAGTTTGGGCGCCGGGTCATTGGGGTGCTGGAGGCGGCGGAACGTTCGTCGCAGACGGGGCAGACCGAGTCGGTGCCGTACGAGTGAGGGCCGCCGTCCTTCACCTAGTAGGCCCCGAAGTCGTGCAGTGCCTCGACCATGGCCAACACGTTACGCCCCGGCACATCGGCCTGGATGTTATGGACTGTGTTGAGCACATAGCCCCCGCCAGCTGCCAGGTCATTCAGACGCCGCTGCACCTCGGCCCGAACCTCCTCGGGTGTGCCATGGGGCATGACGTGCTGGGTATCAATGCCGCCCCAGAAGACGAGGTCGCGGCCAAACTCGCGCTTCAGCCGAGCGGTGTCATCCATCCCGGCAGCATTGACCTGGACGGGGTTGAGGATGTCTATTCCCGCCTCGATCAGCAGGGGCAGCAAGGGGTATACCGCCCCGCACGTGTGGAAGAAGATCTTGATATGCGGGGCCTTGATCTTGATGAACTCGTGGTAGCGTTTGTAGCGGGGCAGCAGCAGCTCCCGGAACATCTCCGGCCGGATCGCCGGACATGTCTGATGTCCGACGTCATCACCGCCGTAGAACACCTGGCAGTACTCACCCGCTGCCTCCAACATCACCTCGGCATAGGCCATCTTGATGTCGGTGATACGGTCGAGGAGGTAGCAGGTCAACTGCCGGTCCGCGAGCAGGTTCATGTACCCCTGGTCGAAGCCTTGCAGCCATAGCACCAGCTCCAGGATGCCCGACCCGTAGCCGGCAGCAATCAGCGCCCGGTCGGTCGTCTCGTGCAGGCGGCGCGCCAGCTCCCGCACCTTCTTGCGGTCGAAGTCCCGCACTGGGTCGGGCCAGGGGTAGTTCCGGGCGTCATCGAGCGTCTTGCCGGCCAGGGGGTGGCGGAACATGTCATAGTACAGCCCGCCATCGCGCGGCATGCGCCACGAGATCCCCCAGGCGTCATCGAACATCAGATAGCGCTCATCGGCACGCTCGTTGAGGGGGCGGCGTCCCGGCAGGTATCGGGCCAAAGCCGTGGTGTCCACGCCGAGGCGGTCCAGGATGTCCTGGTCCGGCACGACGAGCTGTTGCACGGGGTCAAAGAGGGGCGGATCGGCCCGTTGCTCCTCGCCCAGGGCCTCCAGCAGCGACCGGTAGGCGCGCCGGGTGATGCCGGTGACGAACGTTGTCCCCAGGTCGAAGGGCACGCGGTCCGGCTCCCGGTGATCCAGAGCAGTGACCAGGCGCTCGCGAGGCGTCATCGAGCTTTCTCCTCCTCTCGCTTCGCGGGGCAACTAGAGCCCCAACTGTGCCGCGATCTCCTGCATGGCTTGCAGCACCACCCCGATATGCTCATCGAGGGGTACCCCCATCTCCTCCGCGCCCCGCACGATGTCGTCGCGGTTCACCGCTGCGGCGAACGACTTGTCTTTCATCTTCTTGCGGACCGACCTGACCTCCACCTCCGCCAGGCGCCTGGACGGTCGTACAAGAGCCACGGCCGTGATCAGCCCTGTCAGCTCGTCAACGGCGAATATGGCGCGTTTGAGCGGGGTATCACGAGCTACGCCAGTGAACTCCGCGTGGGCCAGGCAGGCCTCCACGACCACTTCGGGCCACCTGGCAGCACGCAGGATCTCGGCACCCCGGTAAGGGTGCTCCCCAAGCGTGGGGAAGCGCTCGTAATCGAAGTCGTGCAGGAGCCCCACGATCCCCCAGAGGTCCTCATCCTCGCCTAACCGGCGTGCGTAGGCCCGCATCGCCGCCTCTACGGCGTAGGCATGGGCGCGCAGGGCGTCGCTCTGGGTGTACTCGTGCAGGAGACTCAGGGCCTCGTTCCGGCTCATGTTCGCTCACCTCGGGCCGCCGGATTCTGCCTTGGCTTCCTCGTGCGCAGAGAGCCACCTTCTTGGCGCAGACGTAAGAGCCCTGCCGTTGGCAGGGCTCTTGTCATGGCCAGGCCGGCTAGCCTAACCTCCCCGCCGGGGCTCAAAGACGCGCTTGCGCGGATGGCGCCCGGCGTCGAAGTTCTTGGCGCCATACAGGGTTGTCTCGACCTTCTCCTTGCCTGGCACATGTTCCAGGCGCTGGTAGATCAGTGTCCAGACACAGTCCTGTTCGGGGTCTACCTCACACTTGCCCTGGTCGGTCCCGCCGCAAGGGCCGTTCACCTGGCCCTTGGGGCAGCGCGTAATGGGGCACACGCCGCCATACTCGTCAATGACGCACTCACCGCAGGTTGAGCACCACTCGTGCAGTTGCCCGAGGCGCTTCGTGTTGGCGATGAACAGGCTGTTGCAGCCCGGGTGTACCGGCTTGTCCTTGAGGTTCTCCACCACCGACTGCACACCCGCGCCGCAGGACAGGACCAGGATGCTATCGGCCGCGGCCACTTCCTCTTTCTGCTGGCGCAGCAGTCGCGCCACGTCAAGCACCTGGCAGGCCGACTCGGGAATAAGTGTGCCACTGACCTTCTTCCCGCTCTCCTCCAGGAACTGCTTCATCTCGGCAACCTCGACCTCACCACCGGTCTGGCAGATGGTGGCGCAGTCGCCGCAGCCGACGATGAAGATGGTCTCATCGTTCTCCAGCATCTTCAGGATCTCTTCGCGGGTCTTCTGTTCCGTTGCGGTCATGTCTAGCCTTCCTGTGTGGACACTTCGGTCTTTGGTTTCTGTAACGCAGGTTTCACTGGTGTTGGGCTTAGGGTCTCAGAAATGACCCTGATCCCGGAATCGCAGCACATGGCGAGTATACAGTCGGCTGCGGTGAATGCAGACGAGTGCGACTGAAGGAACGCCGGCGTGTCAGTGGCATGGCATGTCTCAGTCGGCACCAGCGCTCCCACCACCTCGTGCCCCGCGGCTTTCAGGAATCGTGCCATGTCCTCCACCTGTGGCGCACCGCCAGTCTCGCACAGGCGAGCGCAACAACCGCACCCGATCACGCAGACACTCGCTTCGGGCGCCAGCATGGCCAAGATGGCCTCGCGCGGCTTCTGCTCGGTGACGGTCATGGCTCAGGCCACCGGCCCAATGCCGGCCAGGTCGAGGATCCGGGGCACGTACTTGTCCCACCCCAGTGGCATCATGTGAATCCCCTGGCACAATGGCTTCAGTTCGGCAACCAGTTTGCCGTGTATCTCAATGCTTTTCTCGACCCGCGTCTCCTTGTCAGCCAGGGCCTCAATCATCCACTCCGGTACTGTCACCCCGGCGACGTTGGCGTTCATGTACCTGCCCATCATCGGGTTCTTCAGGACGACAACCCCGGCGAGGATCGGAATGGGGCAGTCACCCAGCTTTTCCATGAACCGCTCGAAGACGCCGGCGTCGTAGACCGCCTGCGTTTGGCAGAAGTCGGCGCCGGCATCAATCTTCTTCCGCAGCTTCATGATCTGCGGCTCGAGAGGCTCCGCCCCGGGATTGACGACACAGCCCAGCGTGAACACCGGCGGATCCCCCTCCAACGGCTCGCCGTCCACCATCTGCGTGGGATCCTTGCGGCTGGGATAGTACGCCATATCCCGACCTTCCATCAGACGCTTGGCGGCCTTCAGAAGTTGTACGGAATCCAGGTCGAAGACCGGCTTGGCCTGGGGATGGTCGCCCAACGTGGTGTAGTCGCCAGTCAGGCACAGCACCTCGTTGATGCCCATGGCCGCCGCACTCAGCAGTTCGCTCTGTAGCGACAGGCGGTTGCGGTCACGGCACACCATCTGCAGCACCGGCGGCAGGCCCGCCTCCTTCAGCTTGATGCAGCCCACCAGACTACTGGCGCGCATCACCGCCGACTGGATGTCGGTCACGTTCACGCCGTGGACGCGGCCACGGTAGTGCTCGGCCTCCTCCACCATGTGCTCGAAGTGGCACCCCTTTGGCGGCGCCACTTCCCCAGTGATCAGAAACTGTCCGCTGTCAATGGCTTCTCGTAGTCCCATGGATACCCCTGCAGTGTCTGCGGCTGCCACCACCCCGCTCCGGAGCCGCTGTGCTTCCAGCGCGGCGGTCTGCCGCGCTGAGCATGTACCATTCGCCGCCGGGCCCGCCCTCCCCTCCCCAGTTGCGGCAGGTGTCGGCGTCGGGTCCGCGAATAAGCGTGCCGAGGTGAGGGGTATGGCGCCTTACCGCGTTGGCTTGATCGGCTGCGGGCGCATCGGCAGTGAGTTTGAGGACCGCTTCCAACAGCACCCCGTCAGCATTGCCGGGGCCTTCGCCGCGCTGCCCGAGTGTCAGTTGGTCGCCGGGTGTAACCGCGGTCGCGAGCGTCTGGAGCGCTTCGGTGAGCGCTGGGGCGTCACCGCGCTCTACCAGGACTACCAGGAGATGCTGCGCAGCGAGCCACTCGACATCGTGGCCGTGGCCACGCCTCCGGCTGCGCACCGCGACCAGGTAGTAGCTGCCGCCGAGGCAGGGGTCCGGGGTATCTTCTGCGAGAAGCCGATGGCGCTCAGTCTCGGAGAATGCGATGACATGATCGCCGCCTGCCGCGAGAGCGGAGCCACCCTCCTGGTCAACTGCTCCCGGCGCTGGGATGGTCTGCACGAGGCGGTGCGGCGCGGCGGCGAGGCTGGCCGATGGGGGAGGTTGCTGCACCTGGTTGGTTACTGTCAGGGCTGCAAGCCGCTGCCGGAGTGGGAAGCCGATCACGAGGGTCCGCTGCTTCATGACGCCGTCCACCTCTACGACATCATGCGCTTCTTTGCCGGCGACGTGGAGTGGGTACTGGGCACGGCCTCGCGGCGCTCCCGACTGGACCTGCGTCTTGAGGATACCAGCATGGCGATCCTGCAGTTCATAAGCGGGGTGCAAGGCGTTGCCATCGTGGACGAGCTCACCGAGTTCTCTCATTTCCGGCTGGAGCTGCACTTCGAACGGGGCCTGGTGACGCTGGGCGCCAATACGTCGGGGCTGAAGTCGGTGCCGGCCGAGGCGAGCAGCGAGCCGTGGTGGCAGGAGTTGGCCCCGGACGCGCTGCCGGTCCCGGCGTGGGAGGGAACGCCGATGCTGAACGCTGCGCGAGACCTGGTGCGGTGTCTACAGACTGGAACCAGGCCCCGTAGCAGCGGCGAGGACGGCCGGGCGGCCCTCGAGATCATCATGGCCCTCTATGAATCGGAACGCCGTGGACATGCGCCAGTCACGTTGCCGCTCGATGAGCCGCGCCCGATGCTGGAAGTGCTGCGCGAAGAGGGCATCTACTGACCACCCCAACATGAGGAACCAACATGGACAGCAACCGCGCCTTGCGCCGCCTGCGTGGCGAACCTGTGGACCGCATCCCCCACTGGGAGCACCTCTCCAATCCCGACTTCCTCGGACTTGTCTCGGGCATTGATCCGTACCAACACCCTCGCCAGGCCGCTCTCAAGGCAGCCGAGATGCTGCCGGTGGACATGGGTATCGCCATCCCCGCCACCGACGACCCGGTCCCTGCGCCTCGCGCCGAGTCTTCGTGGGTAGATGACGCCGGACGGCGGAGGGTGCGGTGGGGAGCGGGGGAGACCAGCCACTGGGAGTGGGGCACCGAGTTCACCTCGGTGGAACAGGCCCTGGCGTTCGAACCCCTGAAGCATATGGACATGAGGGACCGTGAGGTGGTTGAGAAGCAGGACTTCACGCGTCCGGTGGAGGAGATCGCCCGAAGCATACAGGGCGGAGACCTGCCATCTCCTGGCGGCCCCCGGGCGGACACGCTGAAGGGAGCGGGGTTCTACAATACCATCTTCATGTGGCCGCTGCTGACCTTTGGCTGGGAGATATTCCTGGAGCTGGCCGGGGCTTATCAGACCGAGCTCAAGCGGCTGATGGACGATTTTGCCGTCCTGTCGCGTAAGTTCTTCACTGCGGTGGCCATGACCGATGTCGTCTATTGCGTGTGTCACGATGACATCTGCATGGCACGCGGGCCCGTATGTTCACCCGAGTGGCTGCGCCGGTTTGTCTACCCTTATTACGAGGAGTTCTGGGGCCTCATGAAGGCCCAGGGCATCATGGTCATCTTCATGACCGACGGCAACCCCGAGGCCATTGCCGATGACATCTTCGCCTGCGGCGCCGATGGCCTGATCTCTGAACCCTTCGCCGACTACGACGCCATCGCCCGCAACCACCCCGACAAGATGCTGGCCGGCGACGGCGACAATCGGGTTCTGATGAGCCGTGACCGGGAGGCCATCGAACGCATGACCCGTCGCATGTGCGACCTGGGCCGCCGCTGCCCGCGCTACTTCATGTGTATCGGCAACCACATCCCGTGGAACGTCCCCCCTGAGGCCGTCCAGTGGTACTTTGAGTTCTCGGAGCAGTACGGCCAGTTAGCCTGACCGCTACCGCTAACGCAGCTTCTCGTCCAGGAAGCGCATCACCATCGCGCGTAGTTGCGGGAGTGTAGGGTAGGTCCAAAGTCCCAGGCCGTGGCCCGCGTTGCGAATGCGTATGAAGGTGCTGTCCACGCCGGCCGCCCGCAAAGCCTGGTGGAGTTTGGCGGACTGCACGAAGGGCACCACCTGGTCCTTGTCGCCGTGCAGGATGAGAAAGGGCGGGTCGGTGGCGTCCACATAGGTCAGGGGACTGGCCTTTCGTGCGAGATCCAGTTTCTCCTCCACCGGGCCGCCCACCAGTTCGTCCTCCGGCGATACCGGGCCCAGGCGCCGGCCCCGGTCAGCGATCATGGTGGTAATGTCACTGGGCCCAAAGATGTCGATCACCGCTTGCACCCGACTCGACTGCTCCGGATGGCCCAGGTCACCCTCCAGCTCCACCACTCCGCCGGAGGTGCCCAGCAGCGCCGCCAGATGCCCTCCGGCCGAAATACCCACTACCGCGATGCGCTCCGGATCGATGTTGTACTCCGAGGCCTTGGCCCGCAGGAAACGAATGGCAGCCTTGCAGTCATGGATCTGCGCGGGGAAGATGGCGTCCTGCGTGAAGCGATACTCGATACTGGCGCTAAAATACCCTTTCGCGGCGAAGGGGTACAGCAGGTCTGTGTGGTAGGAGCCCTCGCGCCAGGCTCCGCCGTGGATGTAGACCAGCACTGGCATGGGTTCGTCCGGCCTGGCTGCAGGGCGTACCAGGTCCATGTGCAGGTTGCGTTTGCCGACGGTCGCATAGACCACATCGCGCACTACGTCCACGCCGTCGGGGGTCTGTCCCGGTGCCGCCCGTTCGCCCGTCGCAACCAGCATGGCAACGCCGACCAGCACGGCCCCTCCCACGCCAACCCACAGCCAACGCCGTCTCACGGCTTCTCACTCTTCCGGGGATCGTATACGCACCGGCCTCCGAGGGCGGCCAGCGCCCGCAGGTCGTCCATCAGTGCCGCGAAGACCGGCGGTGCCAGCGACTGCGGCCCATCACACAACGCGCATGAAGGTTCGGGGTGCACCTCGATGAGAAGCGCATCGGCGCCGGCGGCGACGGCGGCGCGGCACATGGCCGGAACGTAACGCGCCACTCCCGTGGCGTGGCTGGGGTCAATGGCCACAGGCAGGTGCGATACTTCCTTCAGCACCGGCACCGCTGACAGGTCCAGGACGTTACGGGTGTAGGTGTGGTCCAGGGCGTGGACCCCGCGCTCGCACAGCAGCACACGGTTGCTCCCCCGGCTCAGGCAGTACTCTGCCGCCAGCAACAGCTCGTCGAGGCTGGCCCCCGGGCCCCGTTTGAGCAGGATCGGATGACCGGTCTCTCCGGCCGCGATGAGCAGCGAGTAGTTCTGCATGTTGCGGGCGCCGATCTGCAGGATGTCGGCATGGGCCGCCACTCTCTCAACGTCGTGGCTGTCCATCACCTCGGTCACGGTGATCATGTCCAGTTCCGCCGCCACCGCCGCCAGCAGCGCCAACCCCTCCTCACCCAGCCCCTGGAAGGAGTAGGGGCTGGTGCGCGGTTTGAAGGCCCCACCGCGCAACCCCCGGGCGCCGGCTTGCTTCACCGCCATGGCTGCCGCCCGGAGCTGTGCTTCGCTCTCGATGGCACAGGGTCCAGCCAGCACCACTACCTCGGGGCCACCGAAAGCGACCTCGCCCACCGTGAAGACCGTGTCAGCGCTGATGAACTCCCGCGAGGCCAGCTTGTAGGGGCGGCTGATATGGGCAACGTGGTCCACACCCGCCATCGCCTCCAGCGATTGGGCCAGTGGCTCCCGCAGGTCCACCGGGATCGCGCTGGCGATGCCGATTGCGGTTCGCTCTCCCCCGGGGAGTTCCAGCGGCGTCAGACCCTCGGCCCGGATGCGCGCCAGCACCGCCTCGATTTGCTCAGGCGTAGCCTCGCTACGCATGGCCACCATCATTCCCTATCCCTGCCTCCGCCCGGCCGCTAACTGAGGCAAGACGGGGGAGACGCACCGTCGCGCCTCCCCCGATGTCTGAGCCTCGGTAGCCGCCAGTGTCAGACCATCGTCACCTCGTAGCCCAGATACTTGGTGAACGCCTCGTAGACCGGTGCTGCCACGTGTCCCGGAGTGACGCTGGTGTGGTGACGGTGGCCCATGTAGCCGATCTGTTGCAGCGCGCACTGCAGCTCCGGCACCCGGGCGACGCCCGCACAGCCAAAGAAATCGGCAGGGATGGGGTCATCGGTGAACTCACCCTGGCCGAGGTAGAACTTGAGCTTCCCCTCTTCGGTCAGCATACTGCCGAAGGTGAAAGGCGTCGGCGCGATGCGTCCAACGTTGCAGCCCCAACCGCAGCCCTCACCGACCGCATTGGCCAGAATGGAGTGGTCTACGATCTGGCCCTTGGCCGTCATCATGCTCTGGGGCACCGGGCCGCAGTGGAAGAGAATGCACTTGTCATCCTCTTCGCCATAGTTGTTGTTCCAGTCCAGGCACGTCGCCACGTTCCCCGAGGCGGCGCGCAGGCCGAACATCGTCACAGCATTGCCCATGTCCACCTCGCAGGCGGTAGGTATCCCGCGGTTGTTCATCTCGCTGAGCAGCACACACGGTGACAGGCCAAGCTGCTTCTGCATCTCGATCCAGCACCGGATGCCCACCGCATCCAGGGCGTACTCCTCCACAACGTCGTCCAGCGCGACCCCGAGTCGCACGAGCTTCTGGAAGGCCTCCTCCGGCACACCATCCCAACACGTGTAGGCCTGCAGCGTGTCAGCCTTGTCCTTGTACTTGCGGCTGTTGGAGCGCACCGCGTTCATGCGTGCGAAGATGTCGGAGAGGTCCAGCGTCTCCATGGTGATGCCATGGCGCTGCAGAGCCAGTTCATCAATGCGCACGGTCTTAGACGGGGTCGTGCGGGCCCCGATGGCGCCCACCACCATATCCTTCATGCCGTTGTAGACCCGGCAGAGGCGATCGAAGTAGTCCACCTGGGCCGCAAAGCGGGGCGACGACGGCGACACTGTATGGGGGGGCAGGATGGTGAACTTCAACCCGTACTGGTAGAAGACATCCATGATAGAGAACTTGCCGCAGAAGGCGTCCCGGCGGCTTTCCGGCGCCATCTTGTCCATCTCGTCGGGGTAGGCCTGGATGAGTATCGGGACACCGCAGTCCTTCAGCGCCGCAATCGCGCCAGTCTCATCACCGAAGTTCGGCAGTGACAGGATAACTCCGCCGTACTTGCCCCGGTTGCGCCGCAGGAAGTCAGCGTAGATCTCGCCTTCCTTGACTGTCTCCACCGCCCCGTGACGGGTAGCGGCGGCGTCCAGCATCAGCACCTCATGGCCCAAGCCCGTCAGCACCGCCGACAGCTCTTGTCGCGCTGACTCCATGAGCGATCCCGGAAAGAAACCCCGGTTACCAAAGAACAACGCAAAGGCAGTCTTCTTGACTTCCATAGCTATCCTCCAAGATGGCGAAGGCGTCGGGCCTAGCAGCAGATACCTAGTGCAGCGGCGGAGCCCGCAACCTGAAGTTCCTCCTCAAGCGTCCACAGCGTGACGCGGTAAACGGCCTCCTGAGCCGCCTCGACAGACTCGCCGACAGCAGCCTCGTACGCCTGGCGGATGGAGGTGCCGACGTTGACTTTCGCGATACCGCGCCGGATACCTTCCTGCAGATACTCGCGATGGATGCCACTGCCTCCGTGCAGCACCAGTGGCACCCCTGTCACCTCGCGCAGGCGGTCCAGGTGTTCCAGGTCAAGCCGCGCCTGAACCTTGGGCTGATTTCGGGTCGCGGCGGCCACCGCTCCGTGGATGTTGCCAATCGCCACTGACAGCCAGTCCACACCCGTCTCGTGGACAAACCGCCGCGCCTCGTCAGGGTCGGTGAAGCCCTGTCCGCTGGCCAAGAGCTCCTCATAGGGCGGCGGCGGCCCAGCCTCGTGGCCGAGCACGGCCCCGAGTTCCCCCTCCACCGCCACTTCGGTCCGGGCAGCCAGTAACACCACCGCACGTGTGGCTGCGATGTTCTCACCCAGCGGCAGGCGAGACCCATCCACCATGATGGAGTCATACCCAAGCTCCAGAGCCTCGGCGAGGTACGACAGGTAGTCCACTCGCTCGCCATCTTCATCAATGACCGGGATGTGGTCCAGATGCAGCCGCACCAGCGGCTCCTCGCGGTAAGCCTCAAAGGCGGCGAAAAGCTCGCGGGGACTCCCGGGGCTGAACTGCTTCCACTCCACACGCGCCGCCGTCACCATCCCCACCGTCGCCGTGTCGCGCAACGCCCTGACCACCGGCGACATCATCGGCAGGTAGGGGATGTTGAAGCTCGGAATGGCGGTGTGTGCCTGTATGGCACGGTGCACGAGCTCACGGGAAGTTGGTCGGCCCATGGGTGCTCCAGGAAGTGTTCGCTGAACTCCCACCATTCGCTTCGGGGCGGCGGTACACCTGCCCGGTGCACCCAAGCAGGCCACCGCCAGCGGTAGGTCGCGCAGCGGACTGATGGGTCGCTGGTGCTGGGGCTAGTCCGGGGATGGAGTCTCCAGGTCGAACTTGGTGACCTTGACTTCCTTCGGCACGGGAATGGGGTAGTGGCGGTCGAAGCAGGCCGTGCAGAAGTTGGTCTTGGGCAGGCCAACGGCTTTGATGAGGTTCTTGAGTTCGAGGTATTCGAGGCTGTCGGCGTCCACGTACTCACGGATCTCTGGCACCGACATGCGGGCGGCGATGAGTTCCTTGCGCCCGGCGGAAGTATCAATCCCGTAGAAGCACGGGTACCGGATGGGTGGCGAACTGATCCGCAGATGAATCTCCCTGGCCCCGGCTTCGCGCAGCAGCGCGACTTCCGGCTTCGTCGTGGTGCCGCGCACAATGGAGTCATCTACCACAACAAGCCGGCGGCCGGCCAGGTTCTCCTTGAGGGGCGTAAGCTTCATCTTCACTCCCAGGTCCCGGAGCCGCTGGTCGGGAGCGATAAAGGTGCGAAAGATGTAGCGGTTCTTGATCAGACCCTCACCGTAGGGGATCTTGGACACCTGTGCGTAACCCATGGCATGGGGGAGGGCACTCTCGGGGACAGGGATGACGAGGTCCGCGTCCACCGGTGCCTGCTGGGCCAGCAGGTGCCCCATGCGCAGGCGGGCCATGTAGACCGACTTGCCGTAGATGTGGCTGTCGGGACGGGCGAAGTAGATGAACTCAAAGACGCAGCAGGACTTGCGTCCTGGGTCCATAGCCTGCCGCGAACTGATGCCCTGCGCGCTAAGGGTCACAATCTCGCCTGGCTGCACTTCGCGCACGAAATCCGCCCCGATCACGTGCAGGGCGCAGGTCTCGGAGGCAATGACCCACTTGTCGCCGTTGATCTGACCGATGCACAGCGGACGGACCCCATTGGGATCGCGCGCCGCCACCAGCTTGCCCGGCGCCACCACGCCCAGGGAGTAGGCGCCCCGCATCCGCCGCATGGCGGCCTGCAGCGCGTCCTCGACGCTTTCGGCCCCGCTGGTCTCAACGAGCTTGGTGATCACCTCGGTGTCGCTGGTCGCGGCGAAGGTAACACCCCTGGTCTCCAGGTCGGCCCGCAAGGCCGCCGCATTGACCAGGTTGCCGTTATGAGCCAGCGCAAAGGGGCCGAACCGTCCCTCGCCCACCATGGGCTGCGTGTTGGCCAACGTGTTGCTGCCCATGGTCGAGTACCGGACATGCCCCAACGCGATGTCGCCCTGGAGCTCCTCCAGGACCTGTTCGTTAAACACCTGCGCCGCCAGCCCCAGACCCCGGTGCCGGCGCAGCGTCTCGTTACCCCATACGGCCATCCCCGCCCCTTCCTGGCCCCGGTGTTGCAAGGCATAGAGGCCGAAATAGGTCAGGTTGGCCACCTGTTCGCCGGGAGCGTACACCCCAAAGACCCCGCAGGCATCCCGCCAGGAGGGTGTCCCGAGGGTGCAACTCGTCCACAGGCAACCAACGCAAGCAGGGCTACGGTGCATGGGGGGCACAAGACCTCTTCCTGGGTCTGGAGGAGCTGTTCACAGCGCTTCAGCGACCTTTGCGGCCGCTTCCTGCACCTTCTGGGCCATGGACTGCCGGAGGGCCAACAGCCGTCGCGCCAGGTCGGCATCAGCCAATGCCAGGATCTCTGCGGCCAGCAGTCCCGCATTGCGTGCCGCATTGATTCCCACGGTCGCCACGGGAATGCCCGGCGGCATCTGGACAATCGCGTACAGCGAGTCCACGCCCTTGAGTGGTGAGCTATCAATCGGCACGCCGATGACGGGCAGGGTCGTGTAGGCTGCTAGTACCCCGGGCAGATGAGCAGCCGCCCCGGCTCCGGCAATGATGACCCGCAGACCCCGTTCCGCCGCCGAACGAGCATAGTCGGCCGCCTGGTCCGGTGTGCGATGGGCCGACAGGACCGTGGCCTCGTACTCCACTCCCAGCTCTCTGAGGGCCTGGGCCGCTGGCCGAATGACCTCCACGTCCGAGTCGCTGCCCATGAGGATGCCGACAAGAGGAGCCAACGCTATCCCTCCAGCGCCCGCCAGCCGATATCACGGCGGTAGTACATGTCGTCAAAGTGGATACGCAAGCAGGCCTCATAGGCGCGCTCGCGCGCCTCGCGGAAGCCTGCGCCGACGGCGGTCACCCCCAGCACCCGGCCGCCAGCCGTATACACCTCTCCATTCACCTCGGTGGTGCCGGCGTGGAAGACTTCCACGCCCTCTACCCGCGCCGCTTCCTCAAGACCGGTAATGCGCTTCCCTTTCTCGTAAGGCCCCGGGTAACCACCGGAGGCGATGACAACCACGACCGCGGCCCGGTTCGACCACTGGACCTGCACCTCGCCAAGCCGTCCTTCGGCTGTGGCCAGCAGGACCTCCAGCAGGTCACTGTCCAGTCGCGGCAATACCACTTGCGTCTCCGGGTCGCCGAACCGGCAGTTGTACTCGAGGATCTCCGGCCCGGCCTCGGTCAAGATCATGCCTCCGTACAAGGTCCCGGAGTACGGGATACCCTCGGCCTTCATGGCACTAACGGTCGGCACCAGGAACCTCTCCACGATGGAACTGAAGAGGCTGTCGTCCACTGCGGGCACCGGGGAGTAACAGCCCATGCCACCGGTGTTGTCTCCCGTGTCGCCCTCCCCGATGCGCTTGTGGTCCTGCGACGGCACCATCGGTAACACCGTGGTGCCATCGGTGAAAGCCTTGATGGAGCACTCCTGTCCCGCCAGGCATTCCTCGATCACGACCCGCTCGCCGGCGGCCCCGAACTCTCTGTCCACCATGCAGCGGCGAATGAACCCCTCAGCCTCGCTGACGCTGCTGCAGACCTTGACGCCCTTGCCCAGGGCTTCCCCGTCCGCCTTGACCACCAGCGGCGCACCGAACTCGCGCGCGAAGGCGATGGCCGCATCCGGGTCCGAGAACGCTGCAAAGCGCTTGCGTGAGATGCCGTGCCGAGCCAGCAGCTCATCCGTGAAGATCTTGCTGCCCTCAAGCTGGGCCGCTGCCGCGCTGGGACCGTAGACCGGCAGGCCCCGGGCCCGCAGCGCATCGGCCAGCCCCAGGATCAGTGGATGCTCGGGCCCGACCACCGTCAGGTCTATCCGCTGCTCCTCGGCAAAGCTCACCAGCGAGCTGACGTCGTCGGCGGGCAGGCCAACACACTCGGCCAGACGCTGTATCCCCGCATTCCCTGGCGCGCAGTAGAGTTTGGTCAGCAGCGGGCTTTGCGAGATTTTCCAGGCCAGAGCGTGCTCCCGACCACCCGAACCGACAATCAGCACCTTCATGGCTAGTAGACGTTCTCCCGGAAGGCATCAATGTTGGTAAAGACGCGGTACTTCTGGTCAAACTTGGCGTGCACCGTGGCCACTGGACCGTTACGGTGCTTGGCGATGATGATCTCGGCGTCGTCTGGCTGGTCCAACTCAGCCTGAACGTCCGGCGGCACCGGTTCGCTGCGCTGGGTTGCCTCGTCCAGGCGTTTCTTACGTTCGTAGTACTTGGGTCGGTAGAGAAAACAGACCAGGTCCGCCTCGGCCTCAATGGAGCCACTCTCAGCCAAGTCAGAGAGGATGGGGCGCTTGTCCTCCCGACGCTCCACGTTGCGGCTGAGCTGGGACAGCGCCACCACCGGCACATTCATCTCCCGGGCCAGCGCCTTGAGGCTACGGGCGATGCTGCCGATCTCCTGGTGTCGGCTCGTGTCTCGCTCAAAGCCGGGAGCTGAGCACAGTTGCAGGTAGTCAATGACGATGAGCCCAATCTCCGCCTGGGTCATCAACCGTCGCGCTTTCGACCGTAACTCCAGGATCGAGATGCCCGGGGTGTCGTCAATGTAGATGGGGGCTTCGGGCAGGTAGGCCAGGGCCTGACCGATGCGTTCCCAGTCGTCGGCCTTCGCCATGCCGTTGCGCAGTCGCCAGCCGTTGACCCGCGCCAGGGCGCACAGCATCATCTCGGCCAACTGCATTCGCGACATCTCAAGACTGAAAATCGCCACGCCCACGCTGGCGTGCAGAGCCGCGTGCATGGCAAAACTGTTGATGGCCAGCGAGGTCTTGCCCATGGAAGGCCGGCCGGCCACGATGATCAGGTCGCCCGGCTGCAGGCCCGACGTTATCTTGTTGAGGTCTGTCAGGGCGGTCGGGACGCCTCGGCTCTCTCCCGGGTTGCGGAAGGTCCGGTCCAGCTTGTCCCAGGTCTCCTGCACCAGCGGCCCGATGTGGGCGAAATCCCCCGACATACGCCGCTCGGCGATCTCGAAAATGGTCTGCTCGGCCCGGTCCAGCACCTCCCCCACATTGGGGGGGTCGTCATAGGCCATGGCCTGGATCTCGTTGCCAGCCGCGATCAGTCGTCGGAGGACGGCCTTCTCCGCCACGATGTTGGCATATCGCTGGACGTGGGCCGCCGTGGGCACCTTGTTGATAAGGGCAGTAAGGTACTCGCCCCCACCCACATTCTCGAGCTGCCCCGAGCGCCGCAACTCCGCGCTCACCGTCACCAGATCCACCGGCTCGCTGCGGTTGTTGACCGCCAGCATCGCCTTGCAGATCAGTTGGTGGGCCTCGCGGTAGAAGTCAGAAGGACCGATGACGGCGAACGCTCGCGCCGCGGCTTCCGATTCCAGCAGCATCGAGCCCAGGGTAGCCTGCTCCGCGTCCAGGTCCTGCGGGGGGACCCGGTCCGCAAGTTGAGCGCCCCGTTGGTCGCCTCGATTCCGGTCCACAGTGTACCTCGGGTCGTATTGCGCTCTCAAAGGCCCAGACCCAGCCTAGTCCTCAAGCTCATCGGTCTCGTCGGCTTCCACTGCCTCCACGTCCACCACATCCGGCTCGGCCGCAGCTTCATCCTCCAGGTCCTCGCTCTTCTCCTCTGCCGCCTGCTTCTGCGGGACCACATGCACCGGCAGCTGGGCCGCCACGTCCTTGTACAGCCGCACGCTGATGAGATAGTCGCCCACCTCGCGGATCGGCTCGGGGATGTCTATGTCGCGGCGGTCAATGGTGATGCCCAGTTGCTCGGACGCCGCCTCAGCGATCTGGGCCGTTGTCACGGTGCCGTGCAGTCTCGTCCCCTGTCCGGTCACGGCCCTGACCGTGATCAGCTTGCCCTGCAGCTCACTGGCGGCCTTCTGCGCCGCGCTACGCTTGTCGGCGTCCCGCCGCGCGATGGCGCTGCGCCGCATCTCCAGCTCCTTGAGCGTGCCCTTGTCGGCTTTCACCGCCAGGCCCCGCGGCAGCAGATAGTTGCGCCCATAGCCGTCGGCGACATTCAGCACATCGCCCTCGTGCCCCAGTCGTTCCACGTCTTGAAGAAGAATAACCTGCATTGCCTGTCCTCCAGAAGTGCTCCCGCACGTGTTCGTCACTGCCCAGACGGTCGGCCCCGCAGGGCCCTCCGGTGGGCAGCTATCGCGACGGACGGTACCGTAAGCCCACAAAGGGGTCGGTGCCCGCGCCGATGCCTTCAAGCCCAAACAGAAGGTCCGCTTTGGGCGTCACCTGATAGACGCCCCGTACGTCGAGCCGGGGTTCATCGGGATCCCACAGTTCAGCCTCGATCCCAAGCCGCCGGTCCTGCCAGAAGTCATATCCGACTCCGAGCTTGTTGGCGAAGATGCCTACTCGGCCCCGCGCTCCGGCGCCCAGCGGGAAACTCCGCTGCAGGTCCAGCCGTTCCGCATCGCCGATGTCATGGGCACCGATACGCCAGAAGTCGTTGCGGTTCGAACCGTACTGCAAGTCCAGGTCCCAGTCAAAGCGCAGTCCCGACCCGGTGTTGCCAGTCAGTGTCGCCCGTGACCGCGCCTCGGTGGGGCGGAAGGCCCGTGTGGCCTCACTGAGCCGGTCCATGGTGCGGTCCACCCGGTCCAGCGACGCATCGGCCTTGGCCGCCGCCGCCGCACCGCTCTCTGCCGCGACGCGCGCGCTTCTGACCGTGCCGCGGATGTCCTCTGTCAGTTCCGGGTCGGTCAGAACCTGCTCGGTATGAGCCGTCAGCCGCGCCAGGCTCTCCGCCGATTCCCGCAGCTTGCTCACGGTCGTCCTGACATCTGCCTCGATCTGCTGGTCCGCAAGCAGCGCCTCGACGCGCGCCATCGTCTTGCTCAAGTCTGCGCTGGACTGGTGCAGATTGGCCAGCAGGCCCTCAAGTTTGTTGCGCATCTGCGGGTCCGCGAAAACCGCGGCCAGGTTCTGGCTAATGGCCGCAAAGTCCTCGGTCGCGTGACGCACATTGGCGCCCGCCTGCGCCAGCTCGCCGGGCAGCGGTGAGGTCGCTATGGTCGCCTCGACCAACTGGGCAGTCCGCTGCACTGACTCCGAGGCGCGAGCCAGGTTCCTGGCCATCGCCGCCACTTCGGGTCCGGTCTCTGCCGCCGACTTGCGCAGATAGATCGCCAACTGCAGCGCCTGCGCGGCCACCGCATCGGCCTTGCTGGTAGCACGGAGTACGTTGTTAAGGATGCTTTGGATTGCCTGTTGGTTGAGCGTGCTGACAACAGCCGCCTGCACGGCGCGAACCGCGACCGTCGCCTCGCGCACCAGCCCGCGAGCTTCCTCCGCAAGGCTCTCCATGCTCGCGCTCTCCTGCCCGGCCACCTTCGACCCAGACCCCAGGGGCTCCCTGGGTTTGGCTACCGTGCGACGCACTTCCACATACTTGTCGCCCAGCAGTGCGCCCTGCTGGATCAGAAAGTTGTCCGTCCGGTAGATGCGATAGCCGCGGCCAATTCCCATCTGCACAGCGGCCGGCCGTCCAAGGAACGCAGGGTCATCCATCAATGTGACCGACAACACCTTCCCAATGCGAACTCCCGACAGCCGTACCTCGGCCCCGGCCGGCAGGCCCTGGGCATCCTTGAAAAAAACCGTCACTGAATAGCTGGTATACCGCGACCAGAAATCGCCCAGGTAGACCGCAATGGTCCCGACCAGGAGGATGGCAATGACGAAGAAAACGCCGACCTTGGCTTCGGACGGCAAGTCGCCTCACCCCGCTACAGCGTGTCGACCTGGATCGGCCCCTCTACTGAGCCTGTGATGAACTGCCGCAGCACCGGGTCTTCGGAGCGCCGGAGCTCTTCCGGCGGTCCGCACGCCAGGGCCTTACCCTCGTGAAGCATCATCGCCCGGTCCGCGTAGCCAAAGAGGTGGTCCACGTCGTGCGTGACCACCACCGATGCTACTCCGAACTGGTCGCGCAGCTTGACAATGAGGGCGTCTATGGTCGCAGCCAGGATCGGATCCAGGCCGCTGGTGGGCTCATCGTACAATACCAACTCCGGCTCGGGAGCCAGCGCCCGGGCGATGCCTACCCTTTTCCTCATGCCTCCCGACAGGTCCGAAGGCATCAGGTGGCCCGTACCGCTCAGACCCACGATGTCCAGGTAGTGGTCCACCCGTTGGGCGATCTCGGCCTCCGCCAGGCCAAGCCTCCGCAGTCCAAACGCTACGTTATCGTAGACACTCATCGAATCGAACAGGGCGGCGTACTGAAAGCACATGCCCATTCGCGCACGGACCGCGTTGAGTTGCTTCTCCGGAAGGCCCACCACATTGGTGCCACCCACACGAATCTCGCCCGCGTCCGGTCGTACCAGTCCCATTATGTTGCGCAGCAGGGTACTCTTGCCAACACCCGAGACCCCCATCACGCCAAAGATCTCTCCTCGGGATACGCAGAAGCTGATGTCCTCCAGGACCACTTTCCCACCCATTGTACAGGTGAGACCACTGACCTCCAGGATGGGAGAGCTCTCACCGGCCATAGTCAGTTGGGGTACACAATCGCTGTGAGCAGCAGGTTAGCGGCATAGATCAGCATGATGCAGTAGACAACCGACCGCGTCACCGCGCGACCGACCTCCTCGGAGGCGCGACGGCAAAACAGCCCCTGGTGGCAGCCGACGAGAGCGATGATGATGCCAAAGAACACCGACTTGACCACACCGCCGGCCACCGTCCACTCCGCCAAGCGTGGTGGAATCTCCGAAAAGTAGGCAACATCGTTGATGGCTGGCGCCGTCAGGGCCATGAGGTAGCCGCCCACAACACCGAGCGTGTCCCCGATCAGCACCAGGATCGGGACCATGATCAGGCAAGCCAGGAAGCGTGGGGCGACCAGGTACTCCACCGGGTCGGTGGCCATGGCCCGCAGGGCATCGATCTGTTCGGTGACCTGCATCGTGCCCAACTCCGCCGCCATGGCCGAGCCACCGCGGGCAGCAACCACCACCGAGACCAGCACCGGCCCCAGCTCCCGACACATTGTCTCCGCGACCAGCCAGCCCACCAGCGTGCCAATGCCCAGCTTCCCCGCCTGCTGGGAAGCATGGTAGGCCAGCACCATCCCCGAGAAGATCATCGTCACCGCCACGATGGGCAGCGACTCGATCCCCAGTTGGGCCATCTGGTTGGCCGTCAGGCGGCGGATACCTTTTTGGCGAAACAAGCCGGCGAGGGTCTGCACCAGCAGCAGGTAGACCTCGCCGAAGAAGCTGAAGAAGGTAAGGAGGCGTTCTCCCAGGGCGTTTGTGAAGGCCAGCACACGGGGCACCTCAACCACGTGGAAGCACGCCGAATCGTGCCACCTCGATTATATCGGAGTGTCGTTGAGCAAGTCAAGGAACCCGCTGTGGCGGACCATCTTCTCCAGGACACGCGGCATCCGGGCCACAGAGCCTACCCATGAGGCCGGAATTGATGCCATCTTGAACGGTTGTCGCCGCTATCCTGAGTCTGGGCGTCTAGACTGGAGGCACCGGGACAGGGCAGTGGGCAGCCAGCCCGGTGAACTCGAACGCAGGGAACTGCCCAGCAAGGAGACCGTGATGCTTTCACGGGCAGCAGGCTCTCCGGCCGAAGCGGTGTCATCGCCCGACAACCCGATGCCGTCGGCGCGTGAGCGGAGCGTGGCCTCGGCAAGGGGACCGTCGGCGGCGGTCCCCACAGGCGCCCTCCCAGCCGCCTCGGCGCAGGCCGACCATGGTGGACACTTGGCCCGTCTGCCCGTCCTGGGTGGCGCTCTCCTGGCTGCCGCCGGACTGCACTACCTGACTGCAGGCATGCCGCACTTCATCTACGTCCTGCTCGGGCTTGTGCTGGTGGTCTCGGTTGGAATGGTCCTCGGCTCAGGGGCGCCCCACGCTCTCCTGCGGGTGGCGGTGCCGCTGCTGGACCTGGCCTGGATGCTTTTTGCCTTGCAGGTTACCGAAGGTCCTCCGGGCTACCTGCTGGCGCTGCTGTATGCTGTGGTCGCCGCAGCAACCGTACGCGGCAAGCGATGGGAGAGCGGGGTTACCCTGGCCGCCGCCATCACCGGCACCTTTGCTCTCATCCTGAGCTACAGCCGCGGGCTGGGTCTCAGCGGCGTGGTCGCGCAGATCAGTCTCCTGGCTGCCAGTACGCTGGCGGTACGCCTGATGGCCGTCTCCCGCACCGGCCCCCGGTGTCAGGCCAATCCCGCCACGGCCGCTCTCTACGAAGGACTGGTCGCCAACACCTCGGAGGCCTTGCTCATTCTGGACCCGCAGAACTGGCACGTCAGCTACTGCAATCCCGCAGCCGTGCGGCTTTTCTGCGGCGAAGATGCCGTCGAGAGTCCGGTGGGCAGGCCGCTTGAGGAAGTCATCCACTTCACGGACAAGGCCTTCCTCAAGACCTGCCGGAAGCGGCTCGCTGAAGACGATTTCGTGCGGGGAGCGGTGACGACCTGCGAACTGGCCGACGGTACGCAGCAGTGGCTGACGCTGAACCTGACCCCCGCGCGCGAGGAACGTACCGTAAGCTACATCCAGGTCCTGGCCGGTCTCACCGATGAGACTGCAGAGGCCCAGCCGGCCAGCGAGCAGTACCCCGGCTATGAATTTGCCTGCCACTATATCCCGGCTCTGACGCACGAACTGAACAACCACCTCGCTATCATCAGACTGAGCGCCGAGGTCGCGGCCGCCACCGGCCGGATGCCAGACTTCTCGATGATTCAGCAGCAGGTGGACCATTGCCAGGAAGTCCTGCAGGCAGTCGTGGTCCAGGTTGTGCGCGCAAGCACGCCCACCAAGCCCGCGGAGGGTACGCCCGCCTGCGACTTGGGGCAGGTCATCGAGCACTCGCTGCTGCTTGCCCGGCCGCAGGTGCTGGAGGGCGGCATTGAGCTGCAGCTCTCCCTGCCAGACGTTCCTCTGCCAAGGGTCCTGGGCCACGTCTATGAGCTGCAGGAGGCCCTGGTGCGGATCATCCTGCAAGCCACAGAGGCGATGCGAAACGTCGAGCAGCCTCGCCTGCTGACCTGGTGCGTGGCCTTACGCGAGGGCACAGTGGAGATGACGCTGGCGGACCTGGGCCCGGGGCTCAAATGGACGGAGCTGGCGGCCATCAACGGCAGCGCCGGCTCAGCCCGCGGCGAACAGTCAGCATGGAGGGCCATTCGAGCCGCTATCACACGGTCTGGCGGGACGCTGAGTGCCTCCAATGGGCTCAACGGCGGTGCCCGGTTCCGCATCACGCTCAAAACGGCTTCGGCCTGACAACAAGGGGGAGACACAGATGGCAGTGCCGCTGACGGCGCAAAGCGGAGCCACCAGGCGAGCCCTGGTGGTTGACGACGAGGAGACGGTGGGGCAGATCATGGGCTATGTGTTGCAGGGCCTCGGGTACGCAGTGGACCATGCGCTGGACGGGCAGGAAGCACTGCGTATGGCGCGAGAGAACAGCTACGACGCTGTCATCTGCGATCTGCTAATGCCAGGGGTCAACGGCATGGCACTTTATGAGACCTGGCAAGACGAGAAGCCCGAACTGACGCGTCGGGTCATCTTCGTGACTGGCGATAGCCTTGGCAACGAGACCAGGGACTTCATGGAACGGTGCGGGTGCCCTTGCATCTACAAGCCCTTTCGCCTGGGACAACTCGCCGAACTGGTCAGCGGCCTGGCGCGCACCTGAAGCGACAGCAGCAGCGATCATCGTCTGGTTTTCCGCTCAGGCAACACCTGCGGGCGCCCGTTTCGTCTACGGGCGCCCCATCTCTCCTTCCAGTCCCACGCTAAGCTACCCGTCACTGTACCCGGCCTGCTTCCCTGAGAGGCTGGTGATCTCCACCTTGAGCACCATAGTCCGGGCCAGGACCGCGGAGTCGTAGTCGCCGCCCACGCCGCCGTGCTGGCGCATCAGGATGTGCAGGGCCGCAGCCCTCTCCGCCAGGTCCTCGACGATCGCCACCGTTCCCTCCCCGATGACGCTACGGTAGCGAAACGACCAGTTGCATGGGGTCTGGGATGCGATGAGCTCCCGCTGGGGTTCCACCACGAAGCAGACGCGAGGGTTTCGCCGCAGGACCTGCAGCTTCCGCCCCTCCAGCGCAGAGTGGATATACAGGTTCTGCCCGTCATACCCATAGCTCAGGGGCAGCACATAGGGTTGCTCTCCGTCGCACATCGCCAGGTAAAGGACTTGGCCTTTGCGGAGCAGCCACTCGATGAGCTGGTGGTCGGCAATCTCTCGTTCCTGCCGGCGCATGACGACCTCCCTTCTCGGTTACGTCGCCAGTATACCCAACGCAGAGCCGCAGAGGAACGCGAGACTGGCAGGTTTCAGCGCGGCGGCGCGGAAGTTTGGGCCGAAGGGACGGCTGTCGCGTGTACGAGCAACGTTTCCGCATCCTCGAACCACGAGCACTCTACGAGATCGGTTACCCGGTCGTCCTGTTCTGGCTGACCCTGCTGGTCCAGGTGGTTGTGGGCGCGATGGAGGGAACCGTCCTGAGTGTTGACCTGGGCTTCGCCCGAGCCAACATCTTCGTTTACAACCTGGTTCTGGCCCTGGGCCTGACAGCGGTCTGGCTGGTCGCGTGGCGGTGGACACATACCGAAGTGGTCGTCGGCCCGCGCGGACTGGGGCTGGAAGCCATGGGGACGTTGCAGTGGCATGTGCCCTGGGAGCGACTCGTCTCCTGGACCTGGGACTGGGGCCTGGCACAGGTGCCCATTGGGCTACTGGTCATCCCCAAGGGCGGCTTGCCGCTGCGCATCCAGCTCGGCTTCCTCGGCCTGGGCCGGAAGGTGAATGGCGTCGTGCAGCCCTTTCCGCAATATCTGCCGCTGCTGAAGGCTCTGGGCTACTACCTGCCCGGCGAGCAGTGGCGCGAGCCGCCACCCAAACCGAAAAAGAACATGAAGTAGGGGCGTCCAGCAATGCGCCCGGCCGCTTCGCCCGCATGACCCGACGCGGAGGTGCTTCCCCATGCCCTACACGCCACCAGCCAGCCGCGCCGACGAACTCTGGCCCATCTACCACCTCACCGTCCTCCCGGAGGAGGGCGTGGCCTGCCCTTACGACCCCAACGGGGCCATCTACTGGAACGGCCGCTACCACCTGATGTACATCTATCAGGATCCCGACCTCCCCCACGGCGGGCACTGCTGGGGCCACTGGTCCAGCGCTGACCTGGTCAACTGGGTCTGCCACCCGCCGTGTCTGGTGCCGGAGCCGGGTGACCCGGACGCAGGCATCTTCAGCGCCAATGCGTTCTTCAACAAGGATGGGGTTCCCATGCTCTGTTGGTGCGGCATCGGCGCCGGCGCCTGTGTCGCCACCGCTCTCGACGATGACCTCATCCACTGGCAGAAGCACCCCGGCAATCCGGTGATTCCTGATCCCCAGAAGGAGGGCGACGCTGGCTTCGGCGACTATCACGTCTGGGACCCCTTCCTGTGGCTGGAGGGCGACACCTACTGCTGTCTCCTGGCGGGCAACCGTCTGCCCAACGGCAAGGACACCCTCCGCGTGGCCCTCTCCGACGATCTCACACAGTGGCAGGTGCTGAAGACCCCTCTGTATGAGCACCCCGACCCGCAGTGGACCCTGGACAGCGAGGACTGCTCCTGCCCGGACTTCTTCCCCCTGGGCGATAAGTGGGTCCTGCAATGCATCAGCCACGTGGTCGGCGTGCGCTGCTACATCGGCGACTTCGACCGGGAGACCTGGACCTTCCACCCCACGGAGCACGTGCGCATGAACTGGCCAGGCGGCACGTTCTTTGCCAACGAGAGCCTGCTGGCGCCCGACGGTCGGCGCGTTTTCTGGGGCTGGGTCACTGACTGCCGCGTAGGCCCTACGCGGCGCGCCACAGGCTCGGGGGCCATGAGCCTGCCCCGGGTCCTCGAACTGGGCGAATCGGGCGGACTGCGCATCGCTCCGGTGGCCGAACTGGAGGCCCTGCGGCGCAACCAGCGGACAGTGGCCCCGGGCCCCGTGGCTGGCGAGGTCACGCTGACGGAGGTGGCCGGCAGCGCCCTGGAGCTGGCGCTGGAGCTGGACCCCGTAACCGCCTCGGCCGTGGGGGTCAAGGTCTACTGCTCGCCCGACGGCCAGGAAGAGACCGGAATCTGGTATGATGCGGTGCGTCAGCGGCTGTTCATCGACATGACCTGGTCCACGATGCGCGATGATGTCACCTACAACATCGGACCCATTGGCATCTATGCCCTGGAGCGCCGCGCGGACAACAAGCAGGTCACCAACAGCGTCGAGGCTCCCTTTGCCCTGCGACCGGGCGAGACGCTGAGGCTGCGCGTCTTCCTGGACGGGCCGCTGCTGGAGGTCTTTGCCAATGACCGGGAGTGCCTGACCCAGCAGGTCTTCCCGGCGCGCGCTGACAGCCGCCAGGTTCGGCTGTGTGCCCGTGGCGGCGAGGCGGCCCTGATTTCCGGCAGCGTCTGGGACATGGCTGCGGCGCAGTTCGTGAACCAAAAGCACCCCTGACTTGGAGGAGCTCCTGATGCCCTTTCCGCAGTTTGACCGTTCGCGCCTCATCCTTCGCCCCCTCGGCGAGCGTGTGCATGATATGTCACTGGCTGACATTCTGCCGCTGGATGGCGAACTGCCCCCCTATGAGAACCCGGATCTCGAGGCCATCGCGCGCGCCATCGTCGTGGCCCGCGAAGGAGGACACCCGGTCATCTGGATGATGGGCGCCCATGTCATCAAGCAGGGCCTGTCCCGGTTCGTGGTGGATCTGCTGCGCCAGGGGCTCATCACGCAGGTCTCGATGAACGGCGCCTGCACCATCCACGACTACGAGCTGGCCATCATCGGCGCGACGACTGAGAGCGTCGCCAACTACATCAAGGATGGCGAGTTCGGGCTGTGGATCGAGACCGGGCAGCTCAACGAGGTCGCGGCCGAGGGGGCGGCAGAGGGCTTGGGGCTGGGCGAGGCTGTAGGCCGGTTTCTCTACCGCCTGCAGCCTCCCCACGTGGATGTCAGCATCCTGGCCACGGCCTACGAGCTCGGGATACCCGCAACGGTGCACCTCGGCATCGGTTACGATATCACCCACGAGCATCCTAACTGCGACGGCGCGGCGCTCGGCCAGACCAGCTACACGGACTTCCTCATCTTCGCCGAGACCGTCCGCCACCTTGAGGGCGGTGTGTTCCTCAACTTCGGCAGCGCGGTCATGGGGCCGGAGGTCTATCTGAAGGCTCTGTCCATGGCCCGCAACGTGGCGCGGCAGGAGGGGCGGGAGATCCGCCATTTCGTCACCGCCAACTTCGACCTCCTGGACCTCGGCGGCGACCCGCACCGGCAGGCCCCCAAGTCCCATCCCATGTACTACTACCGCCCCTGGAAGACCATCCTGGTGCGAACCGTGGCCGACGGCGGCACCAGCTACTATGTCCAGGCCGACCATCGCGTCAGCATCCCACACCTCCACCGTCATCTGTCCGCGCTGCGCAGGGGAGTGGCATGATGGAACAGGACCGCTTCCTGGAGATCCTCGACGGCTTCTCGCGGGTACGCCTCGCCGTCATCGGCGACTTCTTCCTGGACAAGTACCTGGTCATTGACCCGGCGCTGGCAGAGACGTCGCTGGAGACGGGGCTGGAGGCCCATCAGGTCGTCGCCGTCCGGCACAGCCCCGGCGCAGCCGGGACGGTCACCTCCAACTTGGCGGCACTGCAGGCCGGGGCCATCCATGCCGTCGGCGCCATCGGTGACGACGGCCACGGCTATGAGCTTCGCCAGGGCCTGCAACGGACCGGTGTGGACCTGGGGCACCTGCTGGTGCTGGAAGACATCTTCACGCCCACCTACACCAAGCCCATGGTCATCCAGGCCGACGGGACCGAGGTGGAGGCGAACCGGCTCGACATCCGCAACCGCCGGCCCCTCAGTGAGGGAGTTATGGAGCGGATCATGGGAGGACTCGAAGCCCTGCTGCCTGAGGTGGATGGGGTTATCATCGCCGACCAGGTGGCCGAGGCCAATCTGGGCGTGATTACCGAGGCGACGCGGGGCAGACTGGCGGAGATGGCAGTGGCCCACCCCGAAGTTCTGTTCTTTGCCGACTCCCGGGCCCACATCGGCGAGTTCCGCCAAGTCATCATCAAGCCCAACCGGCGGGAGGCGGCGCTGTGCCTGGGGTCGGAAGAGGAATCGGCGGCCGGGCTTGAGGCACTCGCCGAGATGGGGCGGCAACTGGCGCATCGCAACCACCGTCCCGTATTCATCACGCTTGGTCCCGAGGGCATGCTGGCCTGTGATGAGGCTTCGGCCACCCACGTGCCCGGGATCCCGGTGACGGGCCCCATAGACATCGTGGGCGCGGGGGACAGCGCTACTGCGGGCACCGTGCTGGCCCTGTGCGCGGGCGCGGACCCCGCCGAAGCCGCTCTTTTTGGCAATCTTGTGGCCTCGATCACGATCCAGCAGATCGGCACCACCGGCACTGCCAGTCCCAGCCAGGTGTTGCAGCGTTACCTCGATACCTTCGGCACCAGAAGCTAGACCAGGGGAAGGGATAGGACATGGCAGATAACGACGGTAGCAGACTCCACCTGGTCTGGTACACTGCTACCGAACTGCAGGAGCGACAACTCCAGTCAGCGACCGAGGTGACCCCGTTCCTGACCCGGGATGGTGTCACCTGGCTCCACGTCCAGGGCCTGACCGACCCCGCTACTATTGAGGCCGTGGGTGAAGCGTTCGGGCTCCACCCGCTGGCGCTTGAAGATGTCCTGAGTGGCCAGCAGCGGTCCAAGGCGGAGGAGTACGACGGGCAGGACTTCGTGGTGGCCTACCTGGTGCACGAGGACGCTGGACACGCGCTTCAGTACACGCGTCTGAGCCTCTTTGTGGGCCCCAACTACGTCCTGAGCCTACTCGGGGGCGATGAGGACCTCCTCGAACCGGTGCGGCAACGCCTTCGTACCCCCCGTGCCGCCGTCCGCCAGCACGGCGTTGACCACCTCATGCACTCCCTGATCGACCTGGTCGTGGACAGCTACTTCCCAGTGCTGGAGGACTTCGGGGAGTACCTGGAGTTTGTCCAGGACGAGACACTGCTGCGCCAGCGGCCGGAGGCGCTGGTGGCCATCCAGCACGCCAAGCGGGAGCTCTTGGGGCTGCGCCGTGCGGTCTGGCCCCTACGCGAAATCCTGAACGTGCTGATGCGAGATGACAACAACACGGTCACGCCACCTGTGAGGCACTACCTGCGCGACTGCTATGACCACGTGGTCATGCTCATAGACACCATCGAGACCTACCGCGAGATGGCCTCCGACCTGATGGATGCCTATATGTCGGCAGTGAGCAATCGTCTGAACTCGGTGATGAAGATCCTCACGGTCATTGCCACCCTCTTCATGCCCCTGACCTTCATCGTCGGGGTTTACGGCATGAACTTCCGCACCGACGTCTCACGGTGGAACATGCCCGAGCTCACCTGGCGCTACGGGTATCCCCTCTGCTGGGCCGTGATGATCGTCACGGTCATCGGCATGCTTCTCTATTTCCGGAAGCTCGGCTGGATCGGCGGCGGGGATGTCCCGTGCGTCGAGGATGACGGCATTGTCTGCGGCCATCGCGAGCGCATGCTTGCCGCCAGAAAGGGAACCCAGACCCGTAGCTAGGGCTGTAAGGCGACGATCTCTGGCTGCCAGCCCAGTCGTTGCAGCAGCTCCAGGTAGTCGGCCTCGTGCAGGTCCTCGGGGTGTTTGCCGGAGAGGGCCACTAACACACACTCCATGACATTGGTCCCAAAGGATCGCCCTTCCAGGCGCGGCGTGGTGGTCACCAGGCGCGCCAGGCCCAGGCTGCGCAGACGCGCCACATCCTTCTCCGTCGTGGTGTTGGTGATGACCATTTTGCCGGCCAGCGGCTGTGGCTCCCCCGCCGATGGCCGGGGCAGGTTGGTTCCGATGTAGTGATAGTCGCCGCCGATGACGTCAGCCCAGCGGAACCAGCGGGCGCCGCGAGTGTGTCGTCGCCCCTGCTCATCCCCGGTCGGATACAGCACCTGGAAAGGCTGGCGACAGATGATCGGCAGCAGCAGTCGGGCCAGGATCTCGATCGTACCCAGGTTGCGGATCGGGACCGGCAGTCGCAGGGCGAAGATGACGTCCCCAAAGACGCGCTCGCAGGGGAACTCGGTGCAGGCCTCAGCCATGCCGAAGCGGTCCACCGCCGAGACGACCAGGATCCGTGGCAGGCGCGCGGTCCCGTCGGCGGGGGCGATCAGGCCGCGCTGTTGCAGGAACCGCACGGTCTCCCGCTCCAGCGTATTCTTCAGCCCACTGCCGTCCACGACGGGCGTGACGCGGGCACAGTCGGCGATCCTCCGGGCGTCGCGCACGACCCACCGGCGCCGTCCCGCCACCAGGTAGAGGTCAATGCCCCCCAGACCGATGGCAGCGACTTTCCCGTCCAGCTCTCTCACCAGGGCGCACGCCCGGTCGAGGCTGCCGTCCGTCCCCCGGCGCTCGATCTGGAAAGCCTGCCCCAGGAAACTGGCGCGCACGACCCTGTCGCGTGAAGACGACCCGAGGCTGACACTGACGACCCGCGATGCCTCACTCAACCGAGCCGACTCCCCTCAAGCACAGCCGCCGTCCCCCCAGCCACGGAGGCAGAACCGCGACGGGCCGGCTCACGGCCGGCCCCCGGGATGGGCGCGTGGATGTCTTGCGACCGCCACTAAGCCTCGCCCGCCAGGATGCGCGAGATGACCATCATCAATTCCTCGAGATCGAAGGGCTTGGTGTGGTACCAGGTGCACCCCAGCGCCCACCCCTTGGCCTTGTGGCTCTCCTGCGTGTTGGCCGTCAGCATGACCACAGGTATGTCGGCGGTAGCTGGGTCCTCCTGCAGGATGCGAAGGGTGTCCCACCCCGACAGGCGCGGCATGGACACATCCAGGACGATGAGGTCTGGCCGTTGTCGCTGCACGGCCTGGATGGCCTGCAGGCCATCGAAAGCGCCTTCGAACTCGTAACCGGCATTCTCCATGTACAGCCGGGCGCACTCCACGATGTCACGCTCGTCGTCCACAAACAGTATGCGATGGGCCATGCGCTCGTGCCTCCGCGTAACGCCTCCGTCTGTGTTCAATGGGTTCTCGTCCGTACCCCCGCTGCCAACCTAACGGCACGTCCCGTCGGGACGCCAGAGGTGTGTTCGCCGGCGGTCAGGGACATACCTGCTGCCAGCAAGCGTCTTGCCGTATTGCTTCAGTTCCGCGAGGATTGCGGCCAGTTGGCCACCATGGGTGATGTCGTCGGCCTCGTTCGTGGCCTGAGCCACCGTGAGGCTGACCAGAGGGTGCCACACCGGCTCGCCGCTGCGGCTGACAGTCCAGATCCCACCTGCCGCCCGGTCCTCCGGGTCGTAATGAGTCGCAATCTCGGCCTCAAAGCGGGCGATGGCGGTCCGTGCCACCGTCTCGGCCTCGTCCGGATGGACCAGCGCCAGGAAGTCATCGCCCCCCAGATGCCCCAGGAGCCATCCGGGCTGCGCGCCCGACGAAAGGCAGTTCCGAAGTAACGCTGCCAGCCAGCGCAAGAGCGCATCGCCTCGCTCGTAGCCGTATCGGTCATTGTAGCCCTTGAAGGTGTCTAGGTCAAAAGCCAAGACCGCCAGCTCGCCGCGTCGAGGGAGGCGGCGCTCGATCTCGGCCGCCAGGACAGCATTCCCCGGCAGGCCAGTCAGGGGGCTCGTCTGCAGGAACCGCTGGCGCGACCAGGCCAGCAGGGCGCACGTGCGGGCGATGGTCTGCGGTTCGCCTTCGGACAGGCATGCATCGGCATCCAATGCCACGGCGGAAGCGAAATCGTCCGGGGGGCCAATGCCGACTGCCAGAACCGCCGGCATCGGCGGCGTCAGACCCTCGCGCAGAGCTGCCACCTGCGTCGCCCCATCATCACCCGAGACCCAGACCACGACTACGTCGGGGGCGACACCGAGCTCACTCTCAGGCAGCAGACCAGCCGCCAGCAGGGCCTCACGGACCTGCTGCTGCAGAGCCGGCGGGCACAGGTCGAGACGGACTATGGGTGCGGACATCGCCGTTTCCTGTCGCGCGGTTTCGGCAGCGAGAGGCACCATCCCTGTCGGGGGCGGCGCATTGTCATCCCCAGGGCGGCGAATTGACAGTGTCCCGGTGACACACTATCATCGCCCCAAGACCGGAGGTGTGACGCATGGACTGGCTTCTTCCATTCGCCGGGACGCTCGGCATCGGGGGCTTCCTGGGCTGGGCGGCCGCAACCTTCCTCAAGACGACCGCCCGGATGGTAGGCTGCATCATCGGGCTTGTCTTCATTCTCATGCAGGTCCTGGCCTACTACGGTATCGCCGAATGGCACTGGGACGCCATCGCCAAAGCTGCCAGCCCGGCAGGCCAGGCGGCCAAGGCCGGTGGCGGGCTGCTGTGGAAGATCCTCACCTACAACCTGCCCTTCACCGGGGGCTTTGCCGGTGGGTTCTGGTGGGGACTCAGGAAGTAGATGTCCCCTCGCTCCCCTGCACCGCCCGCGGGGGCTCTTGCGGCGCGGCGTGCTCCTCTCGGTCGGCCAGGCGTTCCCGGATGATCTTGGCCAGCTCGGCGAAGGGCGCCGGCTTGTCGAACCAGGCATCCGCCTTCATCCAGTCCAGGACCTCGGTGGGGTTGCGATAGAAGTCAAACCCCATGTCGCTGACTACAGAGGTCAGCATGATGATGGGAGCCCGGCGGAAACGCGGGTCGCGCCGCAGGGCCCGGGCCAGGCGCGCCCCGGAGTCATTGCGCTCCATCATCATGTCCAGGACGAAGGCGTCGGGGATCTCACGGTCGGCCACCTCGAGGGCCTCGTCGCTGCGCTCGGCGCTTACCACGGCAAACCCCATGCTTTCCAGCACAATGCGGTGCTGCTCCAGGAAATCGGCGTCGTCATCCACCACCAGCACCTTGATGGCCTCCGGCGCGGACTGCAGCGGCAGGTCACATGGTAGGGTAATCCGCACAGTCGTGCCAGCCCCCGGCTCACTCTCGATGCTGATCTCACCGCCATGGACCTGGATCACGCCGTGGGTCACCGCCAACCCCAGCCCTGCCCCCGGGTGACCGCGCTTGGTGGTCACGAAGGGTTGCATCACGCGGGGCAGCAACTCCGGGTCAATGCCCGGACCCGTATCCTGGATCGTCAACTGCACCGTCTTGCCGTCAGCGGTGACATGGGCCGTGATGGCAATCTCACCGCCAGTGTCGGCCATGGCCTCCAGGCTGTTGGTCAGTAGATTCACGACAACCTGGGACAACTGGGCGGGGTCGGCCACCAGGGGTGGCAGCTTGGCAGACACGTCCGTGGGCACCACGATGGAGGCTTGCCGCAGTCGCGGCTCCATCTCCTGCAACGCGCGCTGGACGACCTCATGCAGGTGGGTCTCCTGCCACTGTGGTTCCCGCTGACGCGCAAAGCCCTGCAGGCTGGACAGCACATCGCGACAGTGCAGGGCTTCGGCCACGATGTTGGCCACATCCTCGCGCCGGTCATCGTCATCCGCCATACTGTCGCGCAGCAACTGGGCGAAGACCACCAGGTTGCCCAGAGGCCCGCTGATCTCGTGGGCGATGTCGGCGGCAAGCTGGCCCATTGAGGCCATCTCCTGGGCCCGTAGAGCCAGGTCACGGGCCCGCTCGATCTCATCCTTGCTCCGTCCCAGGCGCTCGAGGTTGACCTGCAGTTGGTCAATCAGGTAGGGCAGGCACATGTCAGGCTCGGCCAGGCCCTGGTAAACAGCGATGGCTTTCTCGCGGCAGGTTGCATAGCCGCAAGCGCCGCAGTTCAACTCGTCAGCGGGACTGTGCTTGTTGGTCTGGGCCAGGATGTCGCGTAGTTCAGCCTCTGTAGGAAGCGGAGCCGGCACTGGCGCGGGGGCGAACTGGCGGGAGATGTCCACGTGCCGCACCTGGTGCAGCGCGCGGCGCATGCGTTTGCAGTGGCTCTCCAGTTCGCGCACGTGGGCGGTCACCCGCTCCTTGCGGGCCAGGGGAGAGAGGTTGTTGCTGAACGCTGGCCCGGCGATGCAGCCCTCGCAGAACAGAGCATCGAGGAAACGGGCGGAGAAATGCCCTGCCGCCAGCTCCTTGAGTGCGGCGATGCAACGTTCAGCCCCCTCAACAACCACGATGGAATCGTCCATCAGGTCAGCCTGAATCGCCGCAGCTTTCAGCAGCCCCCCCGAGACCGGAAACAGCGCGCCGAAATGGGGCAGGGGCTCATCGGCCACCTCCGGTGCGAGGGATGCGACGGCCACGCCGCGGTCGTGCAGCAGGTCGTCCAACTCCTGGAAGGTCAGCGCCGCGTCCACCCACGGCGCGACCTGCGGCTCCAGGGCCTCCGCCTTCTTGGCCACGCAGGGGCCGATGAAGACGATCTTGGCCCCGGGGAGGTACTGCTCGTGGACCGCCCGGGCCAGCGCCACCATGGGCGAGACGATAGGGGCCAGATTGGGGACCAGCTCAGGCATGTGTTTCTCAATGTAGCTGACCAGCGCCGGGCAAGCAGTGCTGATCAGCGGGCGGTCCAGGCGGCGGCGCAGCAGGTGCGAGTACGCCTCGGCCACCATCTGCGCCCCAAACCCGACCTCCATGACCTTGGTGAAGCCCAGGGCCCGGACCGCTGCCACCACCTGGCCAGCCGAGGCGTCGGCGTACGCGGCTGCATAGGTAGGAGCCAGGATGGCGACCACAGGTTCAGGGCCGGCCAGCAGGTCCTTTACCGCGGAGACCGCCGATTGCACCTGCTTGGCGTTCTGGGCGCAAACACGCAGGCAGTTGCCGCAGCCAATGCAGCGCTCGGCGATCACCCAGGCCTGTCCCCCCTGGACCCGAATGGCGCGGGCCGGGCAACTCCGGACGCAGTTGTAGCACCGTCGGCACTTGGCCGCGATGGTGCTGACAACTCCTTGCGGTCCCCCGCTCTGTTCAGCCAATCCAGGCTCCTCTCCGGGTTCAGCCCTGGGCCCCCAGCCACTCCAGGAAGCGGCGGGCGCAGAAGTCCAGGTTGGCCAGGTCGCCCCCGCCGCGCAATGGTGAGCACATCTCGTAGGCAACCTGGCCGTCGAATCCGCCGTCGCGCAGACCCCGCAGGAAGTCCGCGTTGGGCAGGTCGCCGTCGCCCATTGGCACCGCGCGGACGAGGTCGGCGGAGGCGGGGCGATAGTTAACCAGCCCTGGTTGGTACTCATAGCGCGGCAGTCGAACGTAGTCGGCGAAAGTGGTGTGAACGGTGTACGGGGCCATGGCGCGGGCCGTGTCGTAGGCTGGTTCGCCGCGCAGACAGGGCGACCAGGCGTCAAACATCAGTGCACAGTTGGAGCGGCCGATGTCGTGCAGCATCTCCAGCAACGCTTTGCTGTGCACCGCCACGTCGTGGTGGTTCTGGATGCCGATGGTGACGTCGAAATCCGCGACCGCGTCGCAGCATTCGCGGATCGCGTTCACGGTGCGCTCCCAGTTGGCGGCCAGCGGCAGGTCGGCCCGCTCGTAAGAGGTGAAGACGCGTACGAGCCGGCAGTCCAGGGCCCGGGCCAGGTGCGCCAGGGCCCGGACATAGCTGACCTGCATCTCGACGAACGGGACCTCGGCGCGATCGGCGCCACCACTGAAGTCCGTATAGCCGGCGATGCAGGCGATTTCCACCCCACACTGCCGGCAGTGTTCGGCCAGCGCCTCTACCGCCTCTTCGTCGTAGTCCAGTGGGCTCAAATGGGGGCGCTTGCCCATGAGTTCCACCGCCGGGTAACCCAGTGAGGCGGCATGGCTGACGAAATCCCGCAGGCCGAGACGCGCCTGGCCCCAAAGCCCGGCATAGCTGACAGAGAAGAGGACCGGCTTCATCGCCATCAATCCCTCAACGTTGAGTACAGCATGACCGGCCCGATTCTTGGCCGCGGGGCGCCGCCATTCCTTCCGCCAAGGCTCCCCGCGTCGGCAGGGCGTTGCCGGCAATTTGGCGAAGCTGTCGGCGTATGCATCCCATCGGAGGTCACCATGCGCGTGGTAACTCTCATCGTCGTCTCGGCGCTGTTGCTAAGCACGATGGCTCTCGCTCAGACGCGTTGGCAGCCCAAGGAGTTCCCCATCGGCTACTGGTACGGGCCCCCGCCGGAAGCCAACACCCTCGAGACCTGGCAGACGGTCGCCGACGCGGGTTTCACCTTCGGCGGCATGACGGGTTACGGCCGCGAGGGTAACCTCCGGATGCTGGACTACTGCCAGCAGGTGGGCATCCAGGCCATGGTCATAGACGGCCGAACTCAACTCGGCACACTGGCCTCCGACAACTGGCGAGAGGTACTCCGGCAGGTTGTGGCCGACTATGGGCATCACCCGGCGCTGTTTGGCTACTACATCCAGGATGAGCCCAATTACCGCTCCTTCCGTGACCTGGGCCTCATCAGCCAGGAACTGGAGCGACTGGACCCCCGACACCTGCCTTACATCAACCTCTTTCCGACCTACGCCAGCGTCGAGCAGCTCGGCAATCCCACTTACGCCGACCACCTGGAGACCTTCCTGTCCATCGTCAAGCCGGTGATCCTGAGCTATGACCACTACGCTCTGCTGAGTAACGATTCCGAGCGCCCTGACTGGTTCGAGAACCTGGCGCTGATCCGCGAGGCAGCCCTGCGGCACGACAAGCCGCCGTGGGTCATCATCCTGTCGCTGCCCCACCTGGGTTACCGCGACCCGACGGCGGCTGAGATGCGGTGGCAGGTCTATACCTCCCTGGCCTATGGCATGAAGGGAATCATGTACTTCACCTACTGGACCCACCCGGACTGGGAGAAGGCGGGCCAGATCGCCATCGTGGACTCCCAGGGCAGGCCGGCGCGACTGTACTCCATCGTCAAGAAGCTCAACACCGAGATCAGGACACTGGGGAGGGTGCTGTTGGGGCTGGAATCCACGGGGGTATACCACACGCGCCAGCCTGCGGCTTCCGGCAGCCCGGCATGGCCGACAGCACCACCGTACCGCGCCGACGACTGGTCGCCGCCCGGAACCATGGTCCTGGGGGCCGACGCCGAGGTAGGCGTCAGCGGCCAGCAGCCGGTCGTTGTGGGCACGTTCCGCGATGCCCGGGGCACGGCCTACGTGCTCGTCGCCAACCAAAGCTTCCGGACGGCCGCTGACGTTACGCTTACGGTGCGGCCCCATGTCACTGGCGTGCGCCTCATGGATCCCAGTACGGGCGCGATGCGGCCCCAGACCCTCGACGGCCGCAAGCTTAGCTTGCGCCTCGACCGGGGTGACGGCAAGCTGTTGCGCCTCGAAGGCAGGTTCGAGCGTCCCGAGCCGGCGCCGCCACTCAGCGAGATCAGCTTCGAGTTCGACAGGGCGGGACAGCGCGAGGGCTGGGAAGGGTTCAACTCGCTGGCGGAACCGGTCGTGCGGGGAGGCACACTTACCCTGACGGTAACTGGTGAGGATCCCTTTATGGTCCGCGGCAACCTGGGCCTGAAGCCCAACCAGTACACGGCTATCGCCGTCCGGATGAAACTGCCGCCCTGCAACCCCGAGGGCCAGCTTTTCTGGGTGACGAGCGAAAGCCCCGGGTTCTCCGACGACAAGTACGTCAACTTCCCGGTCCAGCCCGACGGGGAGTGGCACGAGTACCGCATCCCGGTCGCCAGGCACGCTCAGTGGAAGGGCAAGGCCGTTCGCGGCATCCGCCTGGACCCGACCACGGGCGGGGCCGCACCGGGCAGCAAGATCGAGATAGACTGGATCCGCGGGGAGTAGCCGCACCTTAGCACGGGAGGAAGACGCATGATGTCTGCATACCTGGCCCTACTGGGGGTCCTCACCATGGGCGCTCCGGGCAACCTGTTGACCAACGCTGGCTTTGAGCAGGGGATGCAGGGCTGGAGCATCAGCCACGACTGGTATGCTCAGCCGCCAGGCGGAGGTCTCAGCCAGATCACGGTGGCTGAGGGCGAGGGACGCGACGGCAGCAAGGCCCTCAAGATTGCCGGGCAAGGCAAGCGCGGCCTGGCCATGCAGATCTACCCGGTCCGCTCTGGCAAGTACCGGGTCACGGGGTGGATCAGGTGCGAGGGCCTAGACGCGGGGGACGCCGGGATACTGTGTGAGTGGATGAGCCGGGAGGACAAGTGGCTCAGTGGCGACCGCGCCGCGACGATCACTGGCACCCAGGACTGGCAGCGCTTTGAGACGGTAGTCACCGCGCCCGATGAGGCTCGCTCCGTCCATTTCGACCTGCTCACCACTGTCCCCAACCATGGCACCGTGTGGTTCGATGACCTGGAGTTTGTGCGCGTGCCCTCGGACCTGCCGGCGCCAGAGGCTCCGGAGATCACCGTCGAGACGCCCGCTGGGGCGGAGGGCTGCCTGCAGGTCGCCTGGGACCCACAGCGGCTGACGCGGGGCGCCATGCAGCTCCTGGTCTATTGCGAGACGAAACCGCTGGCCGAGGTGACGCCGCTGATACCCCGCGCGGTGCTGGACGCGGCAGACAGCGATGGGCGCATCGAGTCCCTGGACGTGGGCACCGCTTACCACGTCGCGGCGCGCCTGGTCAACGCTGACGGCGCGGTCTCGGAGCTGAGCGCCGAGACCACCGTCACTGTCCGCGACCGGCAGGCCCCGCGACCGGGATGGCTGGCTGCGGAGCGCGTGGCCGACGGGGTACGGCTGTCGTGGTCGCCCCACGTGCTGGACACCGACGTGGCCCGGGTCAGCTTCTGCCTGCCCGGCGAGGGGGACCAGGTCGGGCGCGTACTACGCACCGTGGACGCCGCCGCCCTCTACCGCGAGCCTCGCCCCTTCTACTGCACCGCGCCCTGGCTGAGCCTCGACCTGCCCCTGCGCACCGAGGACGCGCGCGTCGGCGTCTACTGCGAGGACGCAGCAGGCAACCGGGGTGAGGTGGCCTGGACGGATGTGCAGATGGCTTGGTCCGAAGATGAACTGCAAAGTTGCGCCACGTGGATGGCCCCGCCGACGGCCAACATCGCCCGCGGTACTACTCCTCCACCAGCGCCCGAGATGAGCTGGGAGCTAAGGCTGATGGCCGGTCATGCCAAGGGCTGTCAGCTCGTGTTGCGCCCGGAGCAGGACCTCCACCGGGTGCGGGTGAGCTTCGAGGCCGCGCGGCACGAAGACGGTGCGGCAGAGATCGCGCCCCGCTGGTTCGCGTATCACTTCGTTGAGTACGTCAACCTCGAGAGAAACTCGCGGGCGACGCCGGCGGAGGAGTTGGTCTGGCCCGCGCCGGCGGATTACCCGGACGAGTTGGGCGATGAGCCCCTCCGCGACCTCGCTGCCAACCAGACCCAGCCCATCTACCTGCGCTTCACCGCGCCTCCTGGCACCCGACCCGGAGCCTATCAGGGCCGAGGCTTCGTGGAGTCCGACGAGGGTCGCCGGGAGTTTCGCTTCACTCTGCGCGTGGAGCCGGTGGTCCTGCCCGACCCCGTGCGCCTGCCCTTCGTCTACTGGTTCTCGTGGGATGCACCCTGCGAGGAGTTCGGCGTCAGCACCACCTCTGCCGACGGCTGGCGCGTGCTCTACCGCCTCGGCGAGTTGATGCGCGCCCACCATCAGCGCGTGGTCGTGGTTCCCTGGAGCCTGACCCGCACCTGGCGGGACGCCGCCGGCAACCTGGTCCATGACTTCCGCGACTTTGACCGCTTTGTCGCCACCTTTCAGGCAGCGGGCGTGGACCAGCTCTTCTGTCTCAGCCACTTTGGCTCCCGCACCACCGGCGAGTGGGAGTGCCCGACCATGGGCTCCCATGGCCACCCGGTGCGCTCCCTGGAGACCGGTGAGCCGCTGCCGCAGATGGACAGCGTGGACCTGCTGCCCGCCCTACAGGCGCATATCGAGGAGATGGGACTGCTGGACAGGTTCACGGTACATGTCGCCGATGAGCCCATCCCGGTGAACCTGGAGAGCTACAAGCAGCTCTCAGCGCGCGTCCATGCGGCGGCGCCCAGGCTGCGGCGCATTGACGCCATCCACGTGCCGGACCTCCAGGGCTCGCTGGAAGTGTGGGTGCCGCAGCTCAACTACTTCGAGCAGTGGAAGGACCAGTTCCGTGCGGCCCAGAAGGCTGGGAATGAGGTGTGGTTCTACATCGCCTGGGTGCCGCAGGGCAAGTATCCCAACCGGATGATTGACAGTGCCGCCATCAAACCCCGGGTGCTGCACTGGCTGAACGCTCTGGAGGATACCGACGGCTACCTGCACTGGGCGCTGAACCACTGGTCCATCTCGCTGATGAGCCTCCAGTCGCCCGGCGACCAGTACATCTGCTGGCCCAGCCAACGCTTCATCGCCAATAGCTCGCTGCGCTACGAGGCTGAGCGCGAGGGATTGGAGGACTGCGAACTGCTGTTCATGGTGCGGGACAAGCTGATGGCTGGGGGCGCCACCCGCGAGGCAGCGCAGGCGCGCATGGAGGCCATCGGACGCCAGGCCGTCCGCGGCGTGGAGGACTACACCCGCTCCTGGCAGGAACTGGAGAACACCCGGCGCGAGCTGCTCCTGGAGCTGACACGCTGACCGCAGCGACCGTGCGTGGGGATACGCCGAAGAGCCCAGCCCTTCAGCGTCCCCGGCCGTCCGGCTGGCGTTCGCTCAGTAGTCCCAGGTGATCAGCTTCCCGGTCCGGGCGGACTCGAAGGCGCGGAGCAGGAAGCGGGTCGTGCGGGCGCCGTCGTAGGCGGTGGCCGGTGGTGTCTCGTCGCGGATGATGGACCTGGCAAAGGTCGGCAGGATGTCTGCCATGCCACTGGCCCTGCCGTCCCCGATCTCGGCCGAGTAATTGCGCTCCTCGTAGGGCGGGACCCATTTCCCCGGGGGCACGCAGGTCTCAAAGCGCGCGTTCTGACCGTGGTCAATGGCCAGGCCGCTGCGCCCCTTGTCGGTGACCAGCACCCAGAAGGGGCAGGCGGCGTAGGTTCCCGGCGGCAGCAGGCGTGCCTGGCCGCCATCGCCGCCGATGAAGGCCCCCACACTGCCGTTGCGGTAGCGGATGGCAACATTGAGAGTGTCAATGGGCTCCGGCTTGCGGTCGTGGTGGAAGACACCGCCCGTAGCCCACAGCGCTTCCGGCTCGGACCCCGCCAGGTAGAACATCATGTCCACCACATGACAGCCCTGCGACAGGATCTGGCCGCCGCCCTTCACCGGGTCCTGGGCCCAGATGCCCTCGGGCCAGACGCAGTTGACCCGCGCGAAGGCCACGGTGTTGTCGGGGTTCGGGATCTCGCGGTGCACGTCGTTGGCGCCCCGGGCGAACCGGCAACGGAAGGCGACCATGTATTTCACGCCGCTGCGCGCCTCGGCCGCCAGGATGTCGTCGCACTCCTGCAGTGTCATCGCCATCGGCTTCTCGATGAGGACATGCTTGCCGCACTCCATCGCCCGCAGCGAGAAGGGGGCATGGGTGTCGTGCCAGGTGGTGATGAGCACCGCATCCACGTCCGGGTCGCTGAACACGCGCTCCGGGTCTGAGGTCGCATAGGCGCCGCCGTACTCGGCGCGCACGCTCTCGGCGCGCCCCTCATCCACGTCGCACGCGGCGCGGAGTTCGGTCTGTTCGGCGAAGACACGAAGCTCCGGGCTGATGAGGTCTGAACTCCCGCGCAGCGAGGGCAGGTGGGCGCGGGTGATGCCCCCGCAGCCGATGACGCCGAGCCGAATGGTTGACAAGGTGGTCCCTCCTGGAGGGGCCGCATGGGGTAGGGGCCCCATTCGGCCCGGCACTGAGAGTCGACGAGTTGGTGGCCCCATGGGGCCCCGGGTCTGGTTGTCGGCCCCTGCCCCGGGCGGCCACTCCGATCACGATGTCTATCCCCCCGCCTGCTTGGCCAGGTGCTCGGCCACCTTCTCCGCTGCCTTGTTGAACTGGACCTCGCACAACCGGGCGTACAGACCGCCGGCGGTGGCCAGCTCGGCGTGGGTGCCGCGCTCCACGATCTTGCCCTGGTCCAGCACCAGAATGGTGTCCGCGTTCATGACGGTGGACAGGCGGTGAGCGATGGTGAAGGTGGTGCGGCCCTTCATCAGGTTGTCGAGGGCCTCCTGAATCAGCGCCTCAGACTCGGAGTCCAGCGCGCTGGTGGCCTCGTCCAGGATCAGGATGCGCGGGTTGCGCAGGAGGGCGCGCGCGATGGAGATGCGCTGGCGCTGGCCCCCCGACAGCCGCGTGCCGCGCTCGCCAACGAGGGTCTCGTAGCCGTCGGGGAACTCCATGATGAAATCATGGCAGTTGGCGGCCATGGCGGCCTGGACAACCTCATCATCCGTGGCGTCAGGTTGCCCGTACTTGATGTTCTCGCGCAGGGTGCCGCTGAAGAGGAAGCTCTCCTGCATGACCATGCCGATGTTGGCGCGCAGGCTGCCAATCGTGACGTCCCGCAGATCAATGCCATCCACCAGGATGCGGCCGCCGGTGGGGTCGTAGAAGCGCGGGATGAGGTGCACCAGCGTGGTCTTACCGCTACCACTGGGCCCCACCAGCGCCGTCGAGGTGCCCGGCTCAGCCACGAAGCTGATGTCCTCCAGCACCGGCTCTCCGGCCTCGTAAGCAAAGGACACGTTGTCAAACTCCACGCGGCCCTCGACCCGGCCCAGGCGGATGGCATCACGCCGCTGTTCCACGTCGGGGACCGTATCGAGGGTCTCGAAGATGCGCTCCACGGCCGTCATGACCCAGTTGATGGTGTCATTGATGGTAACGAGGGCGATGATCGGCTGGTAGAGCTGCATCAGGTAGACCCGGAAGGCCATCAGTTCGCCGATCGTCATGCGGCCCGTGATCAGCACCTCGCGGCCACCGATGAAAAGGACAGCCACGTTAGCCAGGCTGGTCAGCAGGTTGGCGCCGATGCCCAGGATGGCCTGCCAGCGCCCCGTGTTCATGTTCAGGTGGATGCTTTGGCGACATTCAGAAACGAACCGGCGGGCCTCGGCGCTCTCGCGCGTGAAGGACATAACGACCTTGATGCCCGAAACCGACTCGCTGAGAGTGGAATAGACCTCGTGGTATTGCTCGCGGCTCTCGGAGGCCGCCTGGCGAATGCGAGCCCGAAAGACCATGAAGTTGAGGACATACAGGGGCAACACGGCGACCGCGAAGAGCGCGAGCTTCCAGTTCATCACGAAGAGCACAATGATGATGACGATGACCGTGATGACATTGCTGACGATGTCCACGATGCCGCCCGACAGCACATGCTGGATGGCATCCACATCGTACAGCACGCGGGCCATGATACGACCGTGAGAATGGGACTCAAAGTACCGCAGGCTCAGCCGCTGCAGGTGGCGGAAGACCTGGCGACGAACGTCATAGACCACGCGGTTGCCGACGAACATCAGCAGCATCTGGCGGGTGTAGCCGATCACCGCGCCGATGACTGACAGCGCCATCATCACCAGACAGATGTAGATGACAAACCGCATGGCCTCGGCGCGCTGCGTGAGCAACTGCTCGATACTGGCCATCTTGCGCATGCCCTCGAAGGTGCCAACCTGGTCCACCAGTTGGCCGGTCAGGGCAGGCATGGGCAAGGTAAGCGCGGTGCTGACGAAGACAAGCACCAGAGCGAGGCCGAGCTGGGCCCGGTAGGGCTTGGCGAAGCGCAGGAATCGAAGGAAGAGCGGCATTGCGGGCAACCAGCCAGATCAGGAGCGCACTGCGAGGCGCTCCGGCATCTCTCACTACCGCATTATAGGCCGAAGGGAGACACGCCGCAAATGGTGTTTGCTCGCCAGAGTGGGCGATCAGTGAAGCTCCTGGCGCCTCTGGCTGTGGCCGCCGTTGTCCTTGCCGGTGGCGCTGGCGCCTGGGCCGGGCAACTGCAGGGGACCTTGACCGACCTGGCCGGAAAGGGGCTGCGTGCTCGCGTTCTGGCCTTCAACCCCGAAACCCGCGACTCCACTGTGGCCTACACGGACGCGGATGGACGCTTCGTCTGCGAAGTGCCCGATGGCCAACTGACCGTCCGCGCCATTCACGGGCCGGAATGGACGATCGCCGAGGTGCAGGCCCGGGCCGGTGACGCCCTGTCCTTGATGCTGCAGCGCATCGTGGATATGCCCGCCCGGGGCTACTACGGCGCCGACCTGCACATGCACTCGACCTATAGCGACGGGCAGCAGAGTCCGGCGGAAGTGGCCCTGATGTGTCAGGCAGAAGGGCTCCATGTCGCTGCCCTGAGCGACCACGAGACCGTGGCTCAGCACCCTGAGTGGCTGGCCACGCAGACCCCGTACTTCCTGCCGCTGCGCGGTCAGGAGGTCACCACGGCCCTGGGCCATTTCCTGAGCATAGGCTGCGCAGAGGCCGTCTCAAACGATACCTCGCACGGTGTGGCCGATATCAGTCGCATCTTCCGTGAAATCCACGCCCAGGGCGGCCTGGCCATCGTCGCGCACCCTAACGTCCCGGGCATGGGCTACCGCAGCCCGGAGATCCGCGATTATGACGCCCTGGAGATACTCAATGGCAGCGTGCCGCCCTATGGCGGCATCTGCGACTTCGTGCAGGGGCGCAAGGCCTGGCACAGCGCGCTCAGCCAGGGGTACCGGGTGCCAGTGGTGGGCAATTCCGACAACCACGATGGTCTGGCCCGGCTGGCCCGGCGTCTGCTGCGGGAGCCAGATCGCGTCGCCGAGATCGACAATGACCTGGCGCCACTGGTGAAGCTGGTGGACATCGAGGCAGTGCTGGTGCCGTGGGGCTGGAAGGGTCTTCACCATGGGACCTACCGGACCTACCTGAAACTCGGCGGGGGAGCGCCGACGGCGGATTCGGTCATGGCGGCGGTGAAGGCAGGGCGTGGCTTCATCACGAACGGACCGCTGCTGCTGGCTACGTTGGACGGTGCGGATCCGGGCGCAGAGGTCACACTGGGCGAACGGCAGGCGCTGGTGTTCCGGGCCGAGTTGTTCGCCAATCGCCCCCTGGAACGACTGGACATCCTCGTCAACGGGCAGGTCGCGCAGTCCATCGCGGGCCCTGGGCCGCAGGTGACAGTGAACATCCCGGTGAAACAGGGGAACTGGGTCGTCGCCGAGGCCTACGGGCCTTGGCCGGAGTTTGCGACCACCAATGCCTGGTACGTAAGGTAGGAGCGGCCCGGGCGGGGTTCGTGCGCCCAGCGACCGCGACCGAACCATATCGCTGAGCAGGGAGGCCTTCCATGGCGCCACGGATTGCGCTGCAGTTGTACACCGTTCGCGACAAGATGCAGACAGCGGAAGAGGCGATTGCCACCATCGGCAGAGTCGCCGAGATCGGCTACAAGAACGTCGAGTTTGCGGGTTACGGCCTGCTGGGAGCCCAGAAGGCGCGTGAGGTCTGCGACGCCAACGGCCTGAGCATCTGCTCCACCCATGCTGGCTTCCCGACCAACGACGACGAGATCAAGCAGCTCATCGAGGACCACCAGATCATGGGCTGCACCATGCCCGGCATCGGGGGCATGCCGGGTGAGTATCGGAGCTCCGCTGAGGGCTTCGCGAAGTTCGCCGCTATGGCCAGCGAGGTTGGCGCGAAGCTCGCCGAGGCCGGCATGACGTTCATCTACCACAACCACAGCTTCGAACTCGTGCGCTTTGGCGACAAGACCGGCCTGGACATCCTGGTCGAGAATGCCGACAAGTCTGTGGGCTTCGAGCTGGACCTCTACTGGGTGCAGCACGGCGGAGGCAGCCCCGTGGCCTGGATCAACAAGCTGGGCAGCCGCGCCCCCGTCCTGCATTTCAAGGACATGGGCATCACCTCCGACATGCAGCAGTACTTTGCCGAGGTGGGGGAAGGCAATCTGGACTGGCCTGGCATCCTGGCCGCAGCCGAGGCCAGTGGCGCCAAGTACGCCATCGTTGAGCAGGACATATGCCAACGTGACTCCCTGGAGGCAGTGGCCAACAGCTTCCGGAACATGGTCGCCATGGGGCTGCCCGTCTGAGCGACCCCTCAGGCTCCCGCCGCTTCTCGAGGGCCCGCCACCGGCGGGCCCTCGGCGCGTCCCGGCCCGGTCCGGCGCAACTTGTGCCCGGTACCCGGTCTAACCTATAATGTGGGCACCGAAGCACGCAACGGGGCAGAAGCCATGGCAAGACATGCAGTCATCATCGCAGTCGTCCTCTGCGTCTGGTGTGGGAGCCAGGGGCGGGCCCAGACCGCTGCCGCGGTTCGCCTCAGCGGCAAGAGCGTCACGCTTGACCCCGCGCCGCAGGTCCGCGAGGGGGTGCTCGTCGTGCCGTGGGCAGCCTTGGCGCGCGCGGCGGGCCTTGCGGCAACCTGGGACGGCACCCAGCAATCGGTGCACATCGTGTCGGCGCGCGGCACGGCAATCACTCTGACGCCTGGTGGCCTGCGAACCGCCGGCCAGACCACCCAGGCCCTGCTCCCGGTGCCGCAGGTCTCCGGTCAGGACCTCGTGGCGCCGCTCAAGCCCCTCTGTGAGGCGCTGGACTGGGGACTGACCTGGGACGCCGAGACCCGTACCGCAGGCATATGGGGCAAGGTCAGCGGGCTGTCCGTCCGCGGTGACAGCGACGGTGTTCTCATCACCGTGGCTACCTCATTGCCAACCAATGCCGCGGTCACTCAGCTCATAGACCCCATCCGCACTGTCGTGGACCTGCCTGGCGTGTTCCTGGGAGAACTGCCCCCCACCCACTACCTCAACCTCGCCGGTGTGCTGCGCCTGCGGGCGGCGCAGTACACGAAGACCCCGCCGGTCACACGTCTCGTGGCCGACCTGTCCGGCAACGGCCCCCGGGGCGAATGGAGGGCCGCAGCCGGGAAACTGGGGGGCAAACTGGTCTTCGGGCGGGTGCAGGGCGACGAACCGCTGGTGCAGCGCACGCGGCCGAAGCTGCTCAGGGTCCAGGTGTCCTCGCCGAGGCCTGAAACGACGACAGTCACGGCGACTATGAGCGACCCCGTCGCCCCTGTCTATGACGTCTTGCGCCAGCCTTACCGCGTGCTGGTGGACCTCTCCGGAGCCGAAGTAGCCACTGGTACGACCAGCTTCACTCCTGCCGTGCCCTTCGTGGGGGACATCCGCCTCCTCGATGAGGGCCGGCTCGTGCTTTATATGAAGGACCTGGTCCCCTTCACCGTGCAAACGCTCAGCGGCCCTGACCGGTTGGTCGTCACTTTCCGGCGCGACCAGATCGCCGGCAAGAGTATCGTGGTTGACCCCGGACACGGGGGCAAAGACCCCGGTGCGCGCGGCCGCACGCTGCTGGAGAAGGACGTCAACCTCGATGTGGCCCGGCGAACGGTCACGCGCCTGGCGCTCATGGGGGCCCGGCCCACGTTGACCCGTGATAGCGACGTCTTTGTGGACCTGTACGACCGTCCGCGGATGACCAACGCCCTCAAGGCCGACCTGTTCGTAAGCATCCACTGCAACGCCTTCACCCGACGGGACGTGGGGTCCGGGACCCAGACCTACTACTGCACCCCTCAGAGCAAAGCGCTGGCCGTGGCGATGCATGACGCGTTGTGGCCACAGCTCGGTGTGAATGACGGCGGCGTGCACCAGGCGCGGTTCTGCGTCATCCGCGAGACCGAGATCCCTGCGGTGTTGGTGGAGCTGCTCTTCATTGACAACAAGGTCGAGGAACAGCTCCTGGCGAAGCCCGAGGTGCGCGAGCGAGCCGCCACCGGTGTCTGTGAGGGCCTGCGACGCTATCTGGAGGGCACCAGCTCGATGCCGCCGGCCGTTCTGGTTCCCCCGCAGGGATAGATGGTGTTACAGAGACTCTATCATGGAACGGAGAACTACACTTTGATTCGTGGCGACGGACGAGAGAATGCCGATCTGCGAAAATGTATCATCAAGCGGGGAATCAACCGCTATGCCGAGGGCTCGTGCCTGATTGCCCTGGGCCAGACCAAGGTGCACTGCACCGCCACGGTGGATGAGCAGGTGCCACGGTGGATGATGGACAGCGGGCAGGGCTGGATTACGGCGGAGTATGGCATGCTGCCGCGGTCCACCAGGGAGCGGACTTCGCGCGAGGCAGCAACCGGCCGCGTGGGCGGGCGCACCCACGAGATCCAGCGGCTCATCGGCCGCTGCCTGCGGGCTGCCACAGAGCTCAACCTGCTGGGTCAGCGTACCATCACCCTGGACTGCGATGTCCTGCAGGCCGATGGCGGCACCCGCACCGCGGCCATCACGGGTGCCTTTGTGGCCCTGGCGGAAGCGGTTCATACCCTGGTGGAGAGCAAGAAGGTGAAGCGGTGGCCGCTCAGGGAGCAGGTCGCTGCCGTCTCCCTGGGGATTGTTTCGGGAGAGATGCTGCTGGATCTGTGCTACGAGGAGGACAGCCGGGCGGCCGTAGACATGAACCTGGTGATGACCTCGGGCGGTCGTGCCATTGAGGTGCAGGCCTCGGCCGAGGCCATGCCCTACACCCTGGAGCAGCTTGACCAGTTGCTGGCGCTGGGCAAGTCGGGGATCGCGGTGCTCCTGGGGTTGCAGAAGGAAGCGCTGGCCGGGATAGGGCCCTACTGAGCCATGACCCTCGCGGAACGGATGCGAGACAGCCTGGGCATGGTGGTGCCGGTGTGGTATGCGCCGGACATGCCCGCCGAACGCATGCGGGAGTTGCTGACCCACACACTCGGCGACTGCGAATTGTTCCTGCGGCCCGAGCACATCGTCCTGGTGGTTGATGGGTGCCCGCAGGCCGAGGCACCAGCGCGCCACGCGGCTGCCGAGTTCGCAGCCAGGGCTGGATCGGAGCCGCTGGTGGTGGTCCAGCCGGGAAACGAGGGCCAAGGCGGCGCGGTGTGCCGTGGCTTTGAGCACCTGCTGCGGGAGAGCCGTGTCCGGTACCTATGCGCCCGCGACGCCGACGGCGATCACGACATCTACGACCTGCCACAGCTCTTCCGGCTGTTGGTTCAGATGGAGGAGATCGAGGGGCACGACCGGGTGGCCGTCCTCGGACAGCGGGGTGACCTGCATCGCCCTATGGGTTTCGCCCGGGGGCAGTACGAGGCGCTCCTGAACGAGATCACTCTCCGCGCCGTCGGCTGGGCCATGGCCCAGCGCGGGCAGTGCCCCGACCTGCGCTATTGCCGCCGGCTGCCCGGCCCGCCGGACTTTCAGAGCGGTTACAAGCTTTACACGCGGGCCACTGCCGAAGCCTTTGTCTCAGCGCTCAGGACCGCCGAAAGTGCCCAGCCCGATCAGCAGGTTCTGCGCTGGGGCATTCAGTTTGTCTCTACCGTGGAACTGCTGCTGGCCGGAACCGTCTTCGGGTCGGTCTATCGCCTCACCTATGACGAGCAGCCCCAGACCAGCTTCGAGCACGCCGACAACCGCCTGCTGGCCTATGGCCGGCAGTTCGTGTGGCTATACCGACGCCTGACGGTACCGATGGACCTGGGGCTGCGCTGGTGGGATGAGGCTATCCTGGCAGTTCACTGGGCGACGGTGCCGGGCGGTTGGCAGGAGTTGCTGCATATCCGCGACTACCTGGCCCGGGAGTGCTGGCCGCAGACGGCCGCCCCGCCGCCACCGCGGCGTCACCTCATGTTCTGAAGCCATACAGCTCCTGGTGAGGTGTCCCATGAGGCGCTGGCTGACTCTTGTGCTTGCGGTGGTGGCCCTGGCGCCCGCCCGAGGCCAGGACCTGCTGTTGCATGCGCCCTTTGACGGCACGATGGACGCGGCCTTCGCCACCGGATCGGCGACTGGCGAGGGCGGTCTGGCGCCCTTCGTGCCGGGCGTGCGGGGACAGGCCATGGTGCTGAACGCCGACTGCCTGCTGCCGGTGCCAGGCAACTTCCGCCCCGACACGGGCACGGTAGCGGCGTGGATTCGGCCGCACTGGCAGGGGAGCGACCCCGGCCCGCGCTATCTCCTCTGCCTGTACGGCCGGGATGACTTACCTCGGCCCTGGGCCGTCAACCGCTGGACTGTCAGCTTTGGCGGCGGCCGGTGCCTGTTCAGCATCTTCACCTCGACGGAGGGCGAGACGGTCTCCCTCGCCGCCGACATCACCGGCTGGCGGGCCGATGAATGGCACCATGTCGCGGTGACCTGGTCTGGTGTGAACTCGGGCGAGGCGAACGCCGAACTGCGCCTTTACCTCGATGGTACGCTCAGCGCCAGCGTCGCAGGCAAGCTGATCACCGTCGGGCCCACCGCCGACGTCATGGCCGTCGGGCGCGACCAGGACGGCTCGCCAGACTACGGCGAGGCTGACTGCGATGACCTGTTCATCTACGGCCGGGCCCTGGGGGCCGACGAGATTGCCGCGGGCGTGGCGGCGGCCCGAGACTTGCCTTACCAGCTTACCGTCAGCCTGCCGCCCGCGCGCGAAGTCACCGGTTGGTGGAACGCAATCCTGCCCTATCGGGTTGAGGTGGCTTTGCCGGAGGCGCAGGAGGCGCGGTCTGACGCCGCCCTGCAGTGTGTCCTGCGGGCTGGCCCGGACCTTGCGGCCCTGGGGCAGCCCGGCGCTTTGGACGAGGCCTCGGTGCGAGTCGTTGAAGTGATACCGGCTGCTGACCGTGACAGCCCCACCTATGCTCCTTTGCCTTCGCGGGTGGAGGATGGTGTGGTGGAATGGCAGGCACCAGGCGATACGCCCGCCGGAGCGCGGCGGCAGTTCGAGCTGTACTTCCAGACTCTGCGCTATTCCTACCCTCAACCCCTGGTGGCGCAACTGGCGGGCACACCGGTCCCGGCGCCGCCGCCTCCCCCGCCCCTGCCGGACTACGCCACGCAGACCTTCGGGAGGGGCTGGGACTTCGACGACGGCACCTTCTCAGGCATTGACCAGTGGGGCAACAAGCCCGAGTTCATACGCAACCGGCAGGTCGTGGACGGGGTTCTGAGCATGGACGTGGCGACCGACCCATGGTTCATCTGGGGCGATATGTGGGGCCAGGTGGACACCACGAACCAGCGCATCGCCATCGATATCGAACGCTTCCCGGTCCTGGAGATGAAGGTGCGCCAGAGCGTGCCGCAAGCGACATGGCAGCTCTACGGCCGCCCGGGAGCCAGCACGAATCTGCTGCAGTACGAGTTCCCGGTGTACGGTACCGGCTGGCAGCGCGTGCGGATTGACCTGCGACAACAGGCCCGTTGGGGCGGCGTGCTCAGCGCCTTCCGCGTTGACCCGACCCAGGACGTCGAGGCCCATGTGGAAGTAGACTGGGTACGGCTGCTGGCCGTCACACCGGTGGCTCATGGGCCGCTCGAGACGCTGGGAGCGCCCACTGGAGAAGCGGCGAAGCTGACCCTGCAAGTGGCGGAGACCACGGTCACCGCCGGCAGCGAACAGGACGTGACAGTCTCGATCACCGATGCTGACAGCCGACCGGTTGGCGGGCAACCTGTTCTTATCAGTCTGGCGGCCGGCTCTGGTGGCAGGCTGGCCGTGGCTCCGGGGCAGCCCTCGCTGGAGCTGACCCCTCAGGCCCGGCGCGGTCTGACCAGCCGTGACGGCCAGGTCGTCGTGCGCTACATTGCGAGCCGGTCTGCACGGGCGAACGCCGACACGCTGGTGGCGGTAGCCGAGTTCACACCACTGTCTCCAGCCAGGACGTCCGTCAGCACCCACCCGGGACCCCCGCATCACTATCGCGTTGAGCCGACCTCGGTGGCCATGCTGCGGCCTCGCGACCTCCCCTTGCAGGTCACGGCGCAGTTGGTGGATGAGCACGACAACCCTGTGCCGGGCGAGCGGAACGTCCGGTGGGAGACGGACGCCGCCGCCGAGTTGCTGGAGGCCGGGGTGCGGACTGACGCCGAAGGTCGGAGCCAGGCCACCTGGCGGGGGGACGGAAACCAACGCTGGGTCTACACGGTGCGCGTGGAGGACACTCAGGGCCTCCGCGGGGAGTCGGCGCCGCTCTGCCTCCTGCCCGGCGGGGCCCGTCCCGACCCGATCGTGCTCGGCCGCAACGGTTACTTCCGCCAGGGCGAGACGGGACCGGGGTGGCTGCCGCTGGGGGGGTTCTATGCCAACTGGGTGGGACTGCCCGAAGGGGGCGAGGAGGGACGGCGCCTCATCTCGTTCGTAGACGCCAGTGAGGAGCAGATCGTCCACTGGCTGGATTTCCTGGCCTCTCAGGGCGTCACCGCCATGCGTTTCATGCTCCGGGCCCACAGGCCCCAGGGCATGGAGCCCATGGACATCATCGGTCGCGTCAACCGGCCGCTGCTGGCCAAGGTCCTGCGCTACATGGACCTGGCCCGCCGGCATGGGATCCGTTTTCTCTTGGTCATCCACGAGGACTATACCAAGCCCGCTTACTATGACCGACATGCTCTCGAGACGTTCTGCCTCCCCCATTACGAGGGTGAAGACCTCGATCGGCTGCCGCCACACCAGCGACGATTCCTGCGCGACCGGGACCTCATCGGCGACATCGGCGAGAAGTACACCGACCCCGACGTCATTGCCTGTCAGGAGCAGTATACGCGGGAGCTGGTGGGTCTGCTGAAGGACAACCCGCAGCTCTTTGCCTGGGAACTCGAAAACGAGATGGTGGACTGCCCGGCGAGCTGGGCCAACCGCATGGTCGAGGTGATCCGGGAGGTTGATCCGGTGACACCGGTCTGCGTGAGTCACGGTGGTGGCGGAGTTCACACCGCCGACCCGCTCTGGTGGACCCAGCAGACGAAGGTGGACTTCTACACGTACCACCTCTATGCCCACACGACCTCCACCTCACCAGAGCTCGACTATGGAGCCGCCGTGGACCTGCTGGCCTGCTACGGGCGCATGGCGGGGGTGTGCATGCTCGGGGAGTCAGCCGGTGACGAGTTCTCCTACTACCCGCCTGACCGCGATGCCGACCGCCGCTACCTCATGCGCGACATTGTCTGGTTCTCGCTGGTGAACGGCAACCCGGGCTGCTTCTTCTGGAATGCCCGCGGCGCCGAGGTGGAGCAGTTCCGCCTGGCGCGGCGGATCACCGACGGTCTGGACTGGAGCCAGTGGGAGCGGGAGAAGGCAGAAGTCGGCCTGGTGGTCACTCACCCCCTGGATGATGACAAGTACTACCGCACGCCCCAGGGTCAGGCCGATTACGCCATGATGGGGCGCTATGTCCAGCACTACCTGAGCGAGGGCGTAGATTTCGACATGACCATGGACGCGGGCAGCCACCCACAGCCGGCCCGCCTGCAGGAGTTCAACCCCCCGCCGGGCCGCAGTCGCCTCAGGCCCAGCGACGGCTGGCAGGTGCGGGCGAACGTGCAGCGCGGCGGCACGGCCGGACTGGCCTACGTCCGGAACTTCGCTGGCATTCGTCACTGGGAGGAGCCCGGCCGGGCCAACATGTTCCTGCGGGAGCGGGCTCCGGCGCCGCTGCGGCTGCGCCTGGCGCTGCCGCTGGACCAGGTCAGTGTCAGGGCGACCGACCTGGATACCGGCGAGACAAGGGTGCTGACCGTCTCTGGCCAGGCAGAGCTCGACCTGGGCACAACCGACCACGACTGGGCGCTCTGCTGGCAGGAGGACGTCGCAGAATGAGTCATAGCCTGGGGCTGTATGTCTGCGACCTGCACGTGCACATCGGCGCGGCCGGGAACGGCAAGCCCGTGAAGGTCACGGCTTCGCGCGACCTGACCTTCGCACACATCGCGGCCGAATGCGTCGAGCGCAAGGGCGTGGACCTGGTGGGCATCGTGGACTGCGGCAGCCCGGCCGTCATCCGCGACATCGAGCGGCTGCTGGACGCCGGCGAGATGGTCCAGCTTACGGGCGGCGGCCTGCGCTATCGCGACCAGGTGACGGTTATCCTGGGGTCGGAGATCGAGACCCGCGAGCCTGGCGGCGGCATTTCACACCACGTGAGCTATTTCCCGACCCTGGGCCGTCTCAAAGCCTTTTCGGCCGAGATGGAGCGCCACATCACCAACCCCAACCTGTCCTCGCAGGCCTGCGGCCTCAGCGCCCGCGAGCTCTGCGACATCGCCCTGCAGCATGAGGCCCTGTTCATCCCCGCCCACTGCTTCACGCCGCACAAGAGCGTGTACGGCGCCTGCGCCGAGCGCGCGGCCGACCTGTTGGGGGAGTACTGGGCATCCATCCCGGCCATCGAACTGGGTCTCTCTGCGGACGCCGACCTGGCGGACCGGCTGGACGAGCTGGCCGACAAGACTTTTGTCGCGAACTCCGACGCCCACAGCTTGCCCCGCATCGCCCGCGAGTACAACGTGCTGGAGTTAGGGTCGCCTGACTTCGCGGAGCTGCAGCAGGCGCTGTGGCGTCAGGACGGGCGGAGGGTGGCCGCCAACTTCGGGCTGGATCCGCGCCTGGGGAAGTACCACCGCACATGCTGCGAGGTCTGCCGGTGGATCGCTCGCGGCGAGCCGCCGGTGCTACAGTGCGAGCAGTGCGGCAGCACCAACGTCACACGGGGCGTGCTGGACCGTATCGTGCAGATTGCTGACCACGACGGACCGCAGCCGCCGGCGCACCGCGCACCCTACCAGTACCAGGTGCCGCTACAGTTCGTGCCGGGCGTGGGGGCAGTGGTCATGGCCCGTCTGCTGAACCGCTTCGGCAGCGAGATGGCTGTCCTGCATCAGGCCACGCACCAGGAGCTGGGGGAGACCGTCGGGGCGAAAGTCGCAGGCCTCATCATTCAGGCCCGCGAGGGCACGCTGCCGCTCGAGCCGGGGGGCGGGGGGAAGTACGGTCGAGCACTGCGCGACGGCCCCGGGCAGATCCGCCTGCCGGGACTGTAGGGTCCGCCAACAGGGCTATCCGTACTGGCGCTGCAGCGCTTCGTGCTCGGTACGGACCACCAGGGCGATGCGGTCGCGGTCCAGGAGGTCCTTGCGGGCCTTGCCCCCGGTCCAGGCCACCAGCTCGTCGCCCGCTCGCAGGACGTCCTCGAGACGGGCCTTCCGCTTCTCCGGTCTGGCTTCTCGCAACCTCACGATGAGCTGCCGCCAGGCGTGGATCTTGCGCAGGACATGAAAGCCCACCTGTGCGGCGCGAACGGCCTCGCGATAGCGGCTGTGGGCACCGGCGGAGATGGCAATGGCCCGCCCCAGGTGCTCCGCCGCCGGGCGCAGGAGCTGGTCGGTAGCGCGGAGAGTGTAGTCGAGGTCGTAATGCCCCACACATGGACCCAGATCGGCCAGCAAGTGCTGCATCTGGGCGAAGTAGCCGGCCATCTCCTCCGCCGCAGGGCCGTAGAGAGCGCTGTAGTGCTCGGCCAGGAAGCCCTCGCTGTCGGTCCCCGAGTTCCACGACAGTTGCCCGATAAGATTGGCATTCATCCCGAACAAGCCCCACTCTTCGGGCTTGAACTCCAACACATAGCCATCCACGCCCAGGCTCGCGTAGTCGCGGAAGTCCTTCGGCAGCAGTCCGGTGATAGGGTACGGGATCGAACACATGTCAATGAGCATCAGGTACTCAAACAGATAGAGCGTGCCGGGAACCATGGCCCGCCACTGCTGCAGCATGTCCATGTAGGCCGCGTTGCGCCGCTTGCACTCGGGCGGGGCGGCCAGCGGGTGCTTGAAGCAGCGCTGGAAGGGTGCAAAGCACAGGCGCACGTTGGGAGCGAGCGTAGTGAATCGTGGTGGCTGGACGTAGTTCACATAGGCCAGCGCCGAGAGGTCCCGGTCGGGGTGCGCCGGCGCCACCAGCTCGGCAACCCGGTTCACAAACTGCAGGTAGGTGTCGGTCCGTCGGGCCACATGCTCATACGGCCACGCAGGCTCCTGGGGTTCCTGCGCCTGGCAGCGGGCGCACTCGCACCAGCCGTAGCCATCATTGGGCCAGAGGCCGACGGTGCCGATCTCGGGATGGGCCGCGAAGAGTCCGCACACTCGCTCGGCCATGATCTCCGCTACCGCTGGATGGCTGGTGCAGACCTGCCCGTCGGTGACCCGCTGCCCGCCCACCTCGGCATAGTACTCGTGGTGCGTGGCGAAGAACTCATCGGGTGGCAGGAAGAACTTGAAGCTGTGGTGCCCGAGTTCGACCTGCATGTGGCGTCCGGCCAACTCGCGCTGCAACACCTGCTCGTAACGGACGAAGCTGTCGCCCATGTTGGCGAAGATCATGAAGCGGTTGAAGCGCCGCTTGGCCATCCAGTCCACCATGAAGGCCGTGCGGCGGTCAATGTCAGGGAAGTTCGTGAAGGCCCGGTGGGTCATGGCCGGGGTGAACGTCTGCGTCTCGGCGGGCACCTCGAGGCGTTCGCGGCGCGGGATCACCTCGCCGCCCTCGAACTCGCTGAGCCACTGGCAGCCGCCGTGGGCCTCCAGGAAGGCGTAGACGGCATGCAGGACGCTCAGGGCGTCACTGCCATGCAGGACGACGCCGCCGTCGGAGATGCGCCAGCCGTGCTGCTCACGTTCCGCTGGCTCGATGGTCAGGCGCAGGCTTGGCCCGGCGCCATCGCCATTCTCGAACCACGCTCCGGTGATGATGGCGAGATAGCGCGCCAACTCGTCAACAGCGAAGAGCAGCGCGTCGCGCTGATCTGGCGCGACGGCAAGGCGCAGCTTCGCTTGGCCCTGGTCCGCCAGGAGGCAGGTCTCAGCCATCAGGTCTCCTTTATCGCCCCGTCGCGTAGTCGCTCATGGCCTTGACCGTGTCGGCCTTGGCAGGGGGCAGGCCCACGTAGTTGGACTCCCACAGCAGCAACTCCGCCGCGCCTAGCTCCTCGGCCAGCTTGCTCTCGGCGGCGAACTGCTCGGGGGTGGTTAGCCAGCCCATGAGCCAGAGCTCCACACGGCCTTCCGTCTCCGCCTTCAGCCACTCAAAGCCCTTCTGCGGCGTCCCGTCGCCCCGGTAGTACCCGGCCACCATCGCTGCGTCAATGAGCCCCTCGCGAGCCCAGGCCTTCACATCACACAGCAGTCCGCGGCGGCTGTCGGCATAGGGGGTGTCGTCGGGCGCGCCCCGGTAGGCCCACGGGTGATGGACCATCACTGACACGGGGATCGCGGGGTTGCTCTGGCGGATGATGGCCCGGGCCTCGCGCATGAACTGGGTCTGCGGCCAAGCGCGGACGTCCACCCAGCGCTCGTCAGCGTTGGGCACCTCGCGGGCATCCACGCCGTACCGCGCCCGGAAGCGCTCCAGATTGGGCGTCTCGTAGCCATAGTTGGCAACACCGTCGCTGTCCGTCTGGGGGTTATCGCGGACATCGCCGGTGCGGATCCAGTCAAAGAAGATGCCGTCGGGTCGGTAGGCCAGAATCTCGCGCAGCAGCGTCAGCTTGTAGGCACGCACTTGCGGGAAGGCGAAGCTGAGCTGAGAGTTGTACGGTCGGCCGTCGCGTCGCACCCATCGGAACTCCGGGTGTTCGCGCGCAAAGCGGCTGCGCCAGCCATAGCCGTGGTCATCCTCGTTAATGGTCAGCCACGCGTGGACTTCCAGCCCGATCTGGCGGCCGTACTCCACAGCCTCCTTGAAGGTGTCAAACTCGCTGTAGTCGAGCTTGGCCATGCGCTCGATGACCTGCGTGTAGCCGTGGTCAGACCAGTAGTTGGGCTGCTCCCCCTGGTCGAAAGGCTCCAGGAGCTGGCTGTGGTACATGGACTTACCGGAGTCAAAGCACCGCCAGTAGACGCGACTCCAGCCGCACTCCTTGGCCCGATCCAGGATCTGCCGGACGCCCTCCGGCCCCCAGGCAGGGGGCGGGTTCTCGGCCAGCATCCAGTCGGAGTGGGTCACCGGCGACGATAGGCGCACGCGTCTGCCTCCCTCGGCGGCAGCCGCCCCGACCGCCCCCAGGATGATGCAGGCCACAGCCAGCAGGGCCGTATAGCGAACCATGCGGTACTCCTCTCGCGTCACGCCCCGTTGATCTGGAAGGTCTGCTCCAGCCAGCCATCGCCGTCCTGCGCGCGAATGCGCAGCGTGTGCGGGCCGGTGGGGATGATACTGTCAGACTCGTACTCCTCGGTGCCCAGCAGATACGGTGGGCCCTCGCAGCGGTGCACCAGCTTGTCATCCAGGTAGAACTCCATGGGGCCCATCTCGATGCCATCGGTCCAGACCCGCAGGCGCTGCCAGCCGTGGTAGCCCGGCTCCTCGCCGTAGGGTGTGATGTAGATGCCCTTGGAGTACTGCGGACGAAGCGCGTCCTCTCGCTCCCACCATCGGGCCACGGCGCTGCTGCTACCCAGCAGGCGCATGACACGCCGGTCCTCCATGCGCCCCAGGATGCGAGCGTCGGCCTGGTAGACGTAGATACCGTCCACCCCGGCCTTGTAGAGCTGCTGCACACGCCACAGGAATGGCCCTGGCATCTCCGGGCCCCAGTGCAGGCCATCCACCACCGGCAGCAGCTTGCACTGGGAGCCCCGCACTGCCTCAACATATGGCGCGATGTCGAAGTGGTGGTGGCGGCCCTGGATGTTACTCGGGCACAGGTAGTCCGCCAGGCCCTCGCGCACCCAGGTGGCATAGTCAAAGCGCTCCCACAGGCGCACGCCCTTGGCGGGGAAACGAATGAGGATCGGCACCTTCTGGCCGCGGTTACGACCAACCTCGTCGGCCAGTTGACGGAGCTCGCGCAGGAAGCCGTTGAGTGTCTCGGCCTGGTCCACGCCCTCCGGGTAGCGGCAGAAGTCAATGGAGATCCCGGGCGCGCCGATTTCCAGCACCTCGCGGTAGAGGCTCAGGATGTAGGCCCGCACCTCTGGCACCTCGTAGCGCAGCGTGGACCCCCGCCGCCACTCGGGATGCTCGCGGGAAATGCGCCCCTCCAGGGGACTGTTGGGGTAGCAGTTGGTCGCGCCAAAGTTGGCATGCGGCATCATGCCCAGTTCGCGGGCATAGCGCAGCTCGGCGTCACAGGTGTTGGTGAACTGCTGCATCATCCCCACGTTGTCAGTGGTGGGGCGCTCGACATGGCCGATAGGGTCGCCGAAGGTCGTGCCCCAAAGCTGGTCCGCGATCCGGCTCTCGTAGTTGACTCTCGCACCGAACCGCCCCATCTGAGCGTCCAGGATCTGCACCCCCGCCTCGGCAAAGGCGACGAGGGGTTCGCGGTGCTGCAGAGTCTCGGTCACACGCTCGCTGAAGGCCCAGGAGTAGGGCTCGAAGTAGCCTGCCACCAGCTTGTCGCGAGGCCCGGCGAACTGGCCCTCCAGGGCCTGCAGCGTCTCGTCGCTGAGCGGGACCAGCTTCACATAGTCAAGCTGTCCGTTGGAATAGCCGGCATAGCTCTGCAGATTCTCAATGACCAGATGCTGGCGGTCCATGCGGCACCACCGCCAGAGCATCTCCTGCGTGGGATGACGCGAGCCGAGACCGTCGGTGCGCTCGTCACCGGTCAGACGCAGGCCAATGCCGTGACGGGCACGGGTGCAGACGAAGATGGCATAGGGGCCCCGCAGGTCTAGGGGGTAGGTCAGACCTGGCAGTGGTAGATCGCTGGGTGAGAGGCCGTACAGTTCGCTGCCCAGGCTCAACAACTCGCCTTCCGGAAGACCCGTGCGGTACTCCCACTTGCGGTCCTCACGGGCGGGTTTCTCGGCCAGCGACTGGGGTTGCAGCACGCGCGACCAGTCCTCCAGGTACACCACGTCCGTGTTGTCGGCCTGCAGTCGGGTCTCGTGGGTCGCCAGCACCTCTCCGGCCGGCGTTTCGATCTGGACGCGGAAGTCGCAGTCCACCCTTCCGTCGGGCTGTGCCTCAGGGTAAGGGTTGAAGACGACCGAGCGCTCCAGGCCCGCCGCCCGCAGTTCGGTCAGCTTCCCCTCAGTGACCCACTGCCGCCAGAAGCCCTCAGGCTCCTCAGGCAGCAGGCGCAGGGCGGTGTCTGACATGAAGGGGATGACCTTGGCGGGACGCCACTGCCCCTGCCCGGCGGGCGACCAGGAACAGCGGATAGTCACGGCCTCCGGCGCTCCGGCCGGAACCGTGTAGCTGACGCGAAACTGGCGCGTGACGGGGTCGAGTTCTGATCTCATGTCGGCTCCCTGGGCGACGGTGGTAGGGGCCAGCACAAGGGCTAGCAGCGTTACGGCACAGCAGGGCGCCCAGGCCCTGTCGCCGGTGGAACTCCCCACAATGACACCTCCGCGCAGACTACCCTCCGAACCAGCCGATGGGCTGTTCGGAGATGTCCATGATGACATTCTTGTAGCGGCAGTTCTCCAGCAGGCCGTGCAGCCCGCGCTCCACACCGATACCGCTTTGCTTCCAGGCCGGGAAGGGCGAGGTGGGGTAGACCGCATTGTAGCAGTTCACATACACCGTACCCGACTGCAACGCCCGCAAGACGCGCTGGGCGCGGGCGCCGTTGCGAGTGAAGACCCCGGACCCCAGGCCGTAGGGCGTGTCGTTGGCGATACGGATGGCGTCGTCCTCGTCCTTGAAGGGGATGGCCACCAGCACCGGGCCGAAGATCTCCTCCTGAGCCACGCGCATCTTGTTGTCCACATCAGCCAGGAGTGTCGGGCGAATGTAAAGCCCGTTGGGATGGGGCAGAGGGTCGGGGCTCGCGCCACCAGCCACGACGCGTGCGCCCTCCGCAACTCCAGCCTCGATGTAACCCATGACCGTATCGAACTGCTGCTGCGAGACGATGGAGCCAAGCTGCGTATCAGCCTCCATCGGCAGGCCGACGCGCAGGCTCTCGAACTTGTCGGCGACGCAGGTCACAAAGTCGTCGTAGATGCTCTCCTCGACCAGGAGGCGACTGCCCGCGATGCAGTTCTGGCCGTTGTTGAGCAGGATGCCAAAGACGGCGCCGGCGACGGCCTGCTCCCAGTCGGCATCCGCGAAAATCAGGTTGGGGCTCTTGCCGCCGAGTTCCATGGACATGTCCGTAATGTTCTCGGCGCAGAGGTGGATCACCCGGCGGCCCACCTCGGTGGAACCGGTGAAGAAGACCTTCTGCACGCGCTTGTCCAGGCACAGGGCCTCGCCGACCTCGGCGCCCGGCCCGGCGACCACGTTCAGGGCGCCTGGCGGCAAGCCTGCCTCCGCGAAGATGCCACCCATGGCCAGGGTCGTCATCGGGGTGATGCTGGCTGGCTTGATGACGACCGTGTTCCCCATGGCCAGCGCCGGGCCAATCTTCAGGATGCCCAGGAAAAGGGGGAAATTCCACGGCGCGATACCCGCCACCACCCCGTACGGCTGGCGCAAGCTGAAGTCCACCTGGCTGTCCGTGGGCACGGGAATGGTCTCACCCAGGTTGTCCAGGCAGACTTCGCCATACCACTTCAGGTACGAGGCCGAGACGGGAATGTCAATGTTGCTGGACTCGGTGATCGGCTTGCCGACATCGAGGGTTTCCATCTCCGCGAGCTCAGGCAGACGCTCCATGATGAGGTCGGCGGCCTTGCGGATGATAGCGCCGCGGCTGGGCGCGTCCATCCGTCCCCACTCCCCCTCGTAGGCCGCCTGGGCGGCCTCACACGCCCGACGCACGTCCTCCGCCCCGCCTTGCGCGACGTTGGCCACGACCTCCCCCGTGCCGGTGTGGATGCTTTGATAGGTCTTGCCGCTGGCCGCCTCACAGTATTCACCATTGATGAACAGCTTGCAGTCGCGCATTGTAAGCGCCTCCCTGTGCGTTCGGGCGCATTGCCATGCGCCCCTGGGCTGCTAACACTCGTCCCCAAAGCAGGTCCCCACCAGCCGCGCGTGGCGGATGAGAGGATGGTCGGTGGGCACAACCTTGCGCTTGTCGGCACACTCCTCGAGCGGCACGGCAACACAGTCGTTGTCGCGGATGCCCACCAGCACGCCGGTCTTGCCTTTGGCCAGTAGCTGCGCAGCGAAGGTACCCACCCGCGTGGCCAACAGGCGGTCAGCCGGGGTCGGCGTACCGCCCCGCTGGACATAGCCCAGGACCGTGAAACGGGTCTCGAGGCCAGTCAACTCCGCCAGCTCCCGGGCAACAGTGGCGCCGGCGCTCATCTCACGGTCCTCGACCTTGGGCAGTTCTACGCCTGCCTTCCTGGCCGCCTTGACCTCGCGCAGCGAGAAGGCCCCCTCGGCGACCGCCACGATGCTGAAACGCCGCCCCCGCTCACCCCGGGAGGCGACGGTGGCTGCCACGACCTTCGGGTCATAGGGAATCTCGGGGATCAGGATGATGTCTGCGCCGCCAGCAACTCCTGCGGCCAGGGCGATCCAGCCACTACGATTGCCCATGACCTCCAGCACCATGATGCGCTGGTGGCTCTCCGCCGTGCTGTGCAAACGGTCTATGGCCTCAGTGGCGATGGTGACGGCAGTGTCGTAACCGAAGGTCACGTCGGTGCCCCAGATATCGTTGTCAATCGTCTTGGGCAGGGTCACGACGCGCATTCCGGCCTTCATGAGGCTGAGGGCATTGCGCTGCGTGCCATTGCCTCCCAGGCAGACCAGACAGTCCAGCCCCAGCTCGCGATAGCGCTGGGCGCAGAGCTCAACGCCGTCCACGACGCTGCCGTCGCTCAAGCGGAGCTTCTCGGGTTTGTCGCGACCGGTGCCCAGTATGGTACCGCCGAGAGTCAACAGCCCCGAGAACTCATCCAGACCAAAGCGCCGCGCGTGCCCCTCAGCCAGGCCGCGGAAGCCGTCGTAGATGCCCATCACCTCGATGCCGAACTGGCTGATGCAGGCCTTGCCCACCGCGCGGATGGCGGCGTTGAGACCCGGGCAGTCGCCCCCAGCGGTGAGGATGCCAATGCGCTTGATCGCGGGTTGCTTGGGCATCTCAGTCCTCCATCGTCGACCAGTCAAACACCACGGCGGGACGCTCCAGCGTGCGGTGTGTCAGGCCCTGGTAGACGGCCTGGCAGTCTCGTGGTGACATAAGCTGGTACAGGCCCTGCACCCGAACTCGGCCCTCCGCCAGCCACTGCATCCCGGCGGCGAAGTTCGCACGCATGCTTCCGGTCACGAAGTCGGTCGGCTCGCGGGGGACCTCCCACTCCCAGCCGCTGCGCACGACCGCGTACTGGTGGAAGATGGCGTGCAGCAGGTCATGGGCAGGCAGGTCGGTCCGGCGCACCCACGGGACACCCACCAGGACCACCTCGCCTCGCTTGCGAACAGCCCGACAGCCAGCCAGCACGGCGGCCTCGTGCCCGGAGCACTCCAACACCAGCGCCATCTGGCCGGCGAAGCTCCCCTCATGCAGTGGCGTCTCCGGGTGGACGCGGGCGACACCGAGCTGCGCAGCAACCTCCCGCCGGTTGGGGTCAGGGTCCACGGCGTAGACTTCATAGCCGCAGCTCTGGAAGACCTGGGCGCCCAGCAGTCCCACGATGCCCAGACCGGTGACCAGGACCTTGTCCGGGGGCCGTGCCGTCGTGGTAACCAGGGTGCTCATCGTCACGCCCATCAGGCGCACCAGGACGGCTTCCTCAGGCGGCAGGTCGGGTGGCACCCGCCATACCTCGCTCTCCGGCAGACGATGGAAAGATCGGTGCCCAGCCAGGGCGAAAACCCGGTCTCCCGGCCGGACCACCGTCACCTCAGCGCCGACCGTGGTCACCTCACAGACCGCAGCGTAGCCGGTGCCACACGGAAAGCCGACACCCAGATGGCCCTGATAGACGGCGGTCTCCGTGCCCGAGCTGACGGCAGAGTAGAGGGTGCGAGCCAGCACCTCGTGCGGCCCCGGGGCGGAGTCATCCACGACGAGGGGCTGCAGTTCGGCCTGCTCTCTTGCCGTGAACAGAACTTGCCAATCCATGCTCACGCTCTCGACGTCTGCTGTCCTCAAGACTGCTTCTGCCGCCGCGCAACCCAGTCCTTGCGGGTTTCCTGTCGGCTACGAGCGATGGCCAGGCTGCCGTCGGGCACGTCGCTGGTGATGACTGATCCGGCGGCCGTGAATGCCTCGTCGCCGATCACCACGGGGGCCACTATGATCGTATCGCTGCCCACGAAGGCCTTGCGGCCGATCCTGGTCTTGTGCTTGTACTTGCCATCGAAGTTGCAGGTGACAACGCCGGCGCCGATATTGGCCTCCTCCCCGACCTGCGCGTCGCCAAGGTAGCTGAAATGCTGGTCCTTGGCGCCGGCCCCCAGATGGGTGCGCACCAGCTCACTGCACGTGCCCACACGCGCGCGCTCGCCCACCACGCAGCCGGGGCGCACGTGGCTGTAGGGGCCCACGGCCACTTCGCGCCCAAACCAGCTATCAACCAGCACACTGCCCTGCCTGATGACCGACCCATCGCCGATGACGCAGGAGTTGATCTGCACGTGCGGCCCGATGGTGCAGTTGCGGCCGATCACGGTCTGTCCCGTGATGACCGTCCCCGGCCAGATCACTGTGTCCTCGCCCACCTGCGCGTCGGCCTCCACATAGGTGCTGGTGGGGTCAATGAGCGTCACTCCGCTCAGCATCAGTCTTTCGCAGACTCGCCGCCGCGCCTCCGCTTCGGCGGCGGCCAGTTGCACACGGTCATTGATCCCCATGACCTCCCGGGGATCGGGGGCACACATGGCCGCCACGGTCTGGCCGCGGCCCACCAGGGCAGCGATGACATCAGTCAGGTAGTACTCGCCCTGGGCATTGTCAGTGCCGATTCCCTGGAGCGCCGGGAACAGATGACGGGCCTGGAAAACGTAGACGCCGGCATTGATCTCGCGGATAGCGCGGACCTGATCGTCAGCATCCCGCTCCTCCACGATGGCCGTTACCAGTCCTGAACCATCGCGAACCACCCTTCCGTAGCCGGTAGGGTCTTCGTAGACGGCAGTAAGGACTGTCCCGGCTGCCCCCTGAGTACGATGCTCGGCCAGCAGGGCCTCCAGGGTCTCAGGGCGCAGGAGTGGGATGTCGGCGCAGGTAACGATAACGTCTCCGTCGTAGTCGAGGAAGTGGTCCGCGGCGGCAACAACAGCATGCCCAGTCCCCAGTTGCTGTTGCTGCACAGCCAGCCGCACCCCCTCTCCGGCCAGCGCCTCCTCCATCGCCGCGCGGCCCACCCCCAGGACCACACAGATGGGATCGGGTTGGAGGGCGCGCACATAGCCCAGGACATGGGCAATAAGTGTCCGCCCGCAGACACGGTGCAAGGGTTTGGCGAGCGCTGACTTCATGCGCTTGCCTTCGCCAGCGGCCAGAATGATGCACCCGGTGGGCATTGTGTCCACCCCCTAGTGTTCCAGGGCCGTGGGTCGCCACACCCTGGTGTCCGCGAACCTTGCTCTCCAGGCAAACCAGAAAAGGCGCACCTGAGGCGGTGTCTGCCCTGCCAGTGTCTGCACCAGGAAACGGTCGTCGGCCGGCCAGGCTTTGACTACCATCGGGCCGCTGGCTGTGGTCAGCGTGACCTGCTTTTGGCCGGTGCCGACGAGCTCCCGCAGTGACACGGCCCAGGCCTCCTCTCCGGCCAGAAAGCCCAACACCCAGTCCTTGTCCGGGAGCGTCGCGGCAGGATCCCGCAGACTCTCGGGGGCCAGTATCGAGTCGCTCAACCAGTAGCTCTCTGGCGCCCCGCCGGGGCCGATGGCGGCCAGCCCATACGGGTCAGTAGCGTAGTCCGCGGCGTAGCCTGTGTCGCGCGACAGCACCTCGGTGCTGGCGTGGAGTCTCCGCCAGGCGCCCCAGGTCATGCGCTCCAGCGGCAGCCACTGGTGATCGGGCCGCAAGTCTGGCCGAAAGCCCGCAGGCTTGCCCGGGTACGATATGGGAATCCCGTCGAAAAGGTCCCAAAGGGCTCCATTGCGGCGCTCATAGGCCAGGCCAATGCCCCGATAGCCCAACCCGGCCAGACCGAGAGGGCGTTCACTGGCCCAGACGCGCCGAGCCAGTCCAAGGCCGCTGGGAGGATCCCAAAACACATAGACCGCTTGGCCGGCGATGCGATCATGCACGAGACTGTGCCAGTTCAACACTGCCAGCGGGTAGCAGCGGACCACATCACCCATCTTCAGTCCCAGCACGGGCTCTTCGTCGGCGAGCCATGACGCCGCGGCAGCGGGGACGAAGGTCGGCGCGACCAACGCTGGCAGGGCGTCGCGCCCGGGGCCCAGACGGTAGATCTCAGCAATGACCGCGCAGTTGCTCACCTCGAACGCCGGCGTGGGATCCTGGCGCCCTGCCGCTACCCAACCATTCACTACCACCACCGGCGTGGGTCGCCAGTCGTCGTCACCGGACACTCCGGCTCGAGCCGCTGTTGCCGAGCTCTGACCAATCATCCCTGCCACACCAAGGGCCACGCCGAGGCTGGCCAGGAGGACAAGCACCACCACGCCGGTTGCCGCAGGGCAGTCTGGTCTGCAGAAGATACTCGAGTCTCTCACCGCTAAGGAGTTCGTCCTGCCCGCAGCCCTGACCTTCCGCCTCCAGGCCGGGCTCAGAAGGAGCGGAGAGCGTTGCGAGCCCCTCGGGTCAGGAGGGGCTCGCGGCGGACGCAGAAATCCGCGAAGGCACTACCAGGGGGGACCCAACTCAACTTCCCGGGGGCGAGCCATCGCCAGGCGCAGGAGGTCATCCACCGGCGTTCGGGCTACCATGATCTCCCAGGCCCCAGCAATGGGGATCGCGGCGAGGCTACTGGAGTGCAGTACCCCGAGATACACCGATTCCCGGCCAACCGTCACCTGCACCAGCCTGGACTCATCGAAAGCGTCGGCCGGCAATCGGAAGACCGACACGGGCAGGCCGTCCACATCATAGACGCTCTGCAGCACCATGTGTCCCCCGAGATTGGAGACATTGCGCGAGACCAGTTGCCAGCGGCTGACAGGGCTGTAGCCCACAGCCTGGTGCAGGCCCGGGTCCGCCAGGGGGGCCGTGGCCGCCATGTGCATGTCGGCCACCCGGGCGATGGGGTCGGGGCGCATGAAGACGACGATTCTCACCATACAGGCCATCACGATGGCGATCAGGCCCGCGGCCAGGGCGGGCCGTGTCCATCGCGAACGCTGGGCGAGGGGCTGGTTGGTGGCACGGATGAGGCCGTCCACCTCGTCCAGGCGGGAACGGACGTGGCGCCAGAAGGCACGGGGGACGGCGACGTGCGCCGGTTCCGGGAAGCGCAGGGCAGCCCGGGCAGCAAACAGCCCGCCCAGGAGTTGCGCGCAGCGGGCGCAGGTAGCCGCGTGCACCGCCACCCGGCGCGCTTCGGCTCCGTCCAGCTCCCCATTGACCAGGTCGGACAGCGCCTCGTCAGGGTGCTCAGGCGACTGGTATTCTGGATAGTCGCTCATACGATTCTCCGGGCCCGAGCATAGTCGGCAAGGGCCGTGCGCAGTAACTTGCGGCCGCGGAAAATCCGGGACCGCACGGTTCCCAGAGGGATGTTCAGAGCATCAGCGATCTCTTTGTATGATAGCTCGTGAATGTCGGAGAGAATGACCGCCTCCCGGAACTCCTCCGGCAGAGCGTGGAGCGCAGGGCCCACCACCTCGTCCGGCACGCACGCCAGGATCTCGCGCTCCGGGCCGGATTCCCGGTCAGGATCGGCGTCCAGCACCCTCTCTCCCTGGGCCACCAGGTCCTCCCAGGCGACCGTGTCGGGACTACGCTTGCTGCGACGGTAGCGGTTGATGTGGGTGTTCGTGAGTATCCGTAGCAGCCACGCCCGGAAGTTAGTGCCCAACTGGAACTGGTCGAAGGCCACATAAGCCTTGACGAAGGCTTCCTGCGCCAGATCCTCGGCGTCGGCGTAATTGCCCGTAAGACGCACCGCCGCCGACAGGACGTCGCGCTGGTAGCGCCTGGCCAAGTTCTCAAACTCCCTGCGCCGCATAGGCGTAAGGGTCTCCGTTGTTGCCACCGCCCAACCCGCCTTCGCGGCGGCGGCATGGTGTCTGTTCCTATCGGGCTAACACCCGCCGACGCCTGGTTTGTTCCCCAGTGTGCACCCTGGGCTAACTCATAGTGGCCTTAACAGCGGCCTTCGCAGACCTGTGGTGCGAACTGCCCAGCTTTGTGGTCTAGAGACGGGAGATCGTGTCCTCCAGTTCGCTGCCAGCGAGTCGCTGCACGGGCCTGCGGAAGTACTCCCGCACCCACCGGAACCAGCGCTCCACGAGCGAACGGCGCTGCAGGAAAGCCCTCTCGGAACCGGTCAGAAGCTCGGGCACCCGGCGTGACTTGAGCTTGTAGATCGCACGGATGTCATCGTCCCACAGGAAGCCAAAGACCAGGGCCGCGATCGGATTGCTGCCGTGCCAGAAAGCCGCCGAGAAATCAATCAGCGCCGGGTCCCCGGCTGGCGTTACCAGGATGTTGTCCAGGCGCTTGAGGTCCCCGTGCACCACACCGCGAGCATGCATCGCCGCAATCAGCCCCTCAAGCCGCTCAAAGAAGGCCGGTGTGAGCAGTTCTAGGGGGGCTTCAGAGGCGGGGACACCATCCACGTACTCCACAAGCAGGGCGTAGCGGTCGAGTTGTCCCACGCACTCCGGAATGCCCGCGAGGCCTGCCAGGCGCTGGTATGCACCCCGCTCGCGTCCCAGCAGCAAGAGCCCCAGCAATCTGAGGGTGCGGTTCCCCACACTATAGTCCTTGAGCACTACCCGCCGGGACTCGTGCACCAACAGACGCACCTCGGGTCGTGACCCACGACCTTCCCGGAGCGTCCGAACGGTTAGCTGCGGCACTTCCCGACGTGATGGTCCGGCCATGGCCTACCATTCTACCAGCCTCCTCGCACCGCGGCAACAGGTGGCGACCTCGGCCCTAGCGCCACCGCCAGCCGCCCCTGGCTCAGTGTCCTGGGCGCTTCCTTGACACCCCCTTTCGCCACAGCTACACTAGTCGTCGGGAAGGAGGCTGCGACGCAGCAGACGCAGCGTTGCGGGAATGAGGCGCCATGGACCCAAACCAGACGATTATAGACAATATTGACCTTTTCTTGCCGATGATGCCGCCGGTGGTCCAGGCCAGGCTCCGCGAACACCCGAACCTCCATGACCTGGTGGAGGTTGTCATTGACCTGGGGCGGCCCATCGAGGCGCGGTTTGCCGACGGCAGTCTGGTGCTTTGCGATGAGGCGGCTGACCTGCAGGACATTGGGTATGTGGTGGCGCGCGTCGGGCAGTTTGACCGCGACAATCGGGCCGGCATCGAGCGGACGTTGCACCGCATTTCGGCCATCAGGAATCGGCTGGGCACGGTTGTGGGGTTGACATGCCGCCTGGGACGAGCCATCTACGGCACCATTGACAGCATTCGCGACGTGGTCGAGAGCGGGGCCAACACGCTGCTGCTGGGGCGGCCGGGGGTGGGGAAGACCACCAAGCTGCGCGAAGTGGCCCGCGTCCTGGCCGATGATTTCCAAAAGCGGGTCATCGTCGTGGACACCAACAACGAGATTGCCGGGGACGGCGACATCCCCCACCCGGCCATCGGGCGCGCCCGACGGATGCAGGTGCCCAACACCGAGGAACAGCACGATGTGATGATCGAGGCGGTGGAGAACCACAACCCCGAGGTCATCATCATTGACGAGATCGGTACGGCCGCCGATGCCTTTGCGGCCCGGACCATCGCCGAGCGTGGCGTGCAACTCATCGGCACCGCCCACGGCAACGACCTGGGCAATCTGATGTCCAACCCCACCCTGGCCGACCTCATCGGGGGCATCCAGGCCGTGACCCTCGGCGACGAGGAGGCCCGGCGCCGGGGCACGCAAAAGACCGTCCTGGAGCGTAAGGCTCCGCCGACCTTCGACACCGTGATCGAGATTCGGGACATCAACACCCTCGCCATTCACCACGACGTGGCTGAGACGGTGGACGCTCTCCTGCAGGGCCAGACCGTTCGTTCCGAGGTGCGCGTTCGCAAGCCCGAGGGCGGCTATGAGATCATCCAGCAGGAGGTAGTGGAGGGGGTCGAGGAGGAGCTGGAGGGCGGGGATGAACTGGAGCGCCTGCAGGCTGAGATTGCCAGCCGCCGGCCCCGCAAGGCCCCCTCGCGGCTTTACGTGAAGGGGTTGACCCGCCGGAAGGTGGAGAAGGCGTTGCGCGAGATGCGGGCCGCCGCGACCATCGTCAAGGACGTGGCGGAGGCGGACATGATCGTCGCCTTGCAGGCGGGCTCCAAGGACGTGGTGGAGCGGGCCAGGCCCGGGGCCCAGATCGAGCTACCCCGCAGCAACACCTACAGCCAGATCTACGAGGCCCTGCGCAAGCTCTTCACCACGTCCGACTCTGCTCGCGAGGATTTCGCGCTCCGGGAGGCGGAGGAGGCGCTCAAGCGTGTCGAGCAGGAGAACTGCTCGGTAGAGCTCATGCCGCAGAATGCCTATATCCGGCGGATGCAGCATGAGCTTGTGGCACGCCACAACTTCCGCTCTACCAGCATTGGCAAGGAGCCCCGACGAAGGGTGATGATCCTCCCGCAATGAACCTGCCTGCAGCCCGTTTCATTGTCTTGGACGGCGTCGAGGGGTGTGGCAAGAGCACTCAGGCTGAACTCCTGGCGCAGGCGCTGGAAGCCCAGGGTGTCCCCGTGGTGCTGACTTACGAGCCCGGTGGCACCGCTGTCGGCGAGGCGGTACGCGGTCTGCTGCTCGACCCCGCCTACTCGGACATGCACGAGCTGACCGAAACCTTCCTGTTCTGCGCGGCCCGGGCCCAGCACGTGCTGGAGGTGGTGCGCCCGGCCCTGGAAGCAGGCAAGGTCGTCATCTGTGACCGCTTCGCTTCCTCAACGTACGTCTACCAGGGATACGCAGGCGGCGTCGGGCCGGAGACGGTAACACGGCTGAATGACGTGGCCACGGGCGGTCTGCAGCCCGATCTGCTGATCATCCTCGACGTGGACCCGGGAGTTGGTCGCCGCCGCAAGCAGGGCGACCGGGCTGACCGCATCGAGCAGAAGTCTCTGGATTTCCACCAGGCCGTCCGCGAGGGCTTCCTGGAGTACGCGGCGCGGCTGGGAGACCGCGCGGTGGTCCTGGACGCAGACCTCGATCCCGGTGTGCTCGCCGCACGCATCCTGGAGTTGGTGTGGGAGCGCGATGCTGGCTGAGATTGTCGGGCATGAAGCCCCCCTGCGGGTTCTGCGACGAGCCGTGGCGACGGGCCGCGTCCACCACGCCTATCTCTTTGTCGGTCCCCCAAACGTCGGCAAGACCCTCACTGCCATCCAGTTCGCCAAAGTGCTCAACTGCCAGCGCCATGCCACCTTCGCCGATGAGGCAGAGGTCGAGTGCTGCGATGAGTGCCGCAACTGCCATGGCATCGAGGTGGAGAACCATCCGGATTTCCGGCTGTTGCGGCCCATGACCGGTCTTGCAGGGCGTGGCGACGGTGACGATGACGATACCGGCGAGGACGAGGCACTGCTGGAGATCGAAGGCTCGCTGATCACGACCGGGCGGATCGAGGGACTGGTCGCCAGCGCCAGTCTCAAGCTGTCCCGCGCTCGCCGGAAGGTCTACGTCATCACCTCCGCCGAAGCCATGAACAAGGAGGCGGCCAACCGCCTGCTTAAGACCCTTGAGGAGCCGCCGGGGAGCACTACCCTTGTCCTTACCACTGCCCACCCATCTCGGCTCCTCCCCACCATCGTCTCTCGTTGCCAGGTCGTCAACTTCCACCCGGTCCCTTTGGCGACCTGCGAGAGCTTTCTGGCCCGGCGCTTCCCGCAGGCCGAGGCGGCGCAGGTTCGCACCGTCGCGGGCCTGTGCGGCGGGCGCGTCGGCTGGGCGTACCGTCTGCTGCAGCACCCTAAGGTACTGGAGCTGCGCGAGGAGGTCATCGGCTGGTGCCTGGGCCTGAAGACCATGGAGCAGGTGGAGTGCCTCAGACTGGGCGAGCAAATTGTGGGGACGGTCGAGCGGTGGTGGCAGGCTACGGCCACCGACAAGGAGGTGGCCGAAAAAGCGCTCAAGCAGGCCCGCGACCGGGTGCTGCGGACCGTCTTTCCGGAGATCCTGGACGTGCTATCCAGTTGGTTTCGCGACCTGGCGCTGGCCGGGGCCGACCCTGGTGCGCCGCAGATCATCAACCAGGACCATCTGGCCGAACTGCAGCACCAGGCTCCGCTCTACAGCCCCGCCGCCTGTCGGAAAGTAGTGCTCCATATTGAGGAGTTGAGGAGACAGCTCCGCCAGAACGCGAATGTGCGCCTCGCGGCAGAGGTCCTGGCGTTGCGCATGCTGACTGCGTAGGCTCCCGGCAGGTCTCCGACCCACCCCCTGACGAAGACTCATCCTGTGACCGCACGACCTGGCCCGCGCCGAGGGAGGCCTCCATGCCCGAATGGCTAAGCTCAACCGCCCTGGCAGGCCTGCTGCTCATCACGGCAGCGGCTGCCCAGCCCCGCCCCGAGCACACCGTCTACGTGACCGTGGGGGACAGCCAGTGGCTGGTGGACTGGACGGAGCCGCTGGACTCGCGCGCCACGGTCGAAGCGGCCATGGAGTCCTACAGGAACAACCTCTGGGCCTCGCGCGTCTTCTGGCGCGGACAACAGGACGAGCAGTGGTTGGAGAACCATGTCTTCCGCCCGGAGAACCGGATGGTCTACGACTGGTGGCAGTGGGTCAAGCACCTGAACTATGAGGTCGGGACGAACCGCATTGCGGTGGAGGCCGCCCACCGCCAGAGCATGCAGATCATGATGGTTACCGGGCTTTTCGACTGGGGGTCGCAGCCTGATGCCGGGGGCATGGGGATGCTTCCCTATGTCAGCGAGCACCGCCTCCGGGCCAGGCAGCCCGAGTACGCCCCGGTGAACCGCTATGGCACGCGCCACCAGGGCGGACTGCTGGAGTTCGCCTACCCCGAGGTGCGCCGGGCTGCCGTGCAGGAGCTGACCGAGCACGTCCTCCGCTACGGCTACGATGGCCTGGTCCTTTATACCTATGTCGAGAACATGTCCCTTCGCTATCCCGACGAGTTTGGCTACAGCGACCCGATCGTCCGGGAGTTCCGGCGGCGCTATGGGGTGGACATCCGCACCCAGGAGTTCGACCGCGAGGCCTGGGCCCGGCTGAAGGGAGAATACGTCACGGCGTTCCTCCGTGAGCTGAAGGGCGCGCTGGCCCGCCACCGCAAGGAGCTGGCTGTTTATCTGAACCCGGACGACACGCATGCTGCCAGCATCTGGAACACCAACGCTGGTCCCGTGGTCACGGCCGGACATATCTACCTTGACTGGGAGCGCTGGGCCGGCGATGGGCTCGTGGACGAGCTGGTGATCGGACCGTTCGGCAAGGACTCGGACCGCACCACGCGGGACGTCCTGGCGGCGTGCGCTGGGACGAAGGTCCGGGTCACCCAGTTCAGGAGCAAGGGTGACCTGGCCGCGCCCGGCGTCACCCGGCTGGTGTTTCCCGGCAAAGACGACGTGGAAAGCGGCTTTGACTTTGCCGCCGCGCCCGCCTGGGGCGAACCGTTCGAGCGGACGCCCGAGCAGCCCCTGGAGAACCTGCGCAGCGACGACGCGCAGGCTCGGCGGCGGGTGCTTTGGCTGGCGGCAGTGGGGCGTCAGGCGGTGCCCATCGCCGACCTGGCAGCCGCCACCCGCGACAGGGACGTCTACTGCCGGATCCTGGCCGTGAGAGCCCTCGGATCCACCAGGCAGCCCGAGGCTGTGCCGGCTATCGAGGCTGCCCTTGACGACCCCGAGAACGCCGTACGTATCCAGGCTACCATCGAGCTTAGCCATGTCCACGGCCCGGACAGTCTGCGGCTGCTCCTGGAGGCCTTATTTGGTCCCGAGGCCACTTGGCAGTTCCAGTACGTCGCCGCGCCGCCGACCGTAAAGAAGCTGGCCGCGGCGGGCGCCTTCGACCCGGCAGCGACGCAGTCCCTGGTAGCCCGGCTGAAGGACAGGAGCCCCGAGAACCGCCGCCTGGCGGTCCAGGTCCTGCGCGACGCTGGCCTGGGTGCGGACCCCGCGGTTCAGGCCGCGCTCCAGCAAGCCCTGAAAGCCGACCGCGACGAGAGAGTGCGCGAGCTGGCCCTGTCGGCACTCGCCGATCGGGGCGGGGAGCGGGACGTGCTGGAGATGCTGCTGGCAGCCCTGGACGACCGGGCGGAGCATGTGCAGATCGTGGCGGCACGGCGGTTGGGCGGCCTGGTGGCGGGGGCCACGTCGCTGCCGGACATGCGCCAGGAGGCTCTGGAGCGGCTCACGGCGCTGTTCGGCCAGTTCGGCGACCGATCGCGCCGCACGGACCGTGACTGGGCCTGGCGCGACATCGGCAACCTGCTGCTGCAGTTCGGCCCAGAGGGCGAGGCGGCAGTGCGAGCGGCCATGGACCAGCGCCGCGACCGCCGCCTGGCTGACCTGGCCTGGCAGGTGCTGTACATCAGGCAGTTGCCCGACGCCTACGTCTCGACGACCCCGGAGGAGGACGCCCAGGCCCACGCTGCGCGACCCAGGTGGTAGGCGTGCCCCGGGGCCAGGACGCTCGGCAAGCCCGGTGATGGGAGGCATGCCACGGATGCAGGTAGCTCTCGTAATCATGGCCCTGCTGTGTTGCCTCGGGGCGGCCAACGCCCAGGAGGGCGTGAGGGTTTTGCTGACCCCGGCGCCCTGGCAGGCCGACCTGGCGGGTTGGGAGCGTCGCGGTCCGGCGGAGTTCGCTCTGGATGAGGCCGTGACCCGCGAGGGGCGCCCCACGGCCCGGGTGCACATCGCGCCGGGTACGGAGCTGCGGTATCAAAGCCTCGGCTACACGGTGCGGGAGGATATCCGCGCCAATGATGAGTTCCGCGCCGCCGCGTGGGTGCGGACGGAGGGCATCCCGCCCGACGGCAGTGGCGCCTACGTGGCGCTGGAGACCCTGGATGCCAATGGGCAGCGAACAGGCGTTTTCCATAACAAGCTTGGGCCTAACAACGGGCGCTACGGGTGGGAACGCCTGTGGGTCGAGGGACGGGCGTCCGAGGGAACCGTGGCCCTTCGGCTGGTGCTGGTCCTGCACGCCGAAGGGACAGCCTGGTGGTCCGACCCCGAGATCGTCCGCACGGCCCGCCCCGAGCCGTGGCCAGACCTGGAGGGGAAGACGCGCATGGTGACCATCCACGCCGACCAGACGGTGCAGCCGCGCTTCCGGGGCGTGGGCTTCCACGCCTTCCACCACATCTTCGACTACACTCAGGAGCAGCTCGACGAGGTCGTCATCAAGCGTTGGCGGGAGCTGAACCCCTCCTTCGCCCGGCTCAACGACCAGCAGGGCTGGGACCGCACGCTTTGGGAGAGGATTGCCCGCCACGTGCAGTACATGCACGACACCGGGACCGAGATCTACATCGCCACCTGGAACCCGGAGGTGACCGATCCCGGTGAGGCCCGGCGCGCCTATGCCCGCAAGGCCGTGGACAACCTGGAGTACCTGGTGCGCGAGAAGGGCCTGGACAACGTGCGGTGGTACTGCATGAGCAACGAGCTAACCCTCGGTTCCTGGGGGAGCATGGCCGACGATCTGCCCACCTTCCGCGACTACCATCAGTGCCTCCACGAGGAGCTCGCGGCCCGCGGCCTGGACATCGGCTTGCTGGCCACCGACGCGGCGCCGGTCAACTACTGGTGGACGCTGGAATGGGCCGCCGCCAACATGGACGACATCACCGCGATCTACGGGGGACACCACTACTTTGCCGAGCATAACCCCGACGACGAGCGGTTCTACGAGTGGTTCCGGGGCAAACTGCAGTGGGCGACCGACCTCGCCCGGCAGAAGGGAAAGGACTTCATCCTCGGCGAGTTCGGCTGCAAGCAGGACGGGAGTGTGGTGGACGGTGTCAAGCGGGATGTCTGCATATGGTGGGGTACGCCCCAGGAACCCTACGTGGCCCTCCAGTTGGCCGATGCGGTGGTCGCGGCCATCAACAGCGGCGTCTACGGCATGGGCTACTGGACCTTCATGGATTTGCCGGACGATTACGTCAAGGGCTACATCAACAAGTGGGGGACGTTCAAGTGGAGCGGCGATGACTTCAGCACCCGCGACCATTACTACGGGTACGGGCTGCTGACCAAGTTCATGCGGGGTCCCGCCCGCGCCGTGCGGGTACAGTCCGAGGACCCTCGCCTGCACGTCGCCGCCATCCAGCAGGAGCGTGGAGGCGGCGCCTGGAGCATCGCGGTGGTCAATCGCAACTCCACGGAAACCCCCTTGCGGCTCTCGCTTGCCGGTGCCGACCTTGCCAAGCCCTTCCGCAAGTACGTTTACACGGTCGCGAACATCCCTCAGCACCCCTTTGCTGACCTGCAGGGGCCCGAGCGGGTGGTCGCGCTGGACGCCGGCGCGCTGGAGGACACCATCGCTCCATTGAGCATCACCGTATACACGACGGCATACGACGACACTGCCCCGGCGGCTGTGGCCGGGGTGCGGGCAACCCGCCAGGCCGATGGCACCGTCCAGGTCGCCTGGGACCCCAGTCCAGGCTCAGACCTGTGCTATTACCGGGTCTTTCGCGATGGAGTGCAGATCGGCTCGACGGTGGCAACTCACCTGATAGACCGCCATCCCGCCCCCGAAAGCGCCTATGCGGTCGTCGCCGTTGACCAGTCCGGCAATGCTGGCCAGCCCGGCCGTAGCAAGGAGCAGCAATGATGAAGCTCGTCCTGTCACTGGCGCTTGTCGCATTCCTGTCCGGGTGTGCCGTCGCACAGGTCGAGCCCGGAGAGGCCGCCCTCGATCAGGCCTTCCCTTTGGGCGTGTATTGGCCGTGGGAACGGGTCCAGGGCATGGCCCAGCGCAACGGTGTCGAGAAGTGGGCCTGGGTGGAGCGCTGTCTGGACGACATGAAGGCCCACCACATCAACGCCGTGTGGGTCGTGAACATCGGTATCCCGGACTTGCGGCCGCTGGCCGACCGCTGCGCGGCGCGGGGCATTTCATTGCTCCCCGGCCTGGGGGAACTGCACTACAACGTTGAGTGGCGCCGCAACAACTGGACCTACCTCGAAGAGCAGAGCAAGGCCGCTATCGCCGCCGCCGGCGACTCCCCGGCCATCCTGGCCTGGGTGCTGTGCGATGAGCCCGGCAGCGCCATTGTCGGGGAAATGGAGACCTTCCGCCGCAAGTTCCGCGAGTGGGGCGCGAAGCAGCCCACGACGGTGGTCACCATGTGGCCGGATACGCCCACCTACGCCGAGCAGGCGGGTTTCGGGGCCCTGTGCACCGACGTCTACCCCTTCTTCTCCGAAGGGAACCCCAACGGCCCCAACACCCCGGCTTCGTCCCAGGCCTGGTACAAGCGCCATGTGGGCATCACCGCCCAGGCGGCGCTCAAGTCCGGAAAGACGCCGTGGATCATGCCCCAGTGCTATGCGGAGATATGGGGGCCATGGGCCTATACACCGGAGGGCAACATTCGGGCCCTCCCCGGGGCGATCATCCACTGGCGGCAGCCAACTGCGGGTGAGATACGTTGGCAGATCTGGACCGCCCTGGCCGCTGGCATCCGCGGGCTTTTCTTCTTTGTCATGGACCCGCCGCCGACGGACAGCCCGGACGCGAAGCCCTATGAGGGGGAGGCCTTCCCGCCCGAGCTTCGCCTGACCGAGGAGCGGGTCATCGAGGGTAGCGGCGGCATCGTGCGCCCGGATGGCAGCGAGACGCCACACTATGCGGCCATCGCGGACACCTATAGCGCAGTGGAGGGGCTGGTGCCGCTGCTGCAGGGATGCCGGCCGAGCACCGAAGCGCTTGGTGAGCTGACGGGGCGCGGCTCACTGAGCACGCTGCACAATGCCGCGCTGAACCGCACGGTGGCAGTGGTGGTCAACGATGATACCGACCAGCCGCAGGCGCTAAGGGTCTGGCTGGTGAAGCCGCGCGATGTCACTGACCTCCGCACCAGGCAGGTCTTGCCGCGCGCAGCCGACAACACCGTCACTGTGACCCTCGAGCCGGGCGAGGGGACTGTGCTGGAGTACGTGCCGTAGGTGGGTGAAAGGAGTGCTGAGGATGCCACAGTACTGGCCCCTGGCAGGGCTGATAGCCGTATCTTGCTGCCTGCTGGGTATCACTGCTACGGGAGCACAGGAGGAGGACGCGATGAGTGAAGCAACTGGCGCCGTCACTTTCCGCTGGTGGGGACAGGCCTGCTTCTCGTTGACTGACAACCAGGGCCTCACGGTCCTGGTGGATCCTTTCCCCAAGGACTTCGGGTACGCGTCACCGACCGCGGAGCCGAAGGTCGTCCTGGTAACGCACGAACACCATGACCACAACGCGGTGGACAACGTTCGCGGCACGCCGACGGTCCTGCGGGGGCCCGGGGAGCATGAGGCTGCAGGCCTGACGTTCCGGGGCGTGGCCGCCAAGCACGATGAGCAGGGCGGCTCACAGCGTGGCGACGACACCATCTTCGTCTGGGAGATGGCCGGCATCAAAGTGGCCCATGTCGGCGACCTGGGGCATGTCCTGAGCGAACAGCAGGTCGCCGCCATCGGTCCTGTGGATGCGCTGATGGTCCCAGTTGGGGGCTACTACACCATTGACGCCGCCGAGGCGGTCCAGGTGGCCCGGCAACTGCAGGCTCGCGTGGTGCTGCCCATGCACTACAAGACAGCAGCCATCCCCCGGTTCCCTGTCGCAGCCCTGGAGGACTGCCTGCCAGCCTTCCCGTCGGAGTGGCGCCTGGAGCGGCCGGAGACGGTGGAGTGGACGCTCAAGGCCGACGAGCTGCCGGGCGAGCAGGTGCGCGTCGTGGTGCTCAGGTACGAGTAGAGGCCCCCGGCCTACGGCTCTGACGCCCGCAAGGGGTGGGCGTACAGTCCGATCTCGTCTACTGGGATGGGGCGGAAGCCGGGCATGCGCAGCAGCGGCGCGTCCGGCTGCAGCCGGAAGTCCAGACTCCCGGCCTCGCGGAACCCCGGGTTCTGGAGGGTCACGTAGTTGTCCATCAGGTCCTGGATGCCGCGGTCGCGGGTCATGAACTCGCCGCAGTTGTAGACCACGTTGCGCCAAACGTGATTGACGCCCTCGTTCTCCTCCAGGCGAGCCAGCAGCGGGTACTTGGTGCTGTAAGGTGGCTTGGTGATATCCACCTCCTGGTAGAGCCGCGTCTTGGCGAAGTCACTGGCCAGGAAGTTGCGCCACCCCTCGGGACCCCAGCCGGAGAAGCTCAGGGCATACTTGCAGTCGGCGAAGATGTTGTTGACGACCAGGTTCTCCTTGCCGCCGTGGATCTGGATAGCACCGAAGGCGTTGTTGGAGCAGCGGCTGAAGACATTGCCGTAGATCAGCACCTCGCAGATGGCGTCATCGAGACGAATGCCCGCCTGGCCGTGGACGATGGTGTAGGGTGTGCCGATGTCATGCCAGAAGTTGTACCGGAGGATGACGCCCCGATAGCCGGCATTGCCCCACATATCCAGCCCGCCCTGGTCGTCGGACTCGGTCACTACGTCGAAGACCTCATTGAACTCGATAATATGGTCGTTGCCCTCGATGCGCATGGCGTGGCAGGGCGTGTGGTGGAAGCGGTTATGGGCGACGCGGTTGCCGACGCCGTTCATCAGTACCGCCGGGGTGTAGGTACGGTCCACGCGCGAGAAGTGGTGCACGTCGCAGTTGGCGATGAAGTGCCCGCCGGGGGTCAAGGTCTTGCGGTCGCCCCCCGTGATGACACTGCCGCCCCGCCCCAGGTTGTACAGGTCACAGCCGAAGATGCCGTGGCTCGCGCCGCCGTCAATCACCACCGCATCACCGCTCAGATTGCGGATCGTGCACCCCGCCACCAGGCAGTGCTCGCCGCCCTTGATGGACACACCGTGCCACTGCCCGTACTCCAGCGTCAGCCCCTCCAGCCGCAGCCATGACACGTCCTCCAGGCTGACCAGCGGATCACTGACGAGCGACACACGGAGGTCGGGAGGGTCATCGCCCGCTGGCGGATAGAGATACAGAAGACCGGTCTTACGGTCCAGGTACCACTCACCCGGCTGGTCTATCTCTTCCAGCAGGTTGTAGACGAAGTACGGCGCCGCGTCGGCGGATTCCCCCAGCCGTGGAGTCCTCATGGTCTGCGCGGCAGCGTCTATGCTCAGGATCGGGTCGCGGCTATCGGCCCATTGCCACTTCCAGTACGCAAAGACCCAGGGGTCTTTAGCCTCCAGCCAGCGTTCCGGCCGCGTACCCTCGTATTCGAAGACATGACCACGGTCGTCATTGGAGACGATGCGCTTCGCTCGCGCAAAGCCTTCGTTGGGCCAACGGGCAGGAGTGAGCGGCTCGCCGTTGCAGAACAGCTCCAGGGCTGGACTGCCGCCGCCGTGGGCGAACCCCCGGGGCTTCAGTTCACCGTACTCCGTGATGCCGGCGGCGCGCAGGTCGGATACCATTACCTGGTCCCGGGCCTCCTCGGGCAGTCGAGCAATGATCGCCTCGTCGGTGACCGGCTGCAACCGCGGCACCTCTCGCCCACCCGTCAGCACAACCTGGCCCTTCTGCTGCGCCCGCCAGACCACCGGTGCGACCGCCGTACCGGTGTCCTGGCTCGTGAACTTCAGGCCCGCAGACAGCGCGTACTCGCCCGGCCCGATATTCACCACCACGCCACCCTCCGGCAGCCCCCTGGCGATGAGCTCGCGGACCGCGGTCTGCGCCCGCTGGAGGGTTGCAAACGGCTTCTCTTTCGTGCCCGGATTGGCGTCGTCACCGCCCGGCGAGACGAAGAGCTGCATCGCCGGCGAGCGCAACTTCGGCAACTGCACGCGGTAGTCCGCCGGGTCGCGAGCGGGGAGTCCCTTGGCCAGGCGCTCGACCTCGCGCTTGCCTTCGGCCGCCTCCCAGAGATGCACACCCGGTGCATCCGCCATGGCCTCGAGGCGCTCATAGGCCTTGCGGGCCACGGAGTACTGCTTCTCCACCGTATAGGTGCGGCCCATGCACAACAGAGCGTAGCTGCGGTAAGGCGCCGGGGCCTCGGTGGCGTCCACGATGCGGCGGTACTGGGCTCGCGCAGCGTCGTACTGCCCGACCGCTGTCAGCCCGTGCCCGGCCTGCAGCAGCACCTCCAGCCTGTCCCGGTCATTCAACTCCGCCATGGCGAGAACCCCCTCGTAGATACGCTGTGCCTCGGCAGGCTTGCCCGCGCGGATGTAGCTGCGGGCCAGGTTGAGTTGTAGCTGCATCCGCTGCGCCGCCGGCAGTGGCCCAGCGTGGGCGGTCACCAGCTCAAACATGCTGGGCGGCAGCTCGCCCGACTGCAGGGCCAACTGGATCACAGGCCCCAGGGCCACCGCGCTAAGACCCTCGGGCAAGTCGGGGGTCTGCAGCACCGCCGTGTACTGGGCGATGGCTCCCGCGTAGTTGCGACTCGCCAGGGCGATGTTGGCCATGCGCAGGCGCACCACAGCCGCCCAGTGTGGGTGCAGGCCCGGCGTCGCCAGGAGGTGATCATAGGCTCTGGCGGCCCTGTCGGCTTGCCCCCCGGTGGCCGCCTCGTCCGCCTCGCTCAGCGCCTCGGCGTGAGCGGCACTCAGCGGGGCGTAGTACAGTGTATGTTGCAGCACCTCCAGGGGGTTCAGCGCGCGTCGGTAGATGACCACCTCGTCGTAGTCGGCAATGGCTGCCCCCCAACCGGCGTTGGCATAGCCCAGGCGGAAGACGGCATTGGGCGCGGGTGAGGTGTATTCGCCAGCATAGGTTCCCGAGGCAACCTTGGCGCCATCCACATAGAGACACGCCATCTGGCCGTCCCAGGTCGCCACCAGGTGGTGCCATACGCCATCCGGGGCCGGCGTGGTCGCACGAATGCCAAAGGACCCGGGCTGCTTGCCGAGCTCGAAGCCATAGGTCCCCGTGGGGTACGAAAGCGTGATGCGCCAGCCGTCCCAGTAGCCGTTGCCCTGCGAAAGCAACGTGGCGCTCTGCTCGGGCCGATCGCCCTGCAATGCGCCTTGGCCGTGAGTACGCACCCAGGCCTCGACACTGAACCCGCTGCGGCTCACGGGGAACTGCGGCGCTGAGAGAATGCCACGATCCAGCCGCACAGCCTTCTTTTCCGAGAAACGGCCGTGGACCGTGACCAGGTTGCGCTCCTCCTCGGTCGCCTCGCCGATGACACCGTAGGCGAAGGGTTCGGGCTCGCCGACCCGGCTGACGATGGGGGTCTGCGCCGTCTCGGCGTCCTCGAAAGTGTAGTAGCGCAGCACATCGGGATGCTGGGTGAGGGCATCGCGCCAGCGGACCCAGTCATCGAAGACAGGGCCCTGGGCCAGGGCGTGAGCGAGTGCAAACACCATCCATCCGGCAATCATCGCGATCCGCACGGACATCACCTCGGCCAGCATATTCGCTTCAATGCGAGGAAGCCCCTGCCAGGCTGGCGAACAGAGCTCGGCCGCAATCCATGTGAACGGAGCGATGCTCATGCCCGCCCTGGCCCCTCCTGCCTTCGAACCCCTGCCACCCGGCGCAGTCAGGCCCCGCGGGTGGCTTTGGCACCAGCTCCGCCGTCAGGCCGACGGCCTGACCGGCCACCTGGACGAGTTCTGGCCGGACATCCGCGACAGCGGCTGGATCGGCGGCGACGCCGAGGGCTGGGAGCGGGCGCCCTACTGGCTCGATGGTCTGGTGCCGCTGGCTTTCGCCCTGGACGACCAGCGACTGTTGGGCAAGGTCCGTTTCTGGGTGGATAGCATCCTGGAGCGCCAGCAGCCCGACGGGTGGCTGGGTCCGGTGCAAAGCGGGGGCTACCAGCCCTACGACCCCTGGCCCATCGCCATTGCCGGCAAGGCCCTGACGCAGTACGAGGAGGCCACGGGCGACGAGCGCATCGTCCCCGCCCTGCTGCGAGTCATGCGGCGCATCCAGGAGCGTCTTGCCGAGCGTCCGCTCTTTGACTGGAACCGCACGCGCTGGCAGGACCTGGTGCTCACCATCCATTGGCTCCACGAGCGCACGGGCGAGGCCTGGCTGCTGGATCTGGCCGCCACGTGCCATGAGCAGGGGTATGACTGGCACGGGCATTTCCTGGACTTCCGCTATACCGAGAAGCAGCCGCAGTGGCTGCAGGAGAACCATGTCGTCAACCACGGCATGGCGCTGAAGGCTCCGGGGGTGTGGTGGCGACAGTCCCGGGACCCGGCCCACCGCCAGGCCATCGCCCACATCCTGGCGGTCCTGGACCGGTACCACGGCCAGGCCAACGGTATGTTCAGCGGGGATGAGTCCCTGGCCGGACGCAGCCCCTCGCAGGGCACCGAGCTGTGCGCCGTGGTGGAGGCCATGTTCTCCCTGGAGGTACTGCTGTCCATCGTCGGCGACGCGGCCCTGGGCGACTGCCTAGAGAAGATCGCCTACAACGCACTGCCTGCCACCATCGCGCCGGACGCCTGGTCACACCAGTACGACCAGCAGGCCAATCAGGTGGTCTGCCGCCGGGCCGAACAGCCCGTCTACACCAACAACGGCCCCGACGCCAACCTCTTCGGCCTGGAGCCCAACTACGGCTGCTGCACCGCCGACATGCACCAGGGGTGGCCGAAGTTCGTGCGGCATCTGGTGATGGCCTCGCCGGACGGTGGCCTGGCGGTTGTGGCCTGGGCGCCCTGTGCGGTGCAGACGGTCATCCAGGGGCGGCCGCTGCGCCTGGCCGTGGCCACCGACTACCCCTTCGGCGACACCGTCACACTGACGTTGGAAGGAGAGGACGCGGTGCAGTTCCCGCTGCACCTGCGGGTGCCGGGGTGGGCCGTCGGACCTGAAGCGAGCGTCAACGGGGAGGCCCTGAGCCCGGTCGCCGGGGAGTTCCTGACCATCGTCCGCGTCTGGCGGTCCGGAGATGCCGTGACCCTCCGCTTCCCGATGGCCTGGCGCGCCCGGCGCGGCTACAACAACAGCCTCTCCCTGGCGCGTGGGCCTCTCGTGTACGCGCTGCGGATTGGCGAGGAATGGCGTCAGGTTGGCGGCGAGCTACCCCATGCCGACTGGGAAGTGCACCCCACGACGCCCTGGAACTACGCGCTGGCCGTGGACGAGGCGCGACTGGAGGAGCAGGTGACGCTGGCCGCAGGGCCCGTCGGCGATCATCCCTTCTCGCCGGAGGGCGCGCCGCTGGAAGCGCGAGTGCATGGCCGCCGCCTCCCCGAGTGGCAGATCGTCCAGGACGCCGCCGCGCCGCCACCGGTCAGCCCGGTGAGAAGCGAGGAGCCCCTGGAAGAGTTGACACTAATCCCCTACGGCTGCACGAACCTGCGGGTGACCGAGTTCCCGGTGCTGGGTGGGTAGTCGGGGCGCGTCTCCAGGCGCTCCCGGTTCGTCGGCCCGTGCCGCACGCTTTGTGGGCTTCGCCATGGCAGGGGAGTAGCTGGCCACCTTGCCTCGCCCATTCCCATTTTTGCCACGAAATCTTACTAAAGTATTGCCTGTCATTGGCAGGGATTTGTAGGGCAAAAGCGTATTTGTAGAACAATATATGGCACTGACTCACGCTGACACAACTCATGAAAGGTCCAACCGCACCCCGCGGAGTCACGTCGTCATCGAGGTGCTGCGGGAGCATATCGCCCGCAACCACCTGCGCCCGGGTGACAAGCTCCCCGGTGAGCAAGCCCTGGCGCAGGACCTGGGCATCTCGCGCAACGCCGTGCGTGAGGGCCTCAAGGCACTGCAGATGGCGGGTGTTCTGGAGCGCCGGCCAAGGGTGGGCACTACTCTCTGCACACTGGATCTCTCCGCTGCCGCCCAGGCCGTTGCCTTGCCGGTAGCGCCGTCCCAGGAGGAGCTACAGGAGCTGTTTGAGGCCCGCCACTATCTGGAGCTGGCGCTTCTGCCCCTGATTGCGGCGAACGCCCGTGAGACTGACTTCCGTCGCATGGAGGCCGCCATCGTGCGGCAACGTGAGGATCTGCAGGGCGGCGGTGATGGCGTAGAAGGCGACACGGCCTTTCACCGGGCCCTGCTGCAGGCCGCCGGCAACCGTCATCTGGCCCAACTGGCTGAGATCGTGCGCCGCTATTTCGGCATAGCGCGGCAGGCGCTAAGAACTGAGCCTGACATGCGGGACGCACGTCTGGCATCACTCGAAGAGCACGTGGCGATTGTGCAAGCGCTTCGTCGCGGCGATGCAGGTGCCGCCCAACGGGTCATGGACACGCACCTGAGCCGCGCCCGTCCAGATGCAGACGAGACGGGCGACACAAGGTAGGGCCGAGGCCCGTTTGAGGGCTTGAGATAGACCCCAGCGGAAGGAGAGACGTGAATGTTCGCACGGTGCAGAGGCTTCACGCTCATCGAGTTGCTCGTTGTGATCGCGATCATCGCCATCCTGGCGGCGATCCTGTTTCCGGTCTTCGCCAAGGCTCGCGAGAAGGCGCGCCAAACGTCCTGTCTGTCCAACATCAAGCAGTTGGTGTTGGGCTGCGCCATGTATGTCCAGGACTATGATGAGAACTGGGTGCCCATCTGGCCCGGGGCGTATGGCCAGCCCGGCAACTACATCCTGTGGATGCATGTCATCCTGCCGTACGTGAAGAACTCCCAGATCTTCACGTGTCCCTCGGCTCCCGACCAGTCCTGGACCGGTGGTCTGAACACTGCCGGCACGGGCCCCGACGCCAAGTGTGGTTACGGAGCCAACACCGCGTGGACCTGGGACGATACCACCTACCGGACGCACGTGGGTCCCTTCCGCGGTGCAATGTACGGGACCGTCTCGCTGGCCAACATCCAGTTGCCCTCGGAGTGCATCGCGCTCGCCGACGGCCGGTGGTATTGGCCCCAGTCTTACGGCTATGTCTACGCCTACACCGTTGAGCCGCGCCGGAGTGACGTGCCCCCTGCGCCGATGCCGCGTCATAACGGTGGCGCCAATGTTGGTTTCGTGGACGGCCATGCCAAGTGGTTCAAGTGGCACGACCTGGGGCTGAACCAGGGACTGACGCACTACTGGTACATGTGCGGCCACGACCACCCGGTCCCCTAGACCTCGGTGCGTCTCCGGTGGAGAATCGCGACGGGGCAGCCACCAGGGCTGCCCCGTCTGGCTTCCAGCGGCTCAGACCACCTTTAGCGCCGGTTGGCTTCGGCCACCCCACGAATGATGGCCGCCGCGACCTCACAGTGCTCCTCGGTGTACTTCTCGCAGAAGGTGCTCCAGCGGATGAAGCGGGTGAGAAACTCCGCGGCCACGGGCGTCTGCTGCGGCCCATAGGTGTAATCGCGAGTGGCCGGCGGCTTGCTGAACGGGAACTTGCCCGCGGCCGCGTACTCACTCAGGAACGTGCAGGCCTCGCCCATCAGGTAGTAGGCGCCCATGCCCGCGCCGGGGATGCCGGCCTCGGCAAGCTGGTCAGCGAACTCGGCGACCGTGCAGGTGAACTGCTCTGGGTCTACCGTGAGGCCCGCCATCCAGCAGGAGTAGACGTCCTGATAGGCCGGGATCGGGAGGGACTTCACGCCCGGCACCTCGTCGATCAGACAGCTCATGTACCGGATCATTTTGTCCCGCCGGGCCACGTTCTCGTGGACGATGTCCAGTTGTGCCAGAGAGATGGCCGCCGTGCACTCGGGCATGCGGAAGGCGTAGCCCGGCTCCGTATGGAGACGCCCGTAACCGGGCCTACTGACCCCACCTCGGCTGTGGGCCATGAAGCGCAGACGTTCGGCCAACTCGTCGTCATCGGTCACCACGCAGCCGCCCACGTCCGACCCCATTGTCTTCTCGGAGTCAAAGGAGAAGCCCGCCGCCTTCGCCAGCGTGCCGGCGTAGCGACCCTTGTACTGGCTGAAGACGGCCTGACAGGCGTCCTCGTAGACGATCAGGCCATGCTTCTCCGCCAGAGCATTGATGGGGTCCATGTCGCACATCAGCCCGGTCTTGTGTACACAAAGGACCGCGCGGGTGCGGTCGCTGATACAAGGCTCGATGGTCTCGGCGGAAAGGTTCGGTGAACCGGGCGCGGTGTCGGCGAAGACGGGAATGAAGCCGTGACGGAAGAGGCCCTGGATGGTGCCATAGTCGGTGATGGGGCTGACGATGACCTCATCACCGTACTCCATGGGGAAGCTGGCCGCCAGCGCCGCCAGGGCGGGGGTGCAGCCAGGAGTGGCGATGCAGTGCTTCACGCCCAGTTCTCTGGCGAAACGTTCCTCGAACCGGCTGATCATGCTGGTGGTCAGGCCGCTGTCCACAACCTCCTGCAGGTACTCCATGGCCCGGGGGCCCATGATCCGGGGGTAGGGGTTGGGCAGCTTGCCCTTGAGGTCCGCCCAGGCGGCGGCTCCGTACTTGGCGCGTTCGGCCGACATGGTCTTCACCTCTGCAGAGAGCCTCTACCCCGTGACTCACGGGGGGGCATGCAGCCCCATTCCCCCATCTGGCCCCGAACCCCTCCACCTGATCACATGGGTTTGGGCGCCCTCCGCAGTAACAGAAGTATGGCTTCGGCCCCAAGGGGGTTCAGCGCCGGATAGCCCGCTGGAACTCGGCTGCGGTCAGGCCCTTGGCCAAGAGGAAAACCGGGTCGGCGCCCAGGGCCAGCTCGTGTACCTGCAACCTGTTGCCCATCATGTCGCGAGCGCTAATGCGGCGGTCGGTCCAGGTGACGACAAGCCGCTGTGCCGCCGACCTGTTCCAGGCGGCCAGGATGAGCTGGGAGCCCTGCCGGAACAGGTAGGCCTTCACGCCCTGGCCCCAGTCCTGCTCCCCCAGTGGCTCGACGCCGGGCCGGAACAGGTCAGCGAAGGCCGCCAGGGCCGGGTATATCTTGCGGGGAGCCCCCCCGTACTCAAAGAAGATACCCTCGGTGTTGTCGCGGTTGAGAGCCGGGCAGGTGCCGGCATGATAGAAGATGCGCTCAACCCCTGCTGCCAGCAGCATCACGTTGAAGCGCATCGAGTACTGCGCCTGCACGCGCTCGCTGGGGAGCGGAATGTTGAAGCCGCCGTGTTGAACGGGTATCTGCTCCACATCATCGTCGGCATAGTAGCCGTGCTCGGTGAGCCAGATGGGCTTGCGGCCGCCATGCTCGTCCATGAGACGGTGCAGGTTTGCCAGTTCCTTCGCGGTGGCCTCCGGTGAGGACAGACCGGGGTAGACGTGCACGTCCACCGCATCCAGGTAGTCCAGCGCTCCGGCCTCGAACATGGCGGTGAAGTGGCGGTTGCCGTAGGTGGGCCAGGCCCCGATGCCCGCCAGTACGAAGCAGTCGGGGTCTGCCGCCTTCGCGGCCTGGTAGAAAACCTTCACCCAGCGGGCATAGTCGGCTCCCGTGTAGCCGTGCTCATCGGGCAGGGAGTACCCCGTGTAGATAGGCTCATTGAACACCTGCCACCACTTGATGCGGTCCTTGTAGTGGCGCACTGTCTCGCTGACCCAGCGGGCGAACTCGCGCTCGTCGCGGGGGGCGAAAGCCATGCGCGCCCGGCTGGCCGGATAGGAGTCACCCGCCACCACCTCCGGTGGCGCACTGGAAGACCAGTTGGCCGAGGGAAAGGGGAGCAGGCCCAGGACCTGCTGGCCGAAGCTCAGTGCCCGATTGATCTGTATATCGCTCTCCGCGAAATCGAAGGGCGCGTCCTCGGCAGGCTGCACGTCCTGCCACTTGATGGACCAGTCGCGGGCCCAGCCGATGCCTGCCGCCACGGCCAGACGTTGCAGGTGCGGCCACGGCCAGGCGTGGTTGACGCCGAAGATGGAGTCGCTGGCCTGGTATTGCGGGATGAGAGCGAGACGCATGCCCCGGGGTTTCTCCACCCCGTTGAGGCTGAGGTGGACACGATAGAAGCCTCGCCGCGATAGACCGAGGTCCACCGTCTCTCGCCACCGCCGCCGGTTGGGCGCCACCCTGAACTGGCGGGTGAGAACGGTGGTATCGGCATAGTCGGTTACGCGCAGTTCGAGGAGGGCTGGTTCGCCGGACAGGTTGGTGGCCGCGACGTTCACTCGAACCGGTTGCCCAGTGAAGAACACGTTGCCTTCGCGCGAGGTGGAGACACCGGCCTCGACCGTGTCACGCGGCACGAAATCCGTCGGCTGTGTACCACGCTCAAACTGCACGCCGTCTACCCAGAGCGTGGTTGGCTCCGGACCAGCCTGCTCCCAGTCCAGGCCGATGAGCGGAAAGACGTGCTCGTGGACCACCTGTATTGGGATGGACACGCGTCGCCACTCTCGGCCTGCCCTCTCCCGCGAGACGTTCAGTGCCCCATAGAAGGGCTGGATGCCCAGAAGAACTGGCACGTCGTCACGGTTAGCGCGGACCCACGCCGATAGGCAGTAGGTCGCTCCGGGTTCGGTCTCCAGGTAGCCGATGGTGCCCGTAAGGAGCCTCAGCAACCGGGAACCGGTCATGCCGAAGTAATCGAAGTAGCTGATGGGAACGGTCTCAGGGGAAAGCTGTATCTCAAGGCAGCGTTCTCCGACCGCGCCGCCGGTCTCGCTCACAGACCCGACCAGAGCGTTGAGGTCCATGCGCCAGCCCCGGCCGGGCTCGAAGGTGCCCATACTGCCCCAGCCGTCAGGGCCGAGCTCGAAGCTACCGTTGGGCACGAGGTTGCGCCGCCCCGCCGAAGGCCACACCAGCGTCGGCCCGGCCTGGTACGTTGTCTCCGTGAGCGTCACATCATCAAGCCACAACGTGCCGGGACTCAGGTACCAGATCTGCAGCCGCGTGGTCTCATGGGCATCGCCCGTTGCCCGGAAGTAGAAGACCTTCTCCTGCCACTCCGCAGTGGCCAAAAAGGAGTCGTTGAGCCCCAGGTTGGACCACCCCTGGGTGTTGGACAGGGCGACAGAGATGGCGGTCTCGTCGAGGCCCTGCTGTTTCGCCCAAAGTACGAGCTTGTACCACTGGCCAGCTTTGACCTCCACTTGGCCCAGTTGGCAGACCATGGCATGCGCGTCGGGCCGGATGGGCTCAATCCGGCGACAGTCGAGCCTCAGCGACCGGCCGCCACCACGGCCCTGGTCACCGGAGAGGCGCTGGGTCACGTAGCTCGGGTTTCCGGCCGCCTCCCAGACTTCGGGCACGCCGTCGCCATCGGCGTCAGCCTCCATGTCGCCGTTGGGGATGAGATTGCGCTGCGGTCCGGCCGATGCCTGGGCCCACAGCAGCCCGACAGCCCAGATCAGGGTCACTAGGGAGAGGACTGCTGGCTTCATCAGGAACCACCTCGCCGGGCGTCTGGCCAACCGGGGCGCTGGCGGACGTCCCGGTGCCAGGATAGTGCTCCGTCCCCACCCCGGGAGCCCTCAGCGGACCGGCCCGGGGCGGGTGCGAATGAGGCCGATGAACTGCAAGGAGACATACAGGAGAATGAGGCAAGCCGCAACCGAGGCGTAGTCCTCCACGCGGTCCACAAAGGCCAGACGCGCGTCACGGAGGCCCCACTCGAGGGAGTTGAGGGCGCGCTCGGTGAAAAAGAGCAGGTAGACCAGCGTGACATAGGGCCAAAGTCTGGTGCGGGTTGCAGTGAGCCGGCTGACCGCGATGCAGATGATGGCGGCGCTCAGGAAGAAACTGGCGGAGAGCAAATCCACAACCGCGATAGCGATGTTCAAGCCGACTCCCCCTCCGCGGACGCCTGCCTCGCCACCGCTTCCACAAGGGCCTGATAGGCGATGACCATGGCCATGACGCCGGTCGCCCAGGCGAAGAGGTGTTCACCGACATTGAGCACCGTGTTGGCGGCAGAGCCGTCGGGGAACAACTGCTCCAGGTTCGTACACACCTGGGAGACCGTCTCAAGACCCAGAAGTGTCAGGAAGCGCCCCCACCAGAGCCGTGTGCGGGGCGTGTTGGCGGGGTGCGCCCGAACTCGGGCCATCACGACGAGGGCCACAAGGAGGACTGCCAGCGCGAGAACCTCGGTGACCTCAAAAGGACCAATCATCTCGCCCACCCTCGACCCACAGACTGGTGTCGCTGGCGCTCATCGCTAGAAGTACCCGTCGACATCGGCACGGACCGGCGCCCCCGTCAGGAGGCCGGTGGCGACGCGGAACTTGTCTTTAAGCTCCACACCCCCCTGGCCGATCACGTACTCGCGAATCTCCTTGTCATGGTCCACACACCGCGCCTTCAGGACGGAGAGGGCCCGTCGCATGGCGCTGGCCAGCTCCACGTAGCGCATCGCGACGATGTTGTCGGCCATCGCCGACACCAGGGCTCCCCCGGTGACCGCAAAGCCACCGATGATCCCGGGAGTCTCGTCGCAGACAAGGCAAGTGGCGCCACTGGCCCGTAGCATATCTAGCAAAGCGACCAGATCGGCTCTCACCTGCAGTCGGTCGCCCGGTCGTCTGTCCAGGGTTGAGATGGCGTCCAGGACCAGTCGCTGCGGCCTGACCTCCTTCACCGCGCGGGCGATACGCGCGATCGTCATACCCACCGGCTCCTGCATACTCCCGCCCTGGAAGACGGAGATGGCCCCGCCCGGCTGCAGATGCTCCAACGGCAACCCCAGGCTGGCCGTGGCCCGTCTGAGGTCGTCTGCTGTCTGCTCCAGGCTGATGAGCAGACCGCGCTGGCCCTGGCGGGCTCCGGCGTGCAGGAACTGCAGACCCAGCACCGTCTTTCCCACGCCCGTGCTGCCGGCCACGATGGTCAGCGAGCCCGGCAGCAGGCCGCCGCGCAGCATGTGGTCCAGGCCGCGGCAGCCGGAGGTGACCGGTTCCGTCCCCAGCGGAGCGTGTGGCGCGGGGGCACCAAGCACGCCCGCCCGCGGTGCCGGATAAACGGTAAGACCGTTGGGACCGATCTCCAGGAGGTGCCTGCCTGAGACGTGCGCCTGTGTCCGGCTCTTGGTCACCTCCACCTCGCGCAGGCGGTCACCGGACTCCGGGATGAGACGATAGCTCAGGCGGATGACGGCGTCCGCCACATACTCCTCGAAGGGGATCACCTCGGGGTCCGCGGACGCGACCTCCTTGGTCATCATTGCGGTAAGGCCCAGACGGCGGAAGCAGTTCCGCAGACCATAGACCAGTTCCCGCAGCTCTTGGGGGTCCCGCGTTACGTGGGCCATCAACGAGATGCTGTCAACCAGTACGCGCCGCGGCAGGATCTCCTCCATCAACTGATCAAAGAGGCCCCCGGGCTGCATCGTCTCGCGGCTGAACACATCGGGCGAAGTCCCGACCACCCGCAGCTTGTCCTGGCGCTCCAGGGCGTCCAGGTCCCAGCCGAAGGCGCGGGCATCGCGGAAGATCTCGTGGGGAAACTCCTCGAAGCTGAAGATGAGACCAGGCTCGTCGCAGGCCGTGATGCCGTGGTGGATGAACTGGGTGCCAAGGGTCGTCTTTCCAGCACCCGGTACGCCCTCCAGCAAGGCGCAGGCTCCCCGCCGCAGGCCACCCCCGAGGATGTCGTCCAGACCTGGTACGCCCGTTGCCAGCAAGTCCGTCGCTGCGTTGTCCATGGTAGCCATCGCGTCGGGCCCGGAATCAGGAACTTGTGTCCCCACCCTCACCACAGGTTCTTCGACGACTCGCGCCTAATGTCCTGCAGCCGTCTCATCCGCAAACACGCCGCGACGGAGAGCCGGCAGGACGTGGTCGCCCAGGTCCGCGGTATACGAGAAGAGCACGAAGCCGTCGGCGCCCAGCTCCCGGTCAGACACGACGGATTCCGCAACCGTCACCGGTGTCGGGTGCAGCCAGGCACCCAGGCCTACCACCAGCTCATGGGCGCCGGCAGCCTCGCGCAGGCGGGCCACGCGATCCTGGTGGCGGTCGCTGTAGGCCGGAGCGTCATAGACCATGGGGCAGACGAAGTCCAGCCACCCCTCATCCAGCCAGCGCGGCCAGTCCTGTCCTACCATCTTGCGATGGTAAGGCCAGCTCGGGTAGACGGCGGCGGATAGCTCGCACCGGGGGTTCACCGCGCGCACACCCTCTGCGGCCGCTTCCACAACTCGGCTCACCTGTTCCCAGCGCCACTCGCAGAACCGCTCGTGCAGCGTCCCCGCGGCTCGTTCGCCCTGGGCCGGAAGCACGTCCGCCGGCCACTGTGCCACCTGTGTCCCGGCCCAGCGCTCGAAACTGGCGCGGTCGCGGGCCCCGTAGGACCCGCTGTAGTTTTCGTAGCGGATGTAGTCGAAATGCACCCCGTCCACGGCATACTCCCGGGCGACCTCGGCCATCATGTCGCGCTGCAGGGCCACCACGCCTGGCTCGGCGGGGTTGAGCCAGTAGACCCGCTCGCCACCCTCGTTGATGCGCTCCTCGCCCTCCGGGGAGATCTGCCACAATCCCCGGGCGGACATCTCCGCCACGATCTCGGCAGGCGGCGTCCGCCAGTTCAGGTTGATGAACCACGCGTGATAGCGCAGGCCATAGCGGTGACAAGCCGCCAACCCTTCGGCCACCGGGTCCTCGCCCGGCTCGATCCGCGAACGCAGCACCTGGCTGGGGTAGCTGGCCCGGCCGCCCCACTCCACGCGCACAAACAGGTCCGTCAGGCCATTCTCGCGGGCGACCCGCGCCGTCTTGTCCCAGCCCCAGTCGCCGACCCCCTCCGGCATCACCACCCAGGCTCCCCGCCGCGAGTCGCGTCGCGCAGGCAAAGAGGCCACATACAGATCCGCAAGCCGCTCGCGTAGCTGCAGCGCTCGCCAGCAGATGGACCATGGCGGGCGGTCACGACGGCGCGTACGCAGGGCGTTCAGGGCCGCCACCGTCTGCCGCACCGAGCGCTCTGAGGGGCGTCCCTGCGAGAGGCGCTGCAGGTCACCCATGTCGCGGGCATAGCGGAAGTCGCATTCGGGCCGCAGCAGGAAGTCACTTGCGCGGTCCCACAGGTGCGGTCGTTGCCGGGCGGCGAGGGACAGGAGCAGGCAGGCCTTGGAAGTCGCGTCAGCGGGGGTAAGCACGTGCCCCAGCCAGGCCACCCGATCATCGGCGACCAGCGCCGGGCCTGTCGGCGGAGCGCCGTCCCGGGGCACCCAATCCATCAACACCACGGCGCGGGATGGG
>JABLXH010000039.1 GCA_013178155.1 Armatimonadota bacterium | reverse complement strand
CATCTCCGTCCTGGATCGTGACCTCGACGCTGAGATCGACCTTTGTCCCGGGCCGGGTCAGCGCTACGCCGGCGGAACTGGCGAGAGCCCCCTCCCCCACCGAGAAGCCGGCTCCACCCGAAACTCGCGCCCGCGGATCAACCGCCAGGGCCTCCGAAATAGCCTCACGGCACCATTCCACCACTCTCTGGGCGGGTAGTCCCGCCACCTCGTCGCAGAACAGCCCTGGTACGGCCGCGGCCTCGGTGGGCTCAGGCAGGCCGTGGAAGTCCGGGTCCGGATGGGTCGCACGAGCCATGCGGGCGGCATCTTCACCACACTGCCGAACTGCCGCCCAACTGAGGTCCTGGACTATGGAGAAACCCATGCCGCCCCGATAGAAGGCGCGTACGCCCAGTCCATGGTCGCGCACACTGTGGCAGTCCAGAATGCTGCTATTGTCCATGCCCACGTCTGCGTGCCGGACGCGGCTGCAATAGGCGTCCGCCCACTCGGCGCCTGACCTGATAGCGCACTGCACAGCGTGTTGGGCGATATCCAGCAGACTGTCCATATCCCACCTGTTGGCGGTCGCCGTGGCTGCCTGACGGGCTCCTTCACCGGACAAGAGCCTGCTGACCGCCGACCACCACGCCGCGAATGGCTACATGGGGCCCCCCGCTGTCTACGGCCGCCGCCTGACCGTCCTTGCCGCAGACGCCCCCCAGCTCAAAGCGCAGGTCATTCCCGACAGCCCAGACGTTGCTGAGAGTCTCCAGCGTCATGCCGGCGATGCACACGTTTCGGAAGTGAGTTGCCAGGCTGCCGTTGTCGATCAGGAACGCTTCCTCCACGTTGCAGGTGAACTGCCCAGCCGCTGTGTAGACATACCCCCACGCCCCGCCAACGAGGTAGAGACCTTGGCGCGTCTCAGCCAGCATCTCGTCCACCGACCAGTCGCCGGGCTCGATGGCCGTGTTGCTCATACGGACGATGGGCACGTCCTGGTGCCCCTGAGCGCGGGCTGCCCCGTTGGGCCGCATGCCCAGGCGCGCAGCAGTCTCCAAACTATGCAGGTAGCCCTGAAGCACACCCTCCTCGACGATGACGTGCCGTTCAGCTCGTACCCCCTCGTGGTCATACTCGAACGACCCGTTGAGGTTGGGTCGGGTCGGATCATCGGTGATCGTCACCAGTTCCGACGCCACCGGCTGCCCCAGCTTGCCAGCCAGGATCGAGTTACCCGTCCAGATGGCGTCAGCCTCCGCATTGTGCCCGAACGCTTCGTGGACGAGAAGCCCGCAGATCAGCGGGTCAATCACCACGTCGAACTTCCCCGAGGGCGCAGGTTCTGCTGAGAGAAGAGACACTGCCCGGTCGGCAGTCTTTCCGGCGAACTCCTCGGCATCGAGCTCTTCAACTATCTCAAAGCCCTGGCGGCCAGCACGGCTCTTGCTACTATGCTGCCGCTCCGAGCCGTCGGCAGCCGTGACCGCCAGGCTCAGGGAACAGCCTACCCCCGAGGTCGTGAGGTAGGTCCCCAACGTGTTGGCCACAACCATTTCGCCAGCGCCATCACCGTACTGCAGCACCGTGTTGACGACCCGCTCATCGCGCAGACGAGCCACCTGCTCCAGCTCGCAGGCAGCAGCAATGCGGTCATCCAGGGAGACATCTCTTGGGTCTATGCGCGGCACGCGTCGGACGGTGGCCTCCACCGCCGGCGCCTCGGCCACCACGCCGGGATCGGTCACGTGCGGCGCCGCCACCCTTGCCATGGCCAGGGCGTCCTGGACGCACTCCTCGAGGCCTTCAGCGGTCGGGTTGTTGGTGGGGGCGAATCCCCATGCGCCATCAACGAGCACCCGGATGCCAGCTCCGTGGGACCGCCGGGTGGCGACCTTGTCGGCACGTCCGTCCTGAACGACAACCGTGGTGCCGGTGCCGCGGATCAGGCGCAGGTCCGCAAAGGTAGCCCCGCCGTCCAGGGCGCGTTGCAGGATGCGGTCCACGACCTCACGCATCGCCCGCATCCCCGACCGGAGCCACCGGCTGCGTCCTGGGCAGGATGCCGCTGGCAACCAGCCCCTCAACGAGCCCACGCAAGACCGCCTCACTGACCGCCCCGAGACTCGATGGCGGCACCGTATCTGATACCGCGGGCCCCGCAGAGTCTGCGTCGAGACGCTCGGACGGACGTGGCTGTAGCTCGCCTGACGCGGGGTCCGGGGATGACCGGCGAAGCCAGCGAGCAGCGCCGAGCGCCACCAGACCAAGCCCGGCCAGAAGCAGTGGCAGCGGCTCAGTCTGACCGATAGCCTCCTGAACAGCCTGCCTTCCCCGAGCCTGCAAGGCCCGCCACCGCGTTTCCACATCGGCCGCCGTGACCATTGGGTCAGGCTCAACTCTCTGCCGGACCACTCTCTTCCTCCTTCCGTCGGCTGCGGGGCGTCCCCAGGCGGTAGGTGACAAAGGCTGCCAGGAGCATGACCAGCCCCATCAAGCCGAACCCTGCCGCGCTACTGCCCGTGAGCTCCCTCAGCCCCAGCGCCGCACCAATGCCGACCAGCGCAATGCCCAGTGTCAGCATGGACGACACCGCGGCCAGAAGCAGGACGTATGCCCCCGCCCGCCGCAAGGGCCTGGTTGTGACCTCGGTCACCAGGTCGCGCCCTTGCTGCCTGAGGTACAGCAGTAGGGTCTCGACGAACTCACGGACCAGCTGCGTCAGGTCTTTGTCCTCCACAGCCGGCCTCCGCGTGGAGTCTAGTTGGCGTCCGGTTGCCCACGGCGCCGCGCACGCCAACCGCGAACTGCTGGTTCCACAACGTTCAGCAGCCTGTACCAAAACGGGGAGTACACCAAGTCAAACTCACCCACGTATTCAACGTACCGCGCGCCGAAACCTCTCTTGAACCGGTTCAGGCCGTGCAGAGGGCTTTCACTGATTCCATCGGCCTCGCGAGCCACACCCCTCATGTCATACACGGTGCAGCCGCGCGACTTCGCCCACCGCATCATCTCCCATTGCAGGAGGTGGTTGGGCATGGTCTCCCGGTGGCGATTGGCAGAGGCACCGTAGACATACCATGCCTGCTTCCCCATCACGAAGACGATCGCCCCGCAGATGACTTCCTCGTCCAGACGCCCCAGAAACATGCGCGCCAGTCCCGCCTCCACACAGGTGTCCCACATGTCGAGGAAGTAGCTTAGCGCTCTGACACCAAAACCGTCGCGCGCGGCGGTCTCGCGCAGCACGGCATAGAAAGTCGCCACGTCGTCGCGGGTCGTCGCGGCGGTGATTGCGACGCCCTTGCGCTGCGCCAGGCGCACGTTATAGCGCCACTTGGGGTGAAAGCTGCTCAGGAGGGTCTCCTCGTCGGGCGAGATATCCACCTTCATGACGTAGCGTGGCTGCAGTCCCCCGAAGGCCCCCGCATCGTGCGGGCTTCGCCTGAAGCCGTTAGCTCCCAGCATCCGGGCAAAGCTGCCATCGGTGTCGGGAACCGCCGGATCCACCTTCAGGGCCAGTGCCCGCTGCTTGCGAGCCACTTCCGCGACGGCTGCCAGCAGCTCACCCAGCGCCCTGTGCGGGTCAGGCCCGCCCAGTAATGGCCCCCGAGGGGCGTAAAAGAGGCTTCTTCCTCCCGGCACGTTGCGCGCCAGGACCTGTGCCCCCGCCACGATGGCGCCGTGCTGCTCCAGGACAAAGCGTAGCGGCTTCCACCCCGTCCGGGCCTTGAGTTCACCCCATTCCCACGCCTGCCCGAAGTCGCCTACCGGCGAGGCAGCGACAAAGGCGTTCCAGTCTTCCCGGCGCTCTTCGCTCAATAGCATGGGTTGCTCTTCTGACCCTCGCGTCATTCTAGTCAGCCGCCACCGGGGGCATCTGCGGAAGCTGGGGGCTGGAGAAGCCAAACAGGGCGGCGAGGATCTTCCTCGCGGCCGGCGCGGCCGTGGTGCTGCCGTGACCACCCTCGGAAACAAACACTGTAATCGCGTAGCGCGGTTCGTGGTAGGGCGCCACGCAAGTGAACCACGCATGGGTCGGCCGCCCACCGATGTGCTCGGCCGATCCGGTCTTGCCTGCCACCTGCACGGGTAGGCCGGCCATCCCATGACCCGTGCCATGCTCGGAGGTCACCGCCAGCCGCATCCCCTCCATCACGATCTTCAGGGTATCGGGCTTCAGCGGCAGGTGCCGCCTGACCCGGCGCTGGTAGACGGTTGGCTCGAGCCCCAGGTGGTCGGGCCAGGATATCTTGCGCACGAGATGGGGTTCCAGCAGATCCCCTCCATTGGCCACCGCGGCTGTGGCCATAGCGACCTGCAGGGGCGTGCACGTGGTATAGCCCTGTCCGATGACCATGTTGAGCGTGTCGCCCGTCCACCAGCGTTCGCCGCGCTCGGCCCGCTTCCAGTCGCGGTCGGGCACGAAGCCGGCGATCTCGCCCGGCAGGTCCAGGCCGCTGCGCTCGCCGAAGCCAAAACGGCGCGCATACTCGCCGATGACGTCTGGCCCCAGGCCAGCGCTTCGCACGAGCTCGTAGAAGTAGACGTCGCACGACTGAGCGATGGCCTCCCGGAAACTGAGGCTTCCGTGACCGCCGCGCTTCCAGCATTCGAAGCGGTAGGTTCCCTCGTGGATCGCGCCCGAGCAATAGAAGCGCTTCTCAGGCTGCGCCAGGCCCGCCTCCAGGGCGGCGACTGCACTGACCAGCTTGAAGGTCGAGGCCGGGGGATAGCCTCCGGCGATGGCCTTGTCCTCAAAGACATGGCGCGGATCGCTTTGCATGCGGCGGTAGGTGTCGGGGTCCAGTCGCCCCACCATCCGGTTCGGGTCGAAGGCCGGTAGGCTGACCAGAGCGATGACATCACCGTTGGTGACATCCACCACGACCGCAGCCGCCGTGCGGTTTGGCTTACCCGTGATGGCCTCCCGCAGAGCCTCCTCTGCCGCCTGCTGGACTTTCGCATCCAGAGTCAGGTAGACCGTGGCCCCAACGGCCGGCGAGCGCTGCTCAATCAGACGCACCCGGTTGCCCGCGGCGTCCACCTCGTAGACCGTTCTACCGCGACGCCCGGTGAGGATCGGCAGGGGCGGGGCCAGGCCAAGGTCGATCTCATACTGCTGCTCGATGCCGTCCTGACCGTAGACAGCATCCGGCGGGTAGATGGGGTCGCTCAGGACCGAAGTCACATCCGACAGGCGATCTGCAGGAGCTGAGCCGGGGTAGTCCAAATCCTTGACCGTTTCATACTGCTCACGCCGGATTGCCCGGGCATAGCCCAGTACGTGGGCGGCTAGCTGCCCGTGAGGGTACCTGCGCGTATAGGCCTCGGTGACCACAATGCCGGGCAGTTCGGGACCGCTCTCCTCAATCTGGGCCACGACCTTGAGCGGTACACCTAACCCGAATCGGGTCAGGGGAGCGGCTTCGCTGCCACGCGTCTCCAAAGCCGCCTGGATATCGGCCCGCAGCTCGGGCAGTGGGGCCTGCAGGATGCTGGCGACGCGCCGCGTCACTTTCTCGGCTTCGGCCTCGTCCTTGGGGAACTTGGCCCGGGACACACTGACGTTCCACACAGGCCGGTTTTCCGCTAACACCACATCGTGCGCGTCACGGATCATCCCCCGGGGAGCCATGGTATAGGTCACGCTGGTGCGGTTCCCGGTGGCCGCCTGCGCGAAGGCTGTCCAGCGAGCGAGCTGAAGCGTGGCCAGCCGTCCAGCCAGAACCAGCAGGCCAACGAAGGCCAGGGCAGCCAACGCCCGCAGGCGCACCTGAGGCGTGCTCAGGGGCGCGAGTTCACGACCTGGTATGCTCATTCGTCAGTCGGGGCATCGGGAGCGCCCTTCTTGTCGTCGCCCTCGCCCGCTGCTGGATTGGCCCGGGCCCGGTCACTGGCCCCGGCGTCGGCCTTGCCTCCACCCGGAGTGCCAGAAGCAGCGCGACCCGGTGGGCCTGCGCCACAGGCCCGACAACTGCCCGACGGTGCACGCCCCGCCGCATAGGTCCGCTCGACAGTCTGGGCGCAGTTCGGCCCCGCGCGCAGGCCACTGCGCGCACAGACCGTTACCGTCACCTCGCCGCCGCCCGCAGTGGCCCCCGTGGCCTCTGCGGGTTCTCGCCCTCCGCTCTCGCCGCTGCTGCGCGCGCCATGCATGCGACAGGGGCCCGGCGTACCGTCGTCAGGGCCAAGAGCTCGCTCTATGGTTACAGGGCAATACGGGGAGGCAAGACCGCCGGACTCGGCGCAGACCGTGAGCGTACGCGGCTTGGCTTCGGTCTTCTCCACCTCTCGATCTCCATCGCGCTTGCTGGCCTTGACACCGGCCCCCTCCGGGAACTCGCCGTTGAGTTGCAGGGCCTCCATGGTGCGTCGCATGAAGCGGGCCCAGATCGGGGCGCAGAATCCCCCTCCCGAGCCTCTGGGCATGGGTGAGTTATCATCGTTGCCGACCCATACGGCGGCGCTCAAGTCGGGCGTGAAACCCACCCACCACACGTCGCGGCCGCTGTTTGTGGTCCCCGTCTTGCCGGCGCAGGGGTAACCCGGAATGTTCGCCCTCCGTCCCGTGCCGGAGGTGACCACGCTGCGCAGCATTGAGATCATGCTGATCGCCGTGTCGTAGCGGATGACCTGCCGCAGTTCGGGTCGGTACTCCACCAAGACCTCGCCCCGCTCATTCCCGATCCAGCGGATGAAGTTGGCGGTCGGTCGCAGCCCTCCGTTGGCGAAGACGCAGTAGCCGACAGCCTGCTCCAGAGGCGACAACTCGTTGACACCCAACGCCAGGGAATAGTACGGGCGGAGACGTTCCACCGGGATGTTCAACATCTCCGCGGCCGCCCGCCGCACGGTCTCCACGGTGAGCTTCCGCACCAGCCGCACGGAGACCAGGTTGACGGATTGGGCCAGAGCGTTGCGAAGGGTGTAGTTACCTCCCTGGCGCGGACTGTAGTTCTTGGGCGAGTAGTACTTGCCGTTTCCCAGCGGGATAGAGATCGGGTCGCCGCTGAACACGGAGTCCGGGCCGTACCCATTCTCCAGCGCACAGGCCCATACGTAGGGCTTGAAGGATGAACCGGGCTGCCGGCCCCAGGGAGCGACGCCCGGGTGGGCCCGGTTATACTGCAGCTTCTCGTAGGGCCCGACACCACCCACCATGGCCAGCACGTTGCCCGTACGGACGTCGACACAGGCGAGGGCGCCCTGGCCTACCAGGCCCCGCTTGATGGAGCCCTCGCGACGCAGAGCTTCCACACCTCTGGTTAGCTCCTCTTCGGCAATGGCCTGGGCCCGCATGTCAAGCGTGGTGTAGACGTTCAGTCCGCCCTCGTACACCGCCCGATCACCGTAGGTCTGAGCCAGCAGGCGCACCACATGATGGGTGAAGTACGGGGCGCGGAACGCCGTGACGCCCTCGGTGGTCAGCGGCGCCAGACGGCTCTGTATCGGCTCTTTGTCGGCGGCCGCGAGCTCATCAGGCGTGATGTACCCTTCCTCCCGCATCGCCACCAGCACCTGGTGCCGCCGGGCCCGGGCACGGTCGGGATGCCGGTAGGGTGAATAGACCACATAGGACCGGGGGATGCCGGCCAGGAGGGCGCACTCGGCCAGGGTGAGGTCCTTGACGTCCTTGTTGAAATAGCGGCGCGCGGCCCGGCGCACCCCATAGGCCCCATGGCCGTAGTAGACCTCGTTGAGGTACATCTCCAGGATCTCTTCCTTGGAGTAGCGCCGCTCCAGCTCCAGCGCCAGGATGATCTCCTTGAGCTTGCGGGAGAGGGTGCGCTCCTGACTCAGCCACATGTTCCGCGCCAGTTGCTGAGTGATGGTGCTGCCCCCCTGCTGAATGCCACGAGCGCGCAGGTTGATCCAGGCGGCACGCAGCATCCCCTTGGGGTCTATGCCGCGGTGTTTGAAGAAGGGGCGGTCCTCGATGGCGACCGTGGCCTGGCGCAGGTACCGTGGGATGTTGCGCAGTTCCTCCGGTTCGCGATCCTCCTTGTAGACGCGGCCGAGCACCGTGTGCTGCTCGCGGCCATCGGGCATTCGCTCCGTCGAGTAGATGGTGGTTGTGAGGCGGGGACGGTAAGACGCCAGGTGCTCCGCTGCGGGCAATGCCTTGCGAACCTGCAGGTAGGCCCCGCCGAACAGCCCTAGGCCGGTGGAGGCGCACAAGATGATAAGGGCGTTGCAGTAACGGAAACACCGGCCGAGGGACCGGATCCGGTTGCGAGTCAAGGGGACCGACCTCCGCACCCCATTATACACCTTCCAGTAAGCATTGGTAAGGGGGACCGCCCCCTACCACGAAGCCATCAGCCAGGTTGCCCCGGTCTGGTACCAATGTCCACCTGCCGGCGACCTGCTGACTGGCAAGCAGGCATCGGCGCTTGACAACGGCCGTTCAGGTACGTATGATGCTACCTCCCAGGGCGGGTAGCTCAGCTGGGAGAGCGCATCCCTCGCACGGATGAGGTCGGGGGTTCGAATCCCCTCCCGTCCACCAGACGATTGCCTGACGCCCCTTCCTCACCGGGAAGGGGCGCTTTGCTTTGGTGGCTAGTACAGTTGGATGTCCAAACTGTCGCCCAATCGGCGCAGACGCCCCGGCACCTCCAGCGCCTGCTGCGAGTCGGGCCAGTGCCCCGCCAGGTACTCGTACCACTGGCGGGCCTGCTCCGTCTCTCCGGCCCGTACGCATAGGTCGGCGTGACGCAGGCATATCGCCGGGGCGCCCGGACGGTCACTGCCCGCGCGCAGGGCCACGGAGTAGGTTTCCATGGCGTCCTGCAGGCGGCCGGTCTGCTCCAGCTCCACAGCCAGGTCGAAAAGAACCTCCGGATCGAACCACTCCGGCAAGAGGCGCTGCCGCAGTTGCCGCCAGTGTTCGGCCGCCACGGCCGCTTCCCCACGGTCCAGCCACAGCCGCAGCGCCTGGCTCCAGTCGCGGGCTGCTCGGGGACGGGTAACATCCTTCAGTTCCAGGTATGATGCCGCCTTCGCCCACAGCTCCGGGTTGTCGGCGTCGTGCTCCAGGGCTCCTTCCAGGGTCGCTCCAGCGGCCTCGAACGCGCCTCCAGCGGCGAGCTCCGCCGCAGTCTGGCTCTCCTCATCCACGGCCGCCGCGTCCGGCAGGCGAAGCAACAGGCACCACCCCACCCCGCAGGCGAAGCCACCGATGTGCGCGAAGTGCCCCGTTCGGCTGTGCACCCCCAGCGAGCTGGTCGTTAGCCCGATGACCAGGTCCAAGGCCAGGTACATGAGCCCCGCCCACAGCGCTTTGAGCTTGAACGTGCCCATGTACCAGTAGTACCAGTAGGCGAAGTTCACGTGCGTGCTCCGGTAGCGCAGGGCGAAGACCGCCACCAGACCCATGATCGCCCCTGAGGCGCCAATCCCACCCCGCATGTCGTGCAGGAGGAGATGGTCAGCGAAAGGCTGTAACCAGTTGCCGGCTAGGCCGGCGGTGAGATAGAGCAGCAAGTAACGCGGGATGCCAATGGCGTCCTCGACGTGGCTGCCGAAGACCCAAAGGAACACCATGTTGGTGACCAGGTGGATGGGGTCGGCGTGGGCGAACATGGCCGTGACGGGCTGCCACCAGCGGAGGTCCTCCGGCTGCAGCGCCAGGGCCAGGCGCACGTCGAAGCGAGCCAGACAGATGCCTTCGACGATGCAGCAGACCGCGATGAGAGCGATGGTCGCCCACGGCGTGCGCTGCAGTTGGCGGTCGGTGGAATACGGAAACACGCGCTCCCCCAGGCTTGGCTTCAGGCCCGAAGTGCCAGGGCCAACGGCTCGCCGGGCACGAAGGCCTGCTCGTGGGCGCTCAGGCTATACTCGGTGATCACAAGACGGTCGCTCTCCAGCTCATACAGCGTGTAGCAGAAGGGCGCCTCGCACAGCGCCCGCGCGGTGTGGTAGTGGATGCCCGCGCGCTCGGAGTATCGCCCGGAATGGTAGTGACCATTCAGAACCGCCACGGTACGCGGGTAGGCCTCCAGCACGGCCCGCATCTCCTGCGCCCGGCGGATGCTGTAGCCCTCGACATCGGCAGGCTCGATCCACTGGTGCAGTAACACGATGAGCCGCCGTCCCTGCGCCGTAGCGATGGCAGCGCGCAACTCCGCCAGGGCGGCGGCGGAACTGGCTTCCTCGGCAGCCCAGTCCATACTGCCCGAGTTTAGCACTACGAAGCGCACATCACCTCTGTCGAACGTGTAATCCAAGGCCTCAAAGCGAGCTTGGAACCGGTCCTGCGGCCCGTCGTGGTTGCCGTAGACGTACTTCAGCGGCACCCGCGCCTGAGTCTCGACCAGCGCCCGGAACTGCTCCTGGTCCGCCTGCCCCAGGTCGCCGTTGCCATCATCGGTCTGGTCACCGCCGAAGACGATGAACTCCGGCGCGTGCTGGTCCTGCACCTGCTGCAGCGCCCGGGGCAGAAGCATGGGCATGAGGTCGTAGCGACGGTTGATAGCCTGCCAGGCGTGCTTCGGCAGACGCGGCCACACATGGCCCCCCTCCTCGCGGAAGCCCACCAGGTGCACGTCAGTGATCATGGCGAAGCGCAGCGGGGCGTTTTGGGCCATGGTTAGCCCTCCGGGCAACAGGGAGTCAGCCAGCAACGCGCCGCCGGCCGCAAGGGTTGTCTTCAGGAAATCGCGTCGGTCCATTGGTGCTCCGCCTTCCTCGCCTTTCTGCTATACTCCTCCCGATGGCTGCGGAAGCCCCCTCGACGACCGCGACGACTTCGCCTGCTCGGCCCTCAGCGCTGCCGCTGTTGGTCGGCGCGGGCCTGTTCGCCGGGCTGGGGCAGGTCATCCTGCTGCGCCAACTGCTCAACGTCGCCGCCGGTAACGAGCTGACCATCGGCTTGATGCTGGCGATCTGGCTGCTGTTCGCCGCGGCGGGGACGGCGCTGTTTGGGCGGGTGGCCCAACGCAGCGATGAGCACCGACTCGTCCGGACCATCGCCAAGGCATCGGTCCTTGCCCCCCTGTCTCTCATCCTGGGGATCACCCTCGCGCGCGTGTCTCTGCATCTGCTCGACCTGCTGCCATTGGGCATCGGCACGCAGTGGGGTGAGATGATGGGGCTGGGACAACTTGCCGCCGTCAGCGTTGCTGTCGTGGCGCCGACTGCCATGCTCGCTGGTGCACTGTTCGCCGGCGGGCTGCGACTGAATGCGCTCAACGGCGAAGGAGCACTCCCGGTCGGGCAGGCCTACGCCGCGGACGCAATCGGGCATCTGGCCGGCGGAGTGTTGGGGGCCGTGCTTGTCCTCGCCGGAGTGCACCCGCCATTCCAGGGGATAGCCGCCGGAGCAGCCCCCATTGCCGGAGCTGCGTGGGCATGTGCGCGCCGTCCTGAGAGCATCCGGGAGGCCCGGTTCAGGTTGGCCCTGTTGTTGGCCGTATACGTCGGAGCGTGCATCTGCGTCGCTTCTTTACTGCAACGGGACAGTCTGAGCATCCGTTGGGCGGGCCGCGGCCTCATCACCCAGACCGACACCATCTACGGCAATCTCGCGGTCACGCGCTTCGGTGACGACGGGGTGTACTTCTACCGCGACGGAGTCCCGGAGAGCTGCTCGCCGCCGACGCCGAACATCCAGTACCTGGTGCACTTCCCGCTGCTGCAAACGCCGCGACCCGAGCGCGTGCTACTCGTCGGGGGCGGGGCCACGGGTGGCCTCCGGGAGGTGCTCAAGCACGGTCCCGCTACCGTGGACTACGTGGAACTGGACCCGGCGCTCATCCGCCTGGCGCGACAGTACGTCGTGGGCGCGGATCGCGCCGCACTGGACGATCCACGCGTGCACATCCACAACCTGGACGGGCGGCTGTTCGTCAAGCGGGCGGGGCGCGCGAGCGAGCGCTATGATGCCGTCATCCTGAGCCTGCCGGAGCCGGGCACGGCGCAGATCAACCGCTTCTACACCCGCGAGTTCCTGGGCGAGGTGCGCGCTATCTTGAAGCCCGAGACCGGCGTCCTGGGCCTGCAGATACCCTCCTCGGAGACCTACCTGGGCGAGGAACTGCGGCGGCTCAACGCGGTGTTGTACCGCACACTGCGTGAGGTCTTCCCCCGGACCGCGCTCCTGCCCGGCGGTCAGATGATCATCGCCGCCGCCCCGAACCTGCCGCTGACTGAGGATGCCAACGTGCTGCGCGCCCGCCTGGATGAGCGCCGCATCGAGGCCGCGGACTTCCGCGCCCATGTCTGGGACCGGCTTTTCCCCTTCACCGTCGCCCAGGTGCGCGGCGGTCTGGACGAGGCCCCTGACCTGCCCGTGAACACTGACACCCACCCCATCGGGTATTTCTACGGCCAGGCCTATTGGGTCGCCCAATACAGCCGTTCCTCCTGGGTGCTGTTCAACGCCCTGTCGCGCCTGCGGCTTTGGCACGTGCTGGCGGGCACTGGAGCCAGTGCGGCGGTGCTGCTGGTGCTGGCGGGCCTGGCTCCGCGCACCCGGCGGGGCGCCGTGCCGCTGAGCGTACTGGGCACGGGCGCCCTCGCCATGGCTCTGGAGGTAACGCTGCTTCTTGGCTTCCAGGTCTACTACGGGTTTGTGTTTCTGGAAGTGGGCATCATTACCGGCGCTTTCATGGTGGGGCTGGCCATGGGAGGCTGGTGGACGGCGCGTCACGCCGAGGACCTCGAGGCCGACGAGTGCCGCCGCCTGTTGGCCATCGTGCAGGTTGCTCTGGCCATTGTCGCGGCTTGCCTGCCCGGCCTGATGGCGCTCGTGGGGACAGCCTCCGGCGGCTGGGCGGCGACGGTCCTGCCGCATGTGGGCTTCCCACTGCTGGCGACTGTGGTGGGGCTGGGTGTGGGGGCTGGGTTCCCGCTGGCCAGCAAGGCCTCAGGGACACAGCAACTCTCGCGCTCGGCGGCAGTCCTGTACGCCCTGGACCTGGTGGGGGCGGCACTCGGGGCGCTGGTGGCGGGAACGGCGTTGCTGCCGGTGCTGGGGCTGACAGGCACCTGCGTCGCCGCGGCGGCGCTGAGCGTCGCTCTGGCGGCGCTGCTGGCGGTGCCGGAGCGAGATCAGCCTAGCTGTTGCGCGCTACCAGACGGATCCTAGCCGGGTCGCCGCAGCCGAGGCCATAGGCCGCGGCAGTAGCAATGTGCTTGGCCGGCCGCTCGGTATCGCGCAGGGGCGGTAGCCCCTTCTGCTGGCGGAACCAGTCCACCAGGATAAGCGCCTGGGTATCCAGGGCGACTGGATCGGTGGAGGCCATGACCGCGCCATAGAACTCAACGTAAGCGGCGTTGTAGGACGGGCCTCCCTCATACTGGATATTGAAGGCATCACACACGCACAGTCGTTGCCTGGAACGGATGGCGGGCGTGCGGTTGACGTCGGCCACCGCCGGGTTACAGCAGTCCTTGTAGTGGAAGTCCTCGGGGTTGTGGATGCACCCAAAATGGTTCTTCAGGGCGCAGGTGAGGCCCGCGAAGCTGTGCTGCTTGATGACCGGGATGTTGATCAGCGCAGTGCACTCGCGCGTGACAATCTTGCTCAGGCAGAAGGCCGTGTCACCCTCCTGGGTGAACCGTTCCTCGTACCCAGGCCCCCTGGTCTCCCCCACTGTGCCATAGACGCGCGGACCATCGCCCTCGCCCGCGCAGACGTACCCCGCCGCCGCCAGGTCACGGTCCTCCTTGTCAAAGATAATCACCTGCGAGGGCTTCACGCCCGCGTACCCGAGAGCCTCGACGACGGCGTAGACGACGGCGGGCGTGGGTGAGATCTCGGGAGCGATGCAGTTGAGTTTCAGGCCGACCACATCGTCGGGACGAAACAGCTTGCGCATCGCGGCAGCCACGTCGCTGGTGCCCACGGCATCGGCGATGGCAGTGAAGGTCATCGCCCGCAGGAGCTGGTTGGCAGTGGCGTCATCAGCCATGGCCAGCGCAGAGTTGCGCACCACTGCAACGCGGCTCTGCTCCCCCTCCGCGCCGACGGGGATGAAACCACTCAGTGCCGCTCCCCCCGCCACCAGCAGCGTCCGCTTGAGAAACTCCCTGCGATCCATGTCTGGCTCCGCCGTCAGGCCACCCAGTACCCGGCGATCTTCAGACCGCACTTCGTGCACCTGTAGGTGCGCAGGTCCAGGGCCTCGTTGGTGACCTGGTAGCCCACACGTTTGACCACCTTGATGCCGCACTTGGGGCAGTATGTGGACTCCGATGGGTCGCCGGCCATGTTCCCCAGGTAGACGTAATGCAGCCCCACGTTGAAGGCAATCTTGCGCAGCTCCTTCAGCGTGTCTATGGGTGTAGCGGGCACGTTCCGCAGCCGGTACTCCGGGAAGAACCGCGAGACATGCAGCGGCACGTCCGGGCCCACGTTCTCCAGCACCCACTCGCACATGGCCCGGAAACTGGCCTGGTCATCGTTATACCCCGGTACGATCAGCGCCGTCAGTTCAAGCCAGGCGCTTGAGGCGGCGGCGATCTTCACGTTCTCCAGGACGACCGTCCGCAGCGACCCGACCACGTCCTGGTAGAACTTGTCCGTGAAGCCCTTCAGGTCAATGTTGATGGCGTCCACGGCGTTGCACAGGTCCCGCATGGGCTGTTCATTGCAGGCGGCAGCGGTGTGAATGAGCGTCTTCACTCCGGCGGCGCGAGCTGCCCGGGCGGTGTCCAGCACATACTCAATGGCGACGACGGGCTCACTGTAGGTGAAAGTGATGCTGGGGATGCCGTACTTCTGGACCTGGGCCACGACCTCGTCCGGCGGCAGGCTCTCGTTGTCGGTCTGCTCCGGCCGCCGCTGGGCGAACTGCCAGCTCTGGCAGTACAGGCAGGTGAGATTGCACCCGGCTGTACCCAGGGCCAGAGTGTTGGTGCCAGCCAGGAAGTGGAAGAACGGCCCCTTCTCCATGGGGTCGCCCTTGATCGCCGCCGGCTTGCCGTAGACCTTGGTGACGTAGACACCATCCACGTTCTCGCGGACACCGCACAAGCCCCGCTCGCCCGGCCGGATCTGGCAGTGTCGCGGGCAAAGCAAGCACTTGATCTCTCTGGCTGCCAGGGGCTTGAAATATCGCGCCGGGACGTTGGAGACATTGCCCACCTTTGCCTGCGCGGCTCCGGCAAGCAGTCCCCCGCTGTCGCGCAGGCCAAGCGGCATCAGCCCCAGCGCCAGACAGCCCCGAGCGCACAGGCCGAGGAACTCGCGACGGCCAAGCCCGGGTTGATCCGACTCAGTCACGGCAGCGCACCTCCCACGGTTGGTTGGCAGGTCTACCCCTGACTCAGCACCCCTCACCCGCGAGGGGACAGTGTGGACAGCGGTCTAGCGACGTGTCATCTGGTTGGAGCCCAGGAGCCCCCACTTGGCGAGGACGTCGTCACAGCCCCCGCCCAAAGCCTCGTTCAGCGCGCTGGCGAAAGCGGTGCAGCCGTGGCCATCCTGCCGCTTCAGCGCCACGAAGAGCTGGCGCAGAGGCTCGCGATCCACCAGCTTGGTCTTCGAGAAGCCCTGCTGGTCCAGCAGCGCAAAGAGCATACCGCAGACGGTCGGCGGGTCAAGCTGCTGGACGCTCTTTTGATCCCGCACGTATGCTTCCAGAGCCTCCAGTGCCCCATCCCGGGCCCGGATAACCTCCTCTTGAGGCAAGGCCACGGCAGCCGCACTCCCGATAGCGTCGCGGGTCTCGGTCACCAGATCGTACTGCAGACTGGCGGCACCAAACCGGGCGAGCGCAGCGCACAGCGTTGGCTTCATCTCCCCCAGCTTGTCGCCCGCGGCGGCATCCACGAAATTGCGGGCGATCGACTCCAGCCCCAGAGACCACTGGGGTGGGTCGCTGATGCCCGCAGCCGGAACCCGGACCGGCCGCCCGCTGCTGGCGCCCCCCAATGGGTCCACGTAGACCAGCAGGCGTCCGTCGGAGGTGGTGCCGGTCCAGTCAGCCATCAGCGAGACCGCGTTCTCCCAGATATTGGGCATGTTGTACTGGCGCATCTTGGCCGAGACCACGTAGGGGGCGATGACGACCACGCCATCGCCGCAGTAGACGTCACTGTGGGCGAGGTCGCGACCGACGGCCTCACTCACTTCCTGCAGATAGGGGCCTACGTCAGGCTCATCGTCCAACTGGGCCAAGGCGAGCCGGGCATCGTCGGCCAGGCCGGACCAGTCGTAGTCGGCGATGAGCGCCTCATAGTACCTGGCCGCCTGGTCGGGCTGGCCCATGGCCCGGTAGGCCTGTGCGGACACCCAGATTGCAGGCGCGGCGAGGTCATGGGTGGGCGAATCGCAGAGTCGGCTCAGCCGCTGAATGCCGGCGCGATAGTCGCCTTCCGAACACATCAGCGCGCCCAGCACGAAGTCGGCATCGCTGACGAGATCGTCAACGGTAAAGTCGTAGGGGATGTGATGGTCAAAGGACTCAAACCATGCGAAATTCAGGTGGCGGGAGTAAGCCCCCATCACGGTGTAGAAGAGGACCTCGTCCTCGACGAGAGCTGCCGGGAAGATGTCGGGAAACGCCCGAGCCAGCCGCGGGTACATCTCCCGGGCTGTCTCCCAGTTATCGGGGTTGGCGTAGAACTTAAGGAGCCGATAGAGCGCCTCGAACTCGTGACTGCTCCCGGGGAAGCTAATGACGAGGTCCTGGTAGGTGGACGCCTCGTCCGCTGCCTGACCGGAGTCCTCGAAGGAACGCGCAATCTCATACAGCGCGTCATCGCGCAGGGGGCTGCCAACCAGCTCGTTGGCCACGATCGCAAAGGCACTCGCGGCGTCGTTGACCGCCGACAGCCTCCCGCTGGGCAAGTGGGCACTGCCGGTGGCATCAGCGAAGTCCTCACGCAGGCGATACAAGTCTTCGGGGCCCTTGGCCTTGTTCATATCCTCAAAGAGGATGTTCATCTGCTGGTAGCACATCCCGATGCTGAAAAGGGCATCATCATAGTTGTCATGTCCCGGATAGGCCGCCACGAAGTCACGATAGGCCTGGATGGCCGCGGCGTACTCGCGGTAGTTCTGATGGTGGCGCGCGATATCAAACAGCTCCTGGGCCAGTTGGCCGGGATTGTCCTCGCGCGGCGTATAGAGCTCGGCGTCTATGCGTCCGCCGGTCTCGCGGATGTTGCGCACCAGCGTGTTGTGTTCGCGCATGGCGTCGTTGGCCAGGGCGCTACCCGGCATTTCCTCGATGAGCGCCCGGTAGGCGTGTATCGCGTCGGGCGCCCGGCCCATGTGGCGCAGCGCGTTGGCAATCATCATCCGCGCGTCGTCGGCATAGTCTGAGCACGGGTAGCGCCGGACGAGGTCCTCACAGGAGGCCAGTACCGCCTCGTAGTCCTCTTCCTGCTGGTACGACCGCGCCAGACTGAAAAGGGCCTCGGCGCAGTAGTCACTGGCCGGGTACTTCCGCGCCAGGTCCTCCATGGCGCGGAAAGCCTCGGGCTCATCGCCCTGCTCCTTGAGCTCACGACTGATGCAGTACACCGCGTCATCGGCCCAGGTGCTTCCCGGCCAGTTGGTCAGCAAGGTATTCAGAACCTCGATGGCCGCGATGTGATCCTTGTCCTCCATGTAACACTGGGCGAGGCGCCAGGCGGCGTCGTCGGCAAGATCACTGTCGGGGTATTGCGCCAGAAGCATCTCCAGAGCAGCAACCTGGTGGCGGAAATTCTGGCGCACGGCGTTCACGCGCGCGTTGTGCATACAGGTGTCATCGGAGTAGTCGGTCCGCGGAAAGCGCTCCAGGAAGGCAGCGTTTGCCGCCAGAGCCTTCCGGATCTCCTCCTCCTGTGACGGCTTGCAGCAAGTGTAAGTGGCCCGCGCGGAGTCATCGTGGAGGTTATAGTACGTCAGGCGGGTAGGCAGGAGAGCCACATCGGAGAAGGAAGGCCCAAGGGCCTTCCCGATGTCGAACCCCTGGGCCAGGGCCAGGCTCGTGGCCCAAAGCGAGGCGACCAGCAACCACACGCGATCGGGTGACGGAAACAGGGCCTTCACAGCGACCGCCTCCTCGGCCCGGGCCCCCGGCGGAACAACTCTCCCGGGCAGTCTGTCGAGACGCGCGGCAGTTGCCTACTATTTTAACACGTGCTTCCCGTCCGTCCAACGGAACCTTTTGTGAACATCCCGGCCAAAGTGGCACGCAGAGACTCTATGTGAAGGTCTGACTGACCGGCTGGCGAAATGGACCCTGCTTTGGGTCAGTCCACAAGTGAACGCCAGGAGGACGATCATGCCCGCGAAGAAGAAGGCTGCGCCCGCCAGAGCCAGCAGGAAGACCAGCGCGCAGAAGAAGGTGCGGTTGGCGCTCATCGGTGCTGGCGGCATGGCCAACACAGTCCACTACCCCTCCCTCGCCGAGATGGATGATGTGGAGATGGCAGGGCTGTGTGACCTCGTCGAGGACAAGCTGCATGCGACGGCCGACAAGTTCGGTATCGAGAAGCGTTTCACCAGCTACCAGGAAATGATTGAGGAGACGGCACCAGATGGCGTCTATGTGCTGATGCCGCCGCACCACCTCTTTGACATTGTCATTGATGTCCTCAGCCGGGGCCTGCACTGCTACATCGAGAAGCCTCCGGGGGTCATGAGCGAACAGACCCGGCAGATGGCGAACCTCGCCGAGGCCAAGGGCGTGCTCACCATGGTGGCCTTCAATCGGCGGTTCATCCCGCTGATGCAGCAGTGCAAGGCCAAAGTCACGCAGGTGGGGCCGCTCAATCAGGTCGTCTCCACCTTCTACAAATGGCACACCGGCGGACCCTACTACAACGGGGCCATTGACGTGCTGAGCTGTGACGCCGTCCATGCCGTGGACGCCCTACGTTTCTTCGGTGGCGATGTGGTGGACTGCGTCAGTGCCGTTCGCAGCCTGGGCAAGCAGTTCGCCACCAGCTTCACCGCCATGGTGGAGTTCGAGAGCGGCGCTATTGGCGTCCTGCTGGCGAACTGGCAGACGGGTGGCCGCGTACATACCTTCGAACTGCACGCCGCCGGCGCCTCGGCCTTCATTGACCCTGACGACAAGGCCATCCTCAACCTCGACAACCAACTGGCAGCCGAGGTCATCACGGCCAACGAGGCAGCCGGGCGGGAAGAGAAGTATCACTCCTATGGCTTCTTCGGCGAGAACCGGCATTTTGTGGACTGCATCAAGTCCGGCAAGCTCCCCGAGACGCACTTCGGCGATGCCGTCAAGACCATGGAGCTGGTGGACATGATCTACGCCAGTTCCTTCGTCTAGGCCAGCCGCCACACGTTGCCCACAGCGGCAGAGCGGAAAGAGGAGCGCCGCGGACTGAGACCGGGGCGCTCCTGAGGCCGGCAGCGGATCTGCCCTACAGTTTGACTTCCTGGAAAGTGTGCGTCGCGGCGCTCTCGCGGGCCTTGAGACAAGTCAGGGCGCTGATGATGCCTGCCTCGATGGGGCTTCGGGACCGGCCCTTGCCCTGGACGATCTGCAGGAAGTCGTAGCACAGTTCGGTGTCCCCGCCAAAGTGTCCGCCACCCGCCTCAAACCGGATCGTGTCGTAACGCGGGCTGTGGTGGTCGAACACTTTCACCTCGCCGGTGTACCAGTCAAACTCCACAGTGCCGTGGTAGCCAAAGAGACGTGCGCCCCGGGCGCCCGCCTTGTTGCGGGCGAAGAAGTTCTGGGAGTAGCACGCCTGTACCCCGTTCTCGAACTCCAGGATGGCGTTGCCGCTGTCCTCGTTCCTGATGGACTCCGAGAACATGCACTGCATCCCGCTCTCGCGGTCCACCTTGCCACCCTGGCCACGCCGGTAGAACAGGTTGAAGGGGCTCTCGATACACGTCTCCTGTTCAGCGCAGTCCCGGCACATCAGGTCCTCCGGCTTGTCGCCGCCATAGACCCGCTGGGAGTTCATCGCACAGACCGTCTTGGGGGCTGAGTCCACCAGATAGGATATATAGTCGAAATCATGGGTGGCCTTCTGCAGGAACAGTCCCCCGGTCTCGTTGTAGTCGCGGTACCAGGCCCCGTAGTAACACCAGCCATAGGGTACGTTGTTCCAGGCCTGGACGTGATGGATTGGACCCAGTCGCCCGGAGTCAATGATCTCCTTCGCCGCCAGGGCCAGCGAAGTCAACCGGAGGGGAAAGGAGACCACAACCTGAGGTTTGTAGTCCGCAAATGCCTCGGCCAGGGCCCGCACCTGCTCCATGCTCGTGGCCACGGGCTTCTCCAGGAAAAGCGGAAGCTGCCGCGCGGCGACCTTCACTGCCATCGGCGCATGCAGGGAGCAGCGGGTTCCGATAAGCACACCGTCCAACCGCTCCCTGTCCAGCATCTCATCGGCATCCTGGTAGATGACCGTATCCTTCAGGCTCTCGTCCGCAGCCTTGTACTCCTCACCCCTGGGGTCCGTGATGGCCCCAATGGCAAAGTCCACGTCGAAACAGCGAAGCCCACTGATGATCCCCCGGATACGCCCACCGTAGCCGATCACACCGAAACGTAGCATCTACAGCACCTCAGTAGCACGGGAGTCGGCAGCAGCCCGCCTCTCCCTATTCTGTCGCCACAAACTGGCGCAGGTTCGGCACTACTGCTTCCTCAACCTCTACCTCCGCATGCAAGCCGTCCTCCCGGTAGTCCTCGTCCAATACGCGGCCGTGTTCGCGGGCCACATTGAGCAGGTCCAGCCGGCTGTAAGGCAGCAACAGGGTCAGGGGGATGTGTCGGCGGAAGATGCGGTCAGCGATCATCTCCCGCAACTGATCGAGGCCCTCGCCTGTCAGGGCTGAGAGCGGGAGGCCGTCCGGCATCTTCTCCAGCGCATCGGCTCGCTGGGCCGGGGTCGCGATGTCCCACTTGTTGAGGACCACGATAGTGGGCTTGGTCTCGACGCCCAGCTCCTCCAGCGTGGCTTCAGTAGACTGCCGCTCCGTAAGAGGGAAGTCACTGCTGGCTTCCACGACGTGCACCAGCAGGTCCGCCTCGACCACCTCCTCAAGAGTGGCGCGGAAAGCCTCCACCAGCGCCTGGGGCAGATCCTTGATGAAGCCCACCGTGTCGCTGACCAGCACCTCGCCGTCGCCGATACGTACTTTCCGCACGGTGGGGTCGAGGGTCTCAAACAGCCGGTCATGGGCGCTGACTTCCTGGGACCCCGCCAGCGCGTTCAGCAGCGTGGACTTACCGGCATTGGTGTAGCCGACCAGGGCGACCGTCTGCAAGCCGCCCTTGCGCCGGCTATGGCGTTCCAGGTCGCGACGCTGCCGGACCTCCTTCAGTTCCTCCCGCAAGCGTGCGATCCGGGCCCGCAGTCGCCGCCGGTCGGTCTCCAGTTTCGTCTCACCAGGTCCCCGGACGCCCACACCGCCCGCGGCGGCTCCGCCGCCCCCGATGCGGTCCATCATCTTGCCCCGACCCGTCAGCCGTGGCAAGAGATACGAGAGCTGGGCCAGCTCAACCTGCAGCTTGCCCTCTGAGGTGCGCGCATGCTGGGCGAAGATGTCGAGGATCAGCTCGGTGCGGTCCACGATCTTCTTGCCCTCGAGGATGTCAACGAGGGTCCGCACCTGTCGGGGGGACAGGTCGCCGTCGAACAGCGCCACGCTGGCATCGAGTTCAGCCAGCGCGATCTTGAGCTCCTCCAGCTTACCTTTGCCCAGGAAGGTGTTCTGGTGCGGAGCCTCACGCCGCTGCACCACTATGCCCACCGGAATTACGCCGGCGGCGCGGGCCAGGTCAGCCATTTCCCGCAACGAGTGTCGCCCGTCCTCGCGCTGACGCACCGTGCCAACGATGACCGCCCGCTCCGCCTCCAGGCCTTCTCGTCGCAGGCCTACCTCAATGTACTCTGACATGCCCTTTTCCCTGCCACCTTCTCAGCCGTGGAACCAGTATAGAACAGGCCCCGGGAGCTGCCAAGAGCACTGGGGAACGAGACCGGCCCTGGGGGTCGGTCTCGGGTGCACGGCTGAGTCTGCCGCCTACCACGTCAGTTTGAGGTTGTCCCTCATGGCAGAGATGGCCTGAGCGATCTGCGCCTGCCGGTCCGGCCCCTTGATCGTCAGTGAGAAGCGGACGAACCCCTCGCCATACTCGCCATAGACAGCGCCTGGGATGGCCAGCACCTGGCAGTGCTCCAGCAGGTCGGTAGCGAAGCGGGCGCTGTTATAGCCCGGCGGCACGGGTACCCAGACATAGAAGGTGGCCTTGGGGGGTTCCAGCTTCCAGCCCAGACTGTTAAGGCCCGCGACGAAGGCGTCCCGCCGCGCCTGGTACTCGCCCTGCATCACCGGCACCCATTCCTCGTAGCGGTCCAGGGCCACGATCGCCGCCTTCTGGATGGCCATAAAGGTGCCACTGTCCACGTTGCTCTTGCAGCGCGACAGCGCCTCCACGAAGGGCTTGCCCCCCATCGCCCAGCCCACCCGCCAGCCCGTCATGTTGAAGGTCTTGGACAGTGAGTGCATCTCGATGGCCACGTCCTTGGCTCCCGGCACTTGCAGCACGCTGGGTGGCTGCAGGCCGTCGTAGGCAACCTCGGAGTAGGCGCAATCGTTCACCAGGATAATCTCGTGCCGGCGGCAGAACTCCACGGCTTCAGCAAGGTAGTCCAGTGGAGCCACCGCGCCCGTGGGGTTGTTGGGGTAGTTCAGGAAGAGCAGCTTTGCCGCCCGCGCCACGCTCCGGGGGATGGCCCCCAGGTCCGGAAGGAAGCCGTTCTCGGGCCGCAGCGGCATCGGGAAGGCAGCGCCCCCGCACCAGGTGGTCTGGACCTTGTAGACCGAATAGGCCGGGTCGGGCACCAGCACCACGTCGCTGGGATCCACGTAGGCCCAGATGATGTGGACCAAAGCCTCCTTGGACCCGATGCAGCTTTGGATCTCGCCCTCTGGCGACACCTGCACCCCAAAACGGCGTTGAGCGAAGCGTGCGATAGCTTCCTTGTACTCCGGCAGGCCGAAACCTGTCTCATCATACGGGTGGGTGCTGGGGTCCTTGGCAGCCTCGGCCAGCGCCTCGATGACGAAATCCGGTGTGGGCATGTCCGGGTCGCCAATGCCGAAGTCAATCGGCTCGACGCCCTCGTCGATCATCTTGTTCTTGAGCGCGTTGATCTCGCGGAAGGGATAGGGCGGGATGCGTTGCAGCCGCTGGGCCTGGGGGATGTCCATCTATTCGCTCCTCACTGCCGCAGAGCTGCGGCGATGAAGTCCTCGGTTACTTCGCACTCGGCCACCGTCGTCGCCGGGCCGGTCATCATGACCCGATCATCGGCTCGCCATTCGATCTTCAGGTCGCCACCGCGCAGGTGGACCGTCACCTCACGGCCGCAGTGGCCAGCCAAGTGAGCGGCAACAGCCGTGGCACACGCGCCGGTGCCGCAGGCCAGGGTCTCCCCCGCTCCCCGCTCCCACACTCGCATCCGTAACTCGCGCGAGCTCAGCACCTGCGCGAACTCGACGTTCGTCTTCCGCGGGAACAGCTCATGCGTCTCCAGCAGTGGCCCATCACCGAGCACTTGCGCATCGGTAATCTCGTCGACGAAGATGACGCAATGGGGGTTGCCCATCGAGACGCAATGGGCGGTGTAGGCTTTGCCTGGCAGCTCGATGACTACGCCCTGCGCTGGCGCCTCGGGGTCGCCGCCCATGGGTATCTGGCCGCGTTTCAGCCGCGGCTGCCCCATGTCTACCCGCACCCAGGTGACCTTTCCGTTCTCGACGATCATCGTCGGCCGGATGATGCCGGCGCCGGTTTCCACCTCAAGTTCGGTCTTGGTGGTCAGGCCACGGTCGTAGACGAACTTGGCGAAACAGCGGATGCCGTTACCGCACATCTCGCCCTCGGAGCCGTCGCTGTTGAACATTCGCATGCGGAAGTCGGCTCGGTCGGAGGGGAGGATGAGGATGATGCCATCGCTCCCGACCCCGAAATGGCGATCAGAGAGCAACTGCGAGAGGCGCGCGAGGTCATAGCGTTCTAGGTCCTCAGCGAAGCCATCGAAGTACAGATAGTCGTTGCCCAGACCGTGCATCTTGGTGAATCGCATGGTGGCCGCTCTTTCACGGTTCCGACCTGGTTCGCGAAGCCTGCGCCAGAAGAACAGGCTACGACAGGCTGCCCTGCGGGCAACCTGCCGTGCGGGTCGGGATGCCGTCTTCGTCTGACGGGCTATTCCCCGGGGCGACCAGCCGGCCCGATGACTCCGATGGCACTCTTGTACACCAGAAGCTCCGTGCCGCCGCCGATGTCGAGGGTGAGCGTGTAGGCGTCGGAGGCCTTGATGATGCCTCGCAAGTCCTTACCGCTGAGCAGAAGGACCCGCATGGTCGTCCGGTTTGCAATCGCTGCCTTCAGGTACTCATCTTGCGTTGTGTTGCCCTCCGTCGCCATGAGCGCTGTCACCCGCCAATAACATGGATGCCGAGCGATGCAGAGACTGCACGACTGCCGCAAAGGGCAACGCGTCTCCCCACTCCAGGAGACGCCCCGGTTCCCGCCGGAACCAGGTTAGCTGGCGTTTGGCGTAGCGGCGTGTGTCGCGCTTGATGAGACGCACGGTCTCAGTCAGGTCGCTACCGTGCTCCAGATGGAGCAGCAAGTGACGGTAGCCAATGGCCTGCATGGACTGATGTTGAAGCGAAAGCCCCGACGAGCGCAGGGCCCGCACCTCGTCCAGCCAGCCGGCAGACAGCATTTCGTCCACGCGCTGGTCCGTGCGGCGGTACAATAGCGTGCGAGGACAGGTCAGCACGAACGTGGTCGCATTATAGATGACTCGCCGCCCCTCGTCAACGCGGGCAAGCTCTGAGAAAGGCCGACCAGTGGCCAGATAGACCTCCAGAGCGCGAATCACCCTTCTCACATCCGCTGGCGCTACTCGCTGAGCGGTCGCCGGATCCACGCCTGCCAATCGCTGGTGCAGCGCTTCGGCTCCCAGTTCCTCCGCCTCGCGCTGCAACCGGCGCCGCAGCTCGCGTGTCTCGGCCACTGCCCCCACCGGAAACGACAACCCGGCAAGCACCGAGCGGATGTACAGCCCCGTCCCGCCGCAGAGAATGGGCAGCTTGCCTCGGCTCCAGATACCCGCGATGGCCTGCTCGGCATCCCGCTGGAAGTCGGCGACGGTGTATTCGGCCGTAGGCTCGACAGTATCCACCAGGTGGAACCGCACACGGCGGCGCTCCTCCGGCGTTGGCTTGGCGGTGCCGATGTCCAGACGCCGGTAGATCTGCATGGAGTCAGCGGACACGATCTCGCCTCCGACTCGAGCCGCCACCTCCACCGCAGCCGCCGTCTTACCCGCTGCCGTGGGACCACCGATGACCAGCAGTGGTATTCGCCCTTCGTTACGCATTAGACCATCATTCCGCGGTACCAGCAGCGATGCCTGCCCGGTCGGGGAGGGCAGTCTGCTGCGCACGGCGAATGCCGCACCCATACAAGGAGGAATCACCGAATGCGGCAGCAGTCACTGAGCTTTCTACAAAGCCTCATCGAGACACCCTCACCCTCTGGATTCGAGCAGCCCGTCCAGCGCCTGGTGCGTGATTACGCCACGCAGTTTGCCGACGAGGTGTCAACCGATGTACACGGCAATGTTATTGCCGTCAAGAACCCTGGCGGCTATCCCCGAGTCATGCTGGCCGGGCACTGTGACCAGATCGGTATGATGGTGACCCACATCACCGATGACGGTTACGTCTACTTCGCTGCCGTAGGGGGCATTGACGCGGCCGTCATGCCGGGTCTGCCCGTCTGCATCCACACCCGTGATGGTTGTGTCCCGGGCGTCATCGGTCGCAAGGCCATCCACCTGCTGAAGCCCGAGGAGCGCGACAAGGCCAAGCACGACCTGGGTGAGCTGTGGATTGACATCGGAGCCAAGAACAAGGAGGAAGCAGGCAAGCTGGTGCGCGTCGGTGACCCCGCCACGTTCGCTCTGACCTTCCAGCCGCTGCAGCAAGACCTCGTGGCTGGGCCCGGGTTCGACGACAAGGTGGGCTCCTTCGTTGTCATGGAGGCGCTGCGGCTGCTGTCGGGCAAGAAGCTCAAGTGCGCGGTCTACGCAGTCTCAACGGTCCAGGAGGAACTGGGTCTGCGCGGGGCTCGCACCAGTGCATACGGCATAGACCCACAGGTCGGCATCGCTGTTGACGTCACCCATGCCACTGACTACCCCGGGGCGGACGCCAAGCGTACCGGCGAGGCAAAGCTGGGTCTTGGTCCGACCATCGCCCGTGGCCCCAATATCAACCCGCCGCTGCGCGAGCTGCTGGAAACTGCTGCCACCGCCAAGAAGCTGCCCTGGCAGCCAGAGCCCGAACCGGGCGCCACGGGGACTGACGCCAACGCGATCCAGATCAGCCGCGCCGGCGTGGCCGCCGCGCTTGTCGCTATCCCCAATCGCTACATGCACACGCCGGTGGAAGTCGTTAGCCTCGCCGACCTGGAAAACGCCGCCAAGATCATCGCCGAGACCTGCCTGCGTATCACGCCACAGACAAGCTTCATTCCGCTCTAAGACGTGGTGCGAGCCGGGCCGCTGAGCGACCGGCAGAAGGAGAGATCCGCCATGATGAAACTGGGCTTCATGACGTTCGCCACGCCGGACTGGGACCTGCGCAAGGTCCTGACCGCAGCGATCCGCTACGGCTATGACTCAGTCGAACCTCGCGCCGAGGCCGACCACCAGCACGGGGTGGAGCTGGACACCACCAAGAAGCAGCGCAAGGAGGTCAAAGCCGCCTTTGCCGACCTGGGCGTTGACCTGTGCTGTATTGCCACTTCGCGGACCTACTCGATGGCGGACGCCGGGGAGCGAGCCAACAGCGTGGAGTTGACCAAGCGCTACGTTGACCTCGCGGCTGACTGCGGCGCGCCTTGCATCCGCGTCTTTGGAGGACCTACGCCCGAGGGAGCTGACTATGCCGAGGTCAAGAAGTACGTGGCCGAAGCCCTGCGGGAGTGCGCCGAGTACGCCAGGGGCAGCGGCGTGTGGGTCTGCATGGAGACCCACGACTCCTACTGCAACGCCCACGACCTGGTGGACGTGATCCGCATGGCGGACACGCCTCAGGCCGCCATCAACTGGGATATCATGCACCCCTGCACCGCCGGCATGACCATTGCCGAGGCGTTCGCGGCGGTCAAGCCCTACGTCAGGCATTGCCATGCCCACGACGGAACCTGGCGGCAGGACGGCGGCGGCTGGGACCTGGCGCCCATGGGGACGGGTGGCATTGACCACAAGGAGGCCATGCGCCTTCTGGCCTCGGTCGGCTACGAGGGCTGCATCTCTGGCGAGTGGATCGCGTGGCAGCCAGCCGAGGAGATGCTCCCCCGCGAGGCCGCCGTGCTGCGGGAATACCGCGAGGCAGCTTATTCCCTGTAGGTCCGCAGGATCAGATTCCTGACCACCCAATGTCTGAAGCGGGAGAACCGGTGTTAAGGCCGGTTCTCCCGAGAAGGCGCTCTGACCGCCTCTCACTCACCAATGTAGAGGATCCGGCGGCAGTTCTGACACTTGACCAGCTCACGCCCGGCCTTCACCCGGGCGATCATGGCTGAGGGGACCACGTTCCGACAACTGGTGCACAGGTCACCGTCCACAGCCGCCACCGCCACTCCGTCCAGCTTCGCCCGCATCGCCTCGTATTCGCGCAACGCCGCCGGATCAATCTGCGGCAGGACCGCTTCGCGCTGCTGCCGCAGTGCCTCCATCTCGTCCTCGAACCGTGCCCGGTCTTTGGTGTACTCCGCCGCCAGTTGCTTGGCCAGGTTGCTAAGCTTCGTGACCAGGGCTTCTCGCTTCGCCACGTCCTCCCGTGCCGCCTCGATCTGGTCCATGAGCGCCAGCAACTCGTCCTCCAGGGTGCTGCTGCGGCGCTTGAGCTCCGCGATCTTCTTCTCCAGGGCCGAAAGCTCTTTGGCGTCGCCAACGGTGCCCCCGTAGGCCTTCTTGGCTTTCTGCTCGCGCTCCGCATCGGCGCTCTGCAGGTCCAGCTCTTTGCGGCGATAGGTAGCCTCCAGCTGGCTCAAGCTCTCCCGTGCCGCATCCAGCGCCGCTTGGGCCTCGGCCAGTCTGGCGCGGGCTTTGCTGCCATCATCCAGGTTGGCAATCCACTCAGCGCGTTGGCGCAGTCCGGTGTCCAGTTGCTGCAATTCCCAGAGTCGCGGGAGCAACTCGCTCATCGCAACCTCCCGTCATGTTGGTGGCGGTCAACCGTTAGCACTCACATAAGGAGAGTGCTAACTCGACGCGCCCATCCCTTGACACGTGCCACCAAATCCGTATAATACCCCCAGTTGAGTTCTGGAGGCGCCTAACCATGCCAACCTATGAGTATAACTGCACCAAGTGTGGTCACACCTTCGAAGTGCGCCAGTCCTTCTCGGAAGCGCCAGTAACCAAGTGTGTCAGCTGCAGTGGCAAGGTAAGAAAAGTCTTCTCTCCCCCGGCCATCATCTTCAAGGGCAAGGGGTTCCACTGCACAGACTACTCCAAAAGCGGTGCTCCCAAGGCCAACGGCACTTGCTCCACCTGCCCAAAGGACGCCGGATCAGGGGAAACCTGTTCGTCTGACGCCAAGAGCAAGTGCGCGGCGACGTAGTTGCCGGCTGAGCCTTGTCGTGGCGCCTCCCCAACGGGAGGCGCTCTGCTTTTCAGGGGTGCAGTATCACCTTCAGAGCCCCCGTCTGCACCTTGTCTCGCGCGACCTCGAACGCCTCCACCGCCCGCTCCAGCGGGAAACGATGCGTAATCATGGGCTCAACCACGACCTGACCACTGGCCAGCAACTGCAGGGCAGTACCGAAGTCCGCGTAGTGATTATTGCTGCAGGTGGTGACCGTGCGTTCGCCGGCCAAGTCGCGGGTCGTCAGGCGCAGCCCCTCAGCCACCCCCGCCAGCAGCATCAGAGTTCCGCCGGCGCCCAAGAGCCGCAGCCCCAGGGCCTGCGCCGAGGGATCGCCCGTGGTGTCAAAGACGGCTCGCACATCACTCCTCAGGCGCTCCATGAGATCGGTCAGCAACTCCGATTCGGTGACCTGAGACAGGTTGTACGTGGGCCCCAGCCCCAGCTCACGGGCGCAGAGCAGCGGTGTCTCGTACACGTCCACAACAGACGCTCGCCCCGCACCCAGGGCCCGAGCCGTCTGGGCGAGCATGAGGCCAATGGGGCCTCCGCCTAGCACGACAACTGTGCCTCCGGGGCAGACGCGTGCCCGGCGTAGGGCATGCACGGCGACGCCGAGTCCATCCACGAAGGTGGCCTGATCCAGGGTCACCTCAGGGGGCAGCGGGTAAAGGTTTGTCTTCCAGACCGGGACCCATTCCGCCATCCCTCCGGGGTTCTGCCCCTCCCAGCCAGCTCCATGGCCTAGATGCGCTGTGTGAGCGCAGAGCTGCTCGTCTCCGCGCCAGCAGTCAGGGCAACTGCCACACCCACGAAACGCCAGACAGACCACGGGGACTGTCTCTCCACCGACCTCGCCGTAACCCGCCACTTCGTGGCCCAGGATCATGCCGGGAGGATTCGGTTTGTCGTAGCCGAGGGTGTGCTTGGCCCAGGGGTTCTCGCCGGCAAGGTACCGCAAGTCACTGCCGCAGATGCCGCACGCCGCAACGCGGACCAGTTCCTGGCCGGGCGCCGGTGTCGGTACCGGCACACTCTCCACCTGCAGGCGACCAGGACCGTGCAAGACGACGGCACGCATCGTCGGACCCATCGCAGCAACTCCGGGCGGTCAGGGGATACCTGGCGATCGGGGTGCACAGTTCGCCATCCGGGCCGGTAAACCCTCTACTCCATGCAGTCTCCCCGGGCCCGGCCGATGGGGGTTGGCTGCAGACGAGCAGGCCCGCTGGAGCGCAGGCTGACCAGGGTGGGACGTCGCGGGTAGAAGGCGACCAGGGATGCAGGACGTTCGCCGCCCGGGAGGGACATCAGAAGCTCCGTTACGTACCCGGTGGCGCGGCTGCAGGCGGCCAGTACGGCATCCGGCTGCACCGCCAAGACGGTCCCTCCGCTGTCCCCGGTGGCGTCCTGGCTGGTGCGGGCTATCGGCGCGGCTACAGCGTTAGCGTTGACGCCGGGCACTGCCGCCACGCGCAGGGAAGCCAGCAGGCAGATGATGGCCCCACACAACAGGCTGGCACAGGTGGCAAAGAAGGCGGGTGAACCCAGCGCCTTCTGATGCATGGGACGGTTCTGGTAGCGCATGTAGGTCAGCGCGGCGCTACTGATGCTATCCGCCAGGTCTTGCGGAGGCCGGGGGCTCTCTGCCTCCTGCAGCACCCGGGCAGCGAGTAGTTCCTCCAGATGCAGACGGCAGAGCTCGCACGTCTCCAGGTGGTGCTGAACGTGCTGCGCATCGCAACTGCCGACGGCCTCGCCGGCCACCTGCCTTGCCGTCAGGTGCCGGGCCTCCTCACAGGTCATGGTCTTCTCACGGCACTCCAGAGACACGGTTCCTCGCCTCAGCCGCTCGCGCGAGCCATGGCGCGTTTCAGTCGCTTCCCAAAGGCATGCCGAGCGCGAGCCAGCCGCGACTTGAGGGTGCCCAGTGGGCACCCAATGATCCGCGCGGCTTCCTCGTACTCGAGACCTTCCAGGTCAATAAGGGTGATCACAGCACGGTGGTGGGGAGACAAGCCCTGAATGATGGTCTGGACCAGGCGCTGCACCTCATGGCGCTCGGCAATCTCCTGGGGCAGGCGCGAGAGGTCCGGGATAGCGCGTTCCATCAGACCGTGCCCAGTGTCAGACAGCTCATCCAGCGAGCGACCCTCTACCTGGCTCCGGCGTTTGCGCCGCCTTAACTCGTTGATGCACGCATTCACCGCGATACGGTACAGCCACGTACGAAGACTGGCCTCGCCCTGAAACTGGAACTTGCGCAAGGCTGTCAGCGCCCGGATGAATATCTCCTGGGTCAGATCATCCGCCTCCGCCGAGCCGCACATCCGATAGACGATGCCAAAAATCCGGGTGTGGTACTTGTTGACGATGGCGGTGAAGGCCTCAGGGCTGCCCAACTGGGCGTCCCTGACCAGGAGCACATCCTCAAGAGCATGCTCCTGGGCGGCATGGGGAAGCACCTGCTCCGGATTGGCGTATGCCGAGGGCACCATCGCTGCTCCGTGGTGAAGGTGGGTGAGAATGGCCGTCTAGTGGGACGCTGGTACCGGCGCCCCTGCCGGCGACGGGAAGGATCGAGGGCGACCTCCTCCCGCCGCAACTTCAGTCCCCCGTATCAAGCAATCGCTCCTCGACGATAGTGGCGTACAATTGGGCGGCCATGAACAACTGACCCGCCGCAGTGGGATGCACCCCATCGCGAGTACTGATGTACCTGCCCAGTACAGACAAATCACGATAGTCAAAGGTTTCCCCCAAAAACTCAGCTTCAATCGCCTTTCTCACGAAAGCGGCGTAGATGTCACAGAGTGGACAGTCCAACTCCTCGGCGACCTGGCGGACGATCTGCGCATAGATGGCGTTAAGCTGATCGCAGCCCCCCCACCGCTGGTAGTAGTCCGTGCCCTGTGAGTAGGGGTGGTAGATGTTGATGATCGGGTTCGGTGTCATGAAAAGGACACGGCTGCCGGCGGCGGCTAACAAGCGGTACATGGTGCGAAGGTTCTCCGCGAAGGCCTCCTCGGAGATGCTCTTCTCCGGCTCGTAACGGATGTCGTTGAGGCCAAACTCCACCGTAACCAGAACGGGATTGTGCGCCAAGACGTCCTTCTCGATCCGCAGCAAGCCTTCGGCACTGTTCTCGCCGCTCACTCCCGCGTTGATGGTCCGGAACCGCCGCTGCGGTCCATACCGCTGGTTGAGCCGCCGCTGCAACAGGGCCACAAAGGTATCCTCCGGGGCACAGTGAGGCACTCCCTGGGTAACCGAATCACCAAAGCAGACGATGCAGACCTCGGGCTGTTCGGAGACGGAAACTGCCACTCTCGGGACCACCTTTCCCTTGGTTGTCAGGACCCCTGACGGGCCTTCCAGGCCAGGACCGCCTCCGCACAGGAGTCTGGCACATACACCTGACCGACCTCGACGGGGTACGTTCCCCGGGGGCCGTGGGAGTCCGTTCCGCCCGTCTGTACGAGATGCCATTGGGCCGCCAGTTGCCGGTAGCGCTCCACGTCATGGGGGGTGTGCTGGACGTGGTAGACCTCTATCCCTGCCAGCCCGAGACGCACCAGCTCTGGCACGAGGGCGTCGCGGCGCACCAGTCTGGGGTGGGCCAGGACCGGCAGACCGCCAGCCCCCCCAATGAGCTCGATGGCCCTGGCGGGCGACACCCGGTACCGGTCCACGTAGGCAGGACGGCCGCGCTTGAGATACCGGTCAAAGGCCATTGCGGGGCTTTCCACCGCTCCGGCCTCCACCAGCGCCGTGGCGATGTGGGGCCGGCCGATGCAGGTGCCCCCCGCGGCCATCTCTACCTGGTCGTAGGTCAGGTTCACTCCCAGCCCTTGCAGGAGCTCAACCGTCTTGCGCGCACGCCGCACTCGCTCCTCCTGGATCCGATCGAGCTCCGCGAGCAGGGGCTCATAATCAAGGTCCAGCATATAGCCCAGAATGTGCAACTCGTGGTGCCCCAGATGGGTGCTGATCTCAACTGCGGGCAGAAAGGTGAGACGACCGGCGGCTGCCTCCTGTCCTGCAGGCACTCCATCAAGGGTATCGTGGTCAGCGATGGCCAGCGCCGTCAGACCGCGCGCGATGGCCTGTTCCACCAGCTCTGGCGGCGAATAGGAGCCATCGGAGGCTGTGGAATGGACGTGCAGGTCAACCGCCATGGACCTCTCCTGTGGCGTCGGTGGCGCCGCTCCCGAGCCAGTGGCTAGCCAGGGCCAGGGCGCCGCCCTTGCTCAGCGGGCGGTTCATACTGCCACAAGATGGCTGCTGGATGCAACCAGGGCAACCTTCCTGGCACGGGCAGGTCGCCAGGCGGTTGGCGGCTGCCTGCAGTAGTTCGACCATCCGCTCGTAGGCGGCCCGAACCAGGCCCACGCCACCGGGATACCCGTCATAGATGCAGATCGCCGGCCCGGATACCTCCGGGTGCAGCGGACTGGACACTCCGCCCACGTCGTGGGGGTCACAGGGCACGAACAGGGGTAGCAGGGCGATCAGCGCGTGCTCCAGGGCGTGCAGAGAGCCTGCCAGGTCCAACGGCGAATCGGTGTCCCCCATCAGCGCCTCTGGCTGCGGCAGCAACCACACACCGACAGTCTCGTAGGTGTCGGCGGGCAGATCGAGGTTCTCGCTGCCTAACTGCTGTTCCGTAACCTGACGGATGCGGTTGAACCCGATGACCTGAGTGCGGACCTCAACATCCGCCAACTCGAGACGCAGCCCCGACCGCAGCGCACTGTGCTCCTGCACCTCCAGCCGCCTCACCTCACTGGCCGTCAGGGGGGTCGTGTAGTAGTCCACGTCGGCGGGCGTGACGCGGGCGATCCTTTTCTCCACATCGAGGTCATCCACCCGATAGGTCTGTCCCGCGTGCAGGTAGATGGCACCTGGATGAACCATGCGCGGCGCAGAGGCCGCGTCCATGGTGGCCAGCAGGTCTCCCGACGGCGACAGGACAATGCTGTAGGCCGCACCGGAAGCTGAGCGGATGCTGATCTCGGCGGCAGGGTACACCTCAGGGTCCAGCCAGTACCACTTGCTGCGGTGGGCAAGGTACCCTGCGTCAGCCAGGATCTGCAGAGTGGGTTCCATGTCATCGCCGAAGAAAGCCTTGTCCCTGGCGTCCAGAGGCAGTTCATAGGCCGCACACAGCAGATGGCCGGCCCGGATCAGTGGGTTGCCCGGGTCCAGCACCACCTGCTCGTTGCGCCCCTCGAGCAGGTAGTCGGGATTGTTCACCACATACTGATGGATCGGTCCGCTCAGACCTATCAGCACCGCCAGTGCGTCCCGCTGACCGCGACCGGCACGCCCAGCCTGTTGCCACGTGCTGGCAATGGACCCCGGGTAGCCAGCCATCAGCACGGCGTCCAGGCCCCCGATGTCCACACCAAGCTCAAGCGCCGTGGTGGCAGTCACTCCGAGCAGTTCGCCGCTGAACAGACGCCGCTCGATCTCTCGACGCTCGGCCGGGAGGTACCCGCCCCGGTAGGCCATCACGGCATCGGCTTGTCCGCTTTCCTGCAGGCGGTCGCGCACATAGCGCAGTATGAGCTCGGCCTGGCTGCGAGCCAGAGTGAAAGTCAGATGGCGAATGCCGTGGCGCACGAGACGGGCCATGAGGTCGGCCGCTTCCAGGTTGCCGCTGCGGCGTCGCCCGGTCAGCTTCTCGATGATCGGCGGGTTCCAAAAGACGAACCACTTCCGCCCCTTGGGCGCCCCGTCGTCATCTACCAGCCGGCAGGGCAGCCCAGTCAACGTCTCGGCGAGCTGGCGCGGATTGCCGATGGTCGCGCTGCAGCACAGGAACTGCGGCGAGGCCCCATAGTGCTGCGCGATGCGCCTCAGTCGGCGCATGACATTGGCTGTGTGGGCCCCAAAGACCCCGCGATAGGTGTGGACTTCATCCAGGACCACATACGAGAGGTTGCGCAGGAAATCCGACCAGGTGTGATGGTAAGGCAGGATGCCGAGGTGCAGCATGTCCGGGTTTGTCAGCACCACGTGCGCCTGCTGTTTGATGGACCGGCGCTGCGCTGATGGCGTGTCTCCATCGTAAGTCGCGGCCGTGAAGAGTCTCCCGGCACCGAACTCCCGCAGTTTGCGGAGCTGGTCCTGGGCCAGAGCTTTCGTGGGATAGACTAGCAGGGCGCGACTGGTGCCGCGGCGGTGGATCGCCTCCACAATGGGCAGCAGGTAGGTGAGTGTCTTCCCGCTCGCAGTGCCAGATACCGTCGTCACATTCTCACCGTCCAGAGCCGCCGCCACCGCCGCTGCCTGGTGGCTGTAGAGCCGCTCGATGCCCAGTCCGCGCAGCATCTCGGCCACAGGCGCCGACAGCCCCGCCGGCAGGTCGGCAAGTCGGGGGGAGAGGCCACCCGTCTGGCGCACATGGGCGATCTGGCCGGCGTAATCGCTGTCGTTGCGGATTTCGTCCAGCAGTGCCCCGAAGTCCACGGCTCAGAGTCCCTCCGGCGGGTCCGTGGGTCCTGTGGGCCCGCCGAGACCCGAGGCCTCCCGCTGTCCCAGACCATAGGGGTCGTAGCTAGCGTCCTCCGCCGCGACAGGCCCCCGGCGTCTCTCCACCAGGCGCCCGAGCAGCACGCTCCCGAAATACAGCAGGACCATCGGACCGGCCATCAGGCCCATGGTAAAGGGGTCGGTAGTCGGCGTGGCGAAGGCCGACACGAGCAGGATCACGACGACGGCCGAACGCCAGACTCGCAAGAGAGTGGCGCTGGTCATGATCCCAAAGTGCACTAGGAACATGACCACCAGGGGCAGCTCAAAGATCAGCCCGAAGACGACCACCAGGCGCAGGAAGAAGTACAGGTACGAAGTAAGGGTGACCTCGGGTGCCACGCCCAGTCCGGCGTTGAAGGCGAACAGGAAGGCGAAGGCGGCGGGAGCGATCCAGTAACAGAAGGCCGCCCCTCCAACGAACAGCACCACCGCAGCGGGGACCAGCAGCAGTGCCACGCGTCGTTCCTGCGGCGTGAGGCCCGGAGCGACGAAGCGCGCCACCTCGTACAGCCACAGCGGGGTGGACAGAATCAGTCCGGCGACCAGTGCCGTCTGCATCATGAGCACAATGCCGCCGGCGGGATCGAAGATGCGGAAAGCAAAGTCTGCGATGCCCGCCCGCCGTGCCCCCTCCTCCGCCGGATAGCGCACCAGATCGAACAGCCAGTTGCGCCCCGCCCAAGCCGCCAGCGTACCGAGGAGCAGGTAGATAAGCCCTCGCAGGATGCCCCAGCGAGCCTCCTCCAGATGGTCCCAGAAGCTACCCTCCACGCTGTCTCTCACGGCGCCTCCTGAAACCGCAGCGCCCCCATCAGTCTCTGACGGAGGCGCGAGCAGAGCACAGTACTGTGCGGTCCGGCGCTAGACAATGGTGACTTCCGTGTCCTTGTCGAACACGTGGCACTTGGACATGTCAAAGACGACTTCCAGCGGCTCGCGCTCCCGGGCACCCGTGGCGCTGTCGAGGCTTGCCACAATATCCTGGTCCCCGCACCGCACGTAAAGAACCGACTCGGCGCCCATCGGCTCGATGACCTCGACCTCGACGGTCACCGTATTGCCGGGTGTGGGTTCCACCACGGCGGAAAGGTTCTTGTCGAAGATATCCGTGGGACGGATACCGAAAGTGACTTCCTTGCCGATATAGTCCCGCAACTTTTCGGCACGGTCCGGCTCCATCTGCACCCGGAAGCCGGCGCTGCGGATGAAGATACTACCGTTGTCGCTCTCGACGGTGCTGTCAATGAAGTTCATTGGCGGGCTGCCGATGAAGCCAGCCACGAACTTGTTCGCCGGGTAGCGGAAGATCTGGAGCGGCGCGTCGCACTGTTGCACCACACCGTCCTTCATCACGACGATGCGGTCACCCATTGTCATCGCCTCAACCTGGTCGTGGGTGACGTAGACGGTGGTGATTCCCAGTCGGCGGTGGAGCTTGATGAGCTCGGCACGGGTCTGAATCCGCAGCTTGGCGTCCAGGTTGGACAGCGGCTCATCCATCAGGAAAACGGCTGGCTCGCGCACAATGGCCCGTCCGACCGCCACGCGTTGTCGTTGACCACCGGACAGCTCCTTCGGGCGGCGCTTGAGGAGCTGGTCTATGCCGAGCATGTCGGCGGCCTCCGCCACCCGACGCGCGATCTCTTCCCGCGGAACCTTGCGGAGCTTCAGGCCGAAGGCCATGTTCTCATACACGCTCATGTGTGGGTAGAGCGCGTAGTTTTGGAACACCATAGCGATGTCCCGGTCCTTCGGTGAGACATCGTTGACGAGGCGGTCACCGATCCAGATCTCACCCTGCGAGGCCTCCTCCAGACCGGCGATCATGCGGAGACACGTCGTCTTGCCGCAGCCCGAAGGGCCGACCAGGACCATGAACTCCTTGTCCCGGATCTCCAGGTTCACGTTGTTCACAGCAACTACGCCAGGGAAACGCTTGGTCAGATTGACAAGTCTCACTGACGCCATGCGGGTCGCACACTCCGGGGCAGGCAGGTGTAGGCCGCCGGACACACATTCAGGCGGCTCTCGGTGGTACTGGTTCGCAGGTGGGCTCACAGGCTCCCCTGAGGAGCCACCCCGCCTCAGTGCGGATTATAGGCCAACCCCCTGGCTGTGTCAACGCGAGAGGCCGGCGGGCCTGAGGCCTGAGGAGGTGCCGGCAGGCTGATGGCAGAATGGGCAGCGGTGATGCTGTTGCTCTGTGAGGTGTGTGGCCGATGGAACGTCTGCGGCCGGGTCTGTGGGCGCTGCTCGTCTTGGCGACAGGTTCCGCTTACTGCTCCCAGATTGGTCTCATATCCCGGTTCGGGTCGCCGCGTCTCGTCGTGACCCGACAGGCTGGCGTGCATGTGCTACGGGAGAGCGTCATTCCATTGGTGCCGGGGGAGAACCGTCTCACCTTCGACTTTGCCTCTGTCGGTGCCGACCCGGCGACCAGCCGCCTCTCCGTGGCGACTCCTGCGGAGGGGGTGAGAATCGTTCAGGAAATCCAGCCTCCCGGCGAGCCGAACCGCAGCGTGTGGGTGCTTCAGGCCGACGCACCCGCCGCGGCGCGCCTCCGGCTGGCGTACGCCGTAAAGGGCCTGGAGACCACCACTACCTACCGCATGACTCTTCACCCTGCTGACAGCACTCTGGACCTGGACTGCGACCTGACACTGCGTCACGGGGGACCAGAGCCGTTCCCAGACGCCGAGGTGGTTCTGCCCTCAGGCCGCCGGCTTACCGCAGACCTCGGCATCGGTGAGACCATCCTGCTCAACCTCCAGCGCTACGCGCAGATCCCCTACCAGGCCTACTATCTGTGCGACTTCAGCCGGTACCAGACGGCCGTGCATGCCGTCCTGCGCGTCGCACGGGAAGGCACAGCAGAGCTGGACACCTGCGCACTACCCGCCGGGCCCCTGAAGGTCTATGCACCGGGTGCCGATGGTCTGCTGGCGACCATCACCGAGGCGGCTCTTCCCTACGTCCCCCCCCATGAGCCATTGGAGGTGGACCTGGGGCCAGCGCCGGAAGTAAGCATGTCCCGCACCCGGGTGCGGGCGGTACAGCTCAACGAACGGACGGATGTGTACCGCAGGGTCGTGCTCTATGACCTGGAGGAGCAGTTCGATCTTGGGCTTGCCAATCGCCGCGGTGGCCCCACGGAGCTGAAGGTGCGGGAGAGCATTCCGGGCCAGTGGACAATGGTCAGGGAGAGCCACCCTTCGCACCGCCTCGACGCTAGCACCGTCGAATACACGCTCACTCTCCAGGCCGGGGAGAGCGCTGTCATCAGCTACACCGTCAAGCGCCTGAACGTGGAGCCATGAGAGGCGACGACCGTCCTGCGCGACGCCGGCTGCCGCCGGCAGCCCCGAGAACCCTGGAGCGCCAGGCATGGGCCGAGGGATACCAGTTGGTGGCAGGCGTGGATGAGGCGGGAAGGGGCGCTCTGGCCGGCCCCGTGGTGGCTGCTGCGGTTATCCTCCCGCCGACCTCCCGCATACCCCATGTTACAGACTCCAAGCTCCTGCCCCCCGAGGACCGGGCCGCCCTGTGGGAACGCATCACGGCCGAGGCTGTCTCCTGGGCGGTCGGTGTGGTCGCCGCGCCGGACATAGACCGCCTCAACATCCTCCGTGCGACGCACCGCGCCATGCACGAGGCGCTGTCGGGCCTTGCCCCTGCTCCCGCCCTGATCCTCGTGGACGGGCGGCCCTTGCCGGGGACCCGCATCGCCCAACGCAACGTGGTCGGCGGTGACCGACAGTGCTACGCCATCGCCGCCGCGTCCATCATCGCCAAAGTCACCCGCGACCGGCTCATGTGCGAGCTTGACGGCTCCTATCCTCAGTACGGGTTCGCCGAACACAAGGGCTACGCGACGCCACCGCATCTGGAGGCGCTCCGCCGGCACGGTCCGTGCCCGGTTCACCGAATGAGCTTTGCCCCCTGTCGCGAATGCTCGCAGTTAGTGATGTTTGAGCGCGACGACCTGGAGCTTGCCTGAGGTCGAGGGAACCTTCGGCCACTCACGGGCGTCAGCCTCCGGTGTAGCCTACAGATAACGGGTCTGCGGGGTCAGGATTGCACCACCGGCGTGGCTTCACACTCGTTGAACTCCTCGTGGTCATAGGCATCATCGCGGTGCTGACAGCCATCCTTCTGCCTGTGTTTGCACAAGCCCGGGCGAAAGCCAGGTCTACCCGCTGTGTGGCTAACCTCAGGCAACTGGGCATGGCCATGGCCATGTACATGGACGATTACGACGGGCATTACCCCTGGGGAGTCGACCCGGCCGACCGCTACCTGCCGGTGATATGGAACGACTTCCCGTACTGGCAGTCCTGGATCCCCTATATGTGGTACCTGCACGAGGTGGTGAACCCCTACGTCAAGAGTCGGGAGATGTGGCACTGCCCCTCCGACGGAGGCTTTGACGAACTGGAGGACGTTGGTCTGCCGCTGAATGGCCGACCCACCGCCTTTGATGCCTTCGGCACCAGCTACATGTACCGGACCGAGCTGACCTTCACGTTCTCACGGCAGGAGGCATTGCGCGACCCCGCGCGGATCAACGTGCTCTTTGACGGCTACGGCGACTGGCACGGGGGCCGAGCGCACCACGCCCGGCGCTGGAATGTGCTGTACGGCGACTGGCACGTCAAGTCCGCCAACCGTGCCCAGTACGACGAAGCGTGGGACTATCCCCTGCACTGACCCGGGGCAAGCTAGTAGTGCCCTGGCCCGGGAATCACCGGCCTGAGCTTGTAAGCATACTCGGGGCGCAGCCGCGTCACGGCCACGTCCAGCTTTCCCTTGGCGTGCTGAACGAACCACTCCGTCGTGTGTCGCCCATAGCGGGGACCGGTCCAGCTCCTCAGTTTGACGAAGTCATACACCATGCCATCGGTGCCGACCACCCCCACGTGCCAGTTGGCGCCCTCGTAGGGACGGTACCACGGCGAATGCGCTACCGAGAGTATGTCTCCGGGCCGCAGCGGGCTCTTGCGGTCCCACAGTACGTAGCTGAAATGGACAAAGCTCTCGCCCACCAGGTGCCGACCGGAACCCCGCTTGAACCGGGCTTTGACGCCCAGGCCCTCGTCTATGACGCAGTTCACGAAATCCGAGCAATCGTTGCCCCACTTCCCCGGCTTCAGTGACAGCACGAACTTGCCCATGGGCTTTGCCCTGTGAAACCGCTCGGCCGCGGCGCCGATCGCCCAGTTCAGCGGCTTGTCGCCCGGATGCTCCCGCAGAAACCGGGCGCGTGCGTAGGCCTCGAACCGCGCCTCCGACATCGTGACCGGCCGGCCCCGCCAGTGGTTGTAGGCCACCCATGCCGATGCGCCCAAGCCAACCAGGAGCAGGGCCGCGATCGGCAGACGCGAGACCCGCAGACCCAAGCCCATGCCTAGCCGCCTCTCCGGGCCACGAGCCGAAAGCGCCAGTTGGGCGTCCTCAGCCAGCAGGTGTCTACCCAGGCCATCAGCGCGGTCTTTCGGTCCTTGTAGATCCGTTCGGACACGGTGCTGAGTCCCTCCTCCGTCAGCACCAAACGAAGCTGCTCCATGTCCAAGCCAGGCTTGTCGTGATAGTCA
>JABLXH010000038.1 GCA_013178155.1 Armatimonadota bacterium | reverse complement strand
GAAGTACCACTACAACCACACGCCCGCGGCTCGAGGCCGGTTACCTCCTGCCAGAGACGGCCGCTCTGACCCGCGATCAGGTCAATGAAGCCGTCGCAGAGACCCCCCTGAGGGTAGTTGTGCTGCACACCCGTTGACGCCTCCGGTTCCCCGCGCCACGGCCCGAGACCTCCCGTCTCAAACCCGCCGTTGGCCACCAGCGGCGAGCTCAGTGTCCGGTACTCGCCGACGAAGGTGGTCACCGACTCTGCCGGCAACTCGGTGGCGAAGCCCTTTCGGCAGGGGATCGGAGCCAGCGGAGCCAGCCGTTCGTGCTCCGAAGTGCGCCAGGCCCGCACCTCCCGCAACCCCTCGAAGGCGGACAGGTCGCAGCGCATGGGCACCGCGGTCCCGGCGTCGTTCACGGTGATGACCACCAGTTGGCGCCCCGCCTCGTCCAGGTAGGCCGTAGTCTTTGCGGTCGTGTCTGTCGCCTCGATGACCCGCATCCCTGGCCGGGCGAAGCGCATGAACTGCGCCACCGCATAGTAGGCCACGTTAGGCTCCAGCCTGCCCTCTGTCTGCGCGAGAAGAAAGCCAGGTTCCCACATGCACCAGGCCTCTGCCTGCATGACGCGGTGGGCCTCATGCAGCTTCCTGGCATAGTTCAGAGCCAGCTCCAGCCCCTGGTTGGTCCAGTCGCCCCATTCGCTCATCCACAGCGGCTTGCCATGGGCCCGGGCGCGCTGGCGCCAGCGGCGCAACGACCCGGGGGCGGCGATGTACTGGTGGCAGGTCAGCTCGGCGAGCGCAGAGCGGACCTGACGGTCAAACAGGAGCCGGTCCAGGTAGCCGAGGCTACCCGCATAGGCCGCCTCAAAGGCCTGCAGGCGGCAGCGCAAGCCCGCGCCGCGCAGGCGCCGGTCCAGAGCGTTGATGAGTGTCACTGCCTGCGCAGCGTCCACGTGGCAGCCGTCCTGGCCCCCGTTCTCCTGCCACCAGTCGGCCTCCGGCTCGTTGATGGGCGAGACGCGCTCGTAATCCACCCCCCAGGCATCGCGGTAGTGCTTCAGGACGGCGACCACGTGCCGGGCGAAGCGGTCCTCCAGACCCTGGCGCAGGTTCGGCCCGCCGTCGGCAGCGCCAGAGGTGCAGCCGCTGACCGTCAGCCAGTGGGGGGGGCTGTTCCAGAAGGCCACCATCATGGCTCCCCGCCGCTGGGCGCCCTGGGCATGCCACAGGGAAGCCTCATGGCCGTCCCAGGCGTAGACCCCATCAGCGGGCTCATATCCCAGTGGCGCGGGGAGGCCACCGGGGCGGCGGCTGAAGTGCGCATGGCCGAGGGCGTCGCCAGCGCACATGTAGGTTCGGCAGATAGTGAGCCCCAGCCCGTCGCCCCTGAGGGTGTAGAGCCGGTCCAGCAGCCGCTCGCGCTCGGCCGCGGCAAGCTCCGTGTACCAGGGCACGTTGCGCTGGTCCATGCTCCCCTGCCCGTAGCCCACCAGCGTCTGGTAGCGGAGACATGGCTCAACAACAACCAGAGCGCACAGCCCGCAGTCGGCGGCAACCGACAGCGCGAGGCACAGGCCCAATGCCAGCGTCATTCGCAGCACGACAATGCTCCGGGATGGGTCGGGTGCGGCACGCTACTCACACTGCAGCAACCGAAAGCCGGTGGCGGGATCAGGGATTCGTGCCGCATGCAGGCCAGTGAGTTCCACCACCACCAACTCCAGCACCTGCCACGTGACCACACCCGCCCGGATGCACCCCGTCACAGTCCGGTCACCCCGGCCACAGGCGGCATGCATGTGCAGCATGGGGCGGCCCTTCTCATCGGGGAACAGGAATCCCACGCCCGCGACCTCGCACACCCCCGGCACAGTGGCAATCATCGGGTTGACCGGCCTGGCGGCACCGTCTTCGGGGCCGACCACGAGCCGGCTGTCAGCGTCCACCCCTCCCACCATCAGGGCCACCGCGTGGGTGATGCCCTTATCCAGAGCAAAGGTTTCGAGGGTCTCAGGCATGGGTTCGCCCTGCTGCAGCCGCAGAACGAACACGCGCCCCAGGGCACCTTCAGTGTACTGCATGCGACGACCTCCTGTGCATGTCATCGCTCTGTGGTTCTTCGTCAACTGCTCTGGAGCCTGCCCGACCGCGTGGGCCGAGAGGATACCCTGAATCCCGGCAGACCTGGATGCGAATGCCCGCCTGCCCATTGTACGGTTGTACCCACTGTCGTGCGAGCTCGCGCTGCGTCACGTGGCGGCGCCGGTTCCGTGGCCGTCACTGGGCCCGATCACCCGGCCGGCGGAAGTGGGGGTCTTGGGCGATTCGCCCATCTTGCCCAGTCGCGGCTGTTACTCTGGTATCCCCGCAGAGGACCAGGCGCGGATGAAGGACCCGCAGGCAATGCAGGGGAAGCAGGAGCAGATGACGCAGAAGCGGCGCCAAGGGACAGGGGGTAAGCCGGCCCCGTAGGGCAGCAGCCGATGGGCCGGTACAAGCGCTAGGGACGAACGTCTCGTGTTCGCGAGCCGTTGAGCGACGAGGAGGGAGGCTTTCGGGCCTCCCTCCCTCCACAGATGGCCACGGCGGCGCCAATGCGCCCGTGTTCCTGTCCACAGGAGGAAGGGCATGCGGATGGAGACACTGACGGCAGTGCTGGTATTGGCGGCCTTGGCCAGTCTGGCTCGGGCCGAAACCGTCCGGATTGCGCGCGACGAGTGGGGCGTGCCCCACATCTTCGCCGAGACAGAACCCGGGGGGGCCTACGGTCTGGGTTGGGCTCAGGCCGAGGACCGGCTGGAGCAACTGTTTTGGAACTACCGCTGGGGTGCGGGCACCATGGCTGAGGCCCTCGGTCCCGACTGGGTCGAGCATGACTGGCGGGCTCACCTGGTCGGGCACCAGGAGGTCTGTCGGGAGAAGTACGCCAGCGTTCCCGCGGACGTGCGTGCGGCCATCGAGGCCTTCCAGCGCGGGGTGACGGACTACATGGCGGCGCACCCTGAGGAAGTCCCGGAGTGGGCGCCGCCGATCGAGCCCTGGATGGCGCTGGCGCTGGGTCGGGCCATCATCTTTGAATGGCCGCTGGGCACCGCGGCGTCGGAGTTGGAGCGCCGGGGCGAGGTGGAGCTGCCCTTCTCCAGCAATGAGTGGGCCGTGCGGCCGGAGCGCACTGCCGAGGGCCACACCATCATATGCATTGATCCCCACATCCCCTGGGACGGTCCCTTTCGCTTCTATGAGTTCCGCCTGCATGCCGGCAGCCTGAACCTTTGTGGCTTTGGCCCGGTGGGCGCACCGACTCTGGGACTGGGCCACAACCAGCACCTGGCGTGGGCCAACACCACCGGTGGACCGGACACCGCGGACATCTATGTCGAGGAGTGTGACCCGGATAACCCCCGCCGGTACCGCTACGATGGAGAGTGGCGAGAGATGACGGTGCGCCAGGTCAGCATCACCGTCAAAGGAGCCGAGCCGGTGGTGCGGGAACTAGAGAGTACACACCACGGTCCGGTCATATTGCGAGAGGGGCACCGGGCCTACGCGGTGGCCTGCCCATACTTCGATCAGGTGGGCCTGGTGACGCAGCTCTACCGCATGGGTCAGGCCACCACCCTGACAGCCTTCAAGGACGCGCTGTTCATGCTCCAACTCATGGAGCAGAACACGATGGTCGCTGACGTCGAGGGCAACATCTTCTATTTTCGCAACGGGCGAGTGCCGGTGCGCCCGCCTGGCTATGACTTCACGTTGCCAGTGCCTGGCGACACCAGTAAGACGGAGTGGCAGGGCCTGTACCCGCCGGACCGGCTGGTGCAGTTGGGGAATCCGCCCCAGGGTTACATGCAGAACAACAACTGCGGGCCTGAGTTCATGATGGTGGGGTCTCCCCTGAAGGCGGAGGACTACCCCCCCGAGGTCTGGGGCTGGGGTAACGACCACTCGCGCAGCATTCGTGGCCGGGAGCTTCTGGACGCTGCCAGCAGAATGACCGTGCAGGAGGCCATCGCTATCACGCTCGACACCCACGCCCAGGGAGTGGAGCACTGGCAGGCGGCTCTGCGCCAGGCGCGCGAGGGGGTGCCGGAGGAGATCATCACCAACGAGCCCGGCCTGGCCGAGGCGCTCACGGCCTTCATGGCTTGGGATGGCTACCTCACCGCCGAGACGACCGCCGGGCCGTTCTACAAGGCCTTGCTGGAGGCGGCACAAAAGGCGGGCATTGATTTCGACCCGATCTACCGTGAGGAGCGCCTGGACGACAAGCAGGTGCATGCTATCCGTATGGCGGTACTGGCGGCGGTGCGACATCTCTATGATACCTACGGCAAGACGGCCGTCGCCTGGGGCGACATCCACCGCATCCAGCGTGGGGAGCGCTCCTATCCGGCCCCTGGGGGCGACGCGGGGAGCGGCAGCACACTGCGGGCCATTGGGACGCGGCTGGACGAACAGACCGGCATCGCGTACGGTGAGAGCGGTCAGTCCTGGACACAGTTGGTGGTGCTTGAACCAGGCAATGTGCGGTCCTTTTCCGCGACGCCATACGGCCAGAGCGACCACCCGGACTCACCGCACTACTTTGACCAGGGCGAGAAGCTGTTCAGTCAGCTAAAGCTCAAGGACACCTACTTTCAGCCGGGCAGTCTCGAAGGGCACGTGGAGTCTGAGCAGTTCCTCACCTTCAAGCCCTGAGGGCACCCGCGCGGCCGCCTCCTGGCGGAAGAGGTCGCCACTATGCTAACGACTCGATACCCAGAGCCCGGCATGTCCTCGGTGGGCGCTGAGTTTCTGCCTCTCATCCAGCCTGGAATCACCGTGTTTCAAACCTCCGGTCACAACAAGGAGGGCCCAAACGATGATGGTGGCTTCTGGCTCTGCAGCGAGGAGGGCATCCAACCGGGGCTCTGCGGCTGGACGACGCCGGATGAGGGCGTTATCCCCGAGTACAGCAACGAGCACGTTCAAAGTGGTCGGGGGGCGCTGCGCCACCGGATTCTGCGGGAGGCCGGCGGCCCGGGGTGGCGCTCCCTGATCAAGGTGCTGTCCGCCGGGCTGACCGTGTCGGACTGTGACACCCTGCGGCTATGGGTCTGGCCGACCTACGCCGATGGCGGCGTGGACTACGGCGTCCGTGTTGAAAGTGGGACGGAGTCCACGGATCTGCTCATCCACGACCTGAGGGCCGGCGAGTGGAACGAGGTCGTCCTTGATGTCCGTGATGTCCCCCGCGCCGGTGTGAGCCGGCTGTGGTTGCTGTTTCACGTGGACTGGGGCTGCGAGCAGCAGGTCGATTTCTACGTGGACGACATCGCCTTCGGCCGCCCGGACGGCTCGGCGCTGGTGGTGGACAACTTTGAGACAGGTCAGGAATGGCGCGTGTTGATGGACTCGCTGGGGCCGGGCTGCGTCCGCAGCATGTGGGGTCTGGTCGGTGGGCGACTGCGGGTGGAACTGGACGGCCAGACCTACGTTGAGGCCGACCAGTCGGACCTCTACGACGGGCTGACTCCGCAGTTCCGCTGGCCACTGGTCTCGCGTCATTGCGTGAGCACAGGAGAGTGGCGCGCCGAGGCTCACTGGTCGTTTGTCCCGCTGCCCTTCCGGGAGCGCTGTCGCATCCTGACCACGGCCCCGCTGCCGTTCAACCACTACATCTACGAGCGTTACCGTGACCCGGCACGGGCCAGTTGGGAGCGGGCGCGGGAGGATGAGGACCGTTACTGTGCGGACTGGGCGCACATCGGCCAGGACCCCAAGACATGGGACTACCGGGAAAGGATTCGAGGGGCGGCCTCAGTGGCGCCCGGCGGCCAGACGGAGATCGCGCGGCTCGCCGGCGCTGGTGCCATTGGGGCCATCAAGCTGCGGATCAGCCCCACCTCTGACTCGGCCCTCGCCGGCGCCCGGCTGCGCATCTACTGGGACGGCGAAGAGGCTCCCAGCGTGGACGCTCCCCTGGGCATCCTTTTCGGTTGCGGAGTCTCCTGGCAGCCCGTGCCCTCTTTGATGATCGGCACGCGCGGCGATACCGGATACTGCTACTTCCCTATGCCCTATTGGGAAGGAGCACGCCTGGTGATCGAGAACCAGGCCGAAGAGGAGCGGGTGCGGGTCAACTGGGAGATCGCCTGCACCGACGAGACCTATCCCGGGGCCACAGCCGGATACTTCCGCACCCATTTCAACCATGGTCCCGCCACAGGCGTCGGACGTGACTACCTGTTCCTCGACACCGGAGGCCGCGGGCAGTTCGTCGGCGTGGTGCATACCATGGTGGGCGGCCACTACTGCGAGGGTGACATCCGCTTCTACCGTGACCGGAGCCGCACGCCCCAGCTGTACGGGAGAGGGACCGAGGACTACTACCACTGCGCCTGCTGGCCCAACGCTGACCATCATACGCCGTTTCACGGCTGCGTGGGCGACATCACGGCCCAGGCGCGCGGGCGCGGCGTGAGCATCTATGACTTGCGGTCCTGCTACTATCGCTTCCACCTGGAAGCGCCGATCCGGTTTCTGGATGGTGTGCGCTTGGTCGTCGAGCACGGCGCCACCAATGATACCGTTTCCGGCTACACGAGCCTGGCCTACTACTATCATCAGCCGGGCGCAGGTCTGAATCAGACCGACTCGGCGCAGATCGGGGACCCCGCCTCAGAGGCAGGCCACGAGCTGCAGGGCTCGGGCATGACCCGCGGTGTGGTGAGCGGGTTCTTTGAGGGCAGTGATGACAAGGTAAGGTGGACCTTCGGGGCTCTGCGGTCAACCCAGCCGCTCAGCCTGCTGCTGAGACTCGATCCGGCCAGTGCTGGCGTGCGCCTGCGGCGGGTTCTGGATCAGTGGGAGGGGCGGCAACGGGCGGCTGTCTTTGTGGATGGCCAATACGCGGGGGACTGGTACGACCCCGATGAGAACCGCTTCATGCGTCTGGCCGAGAGCGACTTCGAGGTGCCCGCCCCACTGACAGCCGGCAAGCGACGCATTGCGGTTGAATTCCGTCCGTGCAGTGACAGTCCCCCCTGGACAGTCCTGGAGCTGCAGGCCATGTGCTACTCGCCCGGCTGAGACGACGCCGCACATCGCCTGGGCACACCGTACCTTGCCGGACTGTCCCTTCACGCGCATCCAGGCGGCAGGCCAGCGCAATGGCCCGGGCACCCCGAAGCAGCGGCGATCGCGCGGGTGGCCGGGTTCGGTGTAGTCACTGCCCGCCGCAGGGCAGTCGCTGGCAGGAGGCTTCGATGGCTCGGTATGTGATGGCTCTCGACCAGGGTACCACCAGCTCGCGAGCGCTCATTTTCAGCCCGGAGGGGGAGACGGTGGCGACGGCCAGTCGGCCCCTGAACTGCCACTATCCGCAGCCAGGGTGGGTCGAGCAAGACCCGGAGGAGATCCTGGCGGGGCAGGTGGCCGCCGCCCGCGAGGCGCTGCAGCAGGCAGGCCTGTCGGCGAACGAGCTGGCTGCCGTGGGCCTCGCCAACCAGCGTGAGACCACCCTGGTGTGGGAGCGTAAGAGCGGACGCCCGGTGATGCGAGCCATTGTCTGGCAGTGTCGGCGCACCGCTGGACTGTGCGATGACTTGCGGCGCGAACTCGGCGACGACTGGGTCCGTTCACGCACGGGTCTGGTTATTGACCCCTACTTCTCAGGAACCAAGTTGACGTGGATCCTCGACGAGTTCCCTGACACCCGGCGGCGGTCGGCGGCCGGGGAGTTGCTCTTTGGCACCGTGGACACCTGGCTGGCCTGGAACCTGACCCGTGAGCGGGCCCATGTGACGGACTACTCCAACGCCTCCCGAACCATGCTGCTGAACATCCACACCGGGCAATGGGATCCAGAGCTGCTCGAAGCGCTGGAGGTTCCGGCCGCGATGCTGCCGCAGGTCTGCCCATCGAGCGCTGTCGTGGGCACCCTGCGGAGTGACGTGCTGGGCGCCGAGGTGCCCCTGGCAGGGATGGTAGGCGACCAGCAAGGGGCGCTCTTCGGTCAGACGTGCTTTGCTTCCGGCATGGCAAAGAACACCTATGGTACCGGCTGCTTCCTGCTGATGCATACCGGGTTGCAGGCAGCGACCTCGCGGCACGGGCTGCTGACCACCATCGCCTGGCACGTGGACGGCGGTGTTGAGTATGCGCTGGAGGGCAGCGTGTTCATCGCCGGGGCCGCCGTGCAGTGGCTGCGCGATCAGGTCGGGATTATTGACAGCGCGGCCGCCACTGAGGCCCTGGCGCAGTCAGTGCCGGACACCGGTGGGGTGTACTTTGTGCCGGCTTTCGTGGGGCTGGGGGCACCGCACTGGGACGAGACGGCGCGAGGGCTGCTGGTCGGGCTGACGCGAGGTACGGGCAAGGCGCATCTGGTGCGGGCGGCGCTGGAGTCGATGGCCTTCCAAACCGCCGACGTGCTGCGAGCGATGGAAGCCGATCTGGGGGCGCCACTGCCGGAACTGCGTGTAGACGGCGGAGCAGCGGCCAATGACTTCCTGTTGCAGTTCCAGGCCGACATCCTGGGCGTGCCCGTGGTGCGCCCGGCGGTGGTAGAGACGACGGCCCTCGGGGCGGCGTACCTGGCGGGGTTGGCAGTGGGCACCTGGCAGGACCGCCAGCAGTTGGCCGCGAACTGGGCGGTGCAGCGGCGCTTTGAGCCCGCGATGCCGGAGGGGCGGCGCGAGGAACTGCTCGACGGTTGGCGGCGGGCGGTGGAACGGGCAAAGGGATGGGCGTGACCGCGACCTCAGGGTTGAGGAGGCCGGGCGTAAGGCGCCGCAAGCAGTGATCGGTGGGGTGACGAGGTACGTACCCATGACGCGCGGCACAAGACACTATGCACTGCCGTTACTCCTTTGGGCAGCCGCTGGGCTGCAGGGATGGGCCATGCTTGACTCCGAGATTCCGACCGGGTTTCCCAACGATACCGTGACCGCCAGTCGGGCCGAGGTGCAAGAAGTCCAGGAGTGGTGCGCGGCGGCCTTTACCGGGCAACATCCGGCGTTACGTGGGCCGCGCGTGGCGCTCGCAGTCAGGCGGCAGGACCACAGTGTGCTGGAGTTTGGCCGCTCGTGCATCGGTACGCCGCTGCGTCTCGGCACACGGGAGTTCGCCCACGGTCTGGGGACCCACGCCAACAGTGAGATCGCGGTGACTGTGCCCGAGGGCGCCACGAACTTCCGGGCTCTGGTGGGTGTGGACAACAACGCTGATACTGGCGGGCAACGCGGCAGTGTGCGTTTCAGTATCGAGGCAGGAGGGGCAGAGGTCTGGGGCAGCGGCATACTGCGCGGCGGGCAGGAGCCGGTGGCGGTGGACCTGGCTCTCGACGGGGCAACCCGGGAGCTGGTGCTCAAGGTGGACGCGACTGATGACGGACCGTCGCATGATCAGGCGGACTGGGCCGACGCCCACTTCCTGCTGGCTGACGGGTCGCGGGTGTGGCTCGATGACAACCAGCTCGACACGCTTGTCCTGGGGACCGCACCGCCCTTCGCCTTCACCTACGGTGGCAGGCCCTCGGCAGAGCTGCTGCCGACGTGGGAACACAGCGTCGAGAGCGAGGCGACCGCGTACGGAACGCGGTACGCGGCCCGCTGGCGCGATCCGGCGACGGGGCTGGTGGTTCGCGCCGAAGTGAAGAGCTTCGACGGCACGCCCGCTGTCGAGTGGCTGCTGCACTTTGAGAACACTGGGGCCCAGGACACGCCGCTGCTGGAGGGCATTCAGGCTCTGGACGCGACGCTGCGCAGCGGTTACGGGAAAGTGCCCCTGCTGGTCCATCGCCTGGAGGGTGACGCCTGCGGCGAGCAGTCCTTCTTGCCCACCACCACTCTGCTGGGGCCCGGGGAGAAGCTGCACATGGCGCCGACGGGCGGGCGACCCTCGTCCATCAGCGCCGTGCCCTTCTTTGACTTGCAGTACGCCGACAAGGGCCTCATCGTGGCCGTGGGTTGGACGGGCCAGTGGGCGTCAGACCTGGACCGCGCGGCCACGGGACCGACGCACCTGACTGCCGGCATGGAGCGCACCCGCTTGCTGCTGCACCCGGGCGAGACCATCCGCACGCCGCGCATCCTGATCATGCCCTGGCGAGAGGACCGTGAGGCGGCGCATAACCGTTTCCGGCGGCTGATGCTGACCCACTACGCCCCGCGTCTGAACGGCCGCCCCGTGCGCTTGCCCGTGGCCTCGCAGTGTTTCGACCGCTATAGCTGGACAGTGCCCGAGTGGGCCACCGAGGCCGGGCAGTTGGCGGCGGTGGAGGCGGCAGCCGCGCTGGGATGCGATACGCACTGGTTTGACGCGGCCTGGTTCCCCGGCGGCTTCCCCAACGGTGTGGGCAACTGGGAGGCCAAGCCGCAGGAGTTCCCACGCGGCCTGAAGCCCGTCAGTGAGGCGTGTCATGCCAAGGGCCTGCGCTTCATCGTCTGGTTTGAGCCCGAGCGCGTGGCGCCGGGGAGCCGCATCGCCCGCGAGCACCCGGAGTTCGTCTTCGGCGGCGAGCAGGGCGGTCTGTTCCGGCTCAATGACCCGGAGGCGCGGCGCTGGCTGACGGATCTGCTTTCCCGCCGGATCGCCGAGTACGGCATTGATGTCTACCGCAACGACTTCAACATGGACCCGCTGCCTTACTGGCAGGCCGCCGATGCTCCCGACCGCCAGGGCATGACCGAGATCCGGTATGTTGAGGGCCTGTATGCCATGTGGGATGAGCTATTGGCGCGGCACCCGGGACTGATGATTGACAACTGCTCCAGCGGCGGACGGCGGATTGACCTGGAGATGTGTTCAAGGTCAGTGCCGCTGTGGCGCAGTGACACCAGTTGCTCACCAGGGCACGCGGACTGGAACCAGGCCCAGGTCGCGGGGCTGAGCCAGTACGTGGTCCTGCAGACTGCGTGCGCCTGGACGCCAGTGGCTTACGACTTCCGGAGCGCTCAGACCGGCGGACTCATCACGCAGCTGGACTACCGCGCCGCCGACTTCCCTCTGGCGCGGGCGCAGGCGCTGGTGGCCGAGGCCAAGGCGAACCAGAAGTACTGGTATGGCGACTTCTATGCATTGACCCGTCCGACCACCACGCCCGACCACTGGAGCGCGTATCAGGCCCACCGACCGGACCTGGACGCCGGGGTGGTCTACGCCTACCGTCGCGGCGAGAGCCCGTATCCGGCCCTGGCGCTGGAGCTGCGGGCCGTGGCGCCGGAAGGGCGGTACGCGCTGGAGTTCATCAGTGAGGATCTGGAGACGACGGAGCGCGAGACAACAGGGCAGGAGCTGCGTCAGGGACTGGAAGTACACCTCTCCAGAGGCGAGAGCCTGCTGGTGCGCTACCGGCGGATACCGTAGACAGCGGGCGCTCCGGCCGGTCGGAAGAGGAGATGACCCCATGCGAGTTGCGCTGCTATCGCTGATCCTGCTGGCAAGTCCTGGGAGTCTGGTCGTGGCGCAGGACAACCCCGTGACCAACGGCAGCTTTGAGCTGGCCAATGAGGACGGCACCAGAGCGCCCGGATGGGAGTTCATGGGTGACCTGAAAGTCGTCGCCACGGACACGCCCGATGGTGCCCGGGCCCTGTGCCTGCGCCGGGCGCCAGGCACCAGCGGCGAGGTCGGCCTCAACCGCCAGTGGGAACTGAACTCCGGGCGCCAGGACGACATGCTGTCCCAGCGGCGCGGGGGCCTGCGCTTCTGGTACAAGGCTGTTGCCGCCGAGCCGCCTGACGCGCTGACCGTGCAGGTCATCCCGATGGACGCCAAGCCGCAGGAGGTGGGCCGCGCTGGTCGCACGGTCTGGCGGGTGCCGGCCGCGCATGTGGGCGACGGCCAATGGCACCGTGGGGCCATGGCCTACGACTACTCGGAAGCACAGGACGTGAAATGGGTGCATGTCAGCGCCCGGCTGTACGCCAATAGCGGCGAGCTCTGGCTGGACGGCATCGAATGGGTGCCGGAAGTCGGTCCGGTGCTTCAGGTCGCGGGCCTGGAGTTCCTTGAGAGCCCGGGTCGGGAGGGCGAGGAAGGCACTCTCAGCCTCACTCTGGCAAACGTCGGCGATCGGCCGACACCGGCCGGGCTGGCGCAGGCGCGTCTGCCTCAGGGCCTCAACACGGCCGCCGCGGAGCAACCTCTCGAACCCATCGGACCTGGAGCCAGGACCACCGTAGAGTGGGTCGTGTCCGGTGAGCGGACAGTGGCGGGCCAGCAGCTACAGGTCAGCGCCGCGGCGGGTGAGCAGGAGGCCATGGCGAGCCTCACCCTCCAGCCGGAGGTGACCGTGACGGCTCTCCGCTGCGAGCGAATGGTGATGAGAGTGGGCCAGAGCCAGCAGATCGGCCTGGTGGTCCGCAATGACGGCCATGCCATCGCCCCCGCGCCAGTCTGCCGGCTCGAGCTGCCCGCCAGTCTTGAGGTCATGGCTACCGGAGAGCCGGTCCGTCTGCGGCCCGGGGAGGAGACGGTCGTGCAGACCTGGACGGTGCGGGCGCGTCGGCCGGACAGCCTGGCCCGCGCCAGGGCCGCTGTCGTTGGTCTGGAGGGAGAAGCCACCACGCGGCTGGTCGTGGCCCAACGTCTGCCGCAGGACTGCGCGGTCATGGCAGTCGGTCCGGTCTATGCCAGTGTGCACGCCGACTGCGCTGTCGTCGGCTCTGAGCGGGCGCGTCTGGTCATCTGCCGCGACAGTGGTGGCTACAGTCTGGCGGGCCTTCAAGCGCGCGAAGAAACCCGCTGGGCGACCGTGGCCATCGTGCCACGACTGGGTCTGATTGCCGCCGAGAACGCTGAAGTGGCGCTGGGCGCCGTGGAGGCCCAGGCCAGCGGCGGCGCGGGCCAGGCGCAACTTCGCCTGACCGGCCAGGCCGACCTGGCGGGATGTCGGTGGCGCCTGGAGTGGCGCTTCAGCGCCAAGGCCGGCAGTGACCTGATCGGCTGCGAGTTCCGGGCGACACCGGAATCGGCCACCGGGATCACCTGTTTGGAAGGCCCCATGCTCTACTGCGCGGAGGGGGTTGGGGCGCCCAGAGACGACGCCATCTTGCCGGGCCTCGAGTGGCTGGTGGCCGGGGAGGAATCGTCCAACGCGCTGGACATCAAGCCTGAGCATCCCGACCGCGTCCGCTACGTACCCCACCCGCACAAAGTGACTGTGCCGGCGGTGGGCATGCGCTTTGGCAAGACGACGGTCGGTCTGCTTTGGGATGTCCCGTCAGAGCAGGCGTCATACCGGACAGCCGGAGCCGCAAGCCTCGCTTTCGCCAGCCCCAATCGCTTCGAAGGGCACAACAACCATCTGATGGGTCTGTTCCTCCCGGGAGTGGACCGTGGTGTACCGGAAAACAGCCGACGGGCCGCACAGCCACTCGCTCTGCGGGCTGGCCAGCGCCTGGTGCTGCGACAGCAGTTCCTGGCGGCCGCCAACGCCCCTGACAGCCTGGTGACGCTGGACCGCTGGTACGCGGAGCATGGTTACCCGGAGCCCTTGCCGTTCCCGCGTGGTGATCTGCAGGCAGAGATTGCCTTCAGCCTCCAGGGCTACTTCAAGGACCGGGCGCTGTGGAACCCGGAGTGGAATCGCTGGTATTCGGACCTGATTGTGGGCTTCCACCCGACCGATGGTCCGGCCGACGAGCTTCTTTGGGGGGCGCGGCTTCTGGGTGGAGGTGCCGTGGCCCAGCAGGCCGAGGAGCTGGCGGCCGAGGTGCTGGGCGGCGACAAGCGGTCGCGCGAACTGCGCCTGCAGCGTGGGCCGGACCCGGCGGCCACTCTCGGCCTGGCTCGCCAGGTGCGCGGTCTGATTGCCTCGCAGCACGCCGACGGCACCTGGCGTTTCAGCGGTGACAGGGCCGGGGAATGGCCGGAGAGTGGCGTCAACTATGACGTACTGGGTCCGGTCGGCGCCTCCGAAGTGGGCCTGTCAGCGTCAAGGGCGCAGACAGTACTCAGTTTCGCGCTTCAGACCGGTGACAGGGCGGCGACGGCCGCAGGGCTGAAGGCCCTTGACGGCTTGCGGCAATTCCGCGTGCCGCGGGCCGCGCAGGTCTGGGAGGTGCCGGTGCACACGCCCGACATCCTTGCCTCGGCGCAAGCGGTCAGCGCTTTCCTGGAGGGCTATCGCCTGACGGGCGACCCCGCCTGCCTGCGCGATGCCGTGTACTGGGCCCGCTCCGGCCTGCCCTTTGTCTATGTCTGGCATCCGGAGGATCAGCCGGCCATGCAGGGCGCCAGCATCCCTGTCTTCGGCGCCACCGGCTACGTCCTGAGCTGGTTCGGGGTAGCCGTGCAATGGAACGGCCTGGCCTATGCCCAGGCACTGGAAGACCTGGCGCGCTATGACACGTCCTTCCCCTGGCAGCGCGTAGCAGATAACCTGGTGCGCAGCGCCATGTACCAGCAGGCGATCGAAGGGCCTCGGCTGGCGCAGTGGCCCGACGCCCTGAACTTCATCCCGGGGCGCCCGGGTCTGCATGGGCAGACGCCCCCTTGCTTCCAGCCCAGCAGCATATTGCGGGAGAGCTTCCGGGCGCTGGGGCAGCACGTGGTGGAGGACCGGCTGGCGGTACGGCAGGGAGGAGAGCATCTGTGCGTGCAGGCGCGGGCGGCCCTCGGCGACGCACAGTGGAGGGGCGACAGGCTCGAGGCCACCGCGACCTTCGCCACCGGCCAGCCAGGTGTCATTACGATCCTGCCAGTCACCCGTCCAAGCCGGGTAGTGCTGGACGGAGCCGTGCTGCCGGCAGTCAGTGACCTCTACGCCAGCGACGATGCGGGCTGGTGGTGGCACGAGCCCACTGCCACGGTGCAGGTACGGGTGGTGCGGGATGGCCGGCACCGGCTGCTTCTCGAGGGTATCGCTCGCGAGGAGGTGGAATGGGCCCCACCGCCACGGATGAGCCTCGACTTCCGGTTCGCCGACGGCCTGGACGGCTGGCACGCTGACCACGACCTGCAGGCTCTGGCGGTGTCGGAAGGCGCGTTGCAGACCACCGTCACCGGAGCCGATCCCTACATGTCAAGGGAATCGCTGCACGTCGAGGGGAGAGCGGGTGATGTCCTGGTGCTGCGTATGGAGTGTTCGGGGGGTGGCGGCAGCGTCTTCTGGGCGACCGAAGACGGGGGAGGTTTCGCCCCGTCTCGCGAGATCACCTATGGCGCGACGGGCGGTCCGGGCGTGCAGGAGGTGCGTATCGCGGTGGGGGACCATAGCCTGTGGGCCGGACGGACCATCACCGCTCTGCGCATAGACCCGCCTTACCGCCAGATCGGGGACACGGTGCGCATCGAGAGCATTCGACTGGAGCGAAGCGAGTAGGGCGGTGGCGCCAGCGCAAGGTTCTCGCGGCTAGCGGGCGCCCTGGAGATGGCTTGCCAGCCACGCCGTGATCGGCTCGGTCTCAAACGATGGCCAGCCGCCAAAGTCGCCGGATTGAAACAGGGTGACGCCCAGGACATACGGATCCTCGCGCAGGCGGGCATCGAACCAGGCCAGCCACTGCTGGTAGCGGGCGGCATCACCCCGCGCCTGGTAGCCGTCCTCGCGCGGATTGCCGCCCTTGTCTATGCCCCCCTCGGTGAGCACGCAGGGCAGGTCGGCCACCTCGGGTAACCTGCGCTGCAGGACCTCATGCAGCCGCCGGTAGCGCAGGCTGTACCAGATCTCCGTCTCCACATCGGTCCCGTACTCCAGGGAGTAGGCGTGGTAGCTCCAGGCGCCGTTGTGGCGCCTGGCGGCGCGGAACGCTGGGGCGAAGGCTACCAGCTTGGCCTCAACCTCCGCTGGACTCCCGGGTGGGTTGCCCACCGGGATGCTGCCGATGCACGGCCGGAACCCTGACCAGGCCATGTGGTCAGCCAGAGAAGCCCAGAAGCGGCCGAACCAGGCGGCATTGGCGGAAGACTGCCAGGCCGGGTAGGCCTCGCACTCGTTGGGCCCCTCCAGCAGGTCAATGAGCTGGCGGTCGGCAGGGGAGAGGCTCCTGAGTGGCGGACGGAGCGCCGTCTCCCAGTAGTCGCGTGCTGCCCGTTCGGGGTTGGCGTCCAGGGGGTAATGCTTGGTGGTGTAGATACGCAGGACCGTCGTTCCGGCGGGATGACGCTGCTTGTAGTCTCGCAAGGCGACAAGCATGTCGGGGCCCAGATCGAGCACCTTCAGTACTCGTGGCCCGGCGGCCACCACCTGCCGCGCGCCGGGAGTGTACTGGGCGATCAGGTGGAGACTGAGCTTGCTCTCAGAGAGGGCCCAGGAGGGCAGGACGCTCAGTACTGCCAGCAGGAAGACAGTCGGACGGATCATAGCAAAGCCCTCAGACGTTCGAGGTGATCGCCAAAAGGCGTTGACCGGTGCTCACCGCGCGCGCATGGCGGCATGCGATATCAGCACGACGTCCCCACAGCTAGCCTCCAACTGTCGAGCCACCTCGTTGCACTTGACCTTGAGCAGGTACCATGTCTTGTCGGCCTCGGCACCGAGTTCAGACACGGTCTCGAAGTTGGCGTGGCCCTTGGAAATCACCAGGTCTGCAGCCCGGAACTCATTCCGGGCATCCTCACTGATATGTTCCCAGGGAAAGCCAAAGAAGTTGCTGCCTGTGTCCACGACCTGCACCATCTCGGCCAGCCCGACCTGCTCGGTGTCGGCCCGCAGCACATCGTTGACAATGGGCCCGGCCTTGACCATCAGTGTCACGCGCTTTGGCCCCAGCACCTCGATGAGCAAGCGATCAAAGACGATCTCCCCGGCGTTGTCGGCAAGATACAGGATGCGCCCCGCTCTCCCCGCTGCCGTGCGAAAGCCTGCCAGGTCCTCACGGTCGAAGCCGCGCTCGAGCTGGTTGACGATGTCCTCGACCAGGTCGTACTCCTGGGCGATGCCGAGGTCAATGATGTTCCCGGCAACTGCCAACACCAGCGCGTCGCGTAGCGGGTCGGAGGACTGGTCCAGGCGCGCCCTGAGTTCGGGATAGAGCCTCAGCGCGGCCTCGTTGGCCTGGCGCTTGGCCTCGGCGAACGGGTCCTGTACGCCGGTCATGCGGCGGCAGATCTCGTAGGCGATCTGCGAGAGCACCGCCGGTGAGGCGTCCAGCTCGACGCTGCTGTAGGCGCGCATAGCCTCCTGGATGATGGCCTGCTGCAGGGCCGGGTCGGCGGTGCAGTACTGGGCGGTGTTGTGAGCCTGCGACACCATGCAGGGCAGGCAAGCGGCGGCCGCTTTCATGCCAACACCGCCCGTTCCGCGGGCAGGCGGATGTCCAGCAGCTCCCGCAGACGCGCCAGCTTCTGCTCCACCAGCTCGCGGTTGATCATGTAGCCATAGGCCTCGCCATGCCAACCCAGGCGCGGGTCAGCCGCCATAAGGGGCAAAGAGGCCTCGGCGTTGGCAACCTCATCGCGACAGATAGCCTCGATGCGGTCCAGCAGCCGCATCTTCTCCGCCGGGTCGGTGCTGGCGTAATAGGCATTGCGGGTCAGAAGGAAGTCCACGACGTTCGCGGCGCTGGTGGTCTGAATGACATGGAACTTCGCCACTCCAAGCTCACGCGCCAGGCGGCGCCGATCATCGCCGGTAGCGCGCGCCAGGGCCTGCTCCAGGAGAGCCAGGCCATCCGCTGCCTTGGCCACCTCGGAGCGGTAGCACTCCAGTACCTTCTCCGGGCCAAAGGGAACGGCCCAATCGAGCCGGTCTCCCTCGATGTCCTTTTCCAGGAGCCAGGAGTTGGGGAACTTCTTGTCTACCTGGTCAAAGATGAACAAGAAGGCCGGGCCGCGACTGATGGGGCCGTTGTACATCACGGGGATGCTGCCGGGGAAATCATTGTGGGCCACACTCAGCCTTTCCCAGGCGGCGACTACGTCGTCTGCGGCCTCCGGGCCGAAGTGCCGGGCCGCGACGGCCCGCAGGCCGGCCTCGACGCTGGGCTGCGGGGCCCAGGTGAACTCCCCCGCGACCTCGGTCGCCAGGGATGGCATGTTGCCGAAGTTCCAGCAGGTCATCAGGCCCGCAACGCCGGTCTCGCGGAGGGTGTGGTACTTGCGGGCGATCTGCGTGGGCACCGGCAGGTATGGGATGTCGGGGTTCTCGTGGGTAGTGCCGATCTGGATGCGGGCATAGACCGGTCGGCCGCGGTCCTGCAGAAACTTCGCCACACCCTTGAAGCGCTGGCTGGGGCCGACGACTTTGATGTTGTACTCGTCATTGGTGTAGGCAAAGCCACAGGCCTCCGTCGGTTCGCCGCGCTCGTAGTCGCCCATGACGATGGTCTCGGGCGGCAGCGCGGCCAACACGCTCTCCTGCGGGTCTTCCTCCCACATCGCCCAGCTCCAGTTCCAGGCGATGATCTCGGCTTCAGGGTTGACCGCCGTGGCGCCCTCGCGGATGAGGCCGACGATCTCACCAACAACGTCCTGCGGCGTACGCTCGCGACAACGCGGGCAGGAGGCCACCTCGCCGATGCGCTCACTGGGGTTCTCGGGGTTGATCCCCGACCGGCACCAGCAGTGGCTGGGGTACTCGGAGGCCGTGATCATCACGAATCCGGCCAACTCGGGCACGTGGCTGAGGATGTACTCGGCGGATTCCCGCAGGTAGGTCTTCACCTCGGGCGTGCTGGAACACAAGTTAATCATCGGCTTGAACACCGAGGCCGAGCCGCGGCACTGGGGGTGGTTCACGAAGAACTCGTCATGCTCGGCGATTCCCAGCGGCTCATTGAGGTACAGGAAAACCTTCATGCCAAAGCGCCCTGCACGCTGAGCCAGAGCCCGCAGGCGCGACAGGATCCGGTCGGAGTCGCGGCCGAACTCGGGGAAGACGCTGCACTTCGCGAAGTGCCGGAAGGAGCCGCGCAGCCAGATGGCGTTGAAGCCGTGCTCGGCCATCCGCAGCAGCAGGTTGTCATGGTAGAACATGTCTGGCCCGGCGTCCTCCTCGATGTACGCCGGGTAGTCCATGCCGGGGGAGAACCAGTCGGCATTGAAGGGGTCGCCGCGTTCGCCGGTCAGTTCCTCGACGTAGAAGGGCGAGAGGGGTGAGCGGTGGATGCGGTGCTTGAAGAGAGGGGTCCGGACTTCCTCGCCCAGCGGGACAAAGGGGCCCCCGCGCTCACGCATGAGGTTTTCCAGCCGGAACACGCCCTGCAGCACGCCGACCGGTCCGGCGCCGGTGACGTCGACGGCATCCGGCGTGACCCGCAGGCGGTGAGCCTCGGGGCTTTCAGCTAGCGCCGGGTCCACGTCCAGCACAATCCGCCGGTTGGTACCACAGCAAGCCAGCTCGGTGCCCATGGCGTCGATGAGGAAGTGGCGCAGGTGGTCGGCGGCGACCTGTGCCAACTCGTCGGTGGCATACAGCGCCAGCGCCCAGTCCGGACCGATGGTGACGTCGTTGGGGCCGGCGGTCGCGCCAGCTCGGCGGTAGTTCTCCGCGTAGGTGGGCGAGATGAGCTCCCGGGCAAAGGGCATGGTGTCGGTGATCTTCATCGCAGGGTCTCCGGTCGGCACGAGGTCACGACAGAGGAGTAGGAGCGCTCACCAGAGCGCGACAGCCTTTCTCTGCAGTGTTGGTGCAGCAAACGGTATCGCGCTCAGGTGAGCGCTCCTACCACGGCAGTGACAGGCCTGGCAGACGGCGTCGCGCTCACGTGAGCGCTCCGACCACGGGAGTGACAACACCTAGTCCAGCCCGTACCCCATCGTCGTGTAGTAAGCCAGGTTGGGCTGGCGCACGTCAGCACGGCCGATCTGGGCAACGATCGGCACATCGGACCGCAGGCGCAAAGCATACTGCCCGAAGGGCACCTGGAACTGGCGGTCGCCGACCGGCTTGTCCATGCGGAAGCAGGTGACGCGGCGGGCCGGAGCCACCAGTCTCAACCCCACTTCGGGCTCCCGGTCGGTGAAGTAGACGTCCATCTCGATCTGCGCGTCCTCATCACCCGTGTTGAGGACGATGAGCGACTCATGCCCCTCCAGGGGCAGGTTGGGGTCGCCTGCCGGCGGCAGGTCGCCATCGGGAAAGATCCAGACTTTGCGGCCATGGCCGTTTGCCATTTGCGTATCTCTCCTGCGAGACGGAGCAACTGCCCCGTTGAGCCATCGGTGCGCAAACTTGCTGCTTTCCGGGAGTCTGTCTCATGGCCCCGAGACGGCGGTGCCGGCTGTACATGAAACACCAGTCACTGCAGGTCGTCAAGGGGTGTGACCGCGGCGACAGCCCAAGATTCGCGCAATGTTGCGGCGACTCCTGACGGCCGGAGGAGTCCCCCGGTGCCCAGGCGAAGCGGCAGGAACGTCGGTTGCGGGCGCGAGGTCGCGTTGCGGGCGGGACCCAGCCATCGCGCGGGCGAGAAGTGACTACAGCGAGGTTTCCAGCATGCGCGCACTGTCAGTTACCACGCTGCTCATGGTGATGGCCATGCAGACGGAAGCTCAGACCATCAGAGTGCTCGACCTGAGTGCCGATGGGCCGGGGTTGCCGGTGGCGGCGGCGCTCCAAAACCTGGCTGACCGCGTTGAGACCGCTGACAGTCCGGACCTGCTGGACCAGATGGATGTGGTGGTGATTGGTGGCGGATCGGAGACAGCGGCACTGGCTCAGGCGGATAAGCTGGAGCGGTTCGTCGGCGGTGGCGGCGGTGTCCTGGTCGCCGGGTTGCCGGATACCCTGCCCCGCACCGCCACGTTGTGGCGGGCTCTGGGCGCTGCGGCACCCGCGGATGTGCGCGCCGCTGACCTCTTTCCGGACGACTCCGGGGATTGGCTTTGGATCGGCACCCAGCCGGGTGAGACCCCCGACCATGTGCGCTACATCCGCCACAGCTTCACCGTGGCAAAGGCTGTCCGACGTGCCTTTGTCCGCTGTACGGCCGACAACCTTTACACCGCCTACCTCAACGGCGAGCAGATTGGCGAGCACTGGAGCTGGTATGACCACGAGCTTTGGGACATCGCGGAGCGCTTGCGGGTGGGCCGCAACGTCCTGGCCTTCCGGGCGCGGAACGTGGACGGCCCGGGTGGCTTCTTCGCCCAGATCGGCATCGAGTATGCTGATGGCACCCGCGAGCTCATCACAAGCGACCGGGCCTGGAAGTTCCAGACCGCAGAGGAGCCGGGGTGGCAGACACTCGACTTCGACGATACCGACTGGCGGCCGGCGCAGGATATCACGCCGATGGTCAACTACACGACCATCGTTGACCGCGGCCTGGAGTTCACCGGACGCCTGACCCTCCACGGACCACACCCTATCTTGAACGGAATCACCGACCGGTTCGGGGAGGTCCACAGACTGCGCGGCGTGGAGGCGCGTCCTGGGGCCAGAGTGCTCATCAGTGCTGGAGACAGCCCCGTCGTGCTTTACGCCGGGTACGGCCGGGGACGCATCGTGCTTGTGGACTCGCTGGTGCAGGGCGACGGTCTGGCCACGAGCGACCTCTGTGACGACCTGCTGGCGGCCGCAATCCTGTGGCTCGGAGGGCAGACGGAGGGGCTGAGCGTGGGCGCCACAACCTATCCGCCGGCGACACTTCGGCGCGGAGCCGGCGTGCAGCTGGGGTTTGCGCTCGAGGGGCTGGGGCCGGCGGTTGATGGCAGCTTGCGGGCGACCCTGACCCACAACGGGCAGGAGACGGAGGTGCAGCGGTGCCCGCTCAGGGCGGGCGAGATGAGCGAGGTCCGTTGGGAGGGCGAGGAGACACGTGACGCCAGCGCCGATGGCGAGTGGCGCCTGGACCTGACCGCCACCGACGGTGCCGGTCACACGATCTTTCACCGTAGCGTCGTGACCGAGGTCGTGAACCCGGTCTCGGTAGTCGGCAATCGGCATGTGGTAGCGAAGGGGATGACCGTGCGCTTCGTGGGTGACCTCACGGGCATAGTGGATGACGGCCGCCAGGTTCGCGCGACCATCACTGACCCATGGGACAGGGAGCTGGCTGAACTCGCAGGCGAGGTGACCGACGGTACCTACCACTGGGCCTATGAGGTTCCCGACCTGGCCGAGGGCGATTACCGCCTGGTGGTGACGGTCCGCATCGGCGATCAGATCCAGGACAGCTTCGGGGCAACCTTCACTGTGGTGCCCCGACTGGATCTGGCCGACTTCTTCCCCACGACCATGCGCCTCTCTGAGTTCCAGACACTGGACCGACCGGCCATCGAACGCGAGATAGACGACATCATCGCCCACGGCTTCAATACGCTGACCTTCTCCGCCCACCGGCTCGGGGCCGCCCCCGGATCACCCTACGACTACGCCGAGGACTATGCCCAGCGGCGGGGCATGGCCGTGAGCTACTCCTTTCAGGGCGACTTCTCGCTCCTGCAGCGCGAGGGTCTCCCGCCAGTGTCTGTGTTTTCCCCCGAGTACCGCGAGGCTCTTCGGCCGCGGATAGAGGCAGCGGTGGAGACTTGCCGCCAGGTTCCGCGCTTGCTGAATGTACAGGGCTACATGGACGAGCCCTTCCAGGTCAGCGGCGACACCTTCGACGACCGGCCGCCGGCGCGAGCGGAGTTTCGCCGGCGCTACGGCATCGAGATGCCGACCCGTGAGCAGGCCATGGGAGACCCAGCGCTGTGGCTGAAGTATGTGGACTTCTGGAGCGACTGCTTTGCGGCTGACTGGCGGCAGGCCTACGAAATGGTCAAGGCCGCCTACCCGGACTTCTGGGTGGAACTGACCCATGACTCGCACTGCACCTTCGGGGCTGCGGGACGCAACTTCCAGGGCTTCTGGGCGGTGGATGACGTTTTCCATTGGGGAGCGCCGTTTGACGCCGTGAACTATGACATCTACCCCTATCTGTCCACCGACTTCCGGACCGGCAAGTTTGGCGAGAACCGCCTGCCGAGGATGGCGGGCGTCCACATGGCCTTCGCGGAGATGCGCAACCTGGCCTACACCTACGGCAAGAAACTGGGCTTCTGGCTGGAGTCCGGCTGGGGCGAGAACCTGGCTCCTGGGGCTCCCGGACGGCAGTTCCCCTGGTCGCCCCGCGAGCTGACCTACACTGCCATTGCAGCCGGCTGTGACTACCTGAACACCTTCTGGGGCATCCCGGAGGACCCACAGTGGTGGGAGACCTACCGGGGCGTCATGAACGAAGTGCGGACAGTAGCCCCGCTACTAACGCGCAGCCGAGTGCCCCGGGCCAAGGCCGCCTTCCTTTTTCCGCGCACGCAACACGTACTGCTGCAGGAGGAGTACTGGAACGTGATGGTGGCCCTGGAGGCGTTCCGCCAGGCGTTCGGGGAGCTGGACTGCATCCACGAGGAGCAGCTCGCGGGCAGGAGCCTGGACGGCTACCAGGTCCTCGTGCTCTTCGATATTCATCTGCTCAAACGCGCGGACGCCGAGGTGATCCGTGACTGGGTGCGGGGGGGCGGGCGACTGGTCATGGATGAGATCCCGTCGCTTGATGAGAACAAGCGGCCCTTGGGCGTCTTTGAGCCGCTGATGAGCGTTGAGGGAACCGCGGAAGTGCAGCAGGAGCCGATCTCCGTGCCGGAAGCTGGCGTCGAGCTGTGGGGCCGGCGCAGCTATCGCGACGGCGGGGAAGCGAAGCTGGTGGTCAGCCGCTCGTGGGGAGCCGGGCACGCTACTCTGCTCAACTTCCCGGTGAAGGATTGTTACCTCGACGCCCTGCTGAGCCAGGATGAGGGCCGCACCGCGCGCGCCATCCTCGACCTTCTGCGCCAGGCGGCGACGGCAGACGGCATCAATGCGAACGTCTTCTCGAGTAACCCGGGCATAGAGGCTGCCCTGAGAGAAACGCCTCAGGGCACCGTCCTGGTGTTTGTGATCAACCATGAGTGCCGCGACGCGGCCACCCGGGTAACGCTGCCGCATGTGCCCCCGGGTGGGGTGGTGCGGGACATGGTCACTGGCGAGCGCATCGTCGCGGGGCCTGCTTACAGCATGGACCTGCAGTGCCGGTGGGGTGAGACACGGCTGCTAGGCATCTTTCCCTCCGATCCAGTTGGGTTGGCGCTGGAGGGGTTGGGGGGCGATCACGCCGCCGGCGAGGCGGTCGAGTACCGGTGCGTCCTGGGCGGCGAGGCCATCAGAGGCAACTATCTGTTGCAGGTGTCGGTCCGAGGGCCCGATGGGCGGGAGTACCAGACCTTCTCGGGCCTGACCTGCACCACCGATGCCATCTGTCAGCGCACCATTCGACTCCCGGCCAACGCCCAGGCCGGGCGGTGGACGGTGCAGGTCCGCAGCCTCTGGAATGGAGCCGTGGCGACCGGCGCCTTCGAGGTGCGGTAGCTCCAGCACGCCGCGGCCCCGGGCTGCAGCTCAGAAGTCGTACTGCGCGATATTCTCCGCCGTGAACTTCATCGGCGGGCCGAGCAGCACCTGATCGCCGACCACGGTGAGGTTCCCCAGCCGCCCCGCCGCCAGGGTCCTGGTGCCGGGAGCGAGCTGGCCGTCCACCAACGCCCGTGCGGCCTGGATGGTGGCATAGCCCAGGTCCACCGGGTTCCACAGGATGACGGTCTTTACTGTGCCGGCATCCACCCACTGCTTCATGGGCTTGGGGGTCGCAAGCCCCACGACGGCCACCTTCCCGCTCAGTTTCGCCTGCTGCACGGCATCGGCGGCACCCGGGAAGGCCACCGATGAGATGGCAAAGACGCCGTCCAGGTCGCGGTACGTCTTCAGCAGGTCCTGGGCGACCTGAAAGGCCAACTGCTGGTTCTCCTCGCTGGGTTTTGGCTCACACACCAGCGTCATCCTGGGGTACTTGGCGGCCATGTGGGCTTTCATGGCCTTGATCCAGGCGTTTTGGTTCGCCGCGGTCAGTGAGCTCGTGACGATGGCCACCCGGGCTTCCGGCCCCTTCTGCGCCGCCATTTCGTCCACCAGGGCCTGGCCCACGGCTTCCGCCGAGGCCTGGTTGATGAAGAACTCCCGCCCCGACCGTTCCGGGTTGGCGTCGGCGTCCCAGGTGATGACGTGGATACCCCTGTCGCGGGCTTTCTTGAGCACCGGCGCGATGGAGTCCGGGTCGTTGGGCGATACGGCGATGACGTGCACTTGCTGCGCGATATAGCCGTCAATGAGCTGGTTCTGAGCGTCAGCCTTGTCCTCAACAGGCCCATCGAAGATCAGTTCCACATTGCCCAGCGCCTCAGCGGCCTCCCTGGCCCCCCGTTCGCAGGCATTGAAGTAGTCAATGCCCTTCAACTTCGGCACCATGAGCACGGTGATCTTCGCCGCCGACGCCGTGCCCTCCGGGGTACCCGTAGGGGGCAAGGCGCCCTCCGCTGTGGTCGGGCTTTCGCCCCGCTGAGGGCCTGTCCTGGTGCACCCAGAGACCGATATCAAGAGTCCACACGCCAGCACGGCCAGCAGCAGTCCACGTATCACCGTCATCACTCCCCTTCTGCAGTGGGGATTCGGCGCTCGTCGCCCGACGACCTGCTCCCCGACGGGCCGGAACGGCCACCGCGCCACTGAAGGAGCTGGTAGACCGTGGCGGCCAGCAGCAGAACGAAGCCTAGCACGATCTTCTGGTCCTCGGAAGGTACCCGGGCGAGCGTCAGCCCGCGCACGAGGCTGCTGACGATGAGCAAGCCCAGCATCGTCCCGGCTACGCCGCCACGTCCGCCCGTGATGCTCACACCGCCCAGCACACAGACTGTGATCACGTCCAGCTCCATCAGTGTGCCGGCATCGGCCTTCGCGGTGGCCACCCGGGAGAGGTAGATCGCACCCGCCAGGCCGCTCACCAGGCCACAGAAGGCGTAAAGCGCCATCTTGACCCGCGCCACAGGCACCCCGGCGAACCAGGCGGCGCGCTCGTTGTGGCCGATGGCGTAAACATACCGTCCAAGAACGCTCCGGTGCAGGGCCAGCCAGGCGAAGCACAGGACCAACAGCAGGATGGGCAACTGCTGTGGCACCTGCAGGCCGCCCGGGATGGTGTAGTAAGCCTGGCCGAGTTCGTAGTAAGCCGGAGGGAAATCGCTGACCGGGGCATTGGCCCCTAGGCCGAGGGCGAGGCCGCGGTAGAGCGCCATGGTGGCGAGTGTGACAATGAGCGGTGGCAGACGCAGGCGAGCCACGCACAGGCCATTGCCCAGGCCGCACAGCAGGCCGGTGAAGAGGCCCGTCAGTACGCCAAGGGCGGGAGGCAGATGTCCAAGACGCCAGGCCAGTCCCATGACCACGACACTGAGACCGACAATGGAGCCGACGGACAGGTCTATGCCCCCGGTAATGATCACTGGCGCCATCGCCAGGGCAATCAGCCCGGTCTCCACAAAGAACCTGGACATCTCCAACAAGTTCTCCGGCTGCAGGAAGGCCGGGGTCAGCAGGCTGACGACGACCACGGTAGCCAGTAGCAGCCCCGCGAGCACCCAGTCCTCGCGGGCGATCCCGAGGGCGGGAACGTGACGCATCAGCACGACCCCCTGCGCCCCGAGCGTGTCCTGGCCCATGCCTGTCGGGTGTTCACGATCACTGCCACCAGGATCAACGCGCCCTGGAAGGCCTTCTCCCAGACCGGTTCGATGTGCAAGGGCGTGAGCGCTCCGCCAATGCAGGCGATGAGCAGCACGCCCAGGACCGTGCCCAGTATCGTCCCGCTGCCGCCAAAGACGTTGGTGCCGCCGACGACGACAGCCGTGATCACCACCATCTCCAACCCCTGCCCGGCGTTGGTCTGGATGGCGCTCCAGCGACCGGCATAGACGAAGGCCGACAGTCCCATGAGCAGTCCCATCAGGACGTAGACCGTGGCCCTGACCCGGGATACGGGGACGCCCAGATGAGCGGCCGCCTCGGGGTTGTCACCGACGGCATACACCGAGCGTCCAGTCCGTGTCCAGACGAGAAAGAGCCAGGTGGCAAGCGCGGTCAGGGCGGCCACCCAGATGGGGAGCGGGATGCCCAGCAGCGCACTGAGACCCACGTTCCGGAAGGCCACCGGCAGGTTGATCCACCGCCCCCCGGTGATATGGATCAGCCCGTGACGGAGCAGGGTGAGGGTCGCCAGGGTCGCGATGATCGGCGGAATGCGTCCAGGAACGATCAGCGCCGTGTTCAGCACTCCCAGGGCCAGCCCCGCAGCCAGCGTGCTGAGGGCCACCAGGCCCACCGGCCACCCCGCTGCCGCTGTGGCGCCCGCGACGGTCGCACAGACCGCCAGCATAGAGCCGATGGAGATATCGATACCGGCCGTGAGAAGAACCATGGTCATGCCGACAGCCGCGATGAGAAAGTAGGAGCTGTTGGTCAGGATGTCGGCGAGATTGGCAAACGTGGCGAAGCTGGGGGCGAGCAGACCCACGGTGAGACAGAAGAGCGCCAGGAGCGCAGCCAGCCCCGCTTCCCGCAGCGGTCGGGGGTGCCGGCCTGCGGCCATGTGGCTCACACCCCGCTCCGCCGTTCCGAGGGCGAGGTCGAGCACCTGTTCCTGGGTCGCTGCGGCGGCGCTGAACTCACCGACCTGTCGGCCGCGGTGCAGCACGACGATTCGGTCGCTTAGCGTCAGCAGCTCAGGCAGATCCGAGGAGACCAGCAGGATGGCCACACCGTGGGCGGCGAGGTCGCGTATCTGACGGTGCAGCTCCGACCGGGCGCGCACGTCAACCCCCTGGGTCGGTTCCTCCAGCAGCAGCACCCGCGGCTGGACAGCCAGTCGGGAAGCAAGGGCTACCTTCTGCTGGTTTCCCCCCGAGAGGGTCGCCACGGCCTGCTCCGTGCTGACCGCTCTGACGGCCACCCGGTGTGACAACTCGGCCGCCGCGGTAGCCTCCTCGCGGTGCCGGATCAGGCCGAGCCGCGAGGCCCAGCGGCCCAGTGACCCCAGGGTGAGGTTCTCCCGGACCGCCATCGGCAGCACCAGCGCCTCGTGGTGTCGGTCGGCCGGCACCAGGCAGATCCCGGCCCGCAAAGCACGGTCGGGCGAGAGCGGCGCAACTGGCTTACCGGCGATGCGGATGCTGGTCGCCGCAAACCTCTCCACACCCCCGATGGCCCGCAGGACCTCGTTACGGCCCGAACCGGCCACGCCGGCGAGACCCAGTACCTCCCCCGGCGCCACTGAGAAGCTCAGGCTGGCGACCTTGCCGGGGACGGTGAGGCCCTCGACTGCCAGAAGGGGCGGACGCTCAGGCACCGGCTTCGGCTCGGACGTCGAGGCCTCTTGGGGGCTCTCGCCCACCATGAGCCGAACCAGCTCCTCACGTGACACGCCGGCCAGGGGGAGGGTGGCTACCAGGCGGCCGTCACGCAGCACGGTCACGCGCTGGGCCAGCTCAAAGACCTCGGCCAGCCGGTGGCTGATATAGACCATCGCCACCCCGCGTCCATGCAGACGGCGCAGCAAGGCAAAGAGCCGCTCGGTCTCCTCCTGTCCCAGCGGGGCTGTGGGCTCGTCAAGAATGAGAAGCCGGGCGTTGGCCACGAGCGCGCGAGCGATCTGCAGGAGCTGGCGTTCGGCGACGGTGAGGTCACCGGCACGGGCGTTCAGGTCGAGGGCCACTCCCATCTCAGCGAGCACAAGCCGTGCACGCTCACGCATCTCCCGCCACGACACGCAGCCGGCTCTTCCGCGGGGCCATTCGCCGACGAAGAGGTTCTCCAGAGCGGTAAGGGAATGAAACAGGTCCGGGTGCTGGGGGACGATGGCCACGCCCATGGAACGCGCCACGCGTGGAGAGAAGGAAGCGACTGGCTGGCCGTCGAGCAGCAGCTCGCCTCCGTCCGGAGCGATCTGACCAGCGACGATCTGCACCAGCGTGCTCTTCCCGGCGCCGTTTTCGCCCACCAGCGCATGCAGTTCTCCAGGTGCGATGGTGAGGCTGACTCCGTCCAGAGCAACGAGGCCAGGGTACTCCTTGCGCAGGTTACGACAGGTCAGGATGGGAGGTACTGGGCCGGGCAAACTCGGGCGCCTCGTTCGGCAGCGTGTCTCCGGGCCCAAGAGGCCCGGCGGAGCCATGCTGCTTACATTTCACCCCGACCGGGCGCCGACCTGCTTGCTCGACACATAGCGGACCACCTGGCGGGACGACCGCCCACGAACCGAGAGCTTCGCCTACCCGCCTCCCGCCTCGTAGGCCGCGTCGTAGATGGCGACGACGTTCTCCGGGGGGTTCGCTACCTGCAAGTTGTGGCAGGGACCGTAGATCAGGCCTGGGCCCAGGAGGGCAATGTCCTCGAAGGCCTCGCGGCGGCAGTCCTCGACCGTGCCGAAGGGCAGCGTCTGCTGGTTATCCATGCCCCCGTGGAAGATGACCTGGTCGCCGAAGTCGCGCTTCAGGCCGGCGCGGTCCATGCCGGCACAGCGCCACTGCACCGGGTCCAGCACGTCTATCCCCAGCTCGATCATCAATGGCACCACCTCGCGGCAGGCGCCGTCGCTGTGATGGAATACATAGCCGCCGCCCTCGTGGACCAGGTCTATCATGCGCTTGTAATGGGGAGCGAAGTGGCGACGGATGTGGTCCGGAGAGATCATCAGACCGCGCTGAGTGCTGACGTCCTCGGCAACCCAGGTCCAGATGATGGCACCGTGGGGGAGCTGCTCATACGTGCGGGCGATCTGCTCGTATTTCAGGTCGTAGAGCTTGCCGAGGCAGTAGTCCACGATGTCGGGATGGTCACACAAGTCCAGATAGCCCTGCTGAACGCCGCGCAGAAACTTGTACATGGCGAACTCCTCGCAATGCCCGCCACGGATCACCTGGTCTTCATGCCCGGCATACTGGGCCGGGATCACAGAATAGTCCCACCAGTCAGGTGAAGGCCACTGGTAGTTGGCCTCGATCTCGGCAACCGAGTTGTACTCGGCAAGGGGGTGGTAGACTGCGTCGCTGTAGACACCGCCGTGATACCGGGTGTCGGCATAGCCCACTCCGTAGACATCCTTGCCCGGCTCCAGTGGCGGGCCGACGTAGCGCGGGCCCACGTCATAGACCGGGTCAATGTGCAGACGAGTGAACACCCGGTCCATGCTTTCGTAGCCGAGATGGGCCATGAGGCGAGCACTGAACTCGGGTGTGGCTCGGTAGTCCAGCGGCAGGCGATCAGGTTCCTGGCGGTTGAGCACAGCCAACCAACGTTCACGGGGACTCATCGGCACGCTCCTGGCGGAAAGCTGGGACAGAGAGGTTCGCTTCTGGACGAGCATAGACCTCGCAGGCGTACCCCTGCCGTGGCAAACCGTGTATACTATGCGCGACGCACGAACCCGCCAGTGAGGTGCACCAGACGTGGCTGATGACGCCCTTCTTCAGCAACTGGATTCCTTTGACGCCGCCGAGCGGCGCAGGGCTCTTGAGCAACTGGCCTCGCAACCGGGCACTGAACCGGCCCCCAGCGAGAACCTGAACCTGCACTTCCACTCTTTCTTCTCCTACAACGCCGAAGGCTGGTCGCCATCGCACGTGGCGTGGGCGGCGCGACAGGCGGGCCTCTATGCGGCGGGGCTCTGTGACTTCGATGTGCTCGATGGTCTGGAGGAGTTCCTGGCGGCGGGGGAGCTATTGGGCCTGCGGACAACGGTGAACCTGGAGACGCGGGTGTACGTGCGGGAGTTGGCGAACATGGACATCAGCTCACCAGGCGAGCCGGGTGTCACCTACATCATGGGGGCTGGTTTCGGGCGGGAGTTGCCGCCCGGCTCACCCCAGGAGCAGATCCTGACCTGCGTCTATCGCAACGGGGCCATGGAGCGCAACATCGCGCTGGTGCAAAGGATCAACGATCGGTTGCCACAGATCGCGGTGGACTATGACCACGACGTGCTGCCCCTCACCCCTGCCGGCGCGGCAACCGAGCGCCATATCATCCGGGCCTACCTCAACAAGGCCGCGGCGGCGTTTGTCGAGCCGGCGGCGGTGGCCCAGTTCTGGGCCCAGCTCCTGGACAAGCAGATCTGTGACGTGCGCGAGGCCATGGGCACGCCGACGCTGGAGGAGTGGGTGAGGGCGAAGCTGGTCAAGCGTGGCGGGCTGGGTTACATTCCCACCTCGCCAGACACCTTTCCCCCCGTTGAGGACTTCTGCCAGTGGGTGCTGTCGTGTCGGGCCATGCCCATGATTACATGGCTGGATGGGACCAGTAAAGGTGAGGCGGACCCCCACGGCCTCCTGGAACTGATGATGAGCAAGGGCTGCGTGGCGCTCAACATCATTCCCGACCGCAACTGGAACCTGAAGGACCCCGAGGAGCGAGCCACCAAGGTTGCGAACCTCGACGCCATCGTTGCAGCGGCCAATGATTTGCACCTGCCCCTCAACATCGGCACTGAGATGAACCGGGCGGGGCTGCCGTTCGTGGATGACCTGAACGGACCGGTACTCAGTCGCCACCGACAGAGCTTCCTGTATGGCGCCAGGGTCATGGTGGGACAGACCATCCTGCTGCGCTATGCCGGCGTCTCGTATGTGGATGACGACCGCCCGCCCGTGGAGAAGAACAGGTACTTTGCTGCCATAGGCGAGTTACCGCCGCTGACGGAGCCGGTGGCGCAGCGACTCCGTGAAGCGGGGCCACAGCAGGCGCGGGACCTGATCGAGGCCGCGGCGAGGGCCGGAGGATGGAACTGATGCCAGCGGGGCCGCTCGGTTTTGACGCGCTGGCGCGAACCTGGGACGAGGACGCTGCCCGGACTGAGCGCGCCCGGGCGTTGGCCGCGGCGATCGCTGAACGAGTGCCACTGCAGGACCACTGGGTCGCCATGGACTACGGATGCGGGACTGGCACCCTTTCGCTCCTGCTGGCCTCGCGGCTTGCGAGGGTGGTGGCGGTTGACAACGCGCAGGGGATGCTGGACGTGCTGTCTGAGAAGCTGAGAGCCGCCGGGGTGGCCAACGTGGAGACCCGGTGCCTGGACCTGACTACTCAGGCGCCGCCGGCGGAGCAGTTCGATTTTGTGGTGAGCAGTATGGCCCTGCACCATATCTCGGACCCGGCCTCCCTGGTGTTGCGTCTTGGCGGTCTGCTACGCTCGGGTGGTTATATGGCCATCGCTGACCTGGAGGCCGAGGACGGCAGTTTCCACGGCGAAGGCGTTGGCGATGTCCACCACGGGTTCTCTGAGCAGCAGATGCGCAGCTTCCTGGTGGCCGCCGGACTCTCCACGGTCGCGGTGAGCGTGGCGCACGTGATGGTCCGTCGGGGATCCGAGGGCGCGGTGCGGGAGTACCCCGTGCTGCTGGCGACGGGACGAAAGGTCTGCTCCCATGGTGACGTGTCGTGACGACCCAGATACGCTGACCCGCTTCAGCACCGACGAAAGCGGCCTCTTCCAGGCCGAGGGCCTCGAGGCGGTCTACTTCCCACGCTCGACGGCCGAGGTCCAAGAGTTGCTGCGTGAGGCCAATGCGCGAGGCGTGCCGGTGACGGTCTCGGGGGCGGGGACCGGCATCACCGGCGGGCGGGTGGCAACCGGAGGCGGTTGGGCGCTGGCGACGGAGGACCTGCGCGAGGTCGGCGAGCATCCTGGCGAAAGTATCAGCCTTGAGCACTACGGGCGGACCTTCAGCCTGGGCGTGGACCGGGAACGACGCGAGGCTTGGGTGCCCGCCGGTACCCCCCTGGATGTGCTGGAACGTATGCTCCCCCCCGGTCTGTTCTACCCTCCTGACCCCACTGAGCGCACGGCGCTGCTCGGGGCAAGTGTGGCCACGAACGCCTCCGGCGCCCGCAGCTTCCACTACGGGGCCACGCGGCAGTGGGTACAGGGGCTTACCGTGGTTCTACCCAATGGCGACAGCCTGCGGGTGGAGCGCGGGGAGGTGCGGGCCAGCGTGGGCGAGATCAGTTTCCGTGGACAGGCAGGACAGGACTACAGACTGCCACTGCCGCGCTACTGCAGTCCCGAGATGAAGAACGCTTCGGCGCTCTACTGCCGCCCAGACATGGACCTGGTAGACCTCTTTGTGGGGTCTGAGGGTCTGCTGGGTGTCATCACCGAGGTTCATCTGACGCTGGCGGAGCTGCCCGCGCCCATTTTGGGCGAGCTGGCCTTCTTTGAGACGGAGACGCAGGCCTTGGATTTCGCCGATGCAGTGCGAGCCGCGAGCCAGGCTGGAGCGCTGACGGTCCTGGCCCTGGAGTACTTTGACGGGGCGTCTTTGCGCTTCATGTCACACCCGGTGCTGGAGGGGAAGGCCTTCGGCGCGGCGGTGTTCGTGGAGTTGGCGGGCGACTTGGAGCAGCTCGACCCGCTGATGGACGCTCTTGAGGCCCACGGGATGGTCGAAGACTGGTTTGCGGATACGCCTGCTGACCTGACGGAACAGCGAGAGTTCCGGCATTCGCTGCCGGAGAGCATCAATAGCTACGTTCGGCAGCACGGTAGCCAGAAGATGGGCACAGACTTCGTTGCCCCACCCGGATGCTTCCGCGAGCTTCTCGCCGCCTACCATGCGGCTGGCCAGCGCTTCAGGGCCGCCTTCGCCCGGCCGGGTGAACACTACGTGATGTTCGGGCACCTTGGTGACTATCACCTTCACGTGAACTTCCTGACCCAGAATGAGGCTGAACTGGCGCTGGTGCGGGAGCTGTACGCCGACCTTGCCCGGCAGGCGGTCAGGTTGGGTGGTGTCATTTCCGGGGAACACGGGGTGGGCAAGAAGACCGTGCTGGTGGAGGGGCGTCGCGTGCCCTACCTGGAACTGATGCTGGGCCGGGAGGGCCTGCGCGAAATCGCGCGGCTCAAACGCGCCCTGGACACCAACCTTGTGTTGAACCTCGGCAACATGGTGCCCAAAGAGCTCTACAACGAGCTATAGACCGTCTGGGCCGCAGTGCGAACAACGTGGAGGCCGACTTTTGATATGAACATGACCGACGGAGACCGCGCGATTCTACGCGAACTGATGAAGCAGGTCGCCGACGGCGCTGCCTTGCCCGTGCAGCAAGAGAAGCTGGCCCAATGGCAGCAACTCAACGAGTTGCGGCCGACCCGACCGCTGGTATGCATCCTGCAGGTGCCCTGGCATGAGATGAACTGGGAGGATGAGCTTACGTGCCGCTGCGAGGGCGACTGGGCGCGCGGGGTCGAGAGCGGCCTGCGAATGCAGCTCTATCAGTGGCGGCATTTCCCCGATGACCAGATTGCGGAGGGAGCGGTTGTTTGCCCTTACGCTATCCACGATACCGGCGTGGGCATCAGCGAGGAGTCCGATGTTTTGACCAGCAGCGGTCTGGCGAGCCGGCATTTCCATGAGCAGTTCCATTCGCTGGACGATGTGGCCAAGATACGCATGCCTGAGGTGACGCACGACGAAGCCGCCACCCAGAGGCACTATGAGCTTCTGTGTGAGCTGTTTGGCGACATCATGCCGGTGGTCAAGCGAGGTATCACCCATGTGTGGTTCGCGCCCTGGGATGATCTGATCACCTGGTATGGCGTGGACCGGGCGATGCTGGACATGGTGCTGAACCCCGGACTGGTCAATGCCTGCATGGAGCGCCTGGTGGACGCTCACCTGCATCGGCTGCGGCAGTGGGAGGAGCAGAACCTGCTGTCTTTGCCAGGACCCAACGGCATGGCTGGCTCGGGCGGTCTCAGTGCGACGCCGGAGCTGCCGCAACCGGGGTATGACCCCAAGCGTGTCACCCCCCGAGACCTGTGGGGTTGCGCGACGCCGCAGATCTTTTCGGAGGTCTCGCCCGAAATGCATTGGGAGTTCGCGCTGCGGCACGAGTTGCGGTTTCTGGAGAAGTGGGGTCTGAACTACTATGGTTGTTGCGAACAGCTCCATCACAAGGTAGACTTGCTGCGGAGAGTACCGAACCTGCGCAAGATCTCCTGCAGTCCGCGGGCCGATAAGGCGTTGATGGCCGAGCGTTGCGGCACCGACTATGTGATCTCGCTCAAACCGAACCCCGCGGTGCTGGCCTACGATGACTGGGTACCGGAGGTGGCACGGCGGGAACTGCGCGAGGACCTGGAGAAGCTGCGCGGCTGCGTGGTGGAAGTGGTGCTGAAGGACATCAGCACCGTTCGCTATGAACCGCAGCGACTCTGGGAGTGGGCGTCCATCGCCCAGGAGGTGACAGCGGAGTTTGCGCCCTGATGGGGAGGTGACGTGAGGGGCCGGACGACACGGATGGGAGAGACTGCGGACCCTCGCGAAGGTCTGCAGAGAAGGCGGCCATGCAACTGTACAGGAGGACGACAGGATGACAGCACGTACCAGATTGCTAAGCCTCATGGTTCTGGCGGCGCTTGTGCAAGCGATTAGCGCCGCGCCCGCGCTTCCCCCGGTGGACTTAACGGTCATGACGTTGGCCGATGATGGGTCGCCTGGGACCCTGCGGTCGAAACTGGCTACAGCGAACTCAGACGGCGTCCCCAACCGGATTCTGTTCGACGTCAGCTTGGCTGGCGGGACCATCCACGTTGGTGACAGTGGATTCGGGACACTCACGCTGACCGAGCCCGGAACGGAGATCAATGGTGACATCAACTACGACGGCAAGCCCGACATCACAATCTCGGGCGACCTCAAGACCGGAATTCTCAATGTCGCCTCATCAGCAGCGAACTGCGTGTTGCGGGGGCTGTGTATCTGCTATAGCACCTCCAGCGGCATCAGCGTAGGCGGCGAGAACTGCACCATCCGATCGTGCTACATCGGCACCGATCGCAGCGGTCGCCTTCCCCAACCGAACGCGGGCGATGGCATCAGCATCACCTCCGCTTCCGGCGCCCAGATTGGCGGCACGGATCCCAAGGACCGCAATATCATCGCCGGCAACCTCGGCAATGGCATCTATGTCTACTTCTCGGGCGGGGTTACCATTACCAATCTGCTCTGTGGTCTTGCCGCGGACGGGAGCACCGCTCTGCCCAACACCGGCGACGGCATCTACCTATACCTTTGCGGCGACATTGCGATCGGCAGCCCGGGACTACCCATCAAGACCGTGTTGAGTGGCAACAATCAGAACGGCATCAACGGCTCTCGGGTCGTGGGTCTGAGCATCGCCAACTGCCGCGTGGGCACCAACCTGGCAGGCACTCAAGCCCGTCCCAACGGCAGCTATGGTGTCTACCTCTATAACTGCTCGGACGTTCTCATCGGAGCCACCACCACGTTGGGCTGGAACGTTGTGTCCGGCAACGACAGCTCTGGCATCTATGCCAATGGATGTCCGGACATAAAGATCAAGGGCAATCGTGTCGGCACCGATGCCAACGGTGGGGCAGCGCTTGGGAACGGCAGTTCCGGAGTCTATCTGGACAACTGCCCGCGAGCCTATGTGGGGGGCACTACGGCGGCTGCTCGCAACATCATCTCGGCCAACTCAACTGGAATCAGCATGGGCGGCTGTCAGGGCGCCTACGTGGTCGGCAACTATATCGGCCTCAATCGCACCGGCGACAAACCGTTGCCGAACAGCGACACGGGCCTCAGCCTTAGCGGCAGTGCATACTGCACCGTCGGAGGTAACACGGCGGCGAAACGGAACGTGATCGTGGCGAGGCAGAATGGGGTCTCCGTCTACGGCAACAACGCCCTGGGCAATCGTATACTGGGCAACTACATTGGCTGGCTGGCCGACGGCACCACACCCGCGCCCGGCAACTACGGAGTCTATGTCTCCGGCGGCCCCGGCGGGCTGGTAGTCGGGGCAGCGGGCCAAGGGAACAAGATCCTCGCGAAGAATTATGGTCTATACCTGGACTTCGTCCGCAGTGGCTCCGTCATCGAAGCCAATACAATTGGCGCTCCCGTGGGCAGCAAGGCTTTTGGGTCGTCGGGTATCTACCTCAGCAACGGTTCGCCCCGGATCGCCAGCAACACCATCCTGCAGCAGAGAGACTACGGTCTGTACATCTACGGATATGAGTGCCGACCTATTGTCGCCGGCAATACGATACGGCTCGGCTCGACTGGTATCCTCATAGACAATGATGCGCAGCCGAATCTGGGTAATCTGGGAAACACCAGCACCTTGGACGACGGCGGAAACAGGTTTATCGGTCAGTCTGGCTCGGCTATCGCCAACTACACCAGTAACGACATCAAGGCCGAGGGTAACGACTTCGGGAGCACTCAGGCCAGCGTCATTGACGGCAAGATCTATGATCAGCTCGATGACCCCAGTCGTGGCCTGGTGGACTACAGCCCGCTTGCTGGCGGTGTCATCCCGACCAGTGTGCGGACCGCCGGGGCGATGACCGTGGCCGCGGCGCCGACCCGCAATGGCGGCGCCCAGATCGTGATCACTCTTAGCGCTCCGGCCGAGGTCCAGGCGGAGATACTCAACATCGCCGGGCGAGTCGTATCTGCGCTGCCGCCAGTGCAGGGGAAGGCGGGGATAAACAGCCTGCTTTGGAACGGCAGGTCCAACGCCGGCACGCAGGTGCCCGCCGGGGCGTACCTCTGTCGCGTGACCGCTCGCGGCCCCGAGGGCCAGCAGCAGATCGCCATGACGCGGATGATGCTGGCGCGGTAGCGCGGCGTCAGTGGACAGGTGACACCTGCGGCCTGCTCAGCGGTACTGGGCAGGCCGCAGCGCTTCCCGGCAGGACTCAGGGCCAGGCGCACCGAACCTGCGGGTAGACTACGCTATCGCATGAGGTCGCGATGCCTCTGTCGGTGCTGTTCATGCTGCTACTGGCAGTTCTCCTGACCGGCGCCTCCATGGCGCAACACCCGGTTCTGGCAGTCCCCTTGCGAGAGAGTGACGCCGACGGCTATCGGCGGCTGGTGGAGCCGGTCATGGAGCTCGACGAGGCCGCCATGCTAGCCGTCATCCCGCGACAGTCCGGGATCTACTTCACCGACTGCCCCAACTGCACCGCTGGCCTGCAGGAGGGGCAGTTCCAGGGCGGAAAGGACGCCAACTACGAGCCGTGGAGCCTGGCGCAGCCGGAGACGATGCGCTGCGCCTACTGCGGACACCAATACCCCAGCGAGCAGTACCCAATGACTGAGGTGCTTCGGGTCCACAACCCGCGCGGGGAACCGCAGGAGTACCCCTACTGGGCCGACGCCAAGGGATACCGGCACTACTTCGGGGCGCGGATTGACTACCATCGCATCCGCTACATGGAGACGGCGGCACGCAACCTCGCCCGGGCCTACCACCTGACCCGCGAGGTCCAGTACGCACGCCGCTGTGCACTCATCCTGCAGCGCTTCGCTGAGGTGTACCCCGGGTACTGCTACCACTTCGACTACCCCTTCCAGGAGAAGGTCATCTACGACGGCCCGGTAGACCCCAAGGACTTCCGGCCGGGCTTTCGCACCGCACGCTGGACATGGTGGGCCTACGCAGACCTCCCCGACCAGCTGGTGGAGGCCTACGACCTGATCCATGATAGCGGTGAACTGCAGAGGCTGTCGGCAGAGAAGGGCCATGACGCGGATGCCGAGATTTTGAGCTTTTTCACCATGGCAGCCGAGCAGGTGCTGGCGAACCGTGACGACCTTGGCAACATGAGCCCTGGCATGTGGGCGGACATCATCCGCGCTGGTCGAGTCCTGGGGCGGCCGGAGTGGGTACACGAGTGCGTGGGTCGTCTGGAAAGGTTCGTGGATTCCGGCTTCTTCGGCGACGGGACGTGGAGCGAAGGCACCCCGTCTTATCACTCCCAGGTGGTCGGTAACCTCAGCAGTGTGCTGTCGGCAGCCAGGGGGTACAGCGATCCGCCCGGATACCAGCACCCCGTCACCGGGCGCCGGTTCGACAACCTGGACCTCGCCAGCGACCTGCCGGGCATACGCCGGGCCAAGGAAAGCCTGGAGCTGATGCGGCTGCCCAACGGCCGCTATGTGCCGGTCCACGACACCTGGTGGTGGCAGAAAGGCACGGCTCTACAACGCTCGCAGCCATTGCTGCTGCCGGCTCTGGGGCACGGCGTACTGGGTGGAGGCGAGGGTCACGATCAATGGCAGGCCCATCTGACCTGGTCACCGGGTCTGGGACATCGGCACTGGGACGGGCTGAGCCTGGTGCTCTTCGCCCAGGGACAGGAGCTGCTGTCAGACCTCGGCTACACCCACAGCAGGGACCGCGCCTGGACGCTGCCGACCGTCGCGCACAACACGGTGGTGGTGGACGCCCGGAACCAGGCCGCCGATGCGACCACCTTCGGCAGCCTCCGCTGCTTTCTGGCGATGCCCGACTGTCAGGTCCTCTCCGTGGACAACCCGACTGTCTACCCCGGCCTCGTCAGCACGTACCGCCGCACCCTCCTGGCACTGACGCCGCCCGGGGCGCGGCCGGTACTGGTGGACCTGTTTGCGGTCACGGGCGGGCAGAGGCAGGACTACCTGTTGCATGGCTGTGCCGACCTTCCCGGCACGATGGCGGCGATGTCCGGCGGCCAGGCGCTGGCGACTCAGCCCCTGCCGACGCTCCTGTCTCCCGGCACAGACTTCGTCGAGGCTGCGAATGAGGGTGAGAGTGGGCTTACGCTCAAATCGGACTACGCTTACGGTTATCTGAGCGACTTGCAGAAGGCGACGGGGACGCTTCCAGCGGTGGTGACGGTGGAGCACTCCTTGGCCGAGGGTGCCGCGCACTTGCGGGTGCACCTGCTGACCGAGTCCGGCGACCAACTGGTACTGGGACGCAACCCGGCGGTGCGGGGAGCGAACGAAAACGACGACAACCTGCGCGACTTCTGGCGTCCCTTCGCTCTGTGGCGGCGCGAGGGCGGCGAGTCGGTCTTTGCCGCCGTGATGGAGCTGATGCCTGAGGCAGAGGCGGCGCTCGACGTGCAGCGCCTGGACTGGGCGGGTGCAGACCTGGCCCTGCAGATAACCGCCGCTGGCTGGCGCGGGCTGGTGTTGTTGCGGCCAGCAGGACTGCAGGCAACCTGGGAGGGCCGACCAGTGCAGGCTGATGCCGAACTGGCTGCCCTTTGGTCCGGAGGGGGCATTGGTGGCGTGGTGGTGGACGGCCAGGTGTCCTTCGGCGACGCGTCCATCACCGCCTACGGCAGGCCAGGCGCCTCGCTGCTGGCGGTGGACCGCTCCGCCCGCACCCTCACCGTGGCCGGAGAACTGCTCGCGCCAGACGGAACCGTGGTCCTGCTGGACCACGCCGGGCAGCGTACGTCGGCGTTCATGGTGCTTCAGTCGGAGCGGGTGCCCGAGGGTTTGCGGCTGACGGTCGCGGAGGATCCCGGCTTCACCTGGAACGCAGCGGCGCAGCAGGCGGAGTTCATCTGTCAGCCCCACCAGAGTTTCACCGGACCGCACCTCGTGCGGAGTGCACCGGTCTCTTACTTCCATATCCGTGACACCGGGTAAGAGCCGCGCGAATCAGCGAGGAGGACAACCATGTCGCGACCCATTCGTGAGTTGTTCGAGTTGCAGGGCAAGGTGGCAGCCGTAACCGGCGGGGCCCGTGGCATCGGCCGGGCGTGCGCGGAGGCGCTCAAGGAGTACGGCTGTCAGATCGCGCTGCTGGACATTCTGGAGGACCGTGTGGCCCAGTCGGCTCAGGAGATGGGCGACGGCACACTCGGCATCGTGTGTGACGTGACCAAGCGTGCTTCGGTAGGCGAGGCCTTTGGCCGGGTGGCGGCGGAGCTGGGGCGGCTTGATGTGCTGGTCAATAGCGCCGGGATATGCATCTGGGCCAAAGCGGAGGAGATGAGCGAGGAGGATTGGGACAGGGTCGTGGACACCAATCTCAAGGGCACGTTCCTGTGTTGCCAGGCGGCAGCGCGGACCATGATCCCGCAGCGCTCAGGCGCGATTGTCAACATCGCCTCCATGTCCGGGCGTATCGCCAACCGGCCCCAGACCCAGTGCGCCTACAATGCCTCCAAGGCGGGTGTCATCCATCTCTCAAAGAGCCTGGCCGTGGAGTGGGCCCAGTACAACGTGCGGGTCAACAGCATCAGCCCGGGTTACACACTAAGCGAGCTCACCAAGCAGTTCCCGCAGTACTTTGATGGCTGGTACCCTTACATCCCCTTCGGGCGCATGGCGGAGCCGGAGGAGCTGGTGGGGGCGGTGGTGTATCTGGCTTCGGATGCCGCGAGTTACACGACAGGGCACGATCTGGTGATTGATGGGGGCTATACCGTCTGGTGATGGTTGCCGCCTGCGGTGGTGAAGAAAGGCCGCGGTCCACGGGCAGGGACCGCGGCCTGCGTTGCTACCGCGTCGGGGACCTACAGGTTCTGG
>JABLXH010000037.1 GCA_013178155.1 Armatimonadota bacterium | reverse complement strand
TGCTCGCTCAGCTGCTGAGGCTAGAGGCGGGTACCTGGTGACCATCAAGAACTCCGCTGAGAACGCGTTCGTGTATACATTGGTAAGTGATCAGCGTTTCTGGTTCCAGGATCTCACAGGGTGCGGCAACGGCCCATGGCTTGGCGGATACCAAGACCCGACGGCCAGAGGGTACGCTGAGGGCGCTACCCACCGCACTTTCACCGATGGCGGATGGCGATGGGTCAATGAAAGCGATGGTGCGAGTTTCGACACCTATTACAGCTGGTCCGGTCTCGAGCCAAACAACGATTGCTGGGGGGTGCCCGAGACTTATGTCTGTTTCTACGGAAGGTTTGCCAAGACGGGCCTGGAGTGGAACGACCTGCCCAACGAGGGTGAGCAGTATAAGCCGTATGGCTATATCGTCGAGTATGATACCGCCTCGGCCATCCCCGAGCCTTCCAGTTGGGTACTGCTGGCCTGCAGCGGGCTGGCGGCGTTCGTCCTAAGAGGGCGGAAGAGGACCTAACGCCGGGCTCTCTGAGTTGCGATCGCCGGCCGCCCCCCGCGGGCGGCCGTTGTGGTTCGGGACGGCGGGGCCGGGCGGGCGAGGCCTCTCCGCGTCGGGGGCGGAGACCCCTCCCACAGAGGCATCAGCGACGTCTGCGGCGAAAACCTCGTTGACCATGACCAATGCCGAGACGGACGTCCACGAACTGACGGGGACCATCACCAGCCTCGTCCATCACAACCCCGACGACGGCTTCTGCATCGCTGAGCTCACGCCCGAGCAGGGGGCGCCGGTGACCATCGTCGGCGTCATTCCGGGGGCGGTGGCGGGCGAGAGCCTGCGGGTGCGTGGGACCTGGGAGCGACACGCACGCTATGGCAGGCAACTGCGCGTGCAGAGCTATGAGCTGGTGCGGCCCTCGACCGCCGAAGGCATCGTCGGGTACCTCAGCGGCGGGCTCTTCCCCGGCATCGGCAGGAAGAAGGCCGAGGCTCTTGTGAAGCACTTCGGCGAGCGGGTGCTGGACATCCTCGACGACCATCCCCAGCGGTTGAGCGAAGTCCCCGGCATCGGTCCGAAGCTGGCCGAGCGCATTGCTACCGCGTGGCACGAGCACCGGGAAGTCCACCGCATCATGGTCTTCCTGCATGAGCACGGCGCTGGACCGGCCATGGCCAGCCGCATCTACCAGAAGTACCGCAGCAACGCCATGCATGTGCTGGAGCGCGAGCCCTACCGGCTGGCGTTGGAGGTGCGGGGCATCGGCTTTCTGACCGCCGACAAGCTGGCGCGCGCGGCGGGCATCACCGCCACCGACCCGCAGCGGCTGCAGGCGGGATTGCTGCATGTGCTCAGTGAGGCTCTGGGGGAGGGGCACTTCTTCCTCCCTAGAGACCTGCTGCTCCGTCAGGCCCAGCGGCTGCTGGGTTGCGACGAGCAGTTGCTGGAACTGGCGCTGGCGGAGGTGGTGCGAAGTGGCCAGGTGGTGCACGAGGACGACGAGGAGAGGCAGCCGGGGTACTATCTGCAGGAGACCCTGGAGGCGGAGAAGGAGCTGGCCGGGCTGCTCCTGAGCCTGGGTGACCGGGCGCGGGACGGGGTGCCCAGCAACGAGCAGACCTGCGCCTGGCTGCAGAAACGCCAGGACATGGGGGCCCTGGCCCTGACACCCACGCAGGCCGCGGCGGTGTGCCAGGCCCTGCAGGGTCCCATCACGGTGATCACCGGCGGCCCCGGCACCGGCAAGACGACCATCACCCGGGCCATCGCCGACGCCGCCGAGGCGCTGCGGTGGAAGGTAGCGCTCTGCTCGCCCACCGGCCGCGCCGCCAAACGCCTGAGCCAATTGTCGGGGAAGCCCGCCAGCACCATCCATCGCCTCCTGGGGTGGGACCCCATCAAAGGCCATTTCGCCCATGATGCCGCTGAGCCATTGGCGGTGGACCTGTTGATTGTGGACGAGGCCAGCATGGTGGACGCCATGCTGGCGCGGGACCTGCTGCGGGCGGTGCCAGGCACTGCTCAGGTTGTCTTCATCGGCGATGCCGACCAACTGCCCAGTGTCGGGCCGGGCAACTTCCTGCGCGACCTGATCGCCAGCGGCGTGTTTCCCGTGGTGCGCCTGACTGAGATCTTCCGTCAAGAGGAGGGGGGACAGATCGTCGCCAACGCCCATGAGATCCGCGAGGGACGGATGCCGAGGCTGGTGCCCGGCAGCCAGTGGCAGGGGGAGGACTGCGTGCTCATGGAGCGTGAGACGGCCGAGGAGGCAGCGCAGGCGGTGCTGAAGGTGGTGACGCGCAGTCTTCCGAAGCTGGGCTATGGACTGGCGGACACCCTTGTGATCTCGCCCATGCACCGGGGCCCGGCGGGAGTGGAGGCTCTCAACCAGGCGTTGCAGGCGGCCCTGAACCCGCCTGGTTCTGACAAGATCGAGCTGCGGCGCGGCCGCACGCTCTACCGCGAGGGCGATCGGGTCATCCAGACGGCCAATGACTACGACCGCAACGTGTATAACGGCGATGTGGGGCAGATCGTTCGCATGGACCACGCGGCCCGGACGGCGGTAGTGGAGTTCGATACGGGGCCCGTGAACTACGACTACTCGGACCTCGACCAGCTAGAGCTGGCCTACGCGCTGACCGTGCACAAGGCCCAGGGCAGCGAGTATCCGGCAGTGGTGATGGTGCTGCACAGCACCCACTACATCATGATGCGTCGCAACCTGCTCTACACTGCTTTGACCCGGGCGCAGAAACTGGCTGTCATCATCGGTGACAGGAAGGGCCTCTGGAAGGCGGTGCGGACTGCCGACGAAGCCGAGCGGTACACGCGGCTGGCAGCGCGGTTGCGGCGGGCGTTACCGCATACCCCGACGGCGGAGAGGATGCGGTTTGGGTGAACACTGCTTTGACTACTATGGTCAGAATGATTAGACTGGTATAGTCACAAGTACGGGACGACGGAGGCGGAAGGTGCATGGCGGTTGTCAGCGCAAGCGAGCTTAAGGCCAAGGCGAGCGCGTACATTGCTCGAGCGGAGCGGGGCGAGCAGGTGCTAATCACGCGGCATGGCAAGATCGTGGCGCAGTTGTGCCCGCCGCCGCAGTTGTCCCGGGACGAGCGGGACCGCGCCCGGCTGGAGGAACTGGCCCGCCAAGGTCTGGTGCGGCTGGGGACGGGCAACTGGGAGGTCTTCCTGGCCCGGCCTAAGGTGCGAGTCGAGGGCAACGCGCTGGTGCAGGCCGTTCTTGGCGAGCGCGAGGAATCACCCTGGTGAGGTACTGGGACACCTCAGCCCTCGTTGCGCTGGTGGTGCAGCAGCTCTGGTCCGAACGCGCCCACCAGTACCACCGTAGCGACCGTGACGTAGTCACCTCGTGGCTGTCCAGCATTGAGTGCAGCTCGGCCCTCTGGAGGCTGTTGCGGCTGGGCGAACTGGGTCCTGAGGAGTTCGCCATCACGCAGGCAACCCTTGCTGCCCTGCGCGATACTCTGGACGAGTTGGCCTTGGCCGAAGGAGTGCGCGACATAGCCCTCCGCTTGGTCACCGAGCACCCTCTCCGCGCCGCCGACGCACTGCATCTTGCCTCGGCGCTCCAGTGGTGCGGGGAGGCGCCGGAGGGGCACGAGTTTGTCACCTTTGACCGTCGTCTCGCCGAGGCGGCGAGGCGCGAGGGTTTCGTCGTGCTCACCGAGGGAGAGGGCACGGGGTAGGCAAGACCTGCGGGTTCGTGTATAATCCGACGCCAAGCTGCGAGACCATGCGGCGGGGAACCGGGTCACTCGTGACGGGTTCCCCGCTTCTGTAACCAGGACTCCGTCTGCCCATGGAACTGCGTTGTCGTCCGTCAACCATCGCCGGAGTGGTGGACATTCCCGGCTCCAAGAGCCACACGATCCGTGCGGTCGCGATCGCTGCTTTGGCTGAGGGAGTGTCGCACATCCGCCGGCCCCTCGTGTCTGCGGACACGGAGGCAGCGGTGCGAGTGTACCGGTCTCTCGGAGCCGCCATCGAGATCGGCGAGGTGTGGACCGTCCAAGGCGTCGGGTGCCGGGTCCAGACCCCGGACAACGTGGTGGATGTCGGCAACTCGGGCACAACACTCTATATCGCTCTGGCGTCAGCCTGCCTGGGGACGGGCTACACGGTCTTTACCGGGGACCAACAGATACGCCGCCGCTCCGCGGGCCCGCTGCTGCAGGCACTCGAGACGCTGGGGGCGATGGCCTTTTCGACGCGGGACAATGGCTGCGCTCCGCTGGTGGTTCGGGGGCCGCTGCAGGGTGGGCAGGTCTGCATCGAGTGCCCGACGTCACAGTATTTGACCAGCCTGCTGCTGAACTGCCCTCTGGCCCTGGGTGACACCCAGATCGAGGTGCCGCTGCTGAATGAACGGCCCTACGTGCAGATGACGCTCGACTGGCTTGACCAACAGGGCGTCTGCTATGAGGCTGAGGGGCTGCAGCGGTTCCGTATCCCGGGCCGACAGCGCTATACTGCCTTCGACCGGACCATTCCGGCTGACTTCTCCTCGGCGACCTTTTTCCTGTGCGCGGCGGCGCTGGGGCCGGCGGAGGTGCTGGTCCGTGGCGTGGACATGACCGACAGCCAGGGCGACAAGGCGGTTGTGCACATGCTGCGGGCCATGGGTGCGGACATCACGGAAGGACCAGAGGGCTTGCGCGTGCGGGGCAAGGGCCTGCATGGCGCCGATCTGGACCTGAACGCAACCCCTGACGCGCTGCCGGCCCTGGCGGTGGTGGCGGCTCTGGCCGAGGGTGAGACACGCCTGGGCAATGTGCCCCAGGCCCGGCTGAAGGAAACCGACCGCCTGGCGGTGATGGCGCAGGAACTCAGGAACCTGGGCGCAGACGTTACAGAACTGGACGATGGTCTGGTCATCCGCGGCGGAAGGCTCAAGGGTGGGCGCGCTGACGGCCACGGCGACCACCGGGTCGTCATGGCCCTGGCGGTGGCCGGGCTCTACGCCGATAGCCCCTTGACGATCAGCACGGCGGAGGCCATCGGTGTGACCTTCCCGACCTTTGTGGAACTGATGACTGGCCTGGGGGCAGACATGAAGATGGGCTGAGCCACCACGGGTGCCACGGCCAGGCCTCCTGGCCGTGTCGGCGGCACGTTGTCTGCAAGGCGGGCAGTGGCACCGGGCCGAGGCCACCAGGAAGCGAGACGGTGACTCATGGACATAGCGGGTGAAGTGAATGACCGCAGTGTCATGATCTACATGACGGGTGCGGTGTGCACCCAGCCGGCGCAAGTGCTGCAGGCACCGCAGGCTGTGGCAGTCATCCAGAACTTCCTGAATGACCTGCGCCAGCGCCAGTCGGATCTGCTCCATGTCTGTGGGCAGCGGGACACTGCAGGCGACCGGGCGCACCCGTCTGACGCGGCCCAGGACCTGGCGCGAGCCCTGGCCCTGCTGTGCGACCTGACCTGGCAGGAGCTGTCGGTGCGCGCGCCTGACCTGGGCTACCTGGTGACCGACCCCATGGCCCTGGCCCGTTTCGTGGAGGACCTCTACGATCACTGGCGCCATTACGAGCGCTATCTGCTCTTTGAGGCCAGGGCCAGCGAGACCCGAGACCGGGCCATCGAGGGCCACCGGCCCTTCATCTTCAACAACCAGGACCTGAGTTCGCTGACCCGTGAGGCTTACCGCCGCATCGAACGCAACCTGCGGGGGCACTGGCCCCGGGTCTACCGCCAGGTGCCTGCCGGCGCCAACATGAGTCTGCTGCTGGAGCGCATCGCCTGGCAGAACCCCGGCGGCGTCTATGCCGCACTGGACCCCATCCGGATGGTGCGCCTGGCCCTGTTGGTGCCGCCGGTGACGCTCTACCCCCGACGCAACACCCGCAAGGGCCGCTTTGAGCAGATCCACGAGCATCCCCTGCAAGGAGTCGAGCTGGATCCGGCGCAGTGGCTGTGCATCCCGCTGCTGGTGGGCGAGCTGGTTTTTCATTTCTACTTCGATCGTGAGTATCTGGCCCTGGCGGTGAGCCTCGTCAATCTCTTTGAGCTGGCAGGGCATGACGAAGCACGGCGCAAGCCCGACGGCGTGGTGCTCTTCGGCCTGCCGGCTGAACGGCTGGGAGTTCATCCTACCGCCTTCTACGTGGACGAGGACGAGAACATCGTCGTCGGGGCCGTCGCCAAGTCGGAGGACGTGGACTATTTCGGCTACTGCAAGAAGATGACGCTGACCCTGCACAACGTCATCATGATGCGCCGCGGCCGACTACCGCTGCACGGAGCCATGTGCTATCTGAGCCTGCGCAGCGGGCAGCGGTTCAGCGTGGTTATCGTCGGTGATAGCGGCGCCGGCAAGTCCGAGACCCTTGAGGCCTTCCGGGTGTTGGCTGATGAGCACATCTCCGACATGACCATTATCTTCGATGACATGGGCTCGGTCCAGTTGACGCCTGACGGCCGCCTGTTGGGCTATGGCACCGAGATCGGGGCCTTCGTCCGTCTGGACGACCTGTCGCCCGGCTATGCTTTCGGGCATTTCGACCGCAGCATCTTCATGAACCCCCATCGCCACAACGCGCGGCTGGTGGTGCCGTTGACGGAGTATGCCGACGTCGTGGCCGGCTACCCCGTGGACTTGCTGCTCTATGCCAACAACTATGAGGACGTGACCGAGAGCCAGCCGGCGGTGGAGTTGTTCACGGATGCTGAGCAGGCTCTCGAGGTGTTCCGCGCCGGCTACCGCGCCGCCAAAGGCACGACAGACGAGAGGGGTCTGGTGCGCACGTACTTCGCCAACCCCTTTGGCGCCGAGCAGTTGCGCGACCTCCACGAGCCGCTGGCCAGGCGCTACTTCGCCGGGGCCTTCCAGGCGGGGGTCAAGGTGGGCCAGCTACGGACGCGCCTGGGCATCGACGGCTACGAGATCGAGGGCCCGCGGCAGGCCGCGGAGGCGCTGTTTGAGCGGATCCGGGAATGGTACGGGGGCGAGTAGGCCGGTACGAGGCCATCCACGTTCCGGACAGGTGCCACGGCCAGGCTTGGTGGCCCTGGGAGCAGAGCGGGCATTCCCGGCAGCAGGCTTCGAGTGGGGAAGCGTCCCGCGACCGGTCGCATGGGCGCTGTTGCCGACCTGATTACATGAGTTCAATCCGAACATCGGAGGAGCGACACGATGTTGGGCAACACCTTTGGCAGGCTGTTTCGAGTCACGGCGTGCGGCGAGTCGTATGGCTGCACTCAGGATGCTAACGGGGAAAGATACGGCGGTGCCCTGGCGGTCATCTGTGACGGCGTGCCCGCTGGCATGGAGCTCTCACGTGATGAGATTCAGGCGGAGCTGGACCGCCGCCGGCCGGGCACCAGCCCCGTCGATTCCCCGCGCCTGGAGACCGATCAGTGCGAGATCTTCTCGGGCATCTTTGAGGGGAAGACTACTGGTGCCCCCGTGGGGATACTCATCCGCAACGTAGATACCGAGGACATCCACATCCAGCAGTATCGGGCAGTGAAAGACGTCATCCGCCCAGGCCATGCCGAGTACACCTACCGGGCGAAGTACGATGAGTACGCGGATTGGTGCGGCGCGGGGCGGGCCAGCGGCCGGGAGACTTGCGTACGCGTCGCCGCCGGAGCTTTGGCGAAGAAGATCCTGGCCCGGGACGGCATCGAAGTCATCGGCTATGTCAAGGAGCTGCACGGCATCAAGATGCGCGATGGGATGAGCTTCGATGAGATTCGAGCCAACCGCGACAAGAACGATATTCGTTGCCCTGATCTGGAAGCGGCGGAGCGCATGGTGCAGCGTGCGCTAGAGGTGAAGGAGCAAGGGGACACCGTCGGCGGGATCGTCGAGCTCCTGGCGCGCAATGTTCCTCCGGGGCTCGGCGAGCCGGTGTTTGACAAGCTCGACGCGACACTGGCCCACGCTCTGCTAAGCATCCCGGCGGTCAAGGGCGTTGAGTTCGGCGACGGCTTCGGCCTCGCCCTGAAGAAGGGTTCCGAGGCCAATGACATTCCATACCTCGACGGCGATGTGATTCGCTTCCGCACCAACCACTCCGGCGGCATTGATGGCGGCATCAGCAACGGCGAGACCATCGTCGTTCGCATGGTGGTCAAGCCCACCTCCACCATCTCCATTGACCAGGACTCGGTCAATATGGCGACCCTGGAACCGACGGTGCTGTCGGCCATCACCCGCCGCGACGCCCAGATCTGCGGCCGTGCCGTACCGGTCGGTGAGGCCATGATGGCCATAACACTGCTCGACCACTTGATGATGTGGAAGGGCTACGACGCGGTCAGCAAGGTTCAGCACAAGCTCCCCTGGAGGCCAGCCGGGAGCTAAGCAGAGGGGCCTCAGGTACTCCGCGGGGCGCCATCCACCACGGATGGCGCCCCGCGCGCTTCCATGCAACGTTGGCTGGCACCTCAGTTGCCCAGATGGGCCGCCGCGCCCTCCGGGATGTGCCTGGGCCCCACCGGCAGCAGCTTGGCCGGGCGTTCGGTGCTCAGGGCTGACTTGCCCGCCTGGTTGTCCACGGCGCGACTGGCCGGGCCGGGCACCTGGTTGCCTGCAAAGACGATTCGGTCAGCCTGCGGGCACAGCAGCAGCGCGTACAGGCGCTCGTCGCCGCGTCGGCCGGGGACGATGGTGTTGTCCAGCAGGTAAATGTCGCGCGTCTCCCCCTGGATGTCCACCTCGGCTGTGCCCTCGGTGACGCAGTTGCCCTCCAGCACGTTCTTCTCGATGACCTGACGGCTGCCGGCCATGATCAGGTCCCCGGGGCGGAAGTAGATGCCCGCCTTGCCGTTGTGGCGGATGGTGTTGCCGCGGATCAGGTGGTCGGTGTCGCGCCCGCCAATAGAGATGCCGTAGCCCCCGTTCCGCTCAATGATGTTGCCCTCGCACAGCGAATACGACACCCGCAGGCAATAGAAGATGCCATCGCCCCCGTTGTTGCGGCTGACGTTCTTGCGCATGATGGGCCCCACGGACCCGCTACCGGGGTGCAGGCCCAGGCCGGTGCAACCCTCGACGAGGCAGCCCTCGACGACGGTGTTGCGGCACTGCTGGAAGCTGATGCCATCGCCGTTGTAGTTGCGCACGAACAGCTTGCGGAGCTTCACGTCATGCGCCTGATACAGGAACACGCCGCCGCCGCGACAACCGTTCAGGTAGGGGTTTTCCTCCTTGTTGCCCTCGATGGCCAGGTTCTCGACACTGGCGTTCTGCAGGTGGTAGCCGCTGATGACCGGGAAGATGGTGGTGGCCACGGCGCCCGCCCGCCCATCATAGTCGTGGTTCAGGAAGCGGCTGATGCCCAGCAGGTCACCGCGCCGCCAGGTGATGGTCGCGACGGTGTCATAGAACCCGCCGCTATTGTCATCGTGGATATGCACCCCGTCGCCGACCCGGAACTCGTCTGGCTCGGCCACGGAGATGTCGTAGTGTCCATAGCCCAGGTAGGCGATGATGGGCGAACTGACCGCGGCGGCCTTGCGCAGGACCGTCTTCTCCCCCTCGCCGACAATCCGCACGCCGCTGCGCAGGTGCAGGGAGTCCGTCATCTCATAGAGCCCCGCCTGCAACCGCACCTCGCCGCCGCCATGAGCCGCCACGCGGTCCACCGCCGCCTGAATCTCGCGGTTGGTGTTGCCCACGATGTTCGCCGACGCCAACCCGACAGTGATCACAAGGCCCGTAAGCATGGTGGTGACGCTCCCAGGGAGAGTTGAGAGAGGGATTCGCTGAGGGTAGAGGGGTGTCCTGCGTCCGCTGGACGCTTGGCAGTTCTGTAAGGGCGAATGGAACTTATGTTCTATCGGTATTGACAGCTCTCCCATTTTGGTTACAATGAGACTACCGAGGCCCCGTAGTCCGAACTGTCTCCGAATGGAGCGCGTGCCTGCTGATGGCAGGATAGGTCACGGGGCCGTCTCACTTCTGGTTTCTTAGGATGTCCGAACTCCCACACGTCCTCCAGTCGTGGCTGTATCAGTTCTCGGTAGACCCTGTGGTCGGATTTGTCCGTTCGGTATGACCGGGCGATTCCGCTGGTGACCATGTCGGCAAGTTGCAGCAGGACGTTGCCCTCGCGTTTCGGGACGAACCTCACCTCCCTGATGACCCTGAGCCCCGGCGTGTTGCACTCCCGGCGAAGATACGAGACCATCTCACGCAATGACTGGCGCCCCGCCTCTCCGTCCACAAAGAGCTTCGCCTCCTCCACCATGCCAAAGGTATGCTTGAGCAGCATCTTAGCTGTGTAGCTGTAAGAGTAGTCGCCGCGGCGGCGCAGCATACTGTCGGGGTAGATACGGTCCTTCGCCATCACAATAGCGCGCACGCGGAACGGAAAGAGGCGCACCGCGCGGAAGAAGTCCTCACGTGAGCGGCGATCCATATCGGTGAAGTGGAACTGGTAGCGCGAGCTTCGGCCAGACTGCACCCTCAGCAACTCTATGCGGTCGGCGGTGGCCTGGGCATCGGCCGGGTCATCGAAGATTACACCGGCAATGACCAAGGCGGGGCTCGATCCCCTGTCGAGCTTGAAACCCGCGTCCCCGGATTCGTCCATGTAAACCAACTGCCTCGCGCTCAACCAAGACCTCCTGTAGCAGTGCACACCGAGACCGACGGAAGGCGGATCTACCTAGTCGCCACAGCCGCATCCGCCTGGCGCTGTCCTCTCACTCCCCCCTCACCTTTGCCGTCGGGAAGTCCTTGGTCACCCGCTCCAGCAGCTTCTCCGGGTCGTTGTCCATGACGTAGACCTTCAGCCGCCAGCGCCGGTCGGCGACCGGGGCGTCTGCCGGAACCCACGGCGGGTTGTTGTGCAGGCAGTCATGCCAGGCCTGGCACATGAGGCTCGCGGAGCCGTTACCCAGCGCGGCCAGGTACTTGCCATCCCGCGAGACGACGCCGATGATCGGGGTGGTGTAACGGTCGGGGCTGGTGTCAGACCAACTGGTCGGCGTGGCCTGCGGTATCTCCTGCCAGACGCCCACGTACATCTGCACCCAGGGCGGGTTGTTGTACTCGTCCTCGGGCGGGCGGCAGGGAATCAGGCGGCGGGTGGTCTGGTCGAGGAAGGTCCGGCCCTGGGGGGTGAAGATGAAGCAGCGCTTGACGAACTCGGGGTAGGGGTCGGGACGGCTGGCGAAGCCGGGGGCGTGCCGCACCTGCCAGCAAAGGTTGGGGACCAGCGGGTTGGCGGGCAGCGTGCCCTGCCCGGGCGTCGCCAGCTCCACCCGGGCGTTGAACTCCACCGCGCCCTCCTCCGGTGTTACGACCGTCACCAGCAGTACGTCCGGATTGTCCCGCAGGCGGTGACGAAGTTGCATGGCTCCACCGTCGAGCGGCGCGGCGTCGAGGAAGTCCACCGGGCTTTCGTAACACCACGAGTCACAGACGAAGCCCGGTACGTTGGGGAAGGCGGCGCGAACCATCGTCAGCGTCTGGCCCTGGCTGAAGGCGCTGTCCTGGTAGACGCTGAGGGTCGGCAGCTTCTCGGGGTCAGGGTTGACGGCAGTGGCGACCACGGTGATGCCCTCCTGGGTTTCCTGAGCGGTGGCGACGGTCAATGGCAGAAACACCAGCAGCGCCGATAGCGAGATGAGGCGGGTCATGGCTAGCCTCCAATTGGATCGCGGTCTGGTGACCGCTCGTATCGGAACCCGGGTTAGAACGCCCACACCGCCTTGGTGGCCAGACGCTCGGTGGTCTCCTCGGCGTTGGGGTCGCCGGCAATGATATAGAGGTCCATGCCCTGGCGCACCTTGCGGCGGTAGGATGCGTAGACGTTGCTGCCCTCGGTATTGTCAACGAGCCGGGCACTGAAGGTGTTCTCCGGGTCTAGCTCGCAGGTAGCCGTGACGATCAACTGACGGTTGCTGATGGGGCCGGTCGGCAGGTCGAGACTGAACCAGGAGGCGTTGGCGCGCAGGGCCCAGCGCTCGGACAGGCGGAAGCCCTGGCCGACCTCGATGTAGCGGTAATCGCCCCCGGCACGCTTGCCGATGGTGGCGGAGGCGTTGCCGCCCCGGTAGATGTCGTCGGTGTTCCACGACACGTACATGCCCTCGGTGTGGTCCTTGTAGGGAGGGCGGTCGTTGCGAGAGGCGCTAAGGCCGAAACTCCAGTGGCTTCGCAGCTCACAGCCCGCCCAGGACCAGAGCTCATGGTCGAAGGTGCTGCCATCCAGCCGATCGCGCCAGTTCAGTCCCCCCTCGAAGTAGTAGCTACGCAGTCGGCCCGTGCGGAACTCCCTGTTGGCCCAGAGGCCCACGTTCCAGCGCGTGAACCCGTTCTCGGGGAAGTAGGCCGTGGTGGGCGCGAAGCCCTCGTCCACGCGGCCATAGTTGGCCCAGATACCGCTTTGCCCGCTGGGTGGACCGTAGTAGCCCCCCACCGACCAGCGTTGGCGCGACCCCGGCTGGCCCGGCACGGTGGTCGTAAAGAGCTCCGCTGAGACGTTCTTTCCACCCTTTTCACCGACCGTCGTGCCCAGGGTGACCTCCGCGCCAAACTGGCCACTGGTCTCGCCCTCGTTGTCGTCCAACACCGCGACCAACGTGGCATTGGAGCGGGTGGTGAACTCATGGACCCAGTTGCCGACCATGGTGTGGCGGCTGCCAGGGGTCCAGGCATCCAGCACACCGACGCGGTCGTTGCCAACACGACCGAAGTACTTCAGGCCGACATCCATGTCCTCCAGGCGGCGGGAGTAAAAGACGTTGTCATCGGGGTAGAACCCGCGCCCCTCCACAAAGAAGGGACGGGCATCATCCAGACGCCGCTCGGTATAGGTGAAGTCAATGCTCTCCACCTCCTGCGCCACATCCTCGAAATCGGGGTTGACGCTGAGCAAGCCCGTCATGCCCGACGGCATCACGACCCGCGAATCGACGCCGACGCTAAGCGCCGTGCTGCCCTCGCGCCACTGTGGCACGGCATGGAGCATTGTGGTGAAGCGGGGCCTGGGCTTGGGCAGCTCCAGTGGTCCCCATACCGCCTGCCGCTCCGCTCGCACGAAACCCTCGTAGGGCCAGGCGACCATCTCCTGCAGGCGGGCGATCCGACGCGTCGCCATCACACAGAAGGCGTCGGCTCCCGGCGGATAGCGCAAGATGCGCAAGGGGATGCGGGCCTCGCCGACCCAGCCGTCACTGACGATCTTCGCCACCACCTCCCAGTCTCCGCGCCATTCGGTCTTGTCGGCCGCGCCGGCCGGGATCTCCTCGGTCTGCGTGCCGCAGGGGTTGAAGGTGAATCGGTAGGCCTCCTGGTGGCTTCGGTACGTGTCCAGACTCAGGGTCACGCGGTCGTCGCTCCACAGGTCGCCGCCGCGCTTCTTCTGCACCGCGCAGATCTGCGAGGGTACGGAGTCCCTGGCGTGCACGGCCCAGTAAACATAGTGTCCGTCATACCCCAGCCACATGGTGGTCGGCTCGCTGGGAGGTCCCCCGGTCTCATGCTCCAGAAAGTTCGTGATAGCCGGGGCTCTCTGCCAGCAGGGATCGCTCAGGTCGCCATCCAGGACCGGGGGCTCCGCGAACCGCACCGCCCTTAGCTGCTCCACGTCACCTTCTGCGGCAAAGGCTAGCGCTTTTACCGCAAGCCACAGCCAGCAGGTACTCCAGAGTCGATGCCCCCGGCCTATGCCCACGGGTGCAGCACCACCTTCCCACAGTTGCCGGTCAGTTGCAGCTCCCAGGCTTCCTGGACCTGGCTCAAGGGGAAGCGGTGGGTGATGAGGCGATCCAGTTGGGCCCCCGAGTCGGCGATGATACGCAGCAGACGCCCGGCGTCGTACAGGTTGTAGTGCCAGGCCCCGTGGATCGTCAGGCCCTTAAGGACGATCTGGCCCGCATCTACCTGTCCTTCCCAACCCACAAAGGCGATGTGGCCCTTGCGGCGGGTGGCGTCCATGAGGAAGGGTTTGGCCGGTGCGGTCCCGCTGGTCTCGATGGACTTGTCGGCGCCAAGGCCGCCGGTGAGATCCAGAACCTGGCGCACGGCGTCGGGGTCCTGGGGGTTGATGACTGCCGCCGCGCCCAGGTCCCGGGCCAAGGCCGCGCGGTAGGGGTGGCCATCCACTCCGATGACCCGCGCGCCCCGGTACCGCGCCCCGATGACCCCGCCCAGACCGACGGGGCCCAGGCCCGTGATGAGCACCGTGTCGAAGGCGTCCACGGCCATGAGCTGCATGGCCCCGAAGGTCGGCCCCAGGCCGCAACAGGCCATGGCCGCGTGGTCGTAGCTCATGCCGTCGGGGATGGGCGTCAGCAGGCGCTCGGACTTGAGCACATACTGGGCATAGGTGGCGGTGCCCGCCGCGCTGCCGGTCTCGGCCAGCACGTCACGGTTGTGCTCGCAGTGAATGTAGTTGCCGCCCTCGCAAAGAGCGCACTTGCCGCAGGGGTGCTGAGGCTGAACGACAACGCGATCACCCACCCGCACCTGCGTGGCCTTGTCGACAGCCACAACCTCGCCGGCGGCCTCGTGCCCGAGCGTCTGGGTCACATGGCCTTCGCGGAAGGCCTTGAACTCGGTGCACATCGGCGCGGCATGGACCTTGACGACGACGATGTCGTCCTTCGGTTGTGGGTCGGGAACTTCGACCAACCCGCCCTGCCCCGGACCGAAGATGGCGGCGACTAGCATGGACACATTCCTCCCGGACGACATTGGCTCGCGTGACCAGTCGTATGTGGCCAGTACTGCGCCTAGCGGAAATAACCCCGATACCTCTCCAGGGCCGCGCAGATGGCCTCGATGTTCTCCAGCGGTACATCGGGGCCGACCTCGGCGGTCAGCCACAGGCCGCCTTCGGGGCTGCCCAGAGCGGCGACGCACTCGCGGATGTGGGCGTCAATCTCTTCCGGGGTCGCGAAGGGGAAGAGCTGGCGGTCCAGGTCGAGGCTCACGCAGACCTTGCCCTTGCACTCCCGCACCAGATTGTCCAGGCCGTTGGCCCGGATCTGCGGGTTGAGCACATCCACACCGCACTCGATGAGGTCCTTGATGATCGGCACGATATGCCCGTCGGTGTGCATGTAGACCTTCGTCCCCACCTCGTGGCACATGGCGTACATGCGGGCGTAGCAGGGCTTGAGGTACTTGCGCCACTTGTGCTCGCCGATGGCCAGGCGGTCCTGCATCCCCAGGTCATCGCCGAAATACTGGATCTCGGGCCTGCTTTCCAGCATCCGCGCGATCTCGCCGCAGTTGTACTCCAGGACCTTGTCAATCAGTATCTGCAGCTCCGGGGCGTCTTCAGCAAAGTCTATCATCAGCTCCTCGAAGCCACGCAGATCCGCCAGGATCAGCCACATGAAACCATGCTTGATGCCTGAACCCGGGGGCGGGGGCTGGAAAGTGTGGACCGCCTCGCGGGTCGGCACCGGGTGGCCGGTGACGATAGACTCGGCGCCATGCTTGATGTTGCTCCACACGCAGCCCCAGGCGTCCACATGTTCCCCTGCGGCATAGGTCTCGGGGACGTAGTCATAGTCGCGCGGGTCGGGCCCCTGCTGGCCGAAGATGACCGGGTGCTGCCGGATGATCTCGTCCAGTCGCTCGCGGTACTTGATCCAGGCCGCGGGCAGGATGCCCACCGATACGGGGATGTAGTCAGGGTACTCGAAGTTCATGGCCTTCATGCGGTCATCAGACATGGACACTGCCCTCTGGCGTAACGTGGTTGGCGAGGGCTCTGAGCCCGGGCCAGCGTAAGGTGGAGTTCGCCGCCGAGAGCCCCAGGCACCTTCACGCTCGGACAAGGAGCTTGACAGAGCACCAGTGGGTCTTTATACTCTGCTGCAAGCGCTTGCATTTGTCGCTTCGGCAGGTGGACAGCGGTGAACGTAAGACTGAAGGACATCGCCCGGCAAGCGGGTGTCTCAGAGGCGACGGTCTCGCGCGCGCTAAGCCCCAGCCGCTCCTCCATGGTGCGGGCCGAAACGCTGGCCCGCATCCGTCGCATCGCCGACGCCCTCGGTTACCACCACAACCCCCATGCGCAAGCGCTTGCCATCGGCCGGTCAGCCGTGGTCTCCCTCGTGGTGGCTTACACTGAAGATTACATGATGAACGTCAAGGCGCTGCGGCTGCACAGCGCCTTGCTGGACGCGGGTCTGCAAGCTCAGATCATCCCGGCCCAGAGCCTCCAGGATCTGGGCTCCGCCGAGAAGATCGCCGCCAGCCTGCTGCTGTCGGCGCCGATGGCAGTCGCCATCCGCTCCCTGGCCACCAACTGGCACCTGGAGCTGCTGGAAGACCTGTGCGGCATACTCTGGGATCGCGGCGTCTACACCCTCATTGCGGACCACCACCAGCTACCCAGTGATGCTGTGCCCGCCGATGCCATCTCCACCGACCGCGTCAGGGCCGCGGAGGCAGCGGTCAGCCACCTTCTGAAGCTGGGGCATCGCTGCATCGGTCTTCTGGCCTCCGCCGACCAGACCTTTGGCCGCATTGTCGGCTATCGCCGCGCCCTGGATGAACACGGAATAAGCGAGCGCTATGAGCAACCGATCGATCAGTACGTCGAGTACGCGCCGGAGCGACCTTATCTCTCCCAGGCTGTTCAGGCAGGATACCTGGCTGCCCAGGACCTGCTGCGGCGCTGTCCGGAAGTGACGGCGTTGTTCTGCGGCTCTGACCTGGTGGCCATTGGTGCCATGCGTGGACTGGCCAACGTGGGCCTTTCGGTTCCCGCAGATGTGGCGATCGTGGGGTTCAATGACGAGCCATGGTGTTCTCATCTCCCTGTGCCCCTGACAACCATCGGTCAGCCCGTGGAGCAGCTCTCTGCCCGCGCTGCTGAGATGCTGAGGGCACGTCTCGCGGGTGACGACAGTCCCTGGCGCCGGGAGCTGGTGCCCATGCCACTGATAGTTCGGGAATCTTGCGGTCAGGGCCTAGTGGGCCCGCGTCGTTGGCCAGTGCAGGAAGCTGTTGAGAGCTCGTAGTCCGGGGAGGAAAGGAGGAATGAGACGTCTCGGAGGGAGGACAGCCGCAGCTACACTTGATAGTGAAGGAGTGTGAGAGCGCATGCGTCGCAAGGGCTTTACGCTTATCGAGTTGCTGGTGGTTATCGCGATCATCGCGATCCTGGCGGCCATTCTCTTCCCTGTGTTCGCCAAGGCTCGCGAGAAGGCGCGCCAGACGTCCTGTCTGTCCAACATGAAGCAGCTCGGCCTTGGGTGTCTGATGTACACGCAGGACTACGACGAGATGTACCCGAGCCGCTGGCGCTGCTGTGCGGGCGCCTACCCGCTTCCCTGGCCCTGGGTGCTGCAACCCTACATCAAGAACACGCAGCTTTATATCTGCCCCTCCGAGAACGGGCACAACTGGTACGGCAATGCAGGTTGCTGTCCTAGCATGACCTCGTCCAACGGTGTCACGCCTTTTCCCGGCAAGATCAGCTATGGGATGAACGACCGCTTGAACTTCTTCATCACCGACGCCGCCGTGAACAGGCCCGCCGAGAAGTACATGTTCTGCGAAACTAGCAGCAGTCAGCCACGCTCCTTCTGCGTGGACCCCTGGGCCGGCTGCGGCGGGCTGACGGGCTGTCCGGGCGCCGAGTGGGGCCAACTGCCGTCGCGGCACAATGGCGGGACCAACGTCACCTTCTGCGACGGTCATGCCAAGTGGCTGACGCGCCAGGCGTTCCTTCAGACCGAAGATTCCTGGCTACCGTCCAAGTAGAGCCCTGACTCCGCGGTCCATTCCGGTCGGGCGCGCCGTGCGCCCGACCGGCTCTCTCACCTTACTCGAAGGTGATTCCGGGCTCCAGCAGTTCGGCCAGGGTCAGACCAACAAAGCCGGTCGTCCGCACGAGACTCTTGATCCCGTAGTTCTCACTCCGGGCGGGTTCCAGCAGGAACCGACAGTACCGGCGGATGGCCTCGCCGACGCGCACATCGGCCTCTGCGTTCGGGTAGTACCAGGCCAGAAGGGTCACCACCCCCGGACTGCGCTGCTGGTCGGCACTGCGGGCCGCCCCCCAGGACCCATCTTCGTTCTGGGTCCGCAGCAGCCACTCGACCACAGGCTTGGCACCCTCCCCCACCTGCTGCCGCAATGCGGCGTCATCCACGTGCGTGGGCACGGCCACCAGAGCCTCAGCGCAGTAGGTGATGGTGTCCAGCGGCCAGTCGTCGCTGGGCTGGCCGTCGAGGAGGTACGGCAGGCGACCGTCCGGCAATCGCTTGCTCAGAATCCAGCGGACGGCCCCCGTAGCTGTCTGTCGCAAGCGCTCATCGCCGGTGAGCGAGTACAGGAGCGCCATGAAAGCTCCGCCGTTGACTGCCGTGGCGATGGTGTAGGGTGCGGTGCTGAGGTGGCCGTTGTAGTAACCACAGCCCAGGGCGCCCGCATCAGGCCCTTCCCCTATCACCCACCCGCTTGACGCCTGTCGGCCCTGGCCCTGCGGGTCCTCTCGACAGCCCGTGTGCACAAAGACCGCGAAGCGCTGCAGGGCTTGCAGGTAGCGTTCGCGGCGTTCGCCCTGGACGTGACGTGCCACCAGGGCCAGTGCGGTAGCGGCCGTGCCCGAGTCCGCCAGATAGAGGTTCCCGGTCGGGCCATGGTCGCCCCAGTAGCCTCCGGTCTCGCCGGTGGAGGTGGTCACGAGCTGTTGCTGACCCACGAACGTATCACACCAGCGTAGCGCCTCTGCCTCGTATTCAGCTTTCCCGTGTAGTCTCGCACCCGCCAGAAGCATCCGCGCAAAGTTCCCGTTGATGAAGATGGACCAAGGGGTGTCGGTGGTGTTCTTGAGCATGCCGCTGCCGACATCGAGGGTCATGGCCCAGTCACAGAGATCAGCGTGATAGGCCAGTAGCTGCGTCCGCAGTTCCTCGTCCAGCAGGGGTTCGGCACCGTGACCGGCGTTGCCGGCGAGCAGAGTGGTCCCGAGGGTCAGAGCGACCATGAACCGCATCATAGCGTCACCCTCCTGGGCAGCAGCGAGAGCCTCGCTCAGACCACGGCAAAGAGACGGTTCCGCACGCCATCCAGCCGCACGCTGCGCGAGTAGTGGTGCACCTGGATGTCACCCGTCAGCGGAGTCGGCACGCAGACGATGAACTCGGCCCAGTCGGGGCAGTTGTGTGCCACGTAGGCCGACTGCAGCCGCTCGATGAGCGAACCGGCCTCTGGCTCAAAGTCGGGCAGCAGCACCGGCCCGGTGTCAACCTGGTAATAGCGTTCCCGCTCGCTGAAGTTTACGACCTTGACCGGATACTCCAGCGTGACGTGGTAGCCGGCGGCCTCGTATTCGGTCCGGGCAACCACTGGCGTTGTGTCAAAGAGAGCCTCCAGCACATGGTCCAGTTCGGCCAGCTCCCGGGCGGTGCAGGTGCGGATCTCCAGCGCGTAGCTGTCAAGAGCGTCGGCGGCGCTAGCCACCTGGCGTTCGGGCTGCGGACCGAGACTCGGCGGAAAGAGCATGACCCCCTTGTCCACCTTGTCCCAGCGCTTGTAGACCAGAAACTCCTCTTCGCCGGCAATCATGGTCATGTCGGCGTTGGGCTGGTGCCAGATATCCCGTTCGACCCACACCTGCTCGCTCTTGCACGAGGCCATCAGGCCAAAGCGCTGGCTCTGGCCCGTGTCCAGCGCGGTCAAAACCGCCACACATTCCAGGGGGCCACGCACGTTGTTCAGCGTCATGGGCAGCTTCTGAGACACCGTCACGGGGGGCTTCTTCAGCGTGTCCATGCGGAAGCGCACGTACGAGCGCGTGAAGTCGGTGATGGGGATCAGTTCTTTGGACATGGGACCTCCTTAGCCCTGAAGGGCGGCAATCTGCGCCAACTCCTCCTCCGTCAGCGGGGGGCAGTCCGTGGCGGCGATGTTCTCCTGCATATGGGCCCACTTGCTGGTCCCGGCGATGACGGTGGACACGCCGGGCAGTTGCAGCACGTATTGCACGGCGAGTTGGGCCAGGGACCTCTGTGGGCCCGTGAGCGCCGTCAGGGCCCTGGCCTTCTCGGCCAGTGCCTGTTTGCTCTCCTGGGCTTGCCAACTGCGGCGATCGTCGGGGCCGAACGGGTCGTCGGGCTTCACCTTGCCGGTCAGGAAGCCCGAGCCGAACACGCAGCGGGCGACGATGCCCACGTTGTGCTCCACGGCGGCCGGGAGTAGCTCGTCCCTGGCCTCCGGATTGACGATGCTGATCACCTGCTGGAGTACGTCCACGACGCCGCGCTTGATGAGGTCCACCCCCATGGCGTTGGGACCGATCGAGACGCCCACGAAGCGGGCTTTGCCCTGCTGCCGGATGATTTCCAGGGCCTCCAGGCATTCGCCACGGGCGATATCGTCAGCGGAGGGGCCGTGCAGCAGGTAGACATCTACGGCATCCATACGGAGCCGTGCCAGGCTCTCGTCCACCTGCGATAGCAGCCTGGCCTTGCTGAAGTCACTCCAGGCAATCCCGTCGGTGGCGCCGTGGCCACCCTTCGTGCAAACGACCCACTCGTCACGGCAATCCTGCAGCGCCTGCCCGATGAGGGTCTCGCTGTGGCCGTCGCCGTAGATGGGAGCGGTATCAATCAGGTTGACGCCCGCGTCGCGGCAGCGGGCGATCAGGTCCAGCGACTGGTCGTCATCGGTTGCGCCCCAGCCATGGGGGATGGTCCCCAGGGACTCGAAGGTGAGATTGACGGCGCCCCCGATCTCCCAGGCGCCGAGGCTGACGGCTGAGACTTCCAGTCCGGTGCGCCCAAGGGTACGATACTGCATTGCGGTTTTCTCCTTTGCTGGCGCGGCGGGTAGGCGACAGCAATTCGCCGTGAGCGGTTTCTCTACCTCGCGGCCAGGGCGGCGCGAGCCGCGGGCAGTCGGCGCTGCAGTTCGGCCAGACCGTCGGCGTTCGACAGGCCGTTGAAGTCCCACAGCACCAGCGAGAAGCGGCGCGTGCCGGCCGGGTACCGAGCATCCACTTGTACCACGTAGCTGCCGCCATCGCTGTGGATGGTCGGCAGCGGCGAGCCGAACAGCACCGCGCACGGCCCCTCGGCGCGCTCGTGCGGCACATCGTACGTGCGGTCGCCGAGGAACAGCCAGTCGGCGCCCGCGGGTAGGTCAAGCGGTGTGCCGTGGGCTGCCTCCCCCGCCTCTGTCACGGTGTACTTGTTCATGTCGGCCCAGTCGCCGAAGCCCGCGCTGGGAATGGCGAAGAGCTGGACGGTCACCGAGGGTTCGCCGACCGGCGCAAGCTCTCCGTCTATGCGCAGCCCTCCCTCAAGCAGACTGAAGCGCAGAGTAACCTGGCCTCTAGTGGTGGGCCACGTGCCCACCAGGTCCTGGCCCGACGCGCCCTCGACCACCTCGAAGCTCGGCGTGGCGCTATCCAGGGACTGGTCGTCGAGCAGCACATCAATGAACCCGGCGTCATACCAGTTGCGGTAACTCGGTCCCGTCATGCCCAGGCCCGAGCCGAAGTGCCACTGGGTCCGGTGCACGCTGCCATCGGCTTCACGAGTCTGTGAGTAACGAAGCTGGAAGGTCGTCCAGAAGTCCCCGAGCTTCAGCTTCTGCTCGCGGACCGTGGCCTGGCCGCTGAGAGCCTCGGTGACCGGGCCGACCTCGGCGTTTGTCCGCCGTGTCCGTGCAGCAACGCTGAGGGCGTTCAGGCGGACGACAGCCTGCTCCAGGCGGTCAGCCGTGGCCTGGCGCATCGCCGCCGGCGCCACGCCCGCCACGGCCCCATTGAGGGCGCTGGCGCGAAAGTCACGGACAGCGGCTTCTGCCGCCTGAGCCGAGCCCAGGAGATCTTCGGTCAGAGCCTGGCGAGCCTCGTCCGACCCCGGTAACGACCTGCCGCCCAGCCGCGCCAGCCACGGGCGGATCTCGTCGCGCCAGCGCCCGTAAGCCGCGGCCGCCTGCGGCCCGAACAACGCGGCCAAGAGCGCAGCCTCATACTGCTCGGGCTCGTAGCGCGCCGCATCCCAGCAGTAGCAGCCCCAGAGAGCGAAGTTCCAGTCGCCACCGCCGCATAGCCAGGCATGGTCGGTCAAACGGGGGAGGGCGCGGAAGGCCGCGACCGTGTCGTCGCGGGGGACGACGCCCCGCTGGGGGTCCCAGCGCGACACGTACCAGCCCCAGGCCAGTTGGCTGAAGCCTCCCCAGAGGTCCAGGGCCTGGACCGTGGCAGGGGCCTGACTGGCATACTCGTACAGCCCGTTGTACCAGTAGACGAAGTTCCTGAGCCCGGCCCGCCTGACCGCCTCGATCTCCGGTCGGCGGAGCTGGCAGAAGTACTGCTGCACATCCGCCAGTTCCGGGGCCGCGCCCCACGTGCGGAAGTAGGCGAGGCCATCCAGACCGCCGTAGTAGGTCTGCCAGCCCTCAAAATAGGGTGTCGGACAGACGATGAGACGGGTCACCTGGCGCTCACGGGCGACGTCCAGCATGGGCTGCAGCAGCGCCAACTGTGCCGCGCCCAGGTCACTGTACCGGCCACGGCACAGGTCGCAGTGCTCGCCATGGGTCGCCGCTTCGCGAGTAATGTCATCAAAGAGGAAGATCAGCCCATCGCAGCCGCGGTCGAGCAGCTCGGTGGCGTACCGGCGGATGTGGGCCAGGTCCTCCTGCCGACTGGGGCAAAGCTCACGCTTCAAGAGCAGCTCTGTCCGCCAGTTGGAGATGAGCCCGTAGAGGAGTATCCCACGCCGCGCGCACTCACGCTGGACGTCGGCTACCACATCCGGCACGGAGTCCTGGCCCTGATCGCCGTATATCTCGTAGTAGATAGCATTGAGCCGCCAACGCGCCATCCAGTCGAGGGTCTCCAGGGACTTCGCGCTGACATCACGCGGGCAGCCCGTATGGCCGCGGGTCACCAGTTTCGGCCAGTCGCTGATGGCGAGACGGGGGAGTCCAGTACCTGGCTCCGTGCACGCTCGAACCTGCGCCAGCGTGTAGGCCGCGTAGATGGCTCCGGCAGGCGAGGCGGTGATGCTGACCCTCTGCGGGTCGGTAAGGCCAACGTCCAGCACGAAGGCCTCGGCAGCCCGTTCGGCGGGGGGCGGCGGAAGGGCAAGGGCGGCGGCGGCCGCCTGCAGGTCGGTGGGGGTGCCCGTGACGTTCAGGTGGATGCTGGCTCTGGGACCCGTCCGCGGCAAACGCGCCTGCCCCCAGGCGTCCCCTAGGACCTCCAGTGCGTACTCCACGCGCACGTCATGCTCGCCCGTGATCCGGAGCGAGGGCTCTGTCAGGTTCACGGAGCCCTCGGCCTGGCGCATGTGCTTGGGGGCGGGCATCAGCGTCAGCGGCCCCGCCCCGACAGGTACCGTGAGGGCAAGTGCGCCCAGCGCAGTCCAGACCAGAAGGATGGGTCTCATGGCTGGCCTCCAGGTGAGAAGGCATGGTGGCATCTGGCGGACACCAGGTTCGCTGTCCCGCCCACCAGCGCCTTCGTGGCCCAACGCAGCCGGAGTTGCCGACCGGGACATGTGGGTGATACACTCGGCCACAGACGACACGCTGGTTGGAGGCACAGGTTGGGCGACTGGCAGACACTGGTGGGTCTGATGTCGGGGACGTCCACGGACGGCGTGGACGCAGCAGTCGTGCGCTTCTGGGAGGAGAGGGGCCGCCCTCGCCTGAAGCTGCTGGCGTTCCTGACTGTGCCCTATGACGACGCTATCCGGCGACGGCTGCTGGACTGCGCCCTGGACCGGACAGGGATAGCTGACCTGGCGCGACTGAACTTCCTGGTGGGCGAGCGTCTGGCCGATGCGGCGGCGGCGGCTATTGGTGCCGCAGGGCTGTCGTCGGACGACATCGTCGCCGTCGGCAGTCACGGCCACACGGTAGCCCACTTGCCCACTGCTGCCGGGGATATGGCCCCGGCGGCGACCCTCCAGATCGGCGAGACAGCGGTCATTGCGGAGCGCCTGGGAATTCCTGTCGTGGGGGACTTCCGGGTGCGCGATGTGGCCGCTGGCGGCCAGGGGGCGCCGCTGGTCCCGTACTTCGACTACTGCTTCCTGCGGTCCGACCGGGTGAACCGGGTGGCCCTCAACATCGGAGGCATCGCCAACATCACGGTCATACCCCGGGGGTGCACGGCGGCGCAGGTGACGGCCTACGACATCGGTCCCGGCAACATGCCCCTTGACACGGCCGTGCGCCAGGTGGGCCCGCCTGGCTGGGAGTGCGACCGCGACGGGACCCTGGCGCGCAGAGGTGCTGTGCATGACGGATTGCTGCGCTGGGTGCTGGGACACGAGTTCCTGGCCCGCCCAGCGCCGAAGTCCTGTGGCCGGGAGGAGTTCGGTGAGGGCTTTGTGGCAGGGGCCAGGGCCGTCGCCCCGGGGCTTTCCGCCGAAGACCTGTTGGCCACGCTGACCGCGACTTGCGGGCAGGCCATCGGCGCGGCCCTGTCGGCCTTGCCCTCGGCGAAGCAGGAGGTCTGGGAGGTGATCGCCTCAGGAGGCGGCACCCGGAACCCGGCCCTGATGGATGTGGTCCGGCGACACGCAGGCATGCCCGTGCGTTCGGCGGATGACTTTGGCATACCCTCCGACGCCAAGGAGGCCGTGGCCTTCGCCTTCCTGGCCTGGGAGACCCTGCGCGGCAGGCCCGCCAACCTTCCCGGCGCCACCGGCGCCCGCGGCCCCAGGGTGCTGGGCAAGATCACCCCGGAGCCCCGAACCCGCGCGCGTGAGGACTGACATGGCCCGGACACTCGGCGTCTTGCTGCTACTGCCCGGCCTGGCCCTGGCCGGTACTGCCCGTGAGAGTCTGCAGAACCCCGGCTTTGAGGTCGGTGACGCGGACCGCACCCCCGGCTGGCAGCCCCTGGCCTACGGCGAGACGCCGCGCCTGGATTCGGAGGTATCCCATGGTGGCACCCGGTCCCTGCGCGTCTCGGCCCACGGCGGGATGCGCAGCGAGCTGGTCGCCTACTCCGGTGGGCGGGTCATGGCTTCCGGCTGGATGCGCACCCAGGATGTGGTGACTGGCTCCTCGGCTCCGTGGCACAAGGCCGCCTTGCAGATCATCTCCTATGACGCCGACCGCCGACCTGTTGGGCACTTCGATGTGGCGCTCGTGGATGGCACCACCGAGTGGACCCGTTACGAGGCGAAGACACTCTTCTCGCGGGCAGTGGCGTACCTGTCGCTGGACTGCCATCTCTGGGGCGAGGACGCCTCCGGAACGGTGTGGTTCGACGACCTGTCCCTGCAGTTGCTCGACGATCCGCGGCTCACCCGGCGCAAGCCGCTAGACCTGGCGCAGGCCACGGTCAGCGCCGACTTCCGCCGTGGCCTCGGCGAGTTCCGGCACCTCTGGGTCGGGAGTGACGTGGGCTACTCCGACCGCGTCGTGACCGACACCCAGATTGCTGCCATGCGGCAGGCGAAAGCCATGGGCTTTCGCTATGTCCGGCTTCACGACTGCCTGCACAACCCGGGGATCTACTCGGAGGACGCGGAAGGGCGACCCATCTACCGATGGAAGGGCCTCGACGCCCGCCTTGGCGCGGTTGTGGACCAGGGTTTGTGGCCGGTAGTCGTCCTGGAGACGACCCCGCCAGAGTTCGCGACCGGCAACAGCGGCCTCTCCTGGACGAACCCGTTCCCGCCGAAGCGACCGGAGGGCTACGCGAAGTGGCAGGAGCTGGTGCGGCAGACGGTCGCGCACTGCCGCGAGCGCTGGGGTGAGGACATCCGTAACTGGTACTTTGAGGTCTGGAATGAGCCTGACGCTTCGGGCTACTTCAGCGGCACACTGGAGGAGTACCTGCAGCTCTACGACCACGCGGTGGCCGGGGCGACCGCGGCGGACCCGCTCATCCGGATCGGTGGCCCTGGCGGGGCCGGTACAGGCTGGTGCCGCCCGTTGCTGGAGCACTGCGCATCGGGCAGGAACGCGGCAACAGGCGGCATCGGCTGCCGAATAGACTTCCTTTCCTGGCACATCTACACGGTGGGGGTTGGCATCCCGGCCTTTGACGCGATCCCGCTCAGTCTGAGTGACGTGCGGCAGGTGTTGCGCGGCTTCCCGCAGTACCGTCATCTCCCGACGCTCATCACCGAATGGGGCTGCTCGTCCAGCACGCATCCGGTCCATGACCGGCCCTATGATGCGTCTTTCCGTGTGAGTGCGGTGCGCCAGTTCCTGGACCACGGCATCACCCTCGCGCTCCCCTTTGCCCTGGGTGAGGGCCCTCCGCACGCCCACGACGGTTTCCTCGGTGGCCTGGCGCTGTACACCAAGACGGGCATCCCCAAGCCCAGCGCTCGGGCCTTTGAGCTGCTCCACCGCATGGTGGGGCGGCGTGTGGCCTGTGAGTCCAGCAACGACCCGGTGGACGGTCTGGCCTGCCTGGCCGACAGTAGGGATAGAGCCTGGGTGATGCTCTGGAATCTCGTCGAGAACCCGGACTTTCCGGCCTACACGACACGGGTTACGGTCCGTCTCCGGGGGCTTGCTGACGGCTGGTGGACCTGCCGCGGCACCTCCATCGCGCCAGGGCAGTGCGACCCCTTCCTGACCTGGCAGGCCATGGGCAGTCCGGAGCGCCTGACACCTGAACAGGAGGAGGCCCTGCGTCAGGCCAGCGCCTTGCCCCTCGCTCGGCGCGTACCGGTCACCGGCGACAGGCTCAGTCTGGACATGCCAGGCTACTCGGTAGTGCTGGTGGAACTGACACGGCACACTCGAAACTAGCCGCCCGGCCCTGTGCGCCAGTGGACGACGGTCGTCAGCGGCCCCGCTCCGGGCGTCTGCTTCAGGACAAGTGCCCGCAACTCGGCGTCATAGAGCCAACCCACGAGGCGCTCCTGCAATTCCGCGTCAGACGCTGCCCGGTCTCCGGCGCCCTCGACGGCCGCAGGTTCATCCACCGGAGCCAGGACGCTGTGGGCGGGGAAGCCGGGCACTCCGGCGAGGGTGAAGCTGACCCGGTCGCCCGGCAGACCGCCCTCGATGCTCACGATGTCGGCTGAACTGTTGAGGTGTACGGCCGCCTCGCCCTCACCCACACGGGCGAAGCGTGTCTCCAGGGACAAGCCACGCAGACGGTGACCGTTCAGCAGGATGAGGTTGGGCAGGATGTCGGCGGGGTTAGGGGTGTTGGTGGCCATCTCCCAGGAGTCCGGAAAGAGACCCTTGCTTGGCCCCTCGGCGTACTGCTGCCAGGTCGCCGACCGCGTGATGCCCTCGGCGACCTGCAGCCACGCGAAGCTGTTGTCGTGGGGCGCCAGGTCCTGCAACGCGTAGGCGTAGTCCATGCCCATCCAGATCAACGGTCGGCCAATCCAGGAGTGCGTGTAGTAGGTGGAGCCGATGACCCCGACCGTGTTGTAGAGCATGGTGGGATACCCGTCCAGGCTCCAGGTGTACACGAAGGGCAGTCCCGTCCAGGCCCAGTAGCGGGCGTGGGCCAGATGCTGTGTGTCGCCGGTGAGCCGGTAGGCTTCGACATAGGCCTTGATGGCCAGCGCCGCCGCGAACAGGTCGGGCTGATACTGCGGACACTCCCACATCGAGGCCCCCCGGGGGACCTCGTACTGCTCCATCTGTCGCAAGGCCTGCAGCGCCTCCCGGGTCAGGTCCGAGTCGCCCAGGAACCGGGCCGCGCGCAGCACCACCAGGCACGGGTACGCTGCCTGCCCGAGGGTGTGCGTACCAGGGACGCCCAACCCGGCGTGCTCGGCGTCACCGGGTCGCCACACCCACAGACCGTCTTCGCGCCCGCCCAGCAGACTCTGCGCCAGGCCCCGGTATTGGCGCAGGCTCTCGGCGAGGTGGCCGTAGTGGAAAGGCAGCAGCACGCGGTTGCCCTGTAGCAGGCTACCGGGCCCCTTGTCCCGTAGCGCCCGTTCCGCCACGGTCCGGCAGCGCCGTTCGATTTCGGCTCGCGTGTCCGCATCCACGCCTGCCTGCAGTTCCAGCGACAGGGAGCTGAGGGCCTCGGTGTCATAGCCGACAGGCTGCCCGGCGTAGGGCGGCCAGCCGGGAGGGTCCTGGCTCCAGAGGGTCTTGAGAAAGGCTTCGCGGCAGAGCTCTCGCTCCGCCTCCCACGAGCGCGGAAGCGGCTGTGGCGCCGGAAGACCGAAGACGTCCACCCAGTGCTGGAAGGCCTGCGTCAGAAGGCTGCCCCGGTGCGGCCCCTTCGCCACGTGGCCTTCCTGGTAACGCGAGCGGTGGTCGAGCACCAGCACTGACTGAAGACGCAGGTTCTGCCCCGCCGCCAGGGGGTAGGGCTTCGTGGCCTGGGGGGCGTTCTCCGGCACGTATGGCCCGATGCCGGGGGCGCTCAGGGCCATACGCACGTAGCGAGGCCCGCTGTCGAAGGCGGGGGCATTGAAGCGCGCCGCCGGCAAGCTCTGTCCCTCCGACCACTTCTGTTGCATACCCCACAGCAGCCCCACCAAAGCTCCCCCACCCTGCGCTGCCATGAGGGGGACGGCGATCTTGTCCGCCCGGGGCGCGCGGCGGTCGTTCAGGGGCGGGGCCAAGTCGCGCGGAGAGGACGAGGGCTCGTCACCTTCGAGGTACTCCACGCCCGGGAAAAGCGCGAACTCCTTGCGCTCACCGAAGGCTCCCTCACCCGCCGCCAACTCCGGCGAGTTGAAGCCCAGCAGTTCCGCCCCGGTATCGCACCGCGCCTGGCAGTCCCAGTGGAGGCGCGGAGCCTCTGGGTCGGGCTTGAGGGTGAGGCGTACGGTCCAGGTCGCGCCGTCCGCCACGACAGCATCGCCCGTGACGACCAGTTGGTCGCCCCGTGCCTGTGGCGCTCCGAAACGCAGGGGGACTTCCTGTGACCCGCCCGGTGCAGCTACCTGCAGCCGCGCCAGCGGCGCCACGGTGGCCACCGTCTGCCAGCCGCGCCCATCCCAGGTCTGCGCCACAGCACCGGCGCTGCCGTCGGTGCCCACCAGGACGCACACACGGGCATGCGGATTGCCGGCGAGGCCCACGGCCGGGTGGCCGGCGACGGTGCGGACCTCCGGCTCGCCCGGCCGCGTGTCCGGCCACGCCACCGCCGGGAGCACAGTGACCTCAAGCTCACGACGCTGGCCGTCCAGCGACGCCGCCAGGTGGTACCGCCCGGCGTGGTCGAAGCGGAGGCCAGTCCAGCGTACGACGCCTTCACCGCCAGGCCGCACAGGCAGGCTAACTGCGCGGCGCCGTGTTCCGGCTCCTTGCAGCACGGCGACATCGCCGCCCGGGTACGTGCCCTCACCGGGGTTCATCAACGGGAGGTAGACCTCAAAGGGCTGTCCGGCCATCAGCAATGCCTGGCTGGTGGCCAGGTCACCGAGCTTAACGGCATAGGAGGCCGGAGCCAGCTCGATGCTCAGCACCTCAGCGGTTCCCTCGATAGCCTCGCACGAGGCGGGGGCAGCGCCGTCGAATCGCGCCGCCAGGCAGTGGGTACCCCCAGGCACCAGCGCCTCTGTCACTGCGCCACCCGCCGACAGGCGCACCCTTGCGGGGCCGTCGCTGCGGACGCGGGCCACGGCGTAGCCCGATGCGTTGCCTGCCAGAGCGCTCGCATCGTTCACGCCACGGAAGCGGACCACCCGGGGGCGGGCCACGAGGAACCAGTCATAGGCAGCATTCCCGCCGATGGCGTTGCTGCGCAGGTCCAGGGCGACCCTTCGGCCCGCCAGGGACGTCAGTTCGGCCGCACGCCACTGCCAGCCGGTGAAGCGCACGTCCTCCTCCCACACCGTCTCTCCCTCGGCCGCGACCGAGAACCGCACGCCGTTAGGCTCCAATGGACTGTCCCACGGAATGCCGTCGGACATGGCGACCTGCATCAGGGCCAGGAGCCGCTCGCCGGGACCGATGCGCGGCAGGTCCAGCCGGTAGCGAACAATGGTGTCGCCTTCCCCCGTAGGGTGCAGGCTGATGCTCGGCAGTACCTGCGCGTGGGTACGGGCCAGGGGGTGCAGCTCCACCGACGGGGCGTTGATGCGCTCGGCCGCGGGGAACTCGTCGATCAGGTCACACAGCACGGTCACGTGGGGGTCCGAACGGGACGGCCCCACGAGCGCCGCGGTTGCGAGGCCGGCAAGGCCGAGCAGGGAGAGAGCAACTGCCAGCGGCGCAGCCAGCGGTTGGCCGCTCATCGCACAGGCTCCAGCAGTCCGAGCCGCCAGGGGATCTCGCCATAGGGCTTCCCCTCGCGGTCGCGATCCAACGCGCCCTGAAAGACGAAGCGGAGTTTGGCCGGGTCCACCTCGAGGCGTTCATCGCTGCCGGTGCGCAGCAGCTCTCCGTGGCTGATGCATTCGGTCCAGCGCTCGGCCGGCGCCTGAACGTTTAGCATGCTGGCGAAGGCCTGGTCGCGCGAGGCCGCCAGGGGTCGCCATTCGGCGTCGAGGCGGTCTGCCAGGTAGGCCTTGTAGTAGCGCCAGCCGTGCCCGCCCTGGGCCTCGATCAGCGTCAGATACTGATCCAGGCCGCGCAACCGGTAGGTGTGGCTGGCCTCGAACACGTCACCCTCGATGGCGACCACCGGCTCTGACCACCCATGCGGGAAGTCGGTCAGAGTGGTCTCCTCACGCCACATGTGCCCATCGAGGGTGGTGAAGAACAGGTGAGCCTTCGTGTCGTCGCAGATGACCCAGAAATCGAGGCCCGCGTTGTCGCCCACAGGCCGGGCGCCCAGCGGCTGCAGGGCGCTCCACGAGCCGGGGTTGGCGACATCGTCTGTGGTTGCGAAGGCGGCACCGTACTCGGGTGACCAATCCGGGCTGCTGGCCTGGCAGATTAGGTACCACTTGCGGTGGGGCGTGAAGTAGAAGACCTGAGGCGCGCAAAAGAAGCCGCCGTGCATGGTCAGCATCTGGCGCGTGGCCTGCGCGGTGTGCTCCCAGTCCGCGAAGGCAATGTGCTCGATGCGGTGGCTGCGCTCCTTGCCCCGGACCGTACAGAAGACATGCCAGCGCTGGCCGTCGAAGACCACGGAGGGGTCCTTTACCGAGTAGCGGGTGTCGCCTTCGGTGCTGACCGGTCCCAGCAAGGGCGGAGACATCTGCCAGGCGAAGCGCCCGGCCAACAGGTCGCTGATGGCGGCCTGCCGCGCCGAGGCATCAGGTGCGTCTTGGGCCAGGCAGCCGGCGACGACAGCCAGCGCCAGGCCGCAAGCCACGGTCCAGGTGAGCGGCTGCGTCTCCACTCTGATCCCTCCTACCGCGTGAGCATCACCGCCACGCAAGCCTCCGGCGCCAGCGTCACCTCAAAGGTCCCGTCGGCCAGGGCCAGTGGCTCGCCGGAGAGTAGCTCCGTCGCGGTGGCCGCGCCGAGGCTCGCATCGAGGCGTATCTGGGCGGTCTGCGTCTCAGCGCCATCGTTGAACACCGTGATGAAGGTCTCGCCCGCCGCGTTGGGACCGAAACGTTCCAGCATGATCTTCGGGGACTCGGTTCGCGCCAAGGTTATCGGCTGCCAGCCCGCCTCGGCGACGCGTCGGATCACCGGCTGGTACTTGCGGTGCAGTTCCCGGTCCCGGTTGTACAGCTCGGGCAGTGTCCAGTAGTTGCCGGTGGAGGCGTCGGGACTGAAGAAGCTGGGGTACATGCCATACAGCAGACAGCGCTGGAAGTAGCGCTCGACATAGGGCCCGAAGGGCTCAAACTGGGTGTTTTGCAGGAACAGGTACGGCTTCTGGGCGCAGAGCGTGCGGACCATGCCCAGACTGCTGTGGTCCGAGGGGCTCCAGCGCCCTTGCCAGAGCCAGTTGGTCTCGGTCCCCATGATGTCCAGGTGGCGACAAAGGAAGGTGAAGCGGTAGGGCACAGCGTTGGCAAACATCAGCTTGCCCAGACCGTGCACGTCACGGGCGATCCATTCCGTGAACTCGTCCACAGCGAAGCCCTTGTGAATGACCGGACGGTGGTCGGTGCGGGTGAAGGTCAGGGGGCGGTTGACCACGGCGAAGTGCTCCCGGCGGAAGTTGACGTCGCTGGTGACGTAGCCTTCGAGGGAGTCCAGGTACTCGCCGTCCAGGTCGCCGACCCGATTGGGGCCATAGAGCTGTTCCTTGATCCGCTCGTTCCATGCGACCCGAGCGTCGTTGATCTCGCCCTCGATGCCCGGCAGGCAACTGTTGGAGAACACCGCGCCGTTGCACCAGGGCTCGTTGCGGAAGAGCATTATGTATCTGCCCTGGTCGTCGAAGATGCCGGAGGTCAGGAGTGCCTTGGCCTTGATGTTGCCGGCCTCTGCCAGCCGTCGGGCCTCGGCCATGGCCGCCTCGTAGGTCCGGGGCATGTCTTCGGGCATGGACATCCACCAGGTACTGGGCTCCGTGTAGCGGAAGGTCAGGATGCCGTGCTCATCGTCCCAGGCCGTCTCGTCGTTGCCCTCCTTGTACTTGAACCCGAAGTCCTCAAAACCTTGCACCTGGCTGATCTTGGCGAACGGCATCCAGATGCCCTGCTCCCTGGAGCGGCAGACGAAGGCTTCGGGAAAGAGCTCGTAGTAGCCTTGGGCCGCGGCGCGGAAACCCCAGGCCGGATCGAAGCTGGTGATCGTCAAGCCAAAGGGGGCGGCGCTGGGGAAGGCCCGGGTATCAGGGACGAGCGCCAGGTCAAAGCTCACGAAGTACTGCTGGGTGTCGGCATTGTAGGCTAGCCGGTACTGGCACGGGCGATCGAAGTCCAGGCCGAGGCTCAGACCGTAGTCGTCGCCGTGGACACCGGTGAAGGGGTAGCGTGACATGGTCCCGGTCGTCCCGGTCCCCATCGTGACCGTATCGGAGTACTCGCCTTCGGCGATGGTCTGGCTCTCATGGATGCCCTCGCCCCACTGGTCGCCGCGGGCGTCCACGGGCAGGGCGAACATGAGCGTCACAGCCCGGTCCTGACCCGTGGTGTCGCGCAGCCGCCCGTTCAGGCGGATGCCGTCTTCACCCGTCTGCCATTGCACCTCCAGCTCCAGGTTCAGGGCCACGCACTTGCCATCGGTGAAGCCATGCCAGTCGGAGTTGGCGGCCACGTCGCGCACCAGGAACCCGCCGGGGCCGACGCCCGCCGGAAGCAGTTTCCGGTCCACGGAGACGCGCCCCACCGCGCCGGTGGCCGCGTCATAGCGCAGACCCACACCGCCCCCCCGGATCTCCTCGCCTTGCTCGGTCACGCCTGGCGCCGCGCCGGGAACCACAGCCACGCCGTCCAGCAGCGTCGTCCCGGCCGCCACTTGCATCTCCAGCGCCTGAACGTCGTCGAACCAGACCTGGCCGCGGTGGCCCCGGAAGAGACAGTGGATTGTCAGCGACCGCACCGGTTTGGCGGGTACGATGAACACCTCGCGCTGCTGCCAGTCGTGGGTGCCGGTGCTGAAGGGGGTAATCTGGCCCCAAAGCGGTGTGCCGTCCATGTACTCCAGGTCGCAGTAGAGCGAATAGCCGCTGTCGGCCGCGCCGTCCACGTCCTGGGCCTTGCTCCAGCCCCGTACCAGGATGGGTGTCGGCTGGGTCTGGTTCAGCACTATGTCGTTGTCAGCGCCATACTCCTCGCCGGCCGCCCGAAAGACGCAGGTCACGGCCATGGAGCCCTCGCGTCCCTGTCCAGGCGCGGGCGAAAAGCCCTGTTTCCAGGCCGTCCAGCCCACCGGCTGACCGTTCTCGACCTGCTCGAAGTCACCGTTGCGGATGCGCTCCACGCCAGCGGCTGCATCCCCCCGCACGATGGGAAGTCTGATCTCTGCACTCGCTGGCAGCGCTGCCATGGTGATCACCGTCCCGATGATGGTGCCAAACAGAGGTACTGACATCCGCATGAGCTTCTCCCTCTCTCGGCGGTGGCCGCCGCCTGGGCGCCACAGTCTCTCTCAGAGTGATTCCTTTGCGCAACATGCTGACGAAATCCTCCCGCCTGGACCAGGTCCGCCTTGCTCCGAGGCGGCTTCAGGCACTAAGCTGGACGGGCGTCACGCTGGCTGCAAACCGGGAGGTCCAGAGTGCAAGCACCGCTCCTGCTCAGTCTCCTGCTCGTCGTCGGGGCCATCGGCCTGGCGGTAGCCGCGCCGGAGCCCACGGTCTGTATCCCACCATCCGCCGCGCCGGTGACGCTGGATGGCCGGCTCGCTCCTGGCGAGTGGGACGAGGCGGCCGTCTTGCGCAACTTGTGGCTGCCGGGCAACGAGCGGCCGTTGCCGGTGGCCACTGTGTTCCGTCTGAAGCATGAGGCCGAACACCTGCTGGTGGCCGTGGTCTGCGCCGAGACAGAGCCGGGGTACCCGAAGGCCTTCCGGCGCGGCCCGACTGACCTGCTCAGTGACGACGACGCGGTGCAGGTTGTGCTGGGCCTCGCCGATGAGCATGTGGTGGCACGAGAGGTGCTCAAGATGGGCGGCTATGCCAACGCTCTGGACCAGCCGGTGACGGCTGCCGACCACTACTACCAGTTCACCGTGAATGCGGCCGGGGCCATCTCGCGGACCTACAATGAGGGCATTCTGGAGCGCCCCCTGTTTACGGCCGCCACGCAGCGTCAGGGCGGCGGGTGGAGCGCCGAGATGCGGATCCCCTTCTCCTCCCTGGGCCTGCAGCAGCCGGCGGGACGGACGATCTTGGCGAATCTCTTCCGCTTCCGCCCACCGGACATGGCGGCCTGGCACCTGCCGGCCTTCGGCGGGTACGTCCCCATGCCCTTCGGGAAGCTGGTGTTCCTGCCGCGGGGCCAGGAGGGACTGCGCACCATCGAGCCTGAGCCGGCCCCCGCTGCCCTCACGGAGCCAACAGCCGCTGAACCGTCGCTCTTCGTGGAGTGGTACCCTCTCGCCCGGCGGGTGGTGGCGACAGTGTCGGGAAGCGCGAGCAGTGGGGCCATTGTAGTCCGCATCCCGGGCCTGCAGGAGCGGCGGGCGCCGGTTCAGACCCTGCCCGGTAACCGTCTCATCGTCGAAGTACCCCGCCGGGTGGGTCTCCCCGTCACTGCCGAGGCCGTGCTGACCGATGTGGGGGGCGCCGAACTGGCCCGCGGAACAGCGGAACTCGTGGCGGTACCCGAGCCTGAATGGCTCCAGACGGACGCCGGGATGGACTACGTGAGCGAGCGCATCCCGTGGCCCTGGACAGCGCCGGAGGTGCGCGGCAGCACTGTGTCCCTGCTGCCGGGCGAGATGACCTTCGGCTCAAATGGGCTCCCCTCGGCTATCAGCCGGGCCGGCGAGGAGGTCCTGGCGGGGCGGGCTGAGCTCATCGTCGAGGCGGGTGGGCGGCGCCTCGCATTCGCGCCGCGGCGCCTGGTGGTGTCTGCACGCGGTAGCCGGGCCCTGGCCCTGGCCAGCGCCGAGTGCGCTGGCGGCGAGCTGCAGGTGCGGACGGAGGTGGACTTCGATGGCTTCAGTATCGTCAAGCTCCGCCTGCCAGGCATCCCGCCCGCCAGCATCACCCGCCTGAGCCTGCAGTTCCCTCTGCGACCCGAAAGCGCCCTGTTCGTGCACCGGATGTTGGTGCAGGACATCCGCCGACTGACCGGCTTCGGCTGGGAGGGTGAAGCTGGGCCGGTGTGGGTTGGCGGCCATGAGCGCGGCCTGGCCTTCGGCTTCGACACGCCGGTGTTCCTGTCGCGGCAACGGCGCTCACAGGTCCAGGTCGTGGAGGAGGCGGGGCGCACGTGCCTACGGCTCAACCTTGTGGATGGCCCGGGACAGGTGACCACCGAAGGTCGCATTTTCCGGTTCTTCTTGCAGCCGACACCGACGAAGCCGGTCTCGCTGCGCAAGGATGGTCTGTTCCACACCGCTCTGTGGTTTGAGGAGTGGTCGGACTACCAGGGCTATCCCGACCTGTCGAAGCTGCCGGAGGTCAAGCGCCGAGCCGCTGCCGCCCATGCGCAGGGCAAGCCGCAGGTGGTGTACTTCGGCCAGCTTCTGGCCGAGAACGCTCCGGGCTTTCAGGAGTATCGGTCCGAACTGATCATCCCCCCCGGCCTGATGTGGTACCGCCGCGCCTACAACCCCGGCCTGGGTATGCCCTGCTGGGTGTGCTGCCCACGCGGTCCCTATGGTGACCTGCTGCTGGACGGCATGCGGCATCTGGCGGTTGAGGCGGACCTGGACGGGGTCTACATGGACGGCACCACCGTGCCCTGGGAATGTCACCATCCGGCCCATTCCGCCTGTGACGGGACGGCTGTCATCGGCTGGGAGACAGAGGACCCAACGCCGCTTGTCGCCACCCGCTCCTTCCTGAAGCGTATTCGCGGCATCTTCGACGAGCGGGGCCGCCCGTGGCTGTTCGCCCACACCGGTGGGGCCATCGGGATCGAGACGCTCTCGCTTTGCGATGGCTACTACGATGGGGAGCAACTCTCCCGCTACCGGCCCGGCTACCGCCTGCCCCTGCACAAGTTCGCTGTGGGATACTGCGGTCGGCCCTGGGGCTTCCGGACGGATGCCATTCCCGCCTCTTACGGGGCCTTCCCTCTGATGGCGCTGTCGGCTCTGCATGACGTCGAGGTGGGCGGCGAGTGTGCCGAGCTGGAGCGGCGTATCTACGACGAGTTCCAGGACGAGGCGACCACTGACTACCGGCCCTACTGGCGACCACAGCCACACATTCAGCGGCTGGCGGGCGACGTGGTCTACTCTTACTACCGCAAGGCTGATGCCGCGATGCTGGTGGTCAGCAACCTGACCTGGGACCGGCAGGCTGTCCGCCTGGACGCGTCGCGGCTGTTTCCCGGCCTGGAGGTGCGAGCCCGCGACGTGGTGGCTAAGGCACCCGCAGTCGTTGCCGAGGGCGTGTTGACTCTCGAGCTGCTACCGCACCGCTTTGCCGCGTTCCGCCTGAGCCCCCGGCCGCCGGGGGACCGCTCGCTGCCAGGGCCGTCGGCAGACGCCGCATCGGAGCCTCCGCCCGCCGTGGAGGTGGACCACTTCCGACCCGAGGACTGGGACCTGCACCCGGAGGCCTACGGCGTCACGGTCGAGCCCGGCTACGAACTCGGTGACGGTCGCTCCGGCCCCCGGTTGCTTAGCAAGCTCTACCACGACTACGCCACGGCCGAACTCGTGGGTTTGGACCTGGCGCGCGGCGGGACCGTGCACTTGCGCCTGCGCGCCAGCGGCTTGCTGCGGGTCCTCATTGGTGACCAGGGGCTGCTGTTTGACCGTCAGCGGTGGAGCATCGTGGGCGACCCGTGGCGCGAGGGCCGCGCATACCATCCGCAGGTCGCGCCGGTGAAGACCCATGACCTGGTCCTGTCAGTGCGTGACGGCAAGCTGGACGCCGTCTACGGCGGGCAGGCTCTGGCCGCGGGGGTACCCGTTCCAGCGACCGGCACACTGAAGCTGCAGGCCTGGAGTGACGACTGGTTCGCCTTCGACGTGGTGCGCTTGTCCAGTCAGCCTACGGCCCTGTTCGCTGATGCGGCCCAGCACCCGGTGCGTTGAGCGCCTCAGCGGTCGAACCCGGCCAGGCAGTGCACGGTGTACCGGTCGCCCGGGTTGACCTGGTAGGTATACCCGGCGGTGAAGTCCTTCGGATTCCTGAACCCGGCGACAAGGGTGATGTCGCCAGTGGAGACCCGCGCCCCGTCCACGCCGCGGATAAAGTAGCTGGTGTCATAGGGCAGAGCGTTGGCGAAGTGGATCGGCTGGCCCTCGACCACCGCGTCGGGCGGCAGCGGCGGGTCCAGGATCACCCCGTTGTCGGCGGGGTCACTGACATCCACCTCACGCACCACGCCGGTCCAGGCCGCTACCCGGCACGTCACACTCACGTTACCGGCCCGCAGCAGCGTGCCGCCGGTAAGACGAAGCGCGGTCACGCGGTCGCCCTGGCGGCGGACCATCCCATAGAGCCCATAGAACTCGGTGTCAGCGGCGATCCGCACCCGGCTGGGCTGCTCACAGCAGATCAGCATATCGCTGCGGCCATCAGCGAGCTGCACCTCGACCGCCACCACCGTGTCCGGCGCGGCGTCCGTCTCCACCGCTAACGCCCGCACCGACCGGATGAAGGGCGTCGTGTCGTAGGGCTCCAGCACGGACACAAACTGACTACGCAGGTTCTCCCCGAAGCGGCTTTGGATCAGGTAGCGCAGGCTCTTTGGGTTGCCGGTGTGGTTCTGCGGCGGCTGGCCGCTCGCGAGAGCCACCTCGTCACAGGGGTTCAGGGCGTGCAGGCGCAGGTGAGGTCCATGGCCGTCACGGATTCGCCCACGGGCATCCTCGATACGCCAGTCGGCCCGGTACGGTGTGTTGACAGGACCACCGGAGCGGGCTACGTCAAACAGGTACGAGAAGCCGCTGGTGCTGTCGTTGCTCTCCCCTGGACCAGGCGTAGTGGTGAACTCCACTTCCGGCCCGGCGAAGGTGCCAGTGGGCTGCGGGGTCAGGGACAGCCCCTCCAGGGCAGCCTCAGATGCTGCGCCGCAGGTCATCATGCGGTGTGTGCTGCCGCCCCGTACACGGAAGACATCCAGCACATAGCTGTCGGTCTCGGAGACATCTACCAGGGCCACGGTGCGGCGGTAGGCTTCCAGCTTGTCACCGTAGGCGGTCGGCGAGGCGACCTGCATGACCCGGAGCGGGGTCTGGATCGCAAAGAGCTCCAGTTTGCCGCCGGGGCTGTAGGCCGACCGCTGATCGTCCACGACCACGGTGTTGTGGCTGGAGGTGTTTGAGGTCCAGGCGATGCGCTGGGGCCAAGCGCCGGTGAACTCGGGGTAACCGTGGTCGGGCAGCATGTCCACATTGTGCGCCCACAGGCCCAGCGTCAGGCAATCGTGGTGGGAGTGTCCCTTGTTGTAGCCGAAGTGCAGGCTGATGGCCCGGCCGTCCTGGGTCGCTTCTGTCTGCAGGTAGGCCTGGCCGTACCTGCCCATGAAGTCTGACTCCAGGGGCCGAAACGCCTCGGCGCCCACCCGCTGGATCTCAGCCGCCAGGGCCTCCGGGTCCTCATCGAAGACACTGGCCGGCAGGACGCGCAGGCGCGACGCCTGCCCTCCGGCCCGTCGCCAGGCCCACACCGCCATGCGCGGGTCCCGCATCAGGCGGTAGCCGCGCACGAAGGTCGTCACATCGCCGGCGCGTCCCCATGAGCCGCAGGCCCCCGTGTCACCGATATTGGGCATCACGGCGTCCAGCACGTTCAGCCGCGCCTCGACCAGCACCGCCTGCCGAAGCTGCGGGTACTCTCGCACCATGTCATGCCTGCTGTATGGCGGGTATGCTGCCAGTATCTCCGCCAGGTCCAGCATACCCCGCGACCAGATGAGCCCATAGCCGCCGCACTCGCCCCCCATCCCATCGCGGTCCAGGCCCTGGGTCATGACCCAAGGCACCGGGTCCTTGGTGCGCGGGTAGTTCGGGTTCGTGACCGGGTATTCCGGGTCAAAGAGCCAGTCCAGCCATTGCTCGGTCATCCCCGGCCGGTCCAGAGCAATCGCCGCAGTCGCCAGGCAGGTGTGGGTCATGCCGGTGTTGCCGTCAATGCGGCCGTCCTGGACCGACTTGAACACCTCCTGCAGCAGGTGGTCCTCAATGTGTCTGCAGACAGCGGCGACGCTGTTCTTGTCGCCCAGTTGGTAGCGGGCGCTCTGGGTCGTACAGAACCGCACCAGCGAGTCGTCACCCTGGATCCCGTCGAAGATAAGGTCATAGCCTCTGGCCAGTGACTCGGCGCGAAAGGCCTCCCAGATGTTACCCTCGATGCGCCCGTGCAGCGTGCCCCCGTGGGAATGCTGAAAGCCCATCCTCCCCAGCGGGTAGTAGTCCATCTCCGGGTAGACGTCCGCGATCCGGTCCAGCAGCACCGCCGCCTTGTGGGCATACCGCCGGTCGGAGGTGGCGGCATAGGCGAGGCTGAGGCTCTCCACAGCCTTGAAGATGCTGGCCCACTGCGCCCACTGGTTGTAGTAGGCGATGAAGTGGTGCACGTTGCCCGTGCTGTCCGTCAAGCCATAGCCGTCGTCTACCCACAGCTTGTGGTCCGGGTCATTGGGGTCGGGGTGCTCGGCGTTATACAGCAATGAGCGGTCACCCAGTTCACGGCGGAAGCAGCCGTGTTCGTCCAGCGCACTCTGATAGAACGCCCGGAAGTCATTCTTGGGGAACTGCTCCTTGCAGTTGGGGCAGCCAACCTTCCAGTCATGCTTCCAGAAGTCCATGACACCCGAGTAGCCGATGGGCTTGCCGCAACTGGGGCAGGCGTCGGGCTTACCCTCATAGAGGATCCCGGCGGCGATATAGGCCGCGCGCGGCAGCTCCTGCGAGGTCACGAGACCCCACAGCTCCTCGTCACTGAGCTGCACCCACGGCTCCGCGGACCGGGTAACCTCCCGTTGCCAGTCAGCAACCCACGGGTACCGCTCCGCGTTGCGCAGCGCCCGGGCCCGCATGTCAGCGGTGACTAGCCGGCTGCACTCCTTGGCCGGTGCGGCAGCGCACAGCGTTAGCACGAGCAGCAGTGTCAGAGCGACAGCTGACGGTTGGGGCATGGGGGTCCTCCGGTGGCCGGTCATCGCCAGAGCCCATTCGGCGCCGGAGGCGGGCATCCCTGCCGCTGCCTGCGGCAGGTCGTCCAGGCCGCGAAACGGAACACTACCCGGGAGGGCGGCAACTGTTGAGCAGAGGTGAGAGTGAGATGGCACGCATGCTGCCGGGCATTGTCATCGTTGGTCTGGGAGCCGTGGCCCTGTGGCTGGCTGTGGGGCTGCCGCCACGCGCTGGCGCTCAGGAAGCGACGCAGACGGCTTACGCGCAATGGAAGCACGGGCCGCCGGCCGATCCGAACTACTTCCCCATCGCCGTGTGGCTGCAACAAGCCAAGAACGCGGCGCGGTACAAGGCCGCCGGCATCAACCTGTATGTGGGGCTATGGCAGGGACCAACCGAACAGCAACTGGCCGACCTCACCCGCGAGGGCATGCCCGTCATCTGCGAGCAGAACGAGGTTGGTCTGGCTCACCTGGAGGACCCCATCATCGTCGGCTGGATGCATGGCGATGAGCCGGACAATGCCCAGCCGGTTACGGACCCCGAGACCGGCGAGCGCGGCTGGGGCCCGTGCATCCCGCCTCAGAAGATTGTGGACGACTATCACCGTATCCGCGCCAAGGACCCCTCACGGCCGGTACTGCTCAACCTCGGGCAGGGCGTGGCGAACGATGAGTGGTACGGGCGGGGCTCCGGAGCCAAGCTGTCCGACTATGAGACCTACGTCAAGGGCGGAGACATCATCTCGTTCGATGTCTACCCCGTGGCGGGCCTGGAGAAGCCGGACCCGGAGAACTACCTGTGGTACGTCCCCAAGGGCGTGGAGCGCCTCAGACAGTGGACCGGCGGGCAGAAGATCATCTGGAACTGCATCGAGTGCACGCACATCGGCAACGCCGAGCGCCAGGCCACGCCAGACCAGGTCAGGGCCGAGGTCTGGATGTCGCTCATCCACGGCTCCACCGGCCTCATCTACTTTGTCCACCAGTTCCAGCCCAGCTTCAATGAGTGGGCGCTGCTGGACGACCCGGTGATGCTGCCGGCCGTGACCGCCATCAACGCCCAGATTCGCGAGCTGGCTCCCGTGCTCAATAGCCCGACGGTGACCGACGGCGCGACAGTGCAATCATCGGTGCCCGAGGTGCCCATCGCCGCCATGACCAAGCGCCACGAGGGCGCGACCTACGTCTTTGCCGTCGGCATGCGCAACGCCGCCACCGAGGGCAGCTTCACCGTCCCGGGCTTGGCCGCTGCCGCCGAGGCGGAGGTCCTGGGCGAGAACCGCAAGCTGCCGGTGACCGATGGCCGGTTTGCCGACAGCTTCGCGCCCTATGCCGTGCATCTGTATCGGATCAGGTAGACGGCCTCGCAGGGCAGCTCACTCCAGAGGTTTCTCCACCTCCCACAGTGGGCTGCCCTTTCTAAGGTCACGGATGCCAGTCAGTTTGACATGCCCGTCGGCGAAGCACACGTTCATCTTGCCGGAGTGGCGGCAGAACAGGGCAGTCAGGTCGGGGTTGCAGAAGGAGATGGCCGGGAAGTTGATCGCTTGGTCTGGGCCGCTGGGTACGCGCCCCTCGAGTAGCAGAACTGTCCGTGTCGGGTCCGTGCAGTCGTCGATGCTGCGCGGCTGCAGGAAGGTGAGGTTTGCGTTGATCCAGTACGTAGGCAGCGTAGTGACTGCCGACGGACAGTAGAGTATCTTCGTGGATCCTGCGTACGGGAGGACGAAGTCCCACCAGACGATGTCCATCTGCCCCTGCCATTGAGTGCCGAACTCGCCACCCGGGCACTTCGTGGTCGCCTGCGGCAACAGGCCTCCGTGGTCCTCAGAGTAGGCCACGAGCGCCGTATGCACCTGTCGCATGTTGGCCGCGCAGTGGGTCTGCTGTCCCCTTGCGCGAGCGTGTGCGAATACCGGAAACAGGATGCCCGCGAGGACCGCGATGATGCCGATGACGACAAGCAACTCGACGAGCGTGAACGCTCGGCGGCGAGCGAGCATGATCCTCACCCCTCTCTAGAACCTCCACATCGTGTCGTCGGTAAGTGGCACGTTGCAGCCTACCTGCAGCGTCGGGAACTTGAGTTCGGTGCCGTCGTCCTGCCGCTGCGTAATCTCCCCGACCCGTATGCTGACGAATAGCCTCTGCGGCTGGTGCCAGTCGACTGCGCGCCCCCCGGTCTGGAGCCGCGGCGCCTTCTCCGCGGCCGCTAAGAAGAGCGCCGCGGCTTCGACGCTCAACTCGCGGAAGGCGATCTGGACTTCGCCGAGGTTCCGCAGGTAGACCCACTGTTGCGCGGTCAGGGCCCCCAGGACTGCCTTGCGGAGGCGCATCTTGGGCCATGTCTCTTCAGGGGGCCCTCCGGGCTCATCTGGGGAGCTGGCGCGGCACTTCCACGCGTCGTCCAGGCGCCGATGGGTGCCATACTCCAGGGCCATGGCGCCCCCCGCGTACTCAGTGACCGCACCCACAGCCAGTGGGATGCTGGCACCATTGAGGCGGTCCAACGCCGCGATGCGACCCACTAAGCGCCATGAGCGTAGCTCCGGGGCCACATACGCGTACTCGGCCTGCGCCTCTCCATCCCACGGCTCGGAGAGCGGCTTCAGCAAGTCTGTTAGGGCGGTCGGTGTGTCGAGCACAAGCGACTCGCGAGGCTCAGTATCAACCCACGTCTCCTCCTCGGGGGCGGGTTGGTCCGGTCGCTCCCTGGCCGGCTGTGTGGCCGGCCAGGCGATGACAACCCTCGCATGAACACCCCAGTCGTAGCCGTATACACCCAGCAGCTTGTCCATCGCCTGCCAGAGCGCCAGGCCCTCAACCTGGAACTCCTTCTCCGGGCCGAAGTCGTCGCTGGGAGCGCTAACCACCCAGTCCCGTCCTGCCCCCTCTGCCAGTGCGCGCACGACCTGCGCGACGGTGCCGGTCAGCGTGACACTCACCGTCTGATCCAGCAGCGCACGCGGCGGCTGGGCCTCCGTGAAAGCGGTCTCGAGCACGATCGGCGCGGGGCCCCAGTCCTCAGCGTCCACATGGGTCGCGATCGCCAGGACCACCGCGCTCACCAAGGTGGCCGCGATTGCGCAACGGTGTCCTTTCACTGGTGTCCTCCTTCTGAACGGCGGGACGAGGCGGTCCGCCTCGTCCCGCCGCCCGACAGATGCGCGTCGCCGCCGTGCTACTGCACCGCGATGTTCGCTTGGGTGCCTTGACCCTTGGTCACACTGGCGTTGGCTTGGCCTTGCTTCCCCATGGCCGTGGTCGCCTTGACCGTGTAGCTCCCCTCTGGCAGGTAGTGGAAGCTGTAGGCGCCGCCCTGGCCGGACGTTGTCACATTGATCTGCTGCGTGCCCACGTACAGCTTGACCGTTGCGCCTTGAATGCCGTTGCCCCCATAGGACACTGTGCCATAGATCCATCCACAGTTGGGGGTGATCGTTACGTCCACACAGTATGGCCCCACTGCCTCGTCATTCCGTGTCCCCTCGTCCGGGTACCAGACGGGTGGGGCTGCGTCCTGCCCCCACCAGGTGTCAGTGGCTCCTCCTCCGGTCTCAGAGGGACCATTGACACCACCGGCTAGTTCGGTCACGTTGGTGTAGCCGGTGTCCATCTCGTGGTCGTTGTCCGGGCCGATCGTCGGGGATGGGCAACTCTCGATGTCTGTCATCTGGGGGTAGTAGAAGCTGTCGTCGTAGAGCGTCACGGGCGCGCCCTGGGACTCGCCCAGGATGTACTCCTCGACCGAGTCGGCGTCGGTGGTGTAGAAGTAGTAGTGTATCTGGCTCCCGGCCTCGACTGTGACGTCGTCTTCCGGAAGGGTTCCATACAACGCGATTGGGGAGATGCGGTAGAAGTCTCCAGTGTAGCCGAAGGGTGGGTCTTGAGCTTGTGCGGCGGTTCGCAGCACGCCGAGCAGCACGACACCGACCAACGCGGCCGTTCTAAGCATGGTATCTCTTCCCTCTGCTTCAGCCACATGATACGACTCGCGACACGGCTC
>JABLXH010000036.1 GCA_013178155.1 Armatimonadota bacterium | reverse complement strand
GAGCGGCGGTGACTGATGTGCGGATCCAGGGAGCTGTCCACGAGTTCACGACGTTGCCTGGCATCGTCGAGGATACGATGGAGATCATCATGAACATCCGCGAGCTGGCAGTGAAGGTATCGCCGCCAGCCGACGGCTCGGCGCCGCCGGAGGAACTGGTTCTGACGCTTCATGCCAAGGGTGCCGGGGAGGTCTTGGCCGCTGACATCCATTGCCCGCCCGAGGTTGAGATTGTCAACCCTGAGCTGCACGTGGTGGAGATCGCTGACGACGAGGGCGAGATCAGCATCGACATGTGGGTGCGCCGGGGGCATGGCTATCTGCCGACCGAGGAGCGTGATCGCTCCGAGACGCCGCTCGATGTGATCCCGATCGACGCGGTGTTCTCACCGGTGTCGCGGGCGAACTTCTATGTCGAGCCGACCCGCCTTGGGAGCCGGACAGATCTTGACAGGCTGATCCTGGAGGTCTGGGGCAATGGCACGATGGCCCCCGACGAGGCCATCCGCGTGGCGGCGCGTCATCTTCGCGACTATATCGCCATCTTCCTGGGGCCGGCGGAGGAAGCTGCAGCGCCGGTAGAGGCTGTGCGCGAGGAAGAGGAAGTCCGCAGCAAGGTGCTGGATACGGCCATTGAGGATGTGGAGTTCTCGGTTCGCACCTTCAACTGCCTGAAGAAGGAGAACATCAACACCCTGGGCGAGCTAATCCAGCGGACGGAGAGCGAACTGCTCAACATCCGCAACTTCGGCAAGCGTTCGCTGGAGGAGGTCCTGGAGCGGCTCGCGCAATACGACCTGCGGCTCCGGTCGACCGGCGGCGGCGCTGGCGCAGGTTCAGAATAGGGTCTCCTCTGGGAGGACGATATGCGGCATCTGAAGGATCACAAACGCCTGGGGCGACCGACTGACCAACGATTGGCGTTGCTGCGGGGCCTTGTCATCGGGCTGTTCCGGCATAATCACATTAAGACAACACTGGTCAAGGCAAAGGAGGCGCGGCGTCTCGCCGATCGGCTGATCACCTTGGCCAAGCGCGGTGATTTGGCGGCGCGGCGTGAGGTGCTCAAGACGCTGCCCGACGCGCAGTTGGTAGGCTACCTGTTTGAGGAGATCGCGCAGCGGTTCCGAGACCGCTCTGGTGGCTACACGCGCATTGTTCCGGCGGGACAGCGTCGCGGCGATGCGGCCCAGATGGCGATACTTGAGCTATCCGATTAGCGAACGCGCGGGTGTCCATGCGTCGGGTCAGGCTGCTGGTGCAGTACGATGGCACCGACTATGCCGGCTTTCAGGTGCAGCCGGGCCGACGCACGGTGCAGCAGGAGTTGGAGGAGTGTCTGGGACGGCTTACGGGTGATCGGGTGCGGGTGACGGCAGCCAGCCGCACCGACGCAGGGGTACATGCCCTGGGGCAGGTGGTGGCGTTCAGCACCAACAGCCCCATCCCGGCAGAGCGTATCCCGCGGGCTCTGAATGATCTGCTGCCGGCGGCTGTGAGCTGCGTGGCGGCGGAGGATTGCCCACACGGCTTCCATCCACGGTTCGATGCGCGGGGTAAGCTCTACACGTATCGGATACTGAACCGGCCCACTCGCTCACCGTTCATCTGCCGTTATGCCTGGCACATAGCCGAGCCGCTAGACCTGCCGGCCATGCGTGAGGGCGCAAGGCACCTCGTTGGAACGCACGACTTCGCTGCCTTCTGCGCTGCGGGCAGTGCTGTGCAGGACACGCGACGGACGGTCCGCCGGCTAGACCTGGATACCGAGGGGGACGTTATCGAGACGCACATTGAGGGCGACGGATTCCTGTACATGATGGTCCGCATCATCATGGGGACGCTGGCCGAGGTGGGACGAGGCCGTCTGGAACCGACGCAGGTGCTGTCGATCGTCGCCGGGCGTGACCGTGGGAAAGCTGGACCGACGGCCCCTCCAGAGGGCCTGTGTCTGGTGCGGGTCACGTACTAGATGAGCATGACCGCCCACGGGCGGACGAGGTCAGGACGGAAACCATGAAGAACCAAAAGACACGGTCGGTCAAGTCGGACGACGTTGAGCGCACCTGGTATGTGGTCAGTGCCGCCGGGCAACCGTTGGGGCGTCTGGCCGCCAGGGTGGCCGCGGTGTTGCGTGGCAAGCACAAGCCGACCTATACGCCGCACGCGGACACGGGAGACTTTGTGATCATCACTGATGCCAGCAAGGTAATGGTCACGGGGCGCAAGGAGACTCAGAAGGTCTACTACCGACACTCGGGCTACCCGGGTGGTCTCAAGGCAGAGACCTTTGCTCACTATCGCGACCGGGCGCCTGAGAAGCTTGTGCGACAGGCAGTAGGCGGCATGCTGCCGCATGGCGTGCTGGGCCGTCAGATGCTGCGCAAACTGAAAGTCTACGCCGGTGCCGAGCACCCGCATGATGCTCAGCAGCCCAAGCCGCTGGAGATCTAAGGGACCCGAGCGCGATCAGTCCGGGGATATGTAAGGAGGCAGACCGTTGCTGCAGCAGATGAGCTATGGGACGGGACGGCGCAAGGAGGCCGTGGCCCGCGTATGGGTTCGGCCCGGCACGGGAAACGTGACCATCAATGGGCAGGAGCCACTGGCCTACTTGACCCGCGAACGTCTGGTGGAGGAGATCATGCAGCCCTTGCGGGCCATGGCCGAGGTGGGAACTTACGACGTCAAGGCCCTGGTCAAGGGTGGGGGCATTTGTGGTCAGGCCGGCGCGGTGCGGCACGGTATCGCCAAGGCTCTGGTGGATGCGAATCCCGAGAATCGGAGCATCCTCGGCCCCCTGGGGTTACTCACACGGGACCCGCGGATGAAGGAACGCAAGCACGCCGGCAAGCGCCGGGCGCGTCGAGCCAAGCAGTTCTCCAAACGCTAAGCCGGTCATTATTGCGCCTAACATGCGGGCCACCTTCCCCCGGGGAAGGTGGCCCGTTGTGCGCACCGCCCGCTCGCAACTCTTCCCTCGCCTTACTGTTGGCCGGTGTCCTCGTCTTCCCCGAAGAGATCATCGAGGATGTTGCGCTCTCGCGACGCCTCGGCCGGGCCATTCGGTGCTGATGGCCCGGCCGAGGCGTCGCGCCCTTTCGAGTTCGTGGACGGTCCATCCGTCCGGTGGTTCTCGCCCGACCCGCGGCGGTAGGTCTGCCCGTTGAAGCGCCATCGCTTGGCACTGGGTTGGTCGGAAGGATGAGGGGCCGATGCCGACGGAGAGCCTGCCGCGCCGGAGCCGGGGCTCGCATTGTCCGACGGCCTGTCCTCCGGTCGCTGCTCTGGCTCAGATGTCTCGCCCGTGTCTGACGCCCCTTCTTCGCCAAACAGCGAGTCTAGGACGCTCGGAGCCTCGGGCCGCACCAGCCCGTTGCTCGCGCCTGCCGGGGGGGCTCCTTGACCGCTGGGTTCGGTCGGTGCGTAATGTGAGTAGTCGTAATAGTAGTAGTAATAGTAGTAGTCACTGGCGCCCAGGCGCAGCTTGTTGAGGACGGCACCCAGTATCTGGCCTCGAGCATTGCGGATTATGCGGCACATCTCGTTGAAGGCGTCGCGGCTGACCTGCCCGGCCTCGGCAACAAGTATGGTCCGCTCAACCTTCGATGACAGGATCACCGCGTCGGTCAGGATGATGGCGGGTGGCGAGTCAAACAGCACCACGTCGGCCATCTGTTTGGCTTGTTCGATAACCGTGTTCATGCGCTGGCTTTCGATCAGCTCGGCGGGGTTCGGCGGCAGCGGGCCGGTCGTCACCGCTTGCAGCCCTGGCACCTCGGTGTCCTGCGCCACTTCCGCCAATGTTGCCTCGCCAACCAGCACATTAGTCAGTCCCCGTTCGGCGGAGATCCGCAGGAGACGGTGCAGGCTGGGCCGGCGCAAGTCGGCATCGACCAGGAGGACCCGCTGACCGGCCTGCGCCAGGACACACGCCAGATTGGCGACCGTGAGCGTCTTCCCCTCACCGGCGCCTGCACTGGTAACCAGGAAGGTTCGTGCCGGGCTGTCAAGCTGCGCGAAATGAATGTTGGAGCGCAGCGTCCTGTAAGCTTCCGCCGGCGGGCTCTTGGGGGCTGTGACCGTGATAAGACCCTGTCCGGACTCCTCCAGCAAGGGGACAATGCCCAGGAACGGCACATCGGTGTAGGCAGTGATATCCTCAGGCGTGTGGAGCGTATCGTCGAGAGCTTCGAGGACCATCGCGAGTGCCACGCCGAAGAACAGCCCCAGCACAAAGGCGAAGGCCAGCATTCTTCCCAGCGGCGGGTTCGTCTGGTCAGCCTTGACGGCGCGGTCGATCACCTGAGCATCGCCCAGCCTCATGGCCTCGTTGCGGCGGGCGGTCTCCAGTTGCGCCAGGATGTTTTGGTAGGCCGTCTTGGCCATCTCGGCGCGATCGAGCAGCCGCTGCAGAGCATCGAGCTTTGCGGGCAGGACGCCCGTGGCGGCATCCAGTTTCCGCACATTCTGCTGGATCACCCTTAGCTGTCGTGACAGTTCGGCGACCTCGCGCTCCGCCGAGGCCTCGGCTTGCCGGAGCTCGGGGATGGTCATATCGGGTATGACTTCGGTGGTTACGACGGTCTCCGGCTGGCGCAGCAACTCAGCCTGCAGCTCCTCCACACGACGTTGGGCCTCTCGCACCGCCGGCCACGTATCCTTGTAACGCGCACGCAGTTGGGTCAGCGCCAATTGCTCCTGTTCTAGCTGCTTCAGCAACGCCTCACGTGTGGGGTTGGGTCTGTCGTGCTTGACCTTGGAGAAGGGCTTAGCGCTCCCCAACTGCCTGCGGGTGGCCGCCAGACGCGCCTCGGCGGCGGCCAGTTGGGCACGGACCTTGCGCTCCTCATCGCGATAGTTGTACAGTTGGGTGATGTAGAGTTGGCTCTCGGTACTGGGTAGCAGAATGCCCGCCTTCTCCTGGTACTTCGCCGCGGCCGCCTGAGCCTCGTCCAGTGCCTTCTGGGCCTTGATACGGGCGCTCTCCAAGAACTCCCGCGCAGCCTTGGCCTCGTTACGCCGGAGTTCGAGGCTCTCCACCTCAAACGCGGCTGCCATCTCGTTGGCGAAGGCCAACGCCTTGTGCTCTTCGCGGCTCGTGGCGATGATCCGGATCTGGTCGGGCTCATAGGCCCGGGCCTCTACGCTGGCCAGGATCTCCGACGGGGTGACTTGGAGAGCGGTTCCATCGCTGCGGTTGGCGAGCGCCTGCGCTGCACGTTCAGCGCAACTGCTGCTGGTGGCGAGGCGTGTCTGGGTTTCGAGAGCGAGGTCGAGGGGCTGAGTGGCCGGCGAGGCTCGATCTCCGATCCATACCGCCGGTTTGGCCTGTCGGCGAATAAGGACGGTCGTGGCAGCGCGATAGGTGCGGGGATAGGACTGAGCGATGGTGCCGCCGATAATCGTGGCGGCCACCGCAACCATGAGGATGAACCACTTCCGCTTCGTCAGGATGCGAAGATAGTCGCGAATGTCGAAGCGGCGCAGACCTGGTTCCATGGGTGTTGTTCTTCGTCGGGGGACCGCTTGGGTCCCGCGGGCTATGATGCTGGAGCGGTGCGGTACAATGGAACCGACAGGGCCGGTCTGACTTGCGCTTGAGATTATACAGAGATAGAGGAGTTACTGTCAACTGCCAATATGCGCCCTTTTTGGCATAAATGAACGGAACCTGGGAGGCGATTCGAGGGTCAGAGTAGACATTCGAGCTACGCACAGCAGGTTGCCTCGGAGGACCGACTGCGACTGATGGGTTCCCGGGCACAAGAAGGTGTTGCGGGCGTTGTGTCGAAAAGACGAGACAGTTTGCCCTAACGTCGTGGAATACGGAGGTACACAATGGGCATCCGAATCTTTGCCGCCGTCCTACTGGCGATCTTCTGCCTCACCCTGCTAGCGGCATGCGGCGGAAGCGGGCCTGCATTGACGCCTGGCGGTAGTGGCGATGACCAGCCCGGGATCTACGATGGCGGACCTCCCGGCGGTTCGGGAGGGTCAGGAGGAAGTGGCGGCTCAGATGGCGGCGGCTACCCACCGCCTCCGCCCGATGGTGGCGGATCCGGGACCGACGGGCCGCCCGATCCCCCTGTTCTGTAGCGGCCGAGGTCCGCGAGTAGTCGTATCACAGGGGACCGGTGGCTATTGCGGCGCCGGTTCCCTGTCGTGATTCCCCTCTTGGCTTTACGCTGACCCCTCCTGGGCCCAGCGGTGGCCGGCGGGGCGGGGGTAGCGTGACCTGTGGCATCGCGTGAGGGAGGCCACTAAGGGCCGGACACCCTGGCGTCAGCGACTCTGGCCACTTCCTGATCATCGAACCATACCCCGTGACCGTGCGGACAGCGATCCACGATGGTGCGCGGGTGCTGGGGCAGAGGCTGGGCTCGGAGTGCGGTGCCGCACACGGGGCACGTCTTGTCGCCAAGGTTCTGCCAGTCCATGCCCAACCGGTTAGGGTAGCGCCGGTCGAGGTCAGCCAGCCGCTTCGGGGCCCGGGCCAGCAGGTCGGCCAGGGCTGCCTCCCCCAGAAAGATCCCGCCACATGCGCGGCACCCTCGCACCTCTTGTCCTGCGGTCCGGCCCTTGGCGAGCGGCTCTTGACAGCGCGGGCAGGCATTCGTGTCGGCGGTCTTCGGTGCAGGCGGTGTCATCGGCAAGGCTGCAGCCGCGGTCAACGGCAGGGGCGGTGTGGCAGGAACGTCGGAGAGCGGCGTTGGCGTCGCCGCTGGCGGTGCCGCTGAGGGTGGCTCCGCCGTCAGCGGGCCCCTCGCCCCTTCGCCCTCACCAAGATACGCCATCCTGCGCAGTCGCGCAATTCGCTCCTCGATGGGCGGATGTGTGGACCAAAGCGATGATCCTCCCTCGTGGCGGAGAGGGTTGACGATGTACATGTGCTGCGTAGCACGATTGGCCGACACCAGGTCCGCGGGGTCAGCGGCGATCTTCTGCAGAGCTGAGGCCAGGCCAGCGGGGTAGCGAGTGATGAGCGCCGCGGAGGCGTCCGCCAGATACTCCCGCCGCCGCGAGGCCGCGAGTTGAATGAGTTTGGCCGCGATGGGGGAGAGGAGAATGAGCACGAGCGCCACGAGCATCAGGAGTGCCTGAGCTTGGCCTCCAACCCGCCCGCCGCGACCGCGCCAGCGTGTCCGCCAGATGGCGTCGCTGAGCAAGGCGATGGTGCCAACCATGACGGCTATGAGCGTCATGAACAGGGTGTCGTAGTTGCGGACGTGCGCCAGCTCATGGGCGATGACGCCCTGCAGCTCATCGCGGTTGAGCTTCGTGAGCAGGCCGGTCGTGACGGCGATAGTGGCTTCCCTGGGGTTGCGGCCAGTTGCGAAGGCGTTAGGCGAGGGGTCCTCGATGACAAACACTCGCGGCTTGGGCAGGCCGGCGGCGATAGCCATCTCCTCCACCACGTTGTCGAGTCTCGGGTTCTCGTCGTGGCTCAGGGGCCGCGCGCGGCTGAGCGAGAGCACCACGTCGTCACCACCAAAGTACCCGGTCACGGCCAGGACGATCGCTACGCCGAGAGCGATGAGGATGCTGACATGGTAGGGGAAGCCATAGTAGAGGTCCAATGCCCAGCCGAAGGCCACTAGCAGCCCCATACAGAGAAGCACCAGGACGACCGACCAGCGTTTGTTAGACTGGATGTGGCGTTGCATGGAAGGCCCCGTCGGCGCTAGAAGCGCACCTGCGGCGCCTCACGCTGGGCCGCGTCCTCCAGTTCAAAGAACGGCTTGCTGCGGAAGCCAAACATTGAGGCGACCAGGCTGGATGGAAACACCTGCAACCCGGTGTTGTAGTCCTGAACCGCGTCGTTGTAGAACTGCCGGGCGAAGGCAATCTTGTTCTCGGTGGAGGTCAGTTCTTCCTGGAGTTGCAGGAAGTTCTGGTTGGCCTTCAGGTCCGGGTAGTTCTCGGCGACGGCGAAGAGCTGACGCAGCGCGCCGGTCAGGATGTTCTCGGCCTGGGCCTGATCGGCCACGCCGGAGACGTCAATGGCCTGCTGGCGAGCCTTGGTGACATTCTCCAGCACCGTGCGCTCGTGCGCCATGTAACCTTTCACAGTCTCGATGAGGTTCGGGATCAAGTCATAGCGTCGCTTGAGCTGGACGTCGATTTGGGCCCAGGCATTCTGCACCTGCACGCGTCGGCGCACCAGGCTGTTGTAGATGCCGACGAACCAAAGCACCAGCAGCACCGGTATAGCCAGTGGTATGAGCCATGTCCACGGCATGATCGGCTTCACTCCTTCAGGCTTACGCGCTAAGCCGTGTACCGTATAGTCTGGCCACCCGGCTTGTTCAAGCGGGACTTGCGGCCATCAGTGCCCCTTTCGCTCCTCCCACGGCGCGGGCTCGGGGATGCCGAAGGTCTCGCGCTTGCGCTTGAGGTAGTACAGGTAGTTGTCATAACTGACGTCCGGGGGACAGCGGTGGTCCACATGCGGGATGTAGCCCCCGTCTTCGACCAGCGGCACCAGGCGCTCGATCTCGGCGTCAATGGCCGCCCGGTCTTTGGCCAGCTCGCGCTTGTTCACTCCGCCCAGCATCAGCACGTCGTGGCCATACTTCTCGCGCAGAGCATGGGGGCTCGTGCCGGCCGCCACCTCGATGGGGAACATGCAGTTGACGCCGCCTTCCAACCAGCCTTCGACCACGTCCATGATGTTGCCGTCACAATCCACATAGAAGACATCGCACCCGGCCTGCTTCACGAAGTCGGTGATGCGCTTGTAGCAGGGCGTAAGCCAACGCTTGAACATGGTGGGCGAGATGATACAACCGTGGTTGAAGCAGATGTCCTCCCAGAAGGCCCCGGCGTCAATGCGGACCTCGCGGACGGCGCGCTCAAGGGTCTTGATGACCAGATTGGTGTGCGTCTCAACCATGTCCTCGATGAGGTCGGGCTGGTCTATGCACATGACCGCGATGTTCTCAAAGCCGACCCAGTTGCGGAACGTCCCGAAGAGACTGCCGAGGCTCACGACCACTGGCTCTTCAGCAGCGTTGAGCTGCGGCACGATCTCGTCCCAGTTGTCCGGGTAGCGGCCCGGCGCATCGGGATCCATGCGTTCCTTGAAGCGTTTCCAGCTATCCCAGTCCTTGATGGGGAACTCCAGGTAGCGGGGGATGGAAGAGTGACCGCCCTTGAAGGTAATCTGGGTGATGCCTTCGGCCGTCTGAGTGATGACGTGTTCGTCGGTCTCCTCCAGCACCTTGCCGCCCTCGAAGCCGGGGATTAGGCCCAGGTTGACCGGCACGTAGCGGCGTGGCGCAAAGCCAAAGAACTGGTCGGCTATCCAGTTGTTGTCAACCTCCCTGGGCAGGCCCTGCTCATGCCAGACCGGGAAGGTCTCGTCCCAGTACCCGAACTCCTCATCCGGCACGTGGTCCACGGGCCTGAAATGCATCACATTGAGCCAGCGTTCACGGTGGGTCATCGGCTTCCTCCGACGTTGGTATCATGGCGACAGGTGAGTTCACTCCCAGAGGGCGTTGATAATCTCGACCGTCCGGTCCACCAGGACTTGGCCGCCTTCTGGCCCGACCACGTTGTCGGCCACTTCGGCTCCGTAGCTGCGAGCCGCGACGGCCCGGGCAGTAGCCAGATAGCCCGAGGCGGTATTGGCCCCGGTGCCGGCCAGTTGCACCACGAAGGTCTGGGTCGCGGGGCTTCGCGCCTTGATGCGCAGCCCGTAGTCCAGGAACAGCTCAAACGGGTTCGTGGCAAAGGCGACATCGCCAAGACGCACGACGTGCACGGGCGCCGGATAGGTCATGGCCTCGCTTTGCGTTTCATAGCGGCTGACCGTGCGCCCGTAGCGCCGCAGCATCACGAAACGGTACGACGTGTCGAATAGATTGGCCGGATCCGGCTGCTGGGCCTCCCAGTGCTCAAGCTGACGCTTCGCCTCGTCATACTCCGCCCGGGTCACCATGCGCACCGGAAGGTTGACCTCGCGGACCATGTGGGCCAGCGGCGGGTCCCAGGCGATATCCCCGCGGGCCGGCTCCAGCGCGTCTGCCACCGCGTTGGCAATCCGCCGCGCAATCTCTTCACGCTCGCTAAGGCCGCGGCGCTGGCGCATGAGCGCTTCCTCCGGCTTGTGCAGGAGAAGATGAGGCGACTGGTCGCCGGCCGCGGCACACTGGGGCAGGACGCGGACATCGGCGCCATAGCGGCGAGCAAACTCCTGCCGGACCTCGTGCCAGAAGTCTGCGGAGACGTACTCCTCGCCCTCAGTGACCTGCGAGGGGCAGGCCAGGTTGACGATGATGCCGGTCAGCTCCTTCTGGGGATTCCAGGTGAACAGGATGTCCACCCCGTGGTCCTCGTAGCCCTCCACACAGTCGAAGTCAGGCTGGTTGGTCTCTCCGTACATCCTCGCCATGCCGCCGGCGTAGACCACCCGGCGGTTGTGGCCCACGACGGCATGGCTGTAAGCCCAGCTAACGCCACCGACAGTCCGGTTGCGCCAGGCCGAGATCGCGGCGGCGGCAAGGCGCTCCACGAGGAAGTCGGCATAGTCGGTCGGCGCCATCACTCCGGGCGGCGGGTCAGGATAGACGCCGTCTTCGGTTTCGGGCGCTGTATGGGTGTGAGTGGCGCTGATGATGAGGTTGGTCGGGTCAACATCGGGCAGCGCGGTACGGAGCGCGTCTGCCACTCGCGCCTCCAGGGCACCGGGAATGCTAACCCGATCGCAGGACATGATGATGGCGTGGGCGTTCTCGGTCTCCAGAGCCAGCGCGGTGGCCAGAAGCGGGTCATGAACGGATTTCGAGATACGGGAATGAAACTGCCCGCGAAGGATCACGGGCTCGTCTGGGGTGACGTCAGCAACTGCCCAGCCGATCTGCATGCTGTGACCTCGCGATCTTGTCTGCGGGCGCCCGACGACTAGCTGCTCGCCCTGGAGAACGTTATCTCATCGGCGGTGCAATCGTAACGGGTGGTTCCGAGTTCAGCCGGCGCCGCCGCTGTGTCAGTCGCCGCGGCATCACCCGGCGGCAGCAGGTGTATCTCGATGGTCACCCCATCAGTCTGGGGCTGGATGTCCAGACCGGTGAGAGTGTCCATCACGTGCTGGCATACGCGCTCGCCGATGAGCTCCAGATCGCGTTCGGTGGCGTCGGGCTTGTTCACGGCTACGGGAACCAGAATGCTGTTCCGAGTGATCTCGATGTCGCGTCCCTCAGCCAGCGAGACGTAGCCGGACATGATGTTGTTGATGTCCTGCAGGGCCGTGCGGATGGAGCTCTCGTTGGCGATCAGTTTCGACCCGCGAGTTGGACAGCCGGCACAGATCGCCAGTACCAGTGCGACGGCAGCGCTGACTAGGGGCACAAGGCGCGAGGCACGCATCGGACTCACTCCCCATCAAGCCGTCTGCTGACGAGCTGTCAAAGGCGGCTGAGGCCTTGCTTGGCGGTCTCAACCATCTCTTTTGCATTCGCCCCCATGACCCGGCTCACCTGCTCAGAACTCAGGCCCACCCGTTGGGCGGCGGTCCGGAAGGCCCGGAGTTCTTCGTAGAGGTACAATGTATAGCGGGCCTCCTCCTCGGCGGTCTTGCGGCGCTCGGGTGTGTTCCAGCTATAGTCACCGTCGCTGAAGTTGATGTAGCGGTCTCCCTCGTGCGCGCGCACGCCGCGCATCAGCGCGATGGGGAGATCACTGCCGTACAGGAGGCGCTCCGGCCCGACCTCGCGCAGGGCGAGTTCCAGCACGTCGGCATTTAGGTTCATAGCGAAGTCATGGCAGATGCCCGGTACATCGTGCAGCGCTGCAAGGCCTGGCTCGGCGTAGGTCATGGTGTAGGCGCGGCCGATATGGGCGATGATCAGTTGGATGCCAGGACGGGTGGTCGCAAGCTGGCGGATCTCACGCAGGTTGCTGGGGTCCCGCAGGCGCTCCGGTCGGCCGATGTGCAGCACGACGATCAGTCGCAGTCGGTCAGCCACCTCCTGGTGATGGGGGGGGAAGAAGGCCTCGATCGGTATGTCATCGGCGCGGCTACCGACCAGACCCGGGTAGGGCTTGAAGCCCACGAAGGACCCGGCGCGAAGCAGCCGCAGTAGCTCCTCCTGAGACCATTCGGGGCGCGTGACCAGCAAGCCGTCGGCCGCACCTGCGCGGATGGCTTCCGCGACGTAACGATTCCCCTCTTCGATGAAGTATTTCGGAGAGGGCATCGTGAAGACAAGACTGCGGACCTGACGCCCGGGGAACAGCTTGGCCTGCACCTCGGCCAGTTGCTCAACGCTCATTCGGTAGTCCACCTCATTGGGCCAGTCGGAGGTGATCCACTCCCGGGTGACGGGGCCGCGGTGTTCAGGCAGAGCCACATGGACGTGACAGTCGTAGATGGTGGCCGGAAGGAAGGCATCAAACTCGTTGCGGAAGATGGGCAGGTCCACTTCCTCGTAGCGGCGCGGGTCAATGAGCTGAGAGGGCATGGCAAAGAGCCTCCAGCAGCGACGGCAGTACAGTGGCGGCGCCGCCGCGCAGCGTATAGTGGGCATAGGGGGACAGGGGCGTTTCACCCGGATTGACCTCAACCACCGTCGCGCCGGACTCCAGAGCAACGAACGGAAGAGAGGCCGCAGGCTGCACGTTGGCCGACGTTCCTACCACGATCATCGCCGAGCACTCCTGCGCCAGGCGCCATGCCTCCGCGATAGCCTCCGACGGCAGCGGTTCACCAAACAGAACCACGTCCGGGCGGAGCAGGCCACCACAGGTGCAGATGGGGGGACACGCGGGCGCCGGCACCGGATAGGCGTCATCCTGGAAGTCGCAAGCCGTACAGACCACGCGGCGGATGTCACCGTGCAGGTGGATGACATCGCGACTGCCGGCGTCCTCGTGCAGTCGGTCCACGTTCTGGGTGACGATCCGCAGCCGAACCGATGGCGACAAGCTGCCCGCTAGCTGTGCCAGAGCACAATGCCCGGCGTGAGGTTTGGCAGCAGTCACCAGTTGGCGCAGGTGGTCATGGAACTGCCACGCCAGGGCCGGATCGCCGTACAGGGCCTGAGGAGTCGCCACGTCTTCGGCCCGGAAGGTGCGCCAGACGCCCTCGGCGCCGCGGAAGGTCGGGATGCCACTCTCCCGGGACATGCCGGCCCCTGTGGAGACTGTGATCAGCCCTCCCTCGCTGAGCGCTTCGGCCATGGCCAGCGCGGCTTGCTGCACCGCAAGGTCCGGGATAGACATGGGGCTAACGGCGCCGGAAGCGGGAAATGGTCGGCTGTCCGACGGCGATGACACCGAGGGCCGCCAGAGCCTTGAGAGCATCGCCACCGATGAATGGCGCCACCCCCAGCGCCAGTCCCTCTTGCAGGCTCAGACCAGCTAGCAGACACAGCCAGGTCACGCCGCACGCGTAGATGGCGAGAGTTGCCAGCAGGGCACCACAAGCGGCCCAACGCCAGTCGCGCCGCGCCGCAAAGTGCCCCATGAGCGCGGCCGCCGCCACAAAGCCCAGCAGGTAGCCCCCTGTCGGCCCAAACAGCGTGGGGCCCGCAATAACCGGCAGGCCCACCGAGGCCACAATCAGGTAGAGCAACTGTGATCCTGCGCCCATTCGTGCGCCCAACAGCCCGCCGGCAACCAGGACCACAAAGGTCTGGAGTGTCACGGGCACGGGGGTGAAGGGGAGGGGCAGGCGCACATGGGCACTCAGGGCGGTCAGCGCTGTCAGCAGACTGACCAGGGCAAGGTCGCGGCCAACATCCGCAATCGTGATGCGGCGTACTTGTTCCAGGCTTGTGGCAACTGCTCGCATGATCTCCCTCGTCTCGTGAACCGGATGTCGTCAGAAGGTTAGCCTAACCGCCGGAGCGAGTCAACTGCAGGGCAGGAGGTTGCCGCCTGTCACGGGCCGAAAAGGGGCCCCAATCCTGATTGGACGGAGCTTGTCATGTTTGATTCCCACTTCGCCTTCACACCCATCCCTGGACGCCCCACTTGCCACTGCGCCGCACTGTGCCAACTGGCCGATGACGACCTGCTGGCCGTGTGGTATGCCGGGCAGCGTGAGGGGCTGCCAGACTCCGCGCTTCTCACAGCTCGCTTCTCACAGAAGGACGTACAATGGACCGCGGCTGAAGTCCTGCTGGACACGCCTGGTCTCTCAGATGGCAACGCCATTGTCTTTGCCCTGCCGGACGGACGGGTCTGGCTGTTTCACACGGTGATCCACGGCAAAGGCTGGTCCAGTACCCTCTCCTACTGGCGGGAATCAGACAACGGAGGCCTGACGTGGTCGGCCTCCCGTCTCTTTGACCCGGAGGAGGGGATCGTTTTCCGCTGTCGCCCGCTGCAACTGCCCTCCGGGCGCATTCTGGTGCCTGCCTATGACGACAAGGACGGCACCAGCGTCTTCTTCCTGACCGACGATCAGGGCTTGACCTGGCGGCGCTCGACGCGCCTGCGGGTTGCCGGTGACCAGTGTATCCAGCCGGCCCCCGTGCAGAGGGCCGACGGTAGCCTGCTGGCCTACATGCGCTGCGGCGATCGGGGACACCTCTGGCAATCCGTCTCCACCGACGAGGGCGCCACCTGGACGCCGCCGGAGCCGGTGGATCTGCCCAACCCCAATGCCGGGGTGGATATGCAGAAGCTGCAGACGGGGGAGCTGCTCCTTGCCGCCAACCTGACCACACACTCTCGCAGCCCGCTGTGCCTGTTACTTTCGGAGGACGAGGGGCAGACGTGGGCGACGCGCGCCATCGTCGCTCACGACCCCGGTCAGGAGTTCTCCTACCCGCAGCTCCTGCAGGCCCGTGATGGCGCCTGCCACCTGCTGTATACCTGGCGTCGGGAGCGCATCCGCCACCTCATCTTTGACACGGAGTGGCTGCGCAAGGAAGCGGCCAAGCAGATGGAGTATGTGCGGGGGTGATTGGAAAGCCTGAAACCGGGGCTGAAAGATTAGGCGGGGCACCTCTGCCAGGGTGCCCCGCCCTGTTGCGCTGCTCGCTGCGGTCAGGTCCGCCGGTCTACTTGTAGTGGCCCCACAGGTCCTCTTCCGGGCCAGCGTTGCGATTGTTGAAGGCGATCACGGTGTACCACTTGGCGTGCCCGTCGGCGAAGGCCACGTTGCACCCGTCGTTGTGGCGCCGGCTGCTGGCGGTCGGGTACGTGAAGTAACCGCACCCGCCGCAGATGGGGCAGTAACCACAGTAGAACCCGGCCCACTCGACGCCCGTCTTCGCTTGGTTGCAGTTCCCGTCCCCCGCCGCATCGAAAGCCACATACGTCTGCGCCGGCCTCGTCAGGGCTGCCAGCGACGTGCCCACGGCCGTGGCGCTGCAAGGGGAGACGTGGGCGTAGTTGCATCCGTAACTGTGCTGGTCACCAACGCTCGGGCAGATGAAGACCTGGGTGTTCTTGATGTAGGGTTCCAGCACGTGGCTCCACATGACGTAACAGGCAGGTGGAGCCGACCCCTGCCGGTACTTGGGGAACCTCTCATCGTAGTCCTGTGCGTACATGACGAAGGCGGTGCCGATCTGCTTCAGGTTGGAGAGACAACTCGTCTGTCGCGCTTTCTCGCGGGCCTTGGCGAAGACTGGGAACAGAATCGCCGCCAGGATCGCGATAATCGCGATCACCACCAGCAGCTCGATCAGGGTAAATCCACGTCGCATCGCGTTACCTCCTGGTTCCAACCGCTGACAACACAGTCCGTTCGTTCAGGACACTGCCCTGCGACGTAGCTGGGCGGCTCCCGGGTCTGCCGTCAGCGATCACCTCCTTCGCCCGGTTCCACCAGAGCTGTTATGCGGCTGGTGTGCCGTCTGCCGCGCGTCATCAGGGGTTGGTGCCTGCTCTGCAAGTATAGCAGGCTGCAAGGTTGGGACGTTGCCCACGCGATGAGGATTCGGTGAATCGGGGGTTACAGTCTTGTCATTGGCCGCCACGGCCTCAGGCGTAGCCTGCCTCTCGCTCCACCTCCGCGATGCTCTCCTCGATGATGTCCATGCACTTCAGGGCCACATCGTCCTCCATGATCAGGGGCGGCGACAGCCGCAGCACGTTGCCCGCCGGTATCCAGGCCAGGCCCTTGGCGAAAGCCTTCTGGTAGACCAGGGCCCCCTCTTTCTCCGCCGGCTCCTTGGTCGCTCGGTCCTTCACCAGTTCGATAGCCAGCAAACAGCCCTTCCCGCGCACATCGCCGATGAGCGGGTGGGCCGCCTTCATTTGTTCCATGCGGGCCATCAGCAGGTTGCCCAGGTGTGCTGAGCGCTCGACCAGGTTCTCCTCCTCGATGACCTCGATACTGGCCAGCGCTGCCGCGCAGGCCATTGGGTTGCCGCCATAGCTGGTGGAGGCGCTGATCTTCTCCACCTGGTCCTTGTACTTGTCGCTGACGCACATCGCCGTTACCGGGAAGCCGTTGCCCAGCCCCTTGCCCAGGGTCAGCACATCGGGCACCACGTTCCAGTGGTCCACACAGAACATCTTGCCGGTGCGGGCCATGCAGGTCAGCACCTCGTCGGCGAAGAGCAGGATGCCGCGGTCGGTGCAGAACTGGCGCAAGGCCTGCATGTAGCCGTCCGGCGGCACCGTGGAGCCCGCCCAGCCCTGGATCGGCTCCAGCACAATCGCCGCTACCCGCCCGGCGGTCTCCTCCTTGATGATGGTGTCAATGTACTTCAGGCAGTACAGGTCACACTCCGGGTAGCACTTGTCGAAGGCGCAGCGATAGCAGAAGGCCCGCGGGGCCAGGAAGAAGCCAGGGGCGCGCAGGCCCTGGGTCGGGTCCAGGCGCGCCAGGGACACCGCGCCGAGGGTCTTGCCGTGGAAGTCCTTGTGGAAGGAGATGAACTCCAGGTTCGGGTGGTTCGCCGCCCGGCAAATGCGGAGCCCCGCCTCAACCGCTGTGGTCCCGGAGTCGTAGAGCTGCACCCCGCCCAGGTCGCCCGGCAGGATGGACACCAGCTTTTCCAGCAGCCGCGCCTTGATGGGCGTGGTGAAGTCATGGCAGTTCATCAGCGTCTTGGCGGCCTGCGCCACGGCCTCGCTGATCTTGGGGTGGCAATGTCCCAGGGAAGTGACATAGATGCCGGAGGAGAAGTCCAGGTAGACATTCCCATCCACATCGGTCAGCGTCACCCCATGCCCGCTCTCGAAGGCGACCGGGAAAAGCCGCACTTGCGAGGAGTACCCTTTCATGTACTGCGAAGCGCGTCCGTGCCACTCGACCGACTTTGGCCCCGGCGGTGGGACTTTGATGCACGGCACGGCATTCAGGTCAACGTGCGACCAAGTCACATCATGGGACATGCGACCGTCCTCCTGGGACGCGCTTGCGGGTTCCTGAAGTCAGGACTTGGGCAGCGCGAGTTCGCTAGACCAGCCGGTACTCCCTTGCCACCGCCTCAGGGTCGGCTTCGTCTTTCACAACCGCCTTCAGCCCTTGCAGGAAGGCAGCGGGGTTTGCGGCCTGGATCACGTTGCGGCCGAAGACAACGCCGCGGGCACCTGCCTTCACGGCCTTGTAGGCCAGGTTCAGGGCGTCAATCTCCTTTGGGGTCTTCTCAGCACCCAGGCAGAATATGGGCACCGGACAGGCCTCCACGACCTCCCGGAATCGGTCCCCCGTGTAGAAGGTCTTGATGGCGTCGGCCCCCAGTTCAGCGATGATCCGACAGGCGATGTAGACTGCCTGATGCAGCTCATCGGGGCCCAGGTTCTCCGGGGTGATGGGGTAGAACTCCCCGATGAGCGGGATGCCTGCCTGGCGTTTCTGCGCCACCAGTTCCGCGAAGATGGCCACGTTGTCGCAGTCCATGGCCTGGTCGGTGCCAGAGAGAGTCAGGGAGGCCAGGGCGATATCGGCGCCAAGCCCGAGAGCTTCCTGCGGTGTCACGACCCGCGCTGTCCGCGCCTGATCATAGTTCCACTGGAAGCAGTACACCGTGCTCCAGTTGAGCCGCACGATGGCCTGCGGGGCGTTGCGGTGGTCGAAGGCATGCCCACAATGGGCCATCATGCCCGGTGACAACAGGATGCCATCCGCCTCGTCCAGCGCCTGGATAGCAACCGGGAGATCGTTGATGCCGGCCGTGGGGCCGAAGAACTCTCCGTGGTCCACGGCCACGATAACGGCCCGCTTGGTACCCGAAAACAGCCGGTTGAGACGAATCCACTGCCCTTCCATCCCGGCCTCCTGAAGCACTCTTGACGCGAGACTGACGAAACTTCCCCTACACTCCCGGGCGTCTAAGAGGTAAGATACCTTGTAACGACACCCCGCCGGAGGCGCCAGCCTACTGGCGGGCAGACTGCACTGACATTCTACCGGAGATCGGGTCACAGCACAAGGACTGCGCCCTGGCTAGAACCGGGCTCCTGTGGCAGGAGTATGATGGATCATGGTGCGACAATCCAGACGGCACATACTGCCCCTGCTGGTCGCGGTAGCCGCGGTTGCCGTAACGACGCTACTGAGCGGCTGTGACGAGGACGATGTGGAGCGCACCATCGGCCACCAGACCGCTGTGGCCGTGGAACAGGAGTTCGGCGTCAATCGCGACCCCGTGCTGGCCGAGTGGGTCAATGGCATGGGGCAGAGGCTGGTGGGCCAGTCCCATCGGCAGTACATCGAGTACAGCTTCAAGGTCGTTGACACAGACATGGTCAACGCCTTCGCCGCGCCGTGGGGGTACATCTACGTGACGCGTGGGCTGATGACCTTTGTTGATTCCGAGGACGAGATCGCCTTCATCCTGGGGCATGAGGTGGGGCATGTTGCCAACCGCGACGCCATCAAATCCACCAAGAAGAGCATTCTTTTCAGCCTTGGCGCTGCGCTCCTGGGGGCAGCCACCAACCGCACCGTCGGCGAGCTCGGAGAGATCGGAGCTGGCCTGACGCTGATGCATTACTCGCGTGAGGATGAGCGGGATGCGGATGTCTCAGGGGCCGTCACGTCGTATGGCGCGGGGTACAACCCTGCTGCCGGAACCGATTTCTTTGCGCGCTTGATGGCGGAAGTGGAGAAGGGCAGCACGTCGAGCGTTGAGCACCTCTTTCTGACACACCCGGAGACACCGACCCGGATCAACGCTCTGAAGAAGCGCCCGGAGCTGAACCTCGAGGACCCGGCCGTGGCCTCTCACATTGGTCGCGGTTACGCCCGGCGCAGCGCCTTTGCTCTGGCAAGCAAGTACTACGCCATGGCTCTGCAGCGCAAGCCCGACGCTCTGGTCACACGTCTGCTACTTGCCGACGCCTACCGCCACCAGGGCCGCCTCGATCAGGCCCGCGCGGAATACCAGGCGGTTCTGCAGAGCAAGTCCGAGCACTCGCAGGCGCAAGCCGGGTTGGCGGCGCTGGATGCCTTCAGGCCCGCGGTTCATCTGGCAGCGCTGAGTGCGTCCGAACGCCAACAGGCTGCCCGGTTGGAGACTGAAAGCGCGCCCCGGGTGGTGGCAGAGACGCAGGGGTTGCTGGCGAGCTATCAGCGATACCAGGCCCAGGCAGGTGGCAAACTGGCAAAGGCGTCAGCCATGGCTACCCAGAGCATCTCGGCCATGCTGGGGTTCGCCCAACTGGAGGCAGACCTGGCAGAAGGGCCGCAGAAAGCCTTCTCCAAAGCGAACGCCGCCGTCAGTGCGGCCAATGACGCCGCCTTCACATTGGAGAGTGTCAGTAAGGATCTGTTACGGCTGCGCGATGGCCTCTCGGCCCTGGCGACGCGGTCTGACCAGGCGTTGGCGGAGACGGCCCGCGGCGAGGGCTATGCCGGAGATGTGGATGCCTATGAGCGCGCGCTTGTCGAGATTGAGCACGCCGCCGCGGCTCTTTCTCAGGCTGCGGATGCCTCCGGGGAGGCGGTGCAGTTGGCTAACCAGGCCATTGCCAGGGGCGCTGACACAGTCACGGCTCTGGAGGCCATGTTGCGTGCCCAAGACCCCGAACGTCATGTCTATCCGGTCAACGCGGCAGCGGAGTCAACACGTACTGCTGCTGCGGCGGCTCAGGAAGCAGCAGGCAAGATCAAGCACCTGACGGTAACGGCGGAGGCTCGTGCGCTTCTCGCCAGGCTCAACCTGGCTGCGCTGGGGGCTGGACCTGCAGTTCGCGACTCCTATGACGGCATGGTCGCCTACTACTGCGGCACCGAGCCCTCCGTCGTTCGCTCCCTGCGAGAACAGCGTCTCGGTTTCGGCGACATCGCCTTCATGCTCAGCGGTGCCCGGGCCAACCGCACGGAACCGAGTGCCTACATGAACGCCGTGGCAGGCAATGAGCTCATTGATGGTCTCACCAGTCAGGGCGTGGCACTGGACGGCCCCGTCCTGCTGCTGAGGCTGCTGGCCAATGCCCTGGAGCAGGAAGCGGCCGCTCGCAACAGATAGCTCCGTGACACTTCAGACCAAGGACACCCCCCGGAGCTGCGCTGCGGGGGGTGCTTCTCTCCGGGGAACATGACGCTGAGCCTAACACGGGCTTGCCTTAGTTGGCAGAATGGTGTAAACGTAGGTCCGTGTGTCTGAATACACACTCACCACCAGACCGGCTAAGGGAGGTCTACTGATGCGAACTGCCGGGTGCATACTGGTCGCGCTGTCGGTTGTAGTACCTGTCATGGCGGGGGACATTGTCGCGATGCCCACCGGAAACACCGTCGCCCCTCGTCACGTGGAGTTGAACTACATCCGCTGGGACCTGGAGAATCCGGTGATCAGCCCTGACCAGGTTGGGGGACCTCCGCGGTACGCAGACATCTATGAGGGTTTCCTGGGTGTGTTCGACCGACTGGAGTTGGACGTTCTGCACGTTGACCTGGACCGGGTTGACACCTTCACCGAAGTCAACGCTTACCTGACACTGGTCAAGGAGAGCGCCGACTACCCCAGCGTCATCGTGGGAGCGACCAACATCCTGGGTTCGGATTGGCTGGACGGGCGCGACGAGGTTTCGCCGTTCATCCTGGGATCATACAACGCCAATGTCCCACAGGGTCCCCCGAGTCTAAACGACCCGCTGATCCGCCTGCACTTCGGTTACGGCAGCGACTACCATGACGGCATCTTCGGCGGCATGCAAGGCCTGCTGCAACCCTGGCTGGGGTTCGCGGTCCTGAACTATCAACACCAGCCTGCTTATATGGCGACCCTCATCCCGGCGAAGTGGGTGGAGCTGACCTATGGTACAAAGAACGGCGACCCCTTCTACCGAGCCGGGCTCTTCTTTGACTGGTGATCGCAGGGGTCGTGGCTTCGCAAACGCGTAGATGAGCACTGCGGGCGCCCGAGAGGGCGCCCGCTCTTCTTCCTTGCGACCGCTGACCTCGCCTTCAGTCGAGGTGCGAACCCTCGCGGGGGCCTGTCATCCGCACACTGATCTTAGCGGCGTCGGCTTGCCCCACCCTGAACTCTACCTGGGCCAGGCCCAGGTACGTCACCGGCGGGTCCAGGGGCCAGGGAGCCTGCTTGTAGGCGTCGCGGCAGCCCTGCAGTATGCGCAGCCCGATGGTATCGGCGGCCACCGGGTCAGTGCTGGCGATAAGCCCCCGGTACTCAACCGTGGGTGGGTCTGCTCCATCGTGGTCGACCGCAGGGAGGTAAGCCTCAAGGAAGTTCAGACGCAGCTTGGCTCGCACCGCGGGGTGGGCGGCTGCCGTGGGCACCAGAGCCGGGTCGCGGCGCAGGCGCCGCCTTTCCACCTCGGGCACGCAGGCCAGGAAGTTCGACACACAGCCCGCCATACCGATCTCAGCATCGGCCTTGAGTGTGGCCAGGTTGACGAGCATTTGCAGATCACCCGCCACGATGCGGCTCATGCCTCCTCGATAGCCCTCGGAGTCAGCGCCGTAGGTACGCACATCAGGGCCATCGTGACTGATGTTGAACCCGGCGCTGAAAAGGCCGCGCTCGTCGCTGCCGAAGACGCAGATGTTGGCCGGCCGCACTCCCGCGCCCACCAGGCGATCAATGATGACCTCCACTGTGGCAGTCTGTACCGGCGGGGCCGAGACATCAACCAGGATCGCCACCCTGTCTACAGGTGACACGTACTGGCGCCAGGCGTCGCCGTGCTGGAGACCCGTCAGGCTCCCCAGACACTGGTCCACCAGGCGTTCCACAATGCCAAAGTCCACGCGGCCTTCGGGGTAAAGAACACGGGGTGCAAACACGCCGGGGGGAACGAGTATGCGCTCGGCCCGAGCCAAAGCCACCACCGCCGGCCCGGGAGGATCCGGCATGGCCCGCGCCTGTGGGGGCCCCAGGGCGGCCAGGGCAGCCAGTGCGCATAGGATCGGGAGACGGCTCGTCATGAGGCACCGACCTGTGGTCTCGGAACGTAACAGTCACCTTGTCTGACAGCACAGGCATCGGTTTGTTTCGCTAAGCGGAACCGAACATGAAACCGAGGGCGCTGTAGCGGGGCACCAACGCGCCGCGGCGGTCGTTGCGCTGGAGCACTCCCAGGGGAACGTACTGGCCCCACATCAGCGCTCGGTGCCGTGCCGCGTGCGTGTCATAGGAGTCGTGGTCCGGGGCGATGGGGCGACCGCTCGCGCCACTACCGGGCCATGCTCACTTCGCCAGATGTGACGCACGCCTGCAGGTTTTCCAGCTTGAGGCCGGTCCCCGCCGCCGACGCCGAGCTGGGCAGAGGAGAGGAAGCGGACTGCCCGCCAGCCGTGCCCCCCGCGGTCACTACCCGCTTGGCCTCCGTGGCACTGCGGCGCACCTCGCCGTGCAGTCTCGCCTGTCTGCGCAGTCGTCTGCCGACCAGTGTCGGCCAGCACTTGCACCGGGAGGTTGCGCAACTTGTAGACGCCCTGCCCGGCTTCTCCCACAGCCCGGATATTTGCACCCAGGGTCAGGCTATCTGCGTGAAGTCTTCCTTGCCGGCACCACACAGCGGGCAAACCCAGTCCTCCGGTACATCCTCCCACGCGGTGCCCGCAGGCACGCCGTTATCAGGGTCGCCCTGCGCAGGATCATAGACATACCCACACAGGTTACACTCGTAACTCTTCACTGTAAGACCTCCGTGATGCTCATGCCTTCGACGACGTGACACTGCCCCAGGGAGCAAGCGGTACCGAGGCGCCCTCAAACCGCGCACTCCCTGCAGGGCGGGAGTGCCTCGGCGACCTGAAGACCCGCGGCGTAGCACTGGTCCAGGACCGCCTCATCCGGCACCCACTGACACTTGACTGGCTCACCGATCATGTGAACCTTCATGTCCCGCATGATGTCGGCGACCTGCCCGACGGCCTCGCCGCTCCAACCGTGGGAGCCAAAGCAGGTGCCGACCAGGTTCTGTCGCTTCAGGCCGCGCAGATAGTACAGCACATCGGCGACGGTCGGGAACATGTTGCTGTTGATGGTTGGCGAGCCCACAACCAGGCCGCCTGCATCGAGCAGCTCGGTGGCCACGTCACTGCGGTGCGAGGCGCTCAGGGGAAGCAGCTTCACACAGGCGCCTCCCTGCTGCAGACCCTCGCCGATAGCCTCAGCCATCTTGGCTGTGCTGCCCCACATGGTGTCGTAGACCACCAACACCTTCCGTGTCGGCTCCTGACGTGACCACTTGTCGTAGAGGTCCAGAATCCACCCCTGGTCCTTGCGCCATACCGGCCCGTGGTCGGTGGCGATGAACTGCAGGTCGAGGTTCATCCCACCCAGGCGCTGGAGCAGTTTCTGCACCAGCGGGGAGAAGGGCAGAAGGATATTTGCGTAGTACTTTGCCGCCTCCCACTCCAGCACATGGTCATCGATCTCGTCGTCGAAGCGCTCGCTGCTGGCCAGATGCATGCCCAGGGCATCCTGGGAAAAGAGGACGCCGCGGTCGGGCAGGTACGTGAACATGCTGTCAGGCCAGTGCAGCATCCTGGTCTCGACGAAGTTCAGACTCATGTTACCGAGGCTGAGCGTCTCCCCGTCCTTGACGGCTCTGACCTCTGTCAGACCATGGAAATGCCTGGCCAGGACCTTGGCCCCCATGGATGAGGCGATGACAGTCTGCGGCTGCACCGCCGCGATGACTTCAGGCAGAAACCCGCTGTGGTCCATTTCGGCGTGGTTGGAGACGACGCAGTCTATCCTGCCAGGGTCCACCACGGAGGCAATGCGAGCAAGCATCTCGGCCCCGAACGGCTTCTTCACTGTGTCAATGAGCGTAATCTTGTCGGCCATGACCAGATACGCGTTGTATGTGGTGCCGCGGGCGGTCAGGTAGCCGTGGAAGTCGCGGATCGTCCAGTCCACGGCGCCGACCCAGTAAGCGTCCTTGGTGATCTCCACAGCCTTTGCGCCATGAGCCACAGGATTCACCTCTCAGCGATCGGGTTTGCGGCCAGCTAAAGGGCCTGGGCAGCAGGCCGGGGCCAGTATATCACCTGGCCCCGGAACTGTGAACCTGCGCCCTCGCTGGTGCCAGATCACTCAGGCGGCGCCACCGCCCAGAGCAGCAGGCATGCCGGCCGCCAGTGTAAAGACCCGTGCCCCCAGCTCCTTGTCCATCATAAAGAGCCCTTGCGGGTTGTCGCCGATGAGCCGAAGCTTACCGACGATGTCGGCTGCCGCAGCCTCCTCCTCGACCTGCTCATCAATGAACCACTGCAGGAAGCTAGTGGAGGCATGGTCCTTGGTCTCAATAGCGATGTCCATGAGGTTGTTGATGAGGCTGGTCACATGGGCCTCATGCTGGGCCACGTGCTCAAACGCCGCCAGCGCGTTCGCCCACTCCGTCGGCGGGCCCTCAATAGCCTTGAGCTTGACCTCGCCGCCCCGCTCAATCACATAATCATAGAACTTGTAGGCGTGGGTGGTCTCCTCCAGGGCCTGCACGCGCATCCAGTTGGCAATGCCCTTGAGGCCCTGGGCCTCAAACTGAGCCATCATGGACATATACAGGTAAGCTGAATACAGCTCGGCGTTGATCTGTTCGTTGATCGCCGCCACCATCTTTTCGCTCATCATCTACATTCACGCCTTCCAAAGACCGTGTAGGTTGCAGTACGCACGCACAAGCACTTCGCCGCAGCCGCACTCACACGCGAACTCGGCCGCCGGCTCGTCGCCGGGCTTCAGCTGCTTGTGGCAGACTTTTCCGTCGCTGACGACCTGGATCCACTCGATGAAATGCTCCGGGACCATCGGGTGAGCCACGCTACCGACCTTCACCTTGATGCCGCTGTCGAGCTTTTCGACAACCGGCACATGCTTCTCCACGGCCGCATCGACGGTGTTCTCGGCCTGGAGCTGCATCGGCTCAGCACAGCACACCAACTTGCCCAGGCCGCCGTTGATCACCTCAACAATGATCCCGCACTTCTCACACTTGTAGACTTCCAAAGGTTCAGCCATTTCCACAAGCTCCCTTCGTAAAGATGGATGCCGTGCAACCGCTGCCCAGGAGCACAGCGTTGCTACAGCAGCCCTATTCGACAGGTACCTTCTTCAGACAAAGGAACCAATCCAGGCAGCGATAGTCCTCGCCCGCCTGCTCCACGCGCTCCTTGGCCGCACCGCACGAACCCGGCGGTGGAACGATCACCTCTTCACCCGGCTGCCAGTTGGCGGGCGTGGCAACGCCATACTTATCGCTCGTCTGCATGGCGATGAGCAGTCGCTTGATCTCTTCCGTGTTCCGACCGTTAGAAAGCGGGTAGTAAAGAATGGCACGCAGGGTGCCCTCGGGGTCGACGATGAACACCGCCCGGACGGCCTGGGTGTCACTGGCTGATGGCTGCAGCATCCCGTACTTGCGGGCCACTTCCATCTTCAGGTCCTCGATGACGGGGAAATTGACCTCTACCCCGCACATGCCCTTGTACTCGATCTTCTCCTTGATGGTGCGCAGCCAGGCGATGTGAGCATAGATGCTGTCAATGGAAAGCCCGAGCAGTTCGCAGTTCAGGGCCTTGAGCTCATCGGCCATGCTGGCGAAGGCCATGAACTCGGTGGTGCAGACCGGGGTGAAGTCGGCCGGGTGAGAGAAGAAGATCACCCACTTGCCTTTGAAGTCGTCGGGGAAGTTCAGGATTCCCTGTGTCGTCTTGGCGGTGAAAGCCGGCGCCTTCTCGCCAATGAGTGGCATTCTCGCAACCTGCTCGCAACTCATCTGAATAACCCTCCTTGCGGGCTGAATGGGCCTGTGCCCAATCTGACTACCGAAGCATAGCTATGCACTGGGAACGATGAGCCTTACCGCAAACATTCAATGTGCACTACCGGTTTCCTGCTGCCTTATGTCCGCGCCGCCGCCGGCGACCTGGCAGTTGGGGCAGAGACCCGTACAGACGAGTCTCACCTCAAACACCTTGTAGGCCGTGACAGCCTGGACTTCAGTGAGGCTCTCCGCGGTCGGGTCCAGCATCAGGTCGGCGATGGCGCCGCAACGCACGCAGCGGATGTGGGAATGCTGACGCGTGTCTCCGTCATACCGACGCTGGCCCCCAAAGTCCTCAATCACCTGAGCCAGCCCCAGGTCGGCAAGCAACTCCAGGTTTCGATAGACCGTTCCGAGGCTAACCTTCGGCATGCGCTCTCGGACTCGTGCAAGGAGCTCGTCAGCAGTGGGGTGGGACGCTGCTCGCTGCAGCTCTTCCAGTATCACTTGTCGCTGTCTGGAGGTACGCAAGCGCTGGCTCCTGCCCCATGACGTTAATGATAACAATAATCATTATCGTCATGTTTGCAAGCTTGTCAACCCCTTTCTTGACGGCTTCACAGCCCATCGGTACCGTCCCCCTCCACGATCCGCTGGGTCGTCTTGACGGCCGCAGGCCCTGCGCCTATACTCAGAGCACAATCGGTTCCATGGCGTTGAGGGGGAGGAGTAGGCGGACAAGGCCCTTCTGAGAGAGCCGACGAGAGGGTGAGAGTGTCGGCATGGGCCCCCGCTGAAGGTCGTCCCCGAGCCGCTCCGGTGAGCCTGCGGGCTGTCGCCCGCTGCTAGCTGGAGCCGGGTCTGCCCGATACAGCAGTCGAGGGCCCTGCCCTGGCAGGGAACCTGGGTGGTACCGCGGGAGCCCACAGGCCTCTCGTCCCAGATGGGGTGAGAGGCTCTTTGCTTGCCCCGACAAGGAGCTGTCCTGATGGCAACAGAGATGCCCAAAGCCTATGAGGCTCGGGATGTCGAACAGCGCATCTACGAGTACTGGTTGCGCGAGGGTGTGTGCGACTCTGAGCCTGACCCCGCGAAGGAGCCTTTCTGCATCGTCATTCCCCCCCCGAATGTCACCGGGGTCCTGCACATGGGCCACGCTCTGGACAACGCCATCCAGGACCTGCTGGTAAGATGGCGGAGGATGCTGGGCTACGGCGCCTTGTGGCTGCCCGGCACCGACCATGCTGGCATTGCCACCCAGAACGTCACCGAGAGGCTTCTGGCCGACGAAGGCCTGACCCGCCACGACCTCGGCCGCGAGGAGTTCGTCAAGCGCGTCTGGGAGGTCAAGAACCGCCACCACGGGCATATCGTGCAGCAGTTGAAGCGGCTCGGGGGGTCAATGGACTGGCGTCGGGAGCGTTTCACCCTGGATGCTCAGTGCGCCCGAGCGGTGCGCGAGGCGTTCGTGACCCTCTATGAGCGAGGACTCATCTACCGGGGCGCTTATATGATCAACTGGTGCCCACGGTGCGCCACGGGGCTGTCAGACCTCGAAGTGGAGCATGCCGACCACGCCGGCAAGCTCTGGTACATTCGCTACCCGCAGGCTGACGGCGGACCGGGCCTAGTCGTCGCGACCACCCGCCCTGAGACGATGCTGGGGGATACGGCGGTAGCAGTGCACCCCGGCGATACCCGCTATCAAGCCCTCATCGGCAAGACCCTGCGCCTGCCGCTCATGGAGCGGGAGATACCCGTCGTAGCCGATGAGGCGGTGGACCCGGAGTTTGGAACCGGCGCCGTGAAAGTGACGCCGGCTCACGACCCCAACGACCTTGACATCGCCTCCCGTCACTCTCTACCCAGCGTCGTGGTCATCGCCGAAGACGGCACCATGACCGCCGAGACGCGGCAGTACGCCGGCCTGGACCGCTACGAGTGCCGCCGACAGGTAGTGGCCGACCTGGAAGCCCAGGGGCTCCTGGAGCGCATCGAGGACCACGCGCACTCGGTGGGCCATTGCCAACGGTGCGACACGGTCGTGGAGCCCCTGGTTTCGACCCAGTGGTTCCTGAGGATGGCGCCGCTGGCGGAGAAAGGCCTCGCTGTGGTGCGGTCAGGCGGGGTCCGTTTCGTGCCGGAGCGGTGGGCCAAAGTGTACACGGACTGGCTGGAGAACATACGCGACTGGCCCATTTCACGGCAGCTCTGGTGGGGACATCCCATACCAGTGTGGTACTGCGATGCCTGCGAGAACATGGTATGCTCGCGAGAGGATCCGAGCGCCTGTCCGGGTTGTGGGGGGCCGCTGCGGCCTGACCCTGATGTCCTTGATACCTGGTTCTCGTCGGCGCTGTGGCCCTTCTCCACCCTGGGCTGGCCAGAGCAGACGCCGGAACTGGACTATTGGTATCCCACTTCCGTTCTCGTCACGGGCTATGACATTATCTTCTTCTGGGTCGCCCGGATGATCATGATGGGCATGGAACTGGTGGGGGAGAAACCTTTCCACGAGGTCTTCATCCATGGTCTGGTGCGCGACGAGAAGGGCCGCAAGATCAGCAAGAGTCTGGGAAACAACATTGACCCCATCGAGCTAATCGAGAAGTACGGCGCCGATGCCCTGCGCTTTGCCCTTATCCAGCTTATCACTCACGGCCAGGACCTGACCTACCATGAGGACCGCCTGGTAGGGGCGCGCAACTTCTGCAACAAGCTCTGGAATGCCTCGCGTTTCGTGATCATGAACCTGGCGGAGAGAGCTCCGGAAGGGCTACCGACGGATCTGTCCCTGGCCGACCGATGGATTCTCTCCCGCCAGGCCTCCGTGTTCGCTGAGACCAACGCAGCCCTGCGGCGGTATGACCTCGCTCGGGCCGCAGAACTGCTCTATGAGTACGTCTGGACCGAGTTCTGTGACTGGTACGTCGAACTCAGCAAGACCGACCTGTACGGTGACGATCCGGTACGGGCACAGAAGGCGCGTGGGCTGCTGGAGAAGCTGCTGTCTGGCATCCTGCGCTCACTGCATCCCTTTATGCCCTTCATCACCGAGGAGATCTGGCAGCGCCTGTACCCCGGCAAAGGGCCTGTTGCGCTTCAGTCGTATCCCGTTGCAGCCGAGGACCAGCTTGATCCGCAGGCGGAATCGGCAATGGCCATGGTGGTGGAGGTGACCAACACGATTCGGTCCCTGCGCATGTCCGTGAGCCTGCCACCGCAGCAAAGGATCACCGTGGCGGTGCGAGGCCCTGCAGATGATCTGGCCGCGCTGCGCGAGCTGGAACCGGGGGTTCGGGCGCTGGCCCGCCTGTCGGAGATCGAGTACCTGGCGCCTGACGGCATCGCGCCCGCCAAAGCTCTCACGGCCACCGCTCTTGGTGTGGAAGTCTTCTTGCCTTTGGAGGGCATGATAGACCCCGCGGCGGAGCTTGGCAGGCTCGAGAAACGCTTGACGGAGCTTGCCGGTCTTTGCGAGAAAGCGCGGAGCAAGCTGGCGAACGAGAAGTTCGTGGCCAACGCCAGGCCGGAGGTCGTGCAGGGCGAGCGGGACCGTCTGCGGGAGTACGAGACCGAGCAGGCACGCATGGAAGAGCAGATGCGCCTGTTTCGGGGGATGCTGTAGGGGACGGAGAGGCGCAGATGGCGGCACGCCGGCGGACTGGACGCACCCACGGCGCTCTCATGGCTGGCCTGAGCGCCTTTGGCATGGCGCTGGGGCACCTGCTGGGCCTGCTGGTGCTGTACAGCTGGCGGCTGCTGGGTTTCTCATCCCCGCCGTCCTCGGAGGCACTGGCGGAGGCCCTGAGAAAGGGGCCGGACTGGCTGGTCTCGGCGGGACAGGGCAGTCAGGTCGCCGTCGGCGTGGTCCTGCTTAGCGGGGCGTGGCTGGCCGGCCGCAGTCCGCTGGAGAGAATCGGCGCCCTGGCCTACGTATCCGGCGTGGCCCTGGCGGTGCGGTATCTGACCCTGTCCGTGCTGGCCGGCTGGCCCGACAACCTGCAAGCCGTGGACCAGGGACTGGGACCGGCAGGGACCGTGGCCGTACGGGTCTGGGTGGTGTTGGGGGGGGCGGCCACGGCCATGGCCCTGGGTCTCGGCCTCATCAGCTTCGCGCGGAGGAGCGTGCCTTGACCGCTTGCGCCATCGGCCTGGATGTCGGCGGGACGCGTCTCTCAGCCGGCTTGGTAGACACCAGGGGAGCCTTGCTGGCACATGCGCAGGAAAGCACTCCGCCGGATGGTCCTGCCGCCACCAATGTTCTGCGTAGGCTAACGCTGGAGCTGGCCGAACGCGCCCGGCGCGGCGGGCACGACTTGCTGGGTGTCGGGGTAGGCTTCGGGGGACCTGTGGACTATGGTGACCAATCCATCGTGATGTCCCATCACGTCGGGGGCTGGGAGACCGGCCTCAAGCTGGCGCAACAACTGGCCGAGGGGTTGGGCCTCCCCGCGATGCTGGACAATGATGCAAACTGTGGCGGCCTCGCGGAGGCGCTTTTCGGGGCTGGGTGTGGCCACAGGAGCGTCCTTTACGTGAACATCGGCACGGGCATCGGCGGCGCGCTCGTGCTCGCCGGGAGGGTCCACCACGGCGCTCACAGCATCGCCGGGGAGCTCGGCCACTGCGTCGTCAAGCCCGACGGCCCGCCCTGCACGTGTGACAAGGAGGGGTGCCTGGAGGCCCTGGCTTCGGGCAGTGCCCTGGGGCGCGAAGGACGGCTGGCCGGTCTGGGCCAGCACATCACGGGACGCGAGGTGGCGCAGTTGGCACTGGAGGGTGACGCTACGGCCGGGCGGATCGTTGATGAGGCGGCGGGCTGGCTCGGCCTGGCCCTGGGCAATGCCGCCAACCTCTGGGACCCCGACGTCATCGTGCTGGGCGGCGGCGTCGCCGAGATGGGGGAGAGGTTGCTGGAGCCCACTCGCCGCAGCTACCAGCGGACCGCGATGCTGTCGGCCAAGGCTACTCCCATTGTCTGCGCCAGCCTCGGCTATGCCGCGGGCGTCATCGGTGCGGCCGCGCTGCTCTTCGCCCCCTGCGACGCAGCGGCGGGCTCCGCCTGATCAGGCACCGGCGAAGGCCGGGGGGCGTCCTGCGTCTGACGGCCACGGTAACCGCAGGGCCGCGTGCTGCCGACCGCCGAAGTCCAGTGAACCCACGGCCACTTACACCCTCTTCTCCGCGGAACGATCCCGTCTACTGCCGGTTTCCTGGCGACTGCCAGCACTTGTCAGCCGCACGAAGTACCGCCTGCCTCGCCGCAACCCACACCCCATCGTGCTTGCAGCAAACGCCGGCGTGGGTTAATATGCAAGTCCCTGTTATCTTCTTGCATCGCTGTTTCTGTGGAGGTCCCCATGAAAGATCTGTCCAGTCTAGCCGGGATTCCGGTGAAGCTTGACCCTGGTTCGCTGCACATCGCCTTTGGTCCGGAGGTTCGCGATCCGCTCTACGGCACACGGTCCGCCGATCAGATGCGCCGCGTCCTGTTGGACCCGGAGTGCGAGCTGCCGGAGATCATCTACTGGATGATGCGCGATCTCGGTCTGAAGAGCCTGCCGGACCTCAAGCAGACAGCCCATCTTCGGTACGACATCAGTGTCTTCCGGGGCTGCAACTTCGGTCGCGAATTCATGAAGACCTCGGGACACTACCACCCCTACAAGCCCCACAGCGGGGTGTCGTGGCCTGAGGTCTACGAGGTGCTGGAGGGAACCGCGCTCTACCTGCTGCAAAGGGTCAATGACATCAACCTGGGTCCGGACGAGGTTGAGGTCGAGGATGCCATCATCGTCGAAGGCAACCCGGGCGACAAGGTGATCATGCCACCCAACTATGGGCATGTCACCATCAACACTCGCCCCGGCGCTCTCGTGATGGATAACTGGGTGTCCAGCGACTTCTCCTCTGTCTATGGCAAGGTCGAGGAGGCGCGTGGGTTCGCCTACTATCTGCTGCACGGTGATGGTCAGCCGCGGTGGGTGCGCAACCCGATGTACAGGAAGCCCCTGCCCCCGTTGCGGAAAGCGGTGGTGCGCGAGGTGCCCGAACTGGGCCTGACCCGGGACGTGCCGGTTTTCATCAGCGGTGCCCGGGATCCCGGCAAGCTGCAGTGGCTCAATTACCCGGAGGTCTTCGGCGAGCTAATCTGGCAGGGCCTGGAGATCGTGGGCGAAGTGCCGGTCGAGGAGCTGTAGCCGGGAGTACCGGGGCCGTTCCCGGTAGTTTCGATGGCTGGTCCTGTGTCCAGAGGTGAGTAGTGTGTCAGACCGCTTCGAGCGAACAGCGCTTTCCTTCGATGACGTGATCCTGGTGCCGGCGCGCAGCAGCGTCCTGCCGGCCGATACGGATGTGAGCACCCAGCTCACCGCCAGCATCCGGCTCAACATCCCCATCCTCTCCGCCGCCATGGACATGGTTACCGAGTCCAGCATGGCCATCGCTTTGGCCCGCGAAGGCGGAATCGGTGTGATTCACCGCAACATGTCCATCGAGGCGCAGGCGGTCGAGGTAGATCGCGTGAAGCGCTCAGAGAGTGGGATGATTGTTGATCCGGTCACACTGGCGCCGGACAACAAGGTCGGTGAAGCGCTGGCCCTGATGAGCAAGTACCGGATCAGTGGCCTGCCTATCACCGTCGGCCGTAGGCTCGTTGGCATACTCACCAACCGTGACTTGCGCTTCGAGACCAATCTGGACAAGCCGGTGTCCGAGGCGATGACCTCGGTGGACCTGGTCACTGCTCGCGAAGGCACCACCCTCGAGGAAGCCAAGGCGATTCTCCATCGGCACCGTATCGAGAAGCTGCCTGTGGTGGACGATGAGTCCAACCTCCTGGGCCTGATCACGATCAAGGACATCGAGAAGGTTGCCAAGTACCCGGCCGCGTGCAAGGATGAGTTGGGGCGTCTGCGGGTCGCTGCCGCCGTCGGATGCGGGCCAGACACCATGGAGCGCGTGGCGGCACTGGTAGAGCGCGGAGTGGATATCGTGTGCGTGGACAGCGCCCACGGACACTCGGAGGGCGTCCTTCAGACCATCACAGCCATCAAGGAGAACTTCGCCATCCCCGTTATCGGCGGCAATGTGGCCACGACAGAGGGGGCTCGTGACGTCATCGCTGCCGGCGCCGACGCCGTCAAGATCGGCATCGGCCCCGGTTCCATCTGCACCACCCGTATCGTGGCGGGAGCCGGTGTGCCACAAATCACCGCCATCGCCGACTCTGTGGTCGCCTGTCGCGAGAAGGGGGTGCCGGCCATCGCCGATGGTGGCATCAAGTACTCTGGCGATATTACCAAAGCCATCGGGGCCGGCGCCGACAGCGTGATGATCGGCTCGCTCTTCGCCGGCACCGAGGAAGGGCCCGGAGACACCGTGCTCTATCGAGGACGCACCTACAAGCAGTACCGTGGTATGGGGTCGGTCGGCGCCATGGCTTCGCGTCCCGATGGCGGCGACCGTTACGGCCTCTCGGCTCAGCGGGTGGAGGATCTGGTGCCCCAGGGCATCGAGGGACGAGTGCCGTACAAGGGCCCATTGTCTGCTGTCGTTCATCAGCTTATCGGGGGGCTCCGCGCGGGTATGGGCTACTGCGGCGTGCGCACCATCCAGGAGCTCAAGGAGAAGGCCGTCTTCTACCGTATCACCGCGGCGGGACTGCAGGAAAGCCACGTCCACGACATCAGCATTACGGAAGAAGCCCCCAACTACCAGTTACCGGAGTAACCCGATGGCGGTCTACCGCGTGGCCGTGATCCCCGGTGACGGCATCGGGCCTGAGGTTATCGAAGAAGGCATACGAGTGCTCTCTGCCGCCGGAGAGCATTTCGGCTTTGGGCTGGAGTGGGAGCACTTCCCGTGGGGCTGCGGGTACTACCTGCAGACCGGGCACGTCATGCCCCCTGACGGCCTGTCCATCCTCCACGACTTTGACGCCATCTATCTGGGAGCGGTAGGCCTTCCCGGCCAGGTACCCGAAGAGGTTGGAGTTCGCGACCTGGTCCTGGCGATCCGATTCGGGTTCGAGCAGTTCGCCAACGTGCGGCCGGTCAGGCCCCTGCCGGGTGCGCCCTTCCCGCTGAAACATGTGCAGCCGCAGGAGGTCGACTTCGTCGTCGTGCGTGAGGCCACGGAGTGCCTCTACGTGGGTCTGGGGGGGCGCTACCAACCGGGAGACCGCCAGTTTGAGGCCGTCCGTCATCTTCGTCCAACGTTTGCGCGCTCCCGGGAGATTGCGCTGCAGACGGGCGTCTACTCGGAGGCCGGTTGTCGCCGGGTCATGCAGTATGCCTTCGTTCTGGCTTGCCAGCGAGGGGGGCGACGTCTGGTTAGCAGCGCCACCAAGACCAACGCGATGGCCTTTGGCATGAAGCTGTGGGACGACATCTTTGCGGAGGTTGCTGCCGCATACCCCGATGTTGGTGCTGAGTGGCAGAATGTTGACGCTATGGCCATGCGGTTTGTAACTGAGCCCCAGCGCTTCGACGTGGTGGTAGCTGGCAACATCTTCGGCGACATCCTGACCGACCTCGCCGCGGCGCTGGTGGGGGGGCTTGGTTTTGCACCCGGCGCCAACTACTCTCTTACCGGGCCCAGCATGTTTGAGCCCCCTCACGGCAGCGCTCCGGACATCGCTGGCCGGGGCTGCGCCAACCCGGTTGCCGCCATCCTGTCGGGGGCGATGCTGCTGCGGCATCTCGGGGAAGGGGAAGCCGCTGCGGCTGTCGAAGAAGCGGTCGCCAGGGTGGTAGCCGGCGGACAAACGCGCACCCCGGACGCCGGTGGAACCGGCACTACCGCACAAGTAGGGAGTGCCGTGGTCGCCGCCCTGCGAAGGTCGGGGGGCCATTGGGGAACCCGGGATGCTGATTGACGCCAACACCAGCTTCGGCCTCTCGGCCACGGATGACACCGACTACACCCTTCCCCGCCTGCTCGCCGTCCTGGACCAGCACAGCGTAGATCTGGCCCTGACCTATAGCCGGCGTGGACGGGACTACGACTTCCTTACCGGCAACGATGAGACCATTGCCGTCTGCCGCGCCAACCCGCGATTGTGGCCGGTGGCGACCATTGATCCGCGGCGCCTCATCGGTTGCAGGGATGAAGTCACGCGTTGTGCCGAGGCCGGCTGTGTCGCCTTCCGCTTCTTCCCCGACGTGCAGGGCTGGCCCATCGTCTTTCGGCCGTTTCTGGATCTCTGCGAAATGATCGCGGAGGTGGGATTGCCGATCATCCTGCCCGCAGGCGGCCCCGGGCAGCAGACGCTCATTGGGGAGCGGGTGGCGCCCTATGGCGCGAATATCCTGATTGTGGGGGCGGGGTACTGGTGCAATGGCGAGACGGCGGCAGTCATGGCGCATTGCCCGAACGTTTTCGCAGAGTGTCACCTGGTGGACACCCCTGGCACGCTGGAGACCATGGGGCAGCATGCCAGCTTTGAGCAACTCGTCTTCGGCTCCAACAGCCCCGAGGTCGCATTTGAGCCCGCTTATCTTATGGGGGTACATGCCGACTTTACGCCGCGGCAGCGGGAAGCTTTCTTTGCCGGCAATGTGCTGCGGTTTCTCGGGCGGGAGGCGGCGCCTTGAGAAAGATCGATGTTCACGGCCACCTCGGCGTCTGGAACTTCCCTATCCCGGGGGGTACGGCCGAGAACCTGCTGCGGTTGTGCCACCGGCACGACATCGTGCGGGTGGCCATCTCTTCGGTGCTGGCCCTGTGCTATGACATGCATGGAGGCAATGCCGAAGTGGCCCGTGCCGTCTCGGAGCATGAGGAACTCCTGGGATACGTCTACTGCAATCCCCGTCAGCTCCGGGAGTCCATCGCGGAGATGGAGAGATACCTGCCGCTCGCCGGCTTCGTGGGCGTCAAGATCCATGCCGGCTACTCCGCGACGACCAACGGTGACCAGCGGATGCAGGACCTGATGGCCGAGGTGGCTCAGCGCGCGCGTGTGGTGAAGATCCACAGTGATGGCCCGGACGCCATAGAGTGGATAGGGCGCTACGCCGAGCGGTATCCCGGGTTAGCCATCATCATGGCTCACGCCTGTGGCGGCGCGTACCAGGAGGCCGCTCGCATGGCGGCGCGGCACCCCAATCTGTACCTGGAGTTCTGCTCAAGCTGGGCAGGCGCCGGCAGAGTGCGGCGTGCCCTGGACCTGTGCGGCCCTGAGCAGGTGCTTTTCGGAACGGACATGGACCTCCTTGACCCGGCGTTCGTCCTTGGCAGCTACGCTGACGCAGCGATGGCGCCGGAGGAGGAGCAGATGGTGTACTGGGACAACCCCGTCCGCGTCCTTGGCCTATCGCTTTGACGCCGCGGAGCCACGATCTCCGCTGATGGGGCTCCGATCGGCCATGTCGGGGCGACAGCGCGCTCGGGCCCAGCTTTCGGCTTAACTATCCAATTTGGGGAGATGAACACCATGCCAGACGTGATGGGATCCATCCGTGCCCGGGCAGCAGCCTTGCAGAAGGCCGTCGGCCTGCCCGAGGTCGGTGATCCGCGAACGATCATTGCCGCTCGCCGTGCACTCGACGAAGGACTGGCCCGGCCCGTACTCGTGGGCCCGCTTGATCAGATGGCTGCAGCCGCCAGCGAGTGTTCGACCAGTCTGGACGGGATTGCCTGCATTGACCCCGCTGAGGACAGCGTGCGCCGGCGCTGCGCGGAGCTGTTCTACCAGTTGCGGAAGGACAAGGGCGTGACCGAAGACGCGGCGTGGGAACAGGTACTCGACCCCCTGTACTGCGCCGCATGTCTGCTCAAGTTGGGCGACCTTGACGCCACTGTTGCGGGTGCGGCGAACTCCACCGCGGCAGTCTTGCGGCCACTGCTGCAGATTGTGAAGTGCGCCCCTGGTATCAGCACCGTCTCCAGTTCGTTCATCATGGAGACGCCTCAGAAGCACATGGGCGTAGATGGGGTCTTCCTCTTCGCTGACGCCGGGGTGATGCCGAACCCGACTGCCGAGCAGCTCGCGGATATCGCCATCACCACCGCCGAGAGCGCCCGTCTCTACATGGAGACCGAACCTCTGGTTGCCATGCTATCCTTCTCCACAGCCGGTAGCGCTGAGCACCCTGACGTGGACAAGGTCAGGACCGCGACCCGGCTGGCGCAGGAGAAGGCACCTGACGTGGTGATCGAGGGAGAGATGCAGGTGGACGCCGCACTGGTGCCCGAGGTGGCGCTGACGAAACTCCCAGGAAGCCGGATACGGGGGAAGGCCAATGTCCTGATCTTCCCCGATCTGGACGCGGGCAACATCGCCTACAAGATCGTGCAGCGTCTGTGCAACGCGGGGGCGTATGGTCCGCTGGTACAAGGGCTGGCCCGCACCGGTCTCGACCTGTCCCGTGGTGCCACACCCGATGACATCTACAACGTCATCGCGGTGGCCGCTCTGCGCGCGGAGTACTGCAACAACCCGGTGTGAGGCGCGATCTCGGTGACCGAGCAGGCGGCCTGGGCGCGTCTGACCAATCCCCTCGTGGCGCGGGCCTATCACAGCGCGCGTTACCGTAAACTCCGGGACTTCCCGCGGAGCCTCGTCATCGAGAGCACCAGCCGCTGTAACCTTCGGTGCCGAATGTGCCCGCGAGGGAGCATGACCCGGCGGGCCCAGGATATGCCGCGGGCTCTGTTCGACAGCCTGCTGGATCAGATCGCGGAGCATGACCGCCGTGACATGGTGGATTTCGTGGCGCTCCATTGGTTCGGTGAGCCTCTCCTCCATCCGGATCTGCTGGGCTTCCTGGAGCGAGCGGGGCGGCGGCTGCCCAACCTCCGTCGGCGTGGTCACTTGCGCAGCGCAGTGCGGGGGTTGTGCCTGAGCACCAACGCCACCCTCTTGGACAGTGAACTGGCGCAAGGCCTGCTGGACTCACCGCTGACGTGGCTCGGTCTGTCGGTGGACGGCAGCAGCCCGGAGACCTACGCGACCATGCGCGAGGGCGGCGTCTTTGAGCAGGTGGCGGCCAATGTCGAGCGCCTGCTGGCCCTCGGTCGTCGCCACCCACGGGAGTTCCCGACCATTGCCATCCAGGTCATCGTCACCCGGACCACGCGGCCGGAGCTGGGGGCCTGCCTCCGACGCTGGGAAAAGCACCTGGCAGGCATCCCGCATGCGCGGGTGGAGCTGAAGCCCTATACCGACTGGGCAGGGCAGGTCTGTGAGCCCGAACTCGAGGCCCCCAACCGCCGCCGGCAGTTCCTCTACCTCAACTGCGGGTATCTCTGGGATACTATGGCCGTCGGGGCCGGTGGCGAAGTGGGTCTATGCTGCTACGATGTCAATGCCAGTCATGGTCTGGGTAACGCGGGGCAGACGCCTTTGCAGGAGATCTGGCATGGTGAGCCTCTCACGGCGCTTCGCCACCGGCATGCGCGGGGCGAGCTGAAGGAACTCCCCTTGTGCCGCAACTGTCGCATGGGTCGTAAGTATCCGTTGGATTACCTGTGGAGGCGACGGCGCCGATGAGCGATGGACCGGCTGTGCTGAGCGGGCTTGACGTACTGGCGGCAGAGGGGTTTGACGCGCTGCGAGGCCGACAGCTCGGGGTAATCTGCAACCATTCAGCAGTGGACGTGAGGAGGCGACACCTCATTGACCTGATGATGGCCTCCGGTTGCAGCCTCACCGCCCTTTTCTCGCCCGAACACGGGCTTCAGGGACAACTGGACGAGCCAGTGGAATCGGGCCTTTACGGCAGCACGGGCCTGCCCATCTACAGCCTCTACGGTCAGCAGCAGCGCCCCACACCCCAGATGCTGGCTGGCCTCAACGCGCTGGTCTATGACATCGCTGACGTCGGTGTGCGCTTCTATACATACCCGACTACCATGACCCACTGTCTGGAGGCCGCGGCCCGGGCCGGAATACCCGTTTGGGTACTCGACCGCCCCAACCCGCTGCGTGGTGACCTTGTCGAGGGCCCGGTTCTTGACCAGCCCTTCAGCAAGCTCTCGGCCTGGCATCCCTTCCCGCTTCGCCATGGCCTGACCTCAGCAGAGATCGCCCGCTGGGCCAATGACAGATATGGTATTGGAGCAGAGCTTCACGTAGTGCCTTGTGCTGGCTGGCAGCGCTCGATGTGGTTCTACGAGACCGGCCAGCCCTGGGTGGCCCCTTCGCCGAACCTGCGGACTCTTACCCAGACCGTGCTTTATCCGGCGATCGGTACCCTGGAGTTTTGCGACCTGTCGGTCGGGCGTGGAACGGATAACCCCTTCGAGCTGCTGGGCGCCCCGTGGATGGATGATGTGGTACTGGCGCGGGAGCTGAACGCAGCCGGGATCGCGGGTCTGGCCTTTGTGCCCGCCGCCTTCACGCCTCGCGGGCGAGAGTTTGCGGGACAGGAGTGTCGGGGCGTCTCGATCTGCCTGCACGACTGGGAGCGCTTCCGGCCCGTAACCGCGGCAGTCCAGATCGCGCTGGTACTGCGCCGCCTGTGGCCGGAGCACTTCGATCACCGTCGCCTCCTGCACCTGCTGGGCAGCCAGTCGGCGGTGGACCGTATCGGGGCCGGCGACAGCTGGCAGGCGATCGTGGCCCAGTGGGAGCCCGAGGTCAGCCGTTTCCTGGCCGAGCGGGCCCCCTATCTGCTCTACTGAAGTTCAGGGAGCCTCTCGTCAGAGCTGCGACTGCCGTACATAGTTCAGCGTGCCGCCAGCCTGCAGCACCTTTGCCTCGCGGGGCGAGAGCCTGAGAGCGGCTGTGAAGCTCTTCTGCTGCGTCAGGTTATGCACCGTGGCGGTGCCACTTTCCACGGCCGCTTGGGCTCCCTCGATGCGCAGGACGTCACCAACAGACAGGCTCTCGTAGTCCGCCTCGTCAATCTCCAGCGGCAGGATGCCGAAGTTGACCAGGTTGGCCTTGTGTATGCGCGCGAACGACTTGGCCAACACGGCCTGAACGCCCAGGTGCAGGGGACACATGGCGGCGTGTTCGCGGCTGGAGCCCTGACCGTAGTTCGCCCCGCCGACCACCGCGCCGCCGCCTTTCTCCAGAGCACGGGCGGCAAAGCCCGGGTCAATGCTCTCGAACACATGCTCCGCCAGGGCAGGAACGTTGGACCGCAGGGGGAGGTACTTGGCTCCAGCCGGCGAGATGTGGTCGGTTGTGATGTTGTCGCCGACCTTCAGGAGGACCTCGAACTCAACCACGTCAGACAGTGGGCCGCGCGTGGGGATAGGCTTGATGTTCGGTCCGCGGACGATCTCCACGTCCGCGCCTTCGGGCGCCGGCGGCAGGATCATGCTATCATCTATCTCGAAACGCGCTGGCAGGGCTATCGCTGGCGCCGGCCCCAACTCTCGCGGATCGGCGAAGACGCCGGCCACCGCCGCCGTGGCACAGACCTCCGGCGAGGCCAGATAGACCTGCGCCCCCGGCGTGCCGCTGCGTCCTTCGAAGTTGCGGTTGAACGACCGCAGGGATACGCCGTCAGTAACGGGTGCCTGCCCCATGCCGATGCATGGGCCGCACGCCGCTTCCAGCACTCTTGCGCCTGCCGCAATCATGTCCGCCAAGGCCCCATTGCGCGCCAGCATGCTGAGCACCTGGCGCGACCCGGGAGAGATGGTGAGACTTGTGGAAGGGCTGACCCGGCGGCCGCGGAGTACCTCCGCTACCAGCATCATGTCCCGATAGGATGAGTTGGTGCAACTACCGATACACACTTGGTCGACTCGCCGCCCCACCAGTTCGCCGACAGGAACCACGGCGTCGGGGCTGTGCGGCGTCGCCACCAGCGGCTCCAGGCTGCTCAAGTCAATCTCCAGCACATCCTCGTAGGCAGCGTCGGCCTCTGCAGCCAGGGGCACCCAGGAGCTGTCTCGGCCCTCGGCTGCGAGGAACTCACGCGTTCGCTCGTCACTGGGGAAGATGGATGAGGTGGCTCCCAGTTCCGCGCCCATGTTGGTAATGGTCGCCCGTTCGGGCACGCTCAGACCGGCTACCCCCGGCCCGAAATACTCCACCAGTCGCCCCACCCCCCCTCGGACCGTCAGCCGTCGGAGAACCTCCAGGATGATGTCTTTGGCAGACACCCAGTCGCCGAGTTGCCCGACGAGACGAACACCGATCACACTGGGGCAGGCAATGTGGTAGGGCGCGCCCGCCATGGCGCACGCCACATCGAGGCCACCGGCGCCAATCCCCAGCATGCCAATGCCGCCCGCTGTTGGTGTATGGCTGTCGGACCCCAGCAGTGTCTTGCCGGGGACGCCGAAACGCTCGAGGTGAACCTGGTGGCAGATGCCGTTGCCCGGGCGGGAGAAGAAGACACCGTACTTGGCCGCCACGGTCTGGAGATACCGATGGTCATCCGCGCTCTCTGGCCCGGCCTGCAAGGTGTTGTGATCCACGTAGGCCACGGAGAGCTCGGTCCTGACCCGCGGGACGCCAATGGCCTCCAGTTGCAGATAGGCCATGGTACCGGTGGAATCCTGCGTCAGTGTCTGGTCAATGCGCAAGCCGATCTCCTGGCCGGGAACCAGCTCCCCCTCCACGAGATGGGCCGCCAGGATCTTCTCACTCAGTGTGCCGCGCAACTTCATGCCTCCTGGTCAGTCTGGGTCCCGGGCTGCTGCGGCCAGAGACAGGCCACAGCCTGGGCCGCAATGGCCTCATGGGCACCCACAGCACCCAGACCTTCGGTTGTTGTCGCCTTGTAACTGACCGCCGCGGGCGTGCAGCCCAGCACCAGCGCCGTAGCGTCTCGCATCGCCGGAATGTAGGAAGCGAGGCGGGGCTGCTCTGCGATCACCGTCACGTCTACGTTGCCTACCGTCCAGCCGCTGGCTCTTACCAGGGCGGCCACTTGCCGCGTCAGCTCCCGGCTGTCAGCGTTCAGGTAAGAGGGATCGGTGTCAGGAAAGTGTTGCCCAATGTCACCCAGTGCTGCCGCCCCCAACAGCGCGTCGCAGACGGCGTGGAGCGCCACGTCAGCGTCAGAGTGTCCGAGCAGTCCTCGGTCGTGGGGTACCGTGATGCCCCCGATCCGCAGGGCGCGTCCTTCCACCAGGCGATGCACATCGAAACCGAAACCAACCCGCGGGGTGCACGGGTGTTTGGGTGTCAGCCGCCATTCGGCCCACGCCAAGTCGTCGGGTACGGTGATCTTCAGGTTGCCCGGATGGCCCTCGCTGACGCGCACCTCGTGCCCCAGGCGCTCCAGGAGCATGGCGTCATCCGTCACCTCCCAGCCCTCCTCTTCGGCCCGCCGATGGGCTGCAAGGATGAGCTCAAACCGGAAGGTCTGCGGCGTCTGGGCGAGGTAGATGCAGGACCGGTCGAGGGTCTCGCTCACCACGGGAGCTCGGCAGACGCGCTTCACGGTGTCACGGGACGGGTAGGCGGCGACGGCTGCCCCGCAGAGACGAGCGACACGAAGGCCATCCGTGATGGTCTCCGGAGAGAGCAGGGGACGGGCACCATCGTGGATGGAGACCAGCTCAGGTGCCTCTCCGCTCAGAGCCAACAGACCTCGGCGGACGGAGTCCCGGCGTTGCGGCCCCCCCTCAATGACCTGCCAGGGGATCTGTAGTTCGCGGGCACAAAGGCACTCGGCCCGCTGCACATAAGGCTGGCTGACTACCACACAGACCTGGGAAATGCCGGGGTGTGCCCCGTAGACCCGGAGCGACCAGGCCAGGATGGGTGCCCCGGCCAAGGGCACGAAGACCTTCGGTATGTCGCCACCAAAGCGGCGGCCGGCCCCCGCAGCCACAACGAGCGCGGCCGCGTCTCCCTTCACCGGCGCCCCTTGCTCTCGCGGGCGTTCTGCTGCTCCGTCTCGTCCGTGACCAGGTCGCTAAAGATCATCTTGCCAGCGGAGGTCTGCAGGGCACTGGTGACGACAGCGGGAACCATCTGGCCCACGTGGCGAGCCGCCTTCTCCACGACCACCATGGTGCCGTCGTCAAGGTAGGCCACACCTTGGCCAGGCTCCTTACCCTCCTTGACAATGGTCACCACGATCTCCTCGCCCGGCAGGTAGACGGGGCGCATGGCGCCGGCGAGCTCGTTCACATTCAGCACGCGCACGCCGTGCAGTTGCGCGATCTCGTTGACCGAGTAGTCATTGGTGACGACTGAGGCCCCAAGCTCCAATGCCAGCTTCACCAGCCGCACATCCACGTCCTCGGTCGGCTGATCCGAAGGCGGGTAGTTGTCAAACACCCGCACATCCACGGTGGGGATCTTCTTCAGGCGGTTGAGGACCTCAAGACCTCGGCGACCACGCGCTCGCTTGAGCCCATCGGGTGAGTCCGCGATCTGGTGCAGTTCCCGCAGCACGAAACCCGGCACCAGGATGACGCCCTCCAGAAACCCTGTGCTGCAGATGTCGGCGATGCGACCGTCAATGATGATGTTGGTGTCGAGCATCTTGGCGCGGGCCGGGACCTGCTCTTCGGCGATCGGCGTGCGCATGGACAGGCTTGGGAAAACGTAGACGATCTGTTCCTTGGCGCTGACCGCGAAACCCACGCCCAGGATGACACAGACCACACTCGCAAAGATGCGGATGGGAAGCCCGAAGTTCACCTCGGCGATAGGGGCAGTGGCCAACAGCGCCACCACCAGCCCCAGCAGCACGCCGATAGACGCTGCCACCTTGTCCAGCAGCGAGACACTCTCGAGTCGGTTGATGAAGGAGACAAGTGCGCGGAAGGCATACAGCGAGAACAGGAATCCGATGAGCCCCCCAACAGCCAGCAAACCGATCTGAAACGACATCTCCTGGAACTGGGACAGGTTCAGTCCGATAAGCCGCGGCTCCAGTGCGTTGAAGGTCAGCTTGCCCACGATGACCCCAACCAGAGTCACGGCCGCGACGAACAGCGACCAGAGGCCGCGCAGCAGGATCATAGGGTGCCCCCTTTCCGATGTGCATTGTCCGGCCGCCGGGCACCGATGCCAGCCGGGTCTGCTCTGGCACCCAGTACCCAAGCCTGGATGCGTCTGCAAGCGGCAAACGCACTCCCCGTCCCCCGTCCGGCAGGGCGGCCAGCTACTACGTTAGTATACAACATCCTCGGGCTATGGTGGTAGAGGCCCTTCGTACCGTCTGTCAGTAGTAGTAACCCCAGAGGCAACGGCGAGGTTCCCTCAGTGCAGGATCCGCAACCGAGTGAGCGGCCAGAAGATCACCATGGCGCGGCCCAGCACGTTCTCTCGTGGCAGGAACGGAGCCGGCTGCATGGTCCCGTCCGGCCCGGGCATCTCCCACTTGTGGCTATCGTTGGAGAAGTTCCGGTTGTCACCCATCACCAGCAGAGCGCCCGCCGGCACCGTCACCTCGCCTCCCGTCTCTGGCCAGACGTAGTCCGGAGCCTCCCTGATGTACGGCTCATCAATGGGCTGCCCGTTGCGCCATAGCTTGCCGTCATGCACCGAAATACGGTCGCCCGGCAGGCCTACGACCCGCTTGATGAAGTCCTTCTTGTCCGGGGAAGCCTGGCGCGGCGCGCGAAAGACAACGATGTCACCGTGGCGCGGCTCCTGGAAGAAGTAGATGAACTTGTTGACCAGGATGCGGTCATTGACCAGCAAGGTGTTCTCCATGGAGCCGGAAGGGATGTAGAAGGCCTGGATGACAAACGGGCGCAGGATGCAAAAGACCAGCAGAAGCGCGATGAGAGCCGAGTCCACGAACTCCAGCAGACCGGCTCGGTAGCGGCGCAGATAGCTGGCCTGGGCTCCCCAGACTCGCAGGCTCACCGCCACGCCCAGCATGCCGATGACCCACCAGGCGCTGTCGAAGGCCCCGAGTGCTTTGATGATCCACGAAGGGCTATCCCCAGGGTACATCCTTGTGCCTCACTGAGTACCTCGAGGGGCGCGACCCGATCCGTAAGCCAGACCCAAGTTCCGGACGGTCGGGCCGCGTCCCAGGTTCACTGGCTGTCTGTGTCTGGGGCGGTTGGGGAAGCAGCCTCGGCTCCCGGGGCTTCCTTCGGCCTGCGGGCCCTCTCGCGCACCCGAGCCGACTTGCCCACCCGGTCACGCAGATAGTAGAGCTTGGCGCGCCGCACATCCCCGCGGCGCAGTACCTGGATACTGTCAATGTTGGGCGTGTGCAGGGGGAAAGTCCGCTCTACCCCGATGCCGTGAGCCACGCGCCGGACGGTGAACTCCTCGTTGATGCCAGCTCCGCGCCGCGCGATAACGACGCCCTCAAAGGCCTGGATGCGCGTGCGAACGTCATTGCTCACCCGTTCGGTCACCTTGACGTTCACGCGCACCGTGTCACCGGGGCTGAACTCAGGGACATC
>JABLXH010000035.1 GCA_013178155.1 Armatimonadota bacterium | reverse complement strand
CTATCTCTCCTACTCCCACCAGCCGGAGCACATCGCAGCTTATCTGGCCGCGGCGGAAAGAGGCCTGGTGGGCCGCTGGTGAGCTCCACCAAGTCCATCCACGGTCACCAGCTCGGTGCCACTGGCGCCTCGGAGCTAGCCCTGACGTTGAAGATGCTCGTCGAAGGTGTCGTGCCGCCGACGCTGAACTGCCACGAACCGGACGAAGCAGTGGTCTGCGACGTGGTCATGGACGAACCCCGTGAATTTCAGGGCACCTATGGTATGAGCAACTCCTTTGGATTTGGTGGGCACAACGCCGTCCTGGTTGTCAAGAAGCCTACCGGTGACTGATGTCCAGGAACCCGTGGAGGAAGCTGCGAGCGGAGCTGTCCCTGCCGCCGTTGCCTGAACCACTCCTGCAGCAGGCCTTCCAGCATGGTTCTTACGTGAGGGAGCAGGGACTCGAGCCGCTGGCCAGCAACCAGCGGCTTGAGTTCCTGGGTGATGCCGTCCTCGATCTGATCGTCGCTGACCACCTCTTTCGCCACCACCCCGAGGCCTCCGAGGGCCTGTTGACGCGCCAGAAGGCTTCCGTGGTGCGCGCCGACGCCCTGGCTGCCACCGCGAGAGCGCTGGGTCTGGGCCAGTATCTGCTCCTGGGTCATGGCGAGGCTGCCACCGGCGGAAGGGACAAGACCTCGTTACTGGCCGAGACCCTTGAGGCGCTGATCGGCGCCATCTATCTCGCGGGTGGCTTCGAGGCGGCGCGCGAGTTCGTGCTGAAACACATACCCCTCCCTGTCGCGACGGGGCCACGCGCTCACATGGACAGCAAGTCGCACCTCCAGGAGTTGCTGCAAGCCCATGGCCGCCGGCCGCCCTGCTATCGCATTGTGGACACCAGCGGGCCACCGCACGCTACGACCTTCCGAACGGAGGTCTGGTCTGGCGACCTGTTGCTGGGGCGCGGCACGGGGCGAAGCAAACGGGAATCTGAGCAGCAGGCCGCGGCTGAGGCGCTCGCTACGGTGGACCAATGGCTGCCCAAGCTCGGTCGAGAGGGCTGAAACATGGGCCATCGGCTCCTAACGGCTGCCCTCGCCTGTGTGGCGTCCAGTTGGGCCGTCCTCGCTGCCCCGATGACCTCTCGCTCCGCGGGTCCCTTTACGTTCGTCTATGGGCTGGAGCGTCTGGGCGACCTGCCGGTCGTGCGGGATCTCGGCCTGAATACCCTCTACGTGGACCTACGACCTGCTGACCTGGCGGATCTCGAGCCATGCCGCACCCTCATCAGGGCGGCCCACAGTGAAGGACTGCAGGTGATCGTCGGTCTGCCTACCACCGAGCCCGTAGCTGGCCGAGTGGGGCCCTGTGACACCCCGTACCGGGAGAGTGTCCGGGAGATCATCACATTCGCTGTGAGCCGGCTCCGGAGCGAGCCGGCGGTAACGGCCTGGGCGACCGGACACTCGCTGGAACGCACTCTCAAGTACTCGGACCAGGACTTCCGTGCCTACCTGCAGCTCGGTTACCCCTCTCTCGACCACCTCAACGCAAGCTGGGGCAGTAACCTGCAGACGTGGATGCAGGTCACGATGGACAGCGCGCGGGCCGCTGACGAGGCTCAGTCCCATGGCGTGGGACGCGCCAGCGTTGACCTTGCGGACTACCAGGTCTGGGCCTTCCGTGAGGTCATGCGGGACTGGCTGGAGACGATCCGGAGCCTGGACCCGGATCGTCCCGTGCTGACGGGACGCGTTACCCTCTACCGTAGCCTGGTCTCCATTCCGGACGGCTATGACATGGTCTGTGTCTCCATGCCGCCGGACATATTGGAGCCTGACCTGTATGCGCATAACGTCCACGCGCTGGACATAGCACGTCGCGGCGGCAGGTTCCGGGTCCTGCAGGTCCTGCGCTGCCCCCACCCCTCCAGCGATGCTTACGCTACCGACGCCTTCCGTGACTGGCTGCAGCTGGCGGCAGTTCACGGCGCAGCGGGCATAGCGGTCGAGGACTGGAGCCTGCTGGAGGTGGCCTATGCGGGGGAAGTGCGCCAGGACGGCCATCGGCGCCTCACCGAGGCCCTGCGCGAAACTGCGAACCTGCCGTTTGGCATACAGCCCCAGCCGACGGCAGCGGTTCTATACGAACCCTACGCCGAGGGCCTGCAGGTCACCAATCAGCCCGTGTACGGCTACCTGCGTGACCTGTTGCCCGGCGAGCCGTCAAGTCTTGCCTACGCTTTGCGTCTGGGTACCCGCTACGGAGTGATGGACTATCTGACCCTGGAGGACCTCGCCGATGCCGACCTGCGACGGTATGGGGTGGTCATGGCCCCAGCTTGCCTCAAGCTCGGGCCCGCGGAGGCGGAGCTGTTGGCCGGGTACGTACGCAGTGGCGGGGCCGTCCTGGCTGACCTTGGACTTGGCATGTACCAATCCAACTCCTGGGTCCAGTTGCCCAAACCGTGGATGGAGGTCTGTGGGCTGCAATGGCTGGGAAACCTGGAGGGCAAGGCCGGCGATCTGGCCGTCGCGGCGCAAGTCCCCGAACTGCCCTCGGTGCAGCCGGGGATGCGTTCCCACGCCCCCGAGATGCCCAGGCAACGCGTGGAGGGTCTGTACCGCTCGACAGCCGTGGCCACCGACAGGCGGCCTTTCTCGGTGATCGGCGAGACTGCCGAAGGCCGCGCCAACGCCGATGCCCTCGCCTTTGCCCATCTCGCTCTGCGGTTCGACGAGCAGCGGCAAGCCTGCTTCCGCGGCCTGATCGCCAACCGCTACGGGGCCGGCCTCGCTGTTTTTGCCACGCACGCCCTATGGTCCCGCTGGCCCCTCACTGACGCGCTGAGCCAGGCCTTGCACGGCGACCTGCTGGCACGCCGCGCCAGGTACGCGCTGACGCAGACTGGTCTGCTGCAGGAGAACCTGCACTTCGCCGGCAGCGCAGACGATGTGTTGCTGTTCAACCGCGAGCGCGGCGCTCAAGTTGCCGAGGTCCTCGCCTTCGACGCCGAAGGTCTGGCCTACCAGGGCGGCTGCACGCAGTTCACAGCGGCGCCCACGCAGGTTGGCCTGCCTCCGGGTACGGCCCGGCTGTTGGCGCTGGTGCCGGGGCGAGGGACCGTTCATCTGCAGCGCCGTCCCGTGCTTGTGCAGCCGCTGTCGGGCGAGGCGATGGTACAGGTTGTGGAGTACACGCCGCAGCGTGTCGAGCTGGTGGTCGGCGGCTCTGATGCGACCGTCCGCTCCTGGCGCGACCGCAGGCTTGAGATGGTCGCGAGCAGACCCTGCGAGGTACGCCTGCTGCTGCGCAACGGGGCTTACGCCGTGCGTCCCGGGTCACGGCACACAGTCACGCTGACGTGGCGTGCCGGCGAGAGCCAGACTGCGACGCTCATCGCCAGCCCCGAGGGTGAGCTGGATCTGTCCGGCGCCTACCGCCTCGACACCCTGGTCATTACCCCCGCCCCCTAGGACCGAAGGCTTGACAGGTCATAGTCGCGGGCCGTCTCAAAGAACGTGACCACATTGGCCACAGGCACATCAAAGCCGATGGCGTTGGAGACGCGAAGCACCAGCCCACCGTTGTAGCCGCAGCCCTGGATCAGGTCCACCACATGCCGTCGCACGTCCTCGATCGTGCCGTAGGGGAGCACTTTCTGCAAACTCCCGCAGCCGTGCAGGACAATACGGTCCCCATACAGCCGCTTGATCTCAAAGGGGTCCATACATTCCGGCTGGATGGGATCAGTGATGTCGAAGCCGATCTCGATCAGGTCGGGCATGATGTCATCGAGCTTGCCGTCGCTATGGATGAAGACATGCACCCCGGGGTTGATGCGCTTGCAGGCGGCGATCATGGCGGCGAGACGCGGCTTATCCACCTCACGCCACAGCCGCGGTCCCACGATGACGCGGTCCTGCATGGCGATGTCCCCACCCACACTGACCATGTCCACCCCCGCCGCTGTGCAGGTCGTCAGAATCGCGGTCCCCAGGGCGTAGAGGCGGTCATAGAGCTCTTCGAGGAAGTCGCGCTCCAGCAAGTAGGCGCTGAACAGGCGTTGCATGCCGCAAAGCTCCCAGGCCTGCTTGAAGGGCTGGGTGACGCCCGCGCTTACCCACATGCCCCGGCTCTTCTGATCCTGCACTATGTCTGCGAGGTTCGGGGGCACAACGAGGCGCTCTGGCCCGGGCAGGTTGGCCGCTTCGACGCTGTCGGCGGCGGACAGCGGACCATCTACCCACTGCACATACTTCTCATCGCTACCCACCCGACGCACAACGCCCCACTCATCCTCGTAGGTATCGCGGTCATGCCAGATGTAGGGACGGCCAGCCCCGGGCCAGTCGCCCTCCCGGGTTCCGTTGCAGCGCTGCCAGTAGTCGCCCCAGTCCAGGCCCACGCCAACCCCGCCCCAGCCGTCCGTACCGAGGATCTGGTGCACCTCACTCATGGTGCTGACGCCATACCACTCCAGAAGGGCGCGGTCCATCTCCGGGCGACCGGCGAGTACTGCCGGGGTCCGGTCTGGGAGTTCGTGGGCAATAGTCCGCTGCATGCGCTCGCGCTGGGTCATTGCTTGCTCCTTGGTCCGCGGACCCCGTCCCCGATTCGCACCCGGGGGCAGTTGCCGTTGGAGTCTCAGGCCGTCGCGACATGGACGGCCACGATCCCCCCGGTCAGCAGATGGTACTCACAGGCGGCAAAGCCACTGGCCAACAGCATTGCCTGCAACGTCGGTGCATCCGGATAGCCTCTCAGCGATTGTGCCAGGTACCGGTACGCTTCAGCATCAACCACTGCGCCTATGAGCGGTATCAGGGCCTGGATGTAAAGGCCGGTGAGCCAGCGCCACAGAGGCGCGGGGGGATGGGACAACTCCAGTACCACCAGCTTTCCGGAGTCCCGAAGCACCCGTCGGACCTCACGCAGCAGCGCCGGCAGGTCCTGCTGGGCGTGACGCAGGCCGAAGCCAACGGTTACGGCATCGAAACAGCCCGACGCAAAGGGCAACTGAAAGCCATCGGCCACCACCACCGGCAGGGCTCCGTGTGAGCGGTGGCGCGCTATGGTCAACATGGGGGCTGACAGATCGGCGGCGATGACTGTGGTGCCTGTCCGCCGCAGCGCGACCGCGAAGTCTCCCGTACCCGCACACAGGTCAAGCGCCGTGGTCCCCTGCCCCTGGGGCACCTTGCGCGTGGCGAAGCGCCGCCACAGGCGGTGCAGCCCGAAGGTCAGTACGGTGTTCAGCACGCCGTAGTTCGGGGCGATCCGGGAGAAGAGCCGCTCCACGGCGGCTTCGCGCTCGTTCACAGTTGCAGGGTCAGGGAGTAAGTTCGGTTGTGTCTGACAATGCGAAAGCCTAGGCTCTCATACAGCGTGACTGCCGGAATGCGGAAGGGCTGGGTGATGAGTTGGCAGGGCCGGGCGTCCAGCGCCTTGGCGTAGTTCAGACAGTGCGCCACCAGGGCCTCGCCCAGACGCTTCCCGCGGTGCTCGGTGAGCACCCCCACGTACTCGATCTGACAGCCGGTCAGACGTGAGGGGTCGGCAGGGTCGCGGAAGATGTCGGCACCGGAGATGCCGACCATTTCTCCCTGGTGCTCCAGCAGGAACCAGCCCGTCGGGTCGAAATCCCAGCGTCGCCCGAAGGTCTGCTCGAACCACTCGGCCTCGGTCTTCCCTCCAAAGACGGCATCCTTGACAGCACACCACGCCGGCACGAGGGCAGTGGTCAGGGTCACAAAGGAGTAACCCGGTGGCAGCGTGATCGGTCGAGGGGTGTAGGCAGCCAGGTCTATCTGCATGACCATGTTCTGCTGGTCGCTGTCACGCCACTGGAAGCCGTGGGCCTCCAGGAAGCCGCACGCGTCGCTCAGACGCGAGTCCACGAAATCGGCCGTCTGAACCTCGCGGACTCCACGCTCGCGGAGCCACGCGAGGGCCCGACGCAGACACTCAGACGCCCGTCCCTGGCGCCGGTAGTCAGGGTGAGTGCCAAACCATCCCAGTTCACCCCGACCCTCTCCGGTTACACCCACCTCCACCAGAGCCACGGGCTCCCCGGCGACTTCGTCGCAGAACCAGGCGTGGTCGTCACCGCCCCTATGGCGGCGTGCGGCGACTGCCTGGGCAGTCAGAATCGATATTTCGTCCAGGAAGGCCACTACCCGCGGGAGGGAGCGCGCGGCCTGCCAGGCGGCGTTCAACGTGCTGGCGATGAGTGCGTCCCTCGGCTCGGGAGTGACGTCATGGCTCATGTTCTTGCAGCCACCTTTGCCAGCGATGGTGTTGCTTGAGGTCGGACCAGGCCAGCGAACTCCGCAAGGGCACATGCTCCTCTTCATCCAGCAGGTGCCGAAGCTCGTGGGCCACGGTCTCGCGCAGTTCGGCCAGCACTTGCTCTCTTGGCGCCTCGGCGAACCACTGCAGGAAGGAGCCGTAGTAGATCACGATACCGCAGTGGACCTGCCAGGTGTGCCCGGTGCCCAGATCGGCAAGGAAGAGAGCGCCAGGCTCGGCATGTTGGACGAACTCGCCCAGGTGCACCACATCGCGCAGTTCCGGGTCGGGCTGCACATCTCCCAGCACGACAACCCCGTCGAACGAAATGTCCAGCGCGCCACCATAGAACGGCTCCCTGCGGCGGACACCGGCTTCCCGGGGCATCAGTTGCCTGACGTACTCCACTGTCAGGCGCTCGAACTCTTCCAGCGAGGGGAACGGCTCCAGTCCCAGTTCGCGTCGCCGCTGGTTGACGGCGCTCAGGCGACGACGGAGCTTACGACCAAGACGTCGGCTCTCCACATCTGCCAGTCGGCGCACCAGCCTCGCCAAGAGCCGCGGCGCCAGGGCCAGCAGCACCAACAGCAGCGCGATCAGACCGAGCCAATAGAGCCACCCGTCGTCCATCGCCACCCCTGCGGCCGGCTGCAAGAGTGCCTACTCACCTGCCAGGGCTGCCTCAAAAGCGGCCTCGAATATATCCAGGGACTCCCTGGCTTCGGCCTCGGTGATGACAAGGGGGGGAGCCACCCGGATGACGTTCTTGTGCACGCCGATGGGCGCGATGATGCACAGGCCGCGCCGGAAGGCGGCGTTGATGGTACGGCGTGTCAGGTCGGCGTCAGGCGTCCTGGACTCGGGGTCGGTGACCAACTCCAGGCCGTAGACCAGACCGTAACCCCGGATGTCGCCAAGCTGGCAGTGACGCTGCTGGATCGCCTCGAAGCGGGCCTTGAAGACCTCACCGATGCGAGCGGCGTTGGCAACAAGGCCCTCTTTCTCAATAATGTCAATCGCCGCCAGCGCGGCGCGCGAGGACAACGGATTGCCGCCATTGGTGCTGCCCATGCTCCCCGGTGGCAGGATATCCATGATCTCGCTGGTGCCCATGACCGCCGAGCACGGCACACCGCTGCCCAGGCCCTTACCCAGGGTGACCAGGTCCGGCTTGATGTCGAAGTGCTCGAAAGCAAACATCTTGCCGGTGCGACCAAAGGACGACTGCACTTCATCGAAGATGAAGTACATACCGCGGCTGCGTGCCCACCGCTCAAGGCCTTCAAAGTACCCCGGCGGGGGGGTGATGGAGCCGGCGCCCCCCTGGTAGGGCTCAGTGATGACGGCACAAAGCTCCCCGCAGGATTCCTTGGAAACGAGGTAGTCGAGGTACTCCAGGCAGAAGAGCCCACACTCGTCCAGACAGCGTCCGAAGGGGCAGCGATAGCAGTAGGGGAAGGGGGCGTGGATGAAGCCAGGGACCATGGGGCCGAAGCCCAGTTTGACGCCCTGGGTACCACCTGCCGAGGCCGCACCATAGGTGCGACCATGGAAGGCGTTGTGGAAAGACAGCACTTCCCACCCCTTGGAGGCCCGGCGCGCCATGCGCAGGGCGGCCTCGGTGGCATCGGTGCCGGTCGTGACCAGGAAGCAGCGGTCCAGATGCGGCGGAGTGATGCTCACCAGCTTCTCCGCCAGCTCCGCGCGGGGCTGAGACAGAAAGTCATAGCAGTTGATGAGCTTCCCGGCCTGATCCTGCACAGCGGCAACGTACTGCGGGTGCGAATGGCCGCAATTGGTGACCAGCACGCCGCTGGACCAGTCGAGAAACTCGTTGCCGTCCACATCCCAGATGGTGCAGCCCTGGGCATGGTCCCACACCAGAGGCACCTGGTCGCTCATGGACTGCGGCTCATACTGCTTGGACTTCGCCAGGAAGGCTTGCGCCCTGGGTCCTGGCAGTTCGGTCACGATCCTCGGCATCGGGTTCACATCCTGTGTCAGTACCGGAGTCCCACCGTGGCCTCCGTCGAGTCACGGTAAGCAAGCCCCCGGCCCGACGCCAAGGCCGGCCGGGGGCTGATAGAGCTACTTGCGGGGTGCAGAACCTACTCGCGCCGCCGAGAACCCAGGATGACGTACTCCCTTGACATCGCGGGCTTGCGTCCGGAGACCAGCGCGCGGTCCGGCCACTCGGAATAGGGGCGAGTGCCGTTGAACGGTTGCGTCCACGGGCCGCCGATAGAGAACATGCCCGCTATGCTGCCGCCCAGCGGGTAGTGCTTGCCCGTGACGTAGGACTTGCTTGCGGGCGCCACCTTGCCGGGCGCGGTACCGGCACTGATCGGCTCTGCCATGGCAACAGCGGCCGCCAGTGCGAGCGCCACCACCGCAAACGTCAGGAACACCACATACTGCCTCGACATGGCCATACCCCCTGTTCCGTTGCAGCGACATTATACCGTGTCCTGCTGGCGATGTGAAGCCCATCACCAGCCCGCTACTCGTGCTGTATCCCCAGCGTGGCCAGGGACTGTCGCATGAAGCGGCGCTTGGCATCGGTGGCCGCAGGGTCGCCGGGGGTATCCCAGATAGCGTCCAGACGGGCCATGGCATCGGCAGACAGGCAGCCGCGTTCGCGGTACTCCAGCAGGGCCCAGGCGGCTGCCAGGGTTGTCCGCGCCACAGCCGACGCGTGTCGCTTCAGCGCCCCGGAAGGACAGCAGGCGTCCACCACGTCGTTGCCATAGGCGGCCAGAACCGCGTAGGCCTTCGCGGCCTGCGGGACGTTGTCCTCGATAAGGACACGGGTGCGCATGAACAGTGGCACATTGGCCGTGTAGGCGAAAGCCGGCACGTCCTCACGGCGGCGGAAGAGGCTCGGATGGTCCCGCATCTGCTGCGCCAGGTTCATCTCGTTCATCTCGACCGTGATGAACCGCGGCTCACCCTCGATAGGTATGCCCGGCTGGTGGAAGCCCCAGTGGCCGTCCTCTCCCTGTCCCTTCAGCATCAGGTCGGGGCCGTGGGCCGTAAGCAGAGCCACGTAGTCGTCGCAAGCTTGTTCGGGACCCAGCACGTCCGGCTGGAAGAAGTGCACCTTGGCGCTGTCGTACCAGTCCGCCAGGTGAGCGAAGAAGTGATGGGTCAGTAAGAAGCGGAACGAGGCCTGGTGATGCGCGGGCAGCATGTAGTCATCGAACTGGAAGAAGTGCGTCTGAGCGATGGCCTGCTGGAGCCGGGGAGAAAGCCTCGCCAGACCCGCATACGCCCTGTAGAAAGCAAAGGCGGATGGGGCAGCCATCAACTGGATACTGGTCTCGCCCTGCTCATCAACCAGACGGCACTGCTCGCCGGCGATAGCCAGAGCGCTGGCCAGACCCATCTGTTCCGCGGTCTCATACACCGCGACCTGCAGCCTGCCAGCCGGAACGAGGGCTACCGGCTGCGGGGCTCTGATCTCGAAAGCAGGGTCCAGGGAGGGCATGCTCGTTCTCCTGAGTCAGCGGGCCTCAATGGCCACGGCTCGCGCCCAGCCGCTATCGGAACTGACCTTGAAGGGCAGTGCCATGAAGTAGAAGACAGGCTGTTTCAACTCGTCCAGGTGATCCAGGAACTCCACGAAGCAGACGTCGCGTGACATCAGGATGTCGTGCACCTCGCGCGTCATCGCGACATCCAGGCCCAGGCGGAAGTAGTTGTCAATGCCCGCTATCTTCACTCCCTGCTCCAGGAACCAGTGGGCGGCGGCGGGGGAGAGGGACGGCCAGGCGTCGGAGCCAGCGGCGCGACTCGCCTGGTCTGCATTGGTGCAGAGCACAATATCGCCCGGCTGAATGACATCACCCAGTAGCGCCCTGCAACCCTCGGCAGTCAGAGGGATGTGGGCAGCGGCAGCGGTCACCTTCAGCAGTACGGACCGGCCCATGAAGGTCTCCAGGGGCAGGTCCAGCACCGTCTTCCCGCCCTCGAAGAAGTGTGCTGGCGCTTCCACGTGTGTGCCGACGTGGGTGTGCGTCTGCACGTCGTGTTTGAAGCTGTTGTCGGCCAGGAAGCTACGCTCGGTGACGAAGGGGCGCTCCTGTGTGCCCGGCGGGATGACTGCATATGACAGGTCTACCAGCCGGTAGCGCGTCCAGTCTATGGCGAAGACGTCGGGGTCCTCAGGCATGATCGCACCGTCCACAACTGGGGCGCGGCCGTTTCACCACGCCCCGACTCGGGTCACCTCGGCTCAGAGCTGAACGATGCCGCCAGTCTCCAGGCTCTTGTGCACGCCGGCGGCGATCTTCGTGGCCTCGATTCCATCTACACCCGATGGATAGCTCCCCAGGCCGGCGATGGTGCCACCGTCCAGCAGTACGTTCACGTTGTAGGCGAAGTCGGCGATGGATTCCATCCCGTAGCCGTCGAACACCTCGCGGCCTTGCTTGTCAAAGCGCTGGCGCAGGAAGCTCTTGTTGTGGGTCTGCATTCCAGGCTTGTCGTTCACACAGCAGGTGACCGTGCCGCGATCCTGGCTGTCGCACTCCAGCATACCCAGCTCACCCACCAGGCGGATGCCCTGGTTGACGACCGCCTCAAACTCATAGGGCAGGATCCAGGAGTTGTCAAAGGCCACCGTCGCCCCGTTGTCAAACAGGACCTTGGCGGAGATCGAGTCCCACGTGTCTACACCGAGGCTGCTCAGGCGCCCCTTGGCCCCCGTGGCCCAGACCGCAACACCGTTCGCGTTCATCAGGAACCGCGCCAGGTCGTAGAAATGAATGCCCAGGAACCAGGCCGGCGACGAGTTGGGGGCCCAGTTGGGGAACCAGTCCTTGGGCACCTCGATGCGGTCCTCCATGTGGCTGTAGCCGTACTGGATCCTGCCCAGGTCGCCGGCGTCCAGCTTCTGCTTCATCGCGATATGGTACTCGTCATACCGCTTATGGAAGTCCACCTGCAGCAGCACGTTGGCTGCGGCGCAAGCGTCGGTCATCTGCTGGCAGCCCTCGACGGTGACGTCCAGGGGCTTCTCGCACAGCACGTGCACCCCGGCCTCGGCCGCGTCCAGGACGATCTGCTTGTGGAAGGGGTCGGGAGTGACGACGGTAACGCCGTCGAGTTGCTCCTTCTCCAGCATCTCACGGTAGTCTTTGTAGGGCTTGAAGTTGAACTCCCTGGTCCGCTCTTCCAGCAGTTGCTCGTTCAGGTCGGCAGCGGCCACCAGCTCCGCCGCACCGATATAACCGAGCTGCCGGAAGCAGCGGAGCCGTCGAGTTTCAGCTTTCTGTGGCGCCTTACCGAACTCACGGGTGATCCGGCGTATGCGCAGGTGGCCTACCTGGCCAATGGCCGGAAGGTGGAGGGGTTGCCCTACGACCTGTTCACCACCGACCCCGCCGCCTTCCAGCAGCGGATTCAGCAGACTGTTGCCGAGTACGGGCCGGAGCCGAAGGTCAGCAGTGTTAACAAGCAGCAGTGGCACCTGGCGGTGCTGCGCTCAGGTTCGGGAGCCAACGCGCGGGCGCTGTGGCTGGACTACGACGCCGGGGGTGGTCATGCCCACTACGATGCCCTGAACCTGGGGCTCTTCGCCAAGGGCCTGGACCTGATGCCCGACCTGGGCTATCCGCCGGTGCAGTATGGCGGCTGGGGTGGGCCGAAGTTCAGCTGGTACGTGGCCACAGCGTCCCACAACACAGTGGTCATTGATGGCAACAGCCAGGTTGGGGGGAACGGCAAGACGCTGCTATGGGGCGAGGGGCAGGGCATCCGCCTCATCCAGGCCGAGGCACCACAGCCCGCCAAAGCCCGGCAGTACGACCGGACCGTGGCCCTGGTGGACCTCGATGAGGCAAACTCGTATGTCATTGACCTGTTTCGGGTCGTGGGCGGAGCCGAGCACGTCAAGTTTCAGCACAGCCACTTCGGCACGCTGAACACCGGCAACTACGCACTCCAGGCCGCCCAGGAGTATGGCCGGGGGGCGCAGATGCGCAACTTCCAGCAGCTTCTCGAGCCCGATGGCACAACTCCAGCCCGGCCCGGCTGGACGGTGGACTGGGAGATTGAGGACCGCCAGGACCTGCTCCCCGAGGGCAAACAGGTGCGGCTGCGCTACACGGACTTCACGGCCGATGCCGAAGCGTGCACTGCGGAGGGGTGGGTCTCTATCGGCGGCTACTCGGGCAACGAGGAGGCCTGGGTGCCGCGGGTGATGGTGCGCCGAAGTGGGGAGGCGCCGCTGGCGTCCACCTTTGTCAGCCTTGTCGAGCCCTATGAACAGCAGCCAGGCATCGCCTCGGCTCGGCGCCTGGGTGTGCAGACCATGAGCGGCGAGGCCTTCCCGCAGGGCAACGTCGCGCTGGAGATTGCCCTCGCGGCGGGCGGACGAGACCTGTTCCTTTCGCTGGACCCCCAGAACCCGCTGGCCTTCGACGGCCATGTGGCCGTTCAGCCCGACTGGAATCTGCGCACCGACGCCCGCGCCTGCTGGGTGCGGCTCGATGCCCAGGGCCGGGTGCGCGCGATTGCACTCTGGCAGGGCGAGCGGCTGGCCATCGGGGATGTGGAGTTGCGCCTGCAGGGCCGAACCGACTTCATCCAGATCAGCCTGGTCGGAAGACAACCCGAGGTCGTAGCCGGAGACCCGGCCCAACTGGCCGAGGTCACAGCCGAGCCCTGAAGCACGGTCACGGCAGGAAACGCGCGGGGAGCCGCCACATGCGGATCTCGTTGGTGTTGTTGGGCCGGGCGACCTCGGCGTAGACAAACAGGTCGCCCTCCACCCACATCCAGTGGGAGTAGCGCCAGGTCAGGTAGTCCCCGGGCGTGGTGCTGGTCAACAGGGGCTCATCGGGAGTCAGGTCCACGAACTCCTGCAGGTCCGGTGTCCAGGCCAGGCCCGTCGCGATGTTGTAGACCGGGTCATGCCAGGTGGGATGCGACCCCTCGTAGACCAGCAGATAGCCCGCACCGACCGGCAGGACCGCTGCCGGGCGGGTGAAGAACGAGTGCCAGCCGCCGACATCAAAGCACGGGCCGTCACCGACGCGTTCCCAGGTCTCGCCATCGGCCGAGACGAAGTGGTAGGCACGCTCCACCTTGTCAAAGCCGATGGCGAAGCAGTGCCTCAGGCCGCTCTCATCGAAGATGAAGGGGTCCTTGTAACCCACTACCCGGCTCACGACGGTGTCCTCCGGCACCGGGTCCGGCATGATGACCGGCCGGCAGGTGGAGGGTGCAAACTCGGTCGGGCTGGCTGCGTCGTCGAAGCGCAGAATGCACCACGGCCCGTCAGCGAAGGGACCGCAGCCATAGAGACTGAACGTCCCCTCCCGCTGGTTGTAGACCAGCGCCGGCCGCTCGAAGCCCGGAATCGGCACGTCCTCGCGCCGCAGTCTGTGCACGGCGGAGAAGTGCACACCGTCATCGCCGCGCAGAATGCGGATCTCATAGCCGCGCCGGCCGCGGGGGGAGTTGCCCTCCCGCATCCGGCAGGCCATCCAGAAGACCCCTTCGGCGTCCCGGCACACCGACGGCGCCCCGGCCCACCACTCGGGCGTGTCCTGGTCCGGCTCCAGCACGACCTGGTAGCTGTCGAAGCGTTGTCGCAGTTGGCACAGGCTCACGGCTGACCCCCTCGCGAAGCGCTAGGGGCCGATTCGGGCCGGAGGGTCACTGCACCTTCATGGAATACTCCTGTTTCGGTCAAAGAATGCCTGCGGGACTTGCCTCGTTCCTGTCGGCAGTACTATCATCCCGGCCATGAGGTAGGACTTCGCTGCAATCTTTGCCTGGCGCAAGGAGGGGTTAAGCATGCGCAGAAGCTACGTGGTGGCCGCTGCGCTCGCTATGGTGCTGACAGCCGCCGAAGCGCAGCAGGTGCTGTTGGAGCCGATCTCTGACCTCGACTTCGAGGGCAAGAACAGCTGGATCGCCGCCACGGCCACCGATGACGGTGACCTCATGTGCGTAGCGAAGGGAGACGTGGGCGGAAAGAAGTGCATCCGGAGCTTCCGACGGTCGGGGACGGGCTGGGAAGTGCGCGACCTGCCGCCGCCCGAGGGCCAGACCGACGTAAGCAAGATTACCGAACTGCGCTCACTGGCAGGGCACGGCGGCAAGTTCGCGCTGGCATATTACGGCAGCGACTACCGGTATGCGGTGTACCATGATGGCACCTGGGGCCGGGGCAAGGAGTTGCCGGGTGGGGAGAGCTTCGGCCACGTGGGACTGACCGCTTCCGGAAGGCTGGTCTTCTACCGCGAGACCAGCCATGAGTTGTACCTCCTGCGCGGTGAAGACACGATCGCTGTGAAGCTCCCCTCTACTCTGGACGTGCTCTCTGACACCCAAGCTTTCTACCTGACACGGGGCGGCTCGCTGCACCTGTTGGGCCGCGGCGTGCGGACCGTTCCCACCTGCGTCTCTCTGGCCGCTGGCGCCGACCCCACGCAGGCCAGTGCCTGGTCCATGCGGCCGCCCCCAGACACCACCAACTCCTTTGGCCTACCCAGCACGAACCTGCGCATGGCGCTGGACTGGGCCCGACAGCGCGTCTGGTATACCTATGAGAAAAGCGACCGACTCTACGTGGCGTCGGCGCCCCTGGGAACGCGCCAGTCTGAGGGCTGGCAGAGCTGGGAGATCCCCCTGCCGGACAGGATGAAGCTGTCCACCCACCGGTTGGCCGCCAGCGTGACCGGAGCCGCGGGCATCATCTATCTCGTGTACAACAGCGACGGCGGGCGAGAGCTTCATTTCCGCTGGTTGTCGCCCGCTGGACCCGGCAGCGATGTGCTGGTGGGCCGTCCGGGCACCCAGACGGAATCCTGCGAGTTCTCCTCCTACGCCGCCAGCAGCTTCAACCTCGTGGTCGGGCCCAACGGTATTGCACATTTCTTCATGGTGGGTCGCAAGCGCGGCGAGGAGCCAGCCAATCTGGAACGGGTGTACTATGCCCGCATCCCCGGAGGGCCAGTGAGCCGTGAAGAGCCGGACGTTGCCGGAGGGACGCAGACTATGCAGGGCGACGACCAGCCACCGGGGACGAGCGACGCGCAGCCAGACGACACACAGCCCGGTGGCCAGCAGACCCAGACCGCCAAGCCCGACCTCGTAGTGGCGATCAAGCTGAATCGCGAGCCGGTCAACTACCAGGGCGGACAGATGGTGCGGTATTGGCGATATGACCGCTTTGTGGGACCAACCGTGGTGGTCACGAACCAGGGCGCCGAGTACTACGGCGACCTGACTTGCGACATTAACATTGACGGTGTGCTCTTTCACTACCGCTACCCGGACACCTCGGGCCACAAGCAACCCATGCTGCAGCGTGGCCAGAGCCGAACCTTCCACCAGCCCGCTGCCGTGCGCTATGAACTAATGCGACCGCAGCCAGGCTGGCAGCCACCGGAGGTCAGCACCGTCTACCCGGCGAGGTCCCAGACCGTGGAAGTCTACACCGGTCTCGGTCGCAAGCGGATGACGGTGACCGTTGACCCGGGCAATGAGGTTGACGAAGCTGACGAGAGCAACAATCAGGCGAGCGCGGAGTTCTCGGTCTCCGACGGAGGTGAGGAAGAGGACCGCGTCCGTCTGGAGGGGGCCGACGAAAGCCAGACCTGTGGCCGTAACGACCTGGCTATTCTGGGGCAGCCTTTGCTCATCCCCAACACGGACATTGCTGGCCCCGGCCTGGTGCAGAAACCCGTGACCGTGCGGTTCATTGTGGGGAACCCGGGCCGGGCCAACTGGTTCCAGAACGTGCCGCTGGTGGCGCTGCTCGATGGTCGGGAGGTCTGGCGAGAGACAATCCCGCTCATTGACGACGAACGCCGGCTCTACAACCGGGAGACGGCACAGTTCGGCTATGCGGGACCACCGCGCCGGAGTGGACCAGAGATCTGCGGTGGCTTTGTCACCGCCACGATTGACCTGACAAACACCAATCCCGGCCGGCACTCCCTGCAGCTTTGCGTGGACCCGGAGGACATCTTCTCCGATCTCGTGCGAGCCAACAACGTGGCCACCCTGAACTTCAATGTCCGCGAGCCGGGCGGGGTGCTGCGGGTGAAGGTGCTGGACCGTGACAGCGGCGCACCGGTGGCACGGGCCCACGTGCTGCTGGAAGACCTGTACTTCGGGGTCTGCGACGACGCCGGAGTGCTGGAGATCGCCGATGTGCCACCCGGCGCCTATCAAGCCGGTCAACTCTCCGCTTCTCGCCCCTACCCGGACCCCACTTACGCTCGTCAGCGGGCCACTGCAGCCTTCCGGATCGTGCGCGGACAGGAGACGACGGCACAGGTTCAACTCGAGCGCCCCGTACACGTGGTGGTGCGCGTACTGGACGCCGAGACAGGGCAGCCGGTGAGCGAACCCATGTCGGCCAGTCTACGCCCCCTGGGCAGTGGCGCTTCCGGAGACGACACCGGGGGCGCTCTGACGCCGGCCCTGGGCCCCGGCGGAGTGCATTTCGCCAACGTTCCGCCGGGGAGGTGCGAGGTCACCGCCGGTGCTTACGGCTTTGAGACGCGAACCGAAGCCGTAGACGTCCACCGCGACGCCCAGGGCGAGTGTCACCTGGATGTGCGTGTGCCGCGCAAGCCCAGGGGCAGCATCAGCGGACGGGTGACAGATGCCGCTGGCAAGGCGCTCAGCGGAGCGGAGGTGTGGCTCAATGGCGCTCCCCGGGCCACGTCCACCGACGCGCAGGGCCAATACACACTGACCGAAGTAGAGGCCGGACGGGATTACCAGGTTCTGGCCTGCAAGAGCGGGTACTTGACCGGACGGACCATGAGCGGGGTCGTGGCAGGCGGGGGAACATGCACCGCTAACCTGTCGCTGCCGCAAGTCAATCTGGCCCACAAGTCGCTCAGCTTCGACGCCGTGACCTGGGCCATGATCGAAAGCTGGCCGGGCTTTGATTTCTTTGGTGTCGCTTCGTCGGGCTACGAGGTCAACGCTCAGTTCGGCGAGTTCAAGGGCAGTATGGGCCTGATCTACCACACCGTGCAGGGTCAGGACACTGCGATTGTGGATGAGGTGGTGGTTGCCTTCAAGCCTGGGATGTTCTGGCGGTCCTCCTGCAGCTTCGAATACGATCCCCTGGACCTTATCAGCGAGGCGGTGGACACGGTGAAGGAGGGCATCGCGACCGCGGCGCTGGGCACCAAGGCCGGCAAGGCGGCCCTGCAACTGGCGAAGCTGGCGGATCCCATTAATGAGGTCTACGACTACCTGACGGCTGACATTGACCCGTCCCAGCTCCATGACGGGGAAGTCGTGGGCACGTTCACAAGCCACACCGGGGACAAGTACCAGAGTGCCTCGCTGATTGACCTGGACGTGACCACCATGGATGTTGGCCTGGAGTTCGGCGGCGGCCAGACGGTGGTTCGCTGCGACATCGTGCAGGTCACGGATGGCACGAACACCGCCACCATCCGCCGGCAATGGTACTCCCCGCGCATGGCGGTCTACCCGATCGGTCGCGAGATGGACCTGAGCAAGCTGCAGGTCATCTTCTACATCCAGGTCCTTAACCAGGATCTGTCGCCCGGCCCGCTTTACGCCAACTCACGCAATGTGCTGATCTGGAAGCCTTCGGAGGATAACTGGTTGCGCTTCGAGCCGCGGATGTATGACCCCCTCGAAGGACCGTGACCCTGGGCAGGACTTACGGTGGTCGGGCGCGAAGCAGGCGACTGCACGCTTCCGTAAGGATGAGCAACCCGTGCTTGCTTCGGCCCTGAGCCATCGCGAACGCGTCCTGCTGGCCCTTGATCACCAGACCACGGACCGGGTACCCATCGCCATGGTGTGCTCCGGGATCAACCGTCCTGCCTACCAGGCGCTGCAGGAGCACCTGCGCCGTGAGCGAGGCCTGACGGTCGAGGCCTACCTGGAGCCGCTGCTGGACATCAAGGGGATCGGCCCCCCGTACATCGGACCGAACCTCCAGGACGGGACGGACTACTGGGGGGTGCACCGCGTTCCGGTCAGCTACGGCGCCGACGCCTATCACGAGATAGACCGCCACCCCCTGGCGGGAGCGCAGACGGTGGCGGACGTCGCTGCTTACCCGTGGCCGTCGCCGGACTGGTTTGACTATGGGGCACTGCCGGCCCTGGCCGGCGCGGCCCAGGTGGAGGGCGAGTACTGCCTCATGCTCGCCAACGGCAACCCCTTCGAGTGCGCGTGGTATCTGCGCGGCTTTGAGCAGATGCTGCTGGACCTGCTGACAGCGCCGGACCTCGCGCAAGCCATCCTGAGCCACGTCACGGACTTCTTTGCCGCCTACCTGGAGCGGTCGCTGGCCGCGCTGCCCGGCGCGGTGGACCTGGTCTTTACCGCCGACGACATCGGCGGCCAGCAGGGCCTGCTGATGTCCCTGCCGCTGTGGGAGGAGCACCTCAAGCCCCACCATGTCCGCCTCAATCGGGTCATTCACGAGCATGGGGCCCGGGTCATCTACCACTCGGACGGCGCTGTGGCCGAAGCGGTGCCGGGACTGCTGGACATGGGCATTGATGTGCTGCAGGCGCTGCAGTTCGACGCCGAGGGTATGGATCCGGCGGACCTGAAGCGGCGCTTCGGGGACCGACTGTGCTTCCAAGGCGGGGTCAGTGTGCAGCAGACCCTGCCCTTCGGCTCACCGGAGGACGTGGCGGCAGAGGTCAGAGAGCTGATAGAGGTGCTGGGACACGACGGGGGCTACGTCCTGGGCCCCAGCCATGCCATTCAGGCGGGCACGCCGCCCGAGAACATCGTCGCCCTTTTTGACACGGCAGCAAAGTACTACCCCTACCGCTAGCCAGGTGAGCCCGCCATGACGCTTGTTCTGCTCTCCGCCTTCTGGGCCATGCAGGTGGTGGCCCAACTGTTCTTCAAGTGGGGCAGTGCTACTGATGGGCGCTGGCTGCCTGGCTTCATCCTCGGCAACCTGTTTGGCGCCTCCAGCATCTGGCTGATGATGAAGCTCTACACGCGCATGAACCCGAATCTGGCGCTGGCGCTGGCGGGCGGCGGGGCATTTCTGGTGACGCAGTTAGCCCTGGCGCTGGTGTTTCACTCGCGCCCCACGGGCGTCCAGTGGCTGGGCTTCGCGGCGGTGGCAGCCGGGATGGTGGTCGCGACCCTCGCCGCGAAGCCGGAGAGCACCTGACGCCTATTCCACCCGCACGTCCAAAAGGGCCACATCCCCCGCCGGGACGCGCATCTTGCTTAGGGCGGCTGGCTCCAGCGCCTGCTCGCGGCGCAGGTCGCGCACCGCGGTCACCGTGCCACTGCGCAGCCGGACCTGACCCTCCCAATCCGCAAACAGCTCGTTGTTGGTCAGCGAGACCAGGAGGCGCTGCGGGTCGTCACCATAGCAGTTGACCCGCACGTTCAGCCCAGCCGGCTCCACCGTGACCGGCAGAAACTGGCGCAGGTAGTAGTCCAGATAGCGCTCCACGCCCTTCAGCAGCCGGTACGGCGGCTCCATGTTGACCAGCTTCGGCTCGGCATATTCCAGCCTGTCCGTCATCCAGTGGTCGGCCAGACAGACAAACACCCGACCCTCGCCGACGGACTGAACGGTGATGACCGGATGACCGGCCTCGTTGATGAGTTTGGGCTGGGCGCCCGCCAGGGTGGCCACCGTGTAGGTGTAGGGCCGCTCGGCGAAGGGCGTGGTGTTCCCCAGCCAGGCCGTGGTGCAGGCCTGGGCTTGCTCGCCCAGCGTCAGCCCGGTGAGCGCCGCCGGTAGCTGCGCCGCGCCGCGGGCGTCAACCCATACATCGCCGCCGTCGCGGACAAAGCCTTCCAGGTTCGCCGCCACCTCCGGGGTGATCTCGACCTCGCCCAGCAGTATCAGGGTCGTGTATTGCTTCAGGATGTCGGGACGACAGCGGTTGGTCACCACATCGAAGATGTCGCCATAGGGTGTCGGAGTGATGAACCCGCGCTCGTTGCGCAGGTAGCTGCAGTCCTCATACCCCGGCCAGACCAGGCGGAAGAACTGGTCAATGGCGTAGTCCTCCTTCTCATAGGGCAGCTTGCCCCAGATCTTGTACTTGTCGCTCCGGTACAGGTGACGCGGCATGTTCCAGCCGTTGTAGAAATCCAGCATGAAGGCTACCGGTGTGAAGAGGACCCCACGGTCGGGGTGCTTTTCCACCCACTCTTTGATCTCCAGGTGCTGCCGGCCCAGGGGGCTCAGCTCCTGGGCGCCGTTTGGTAGCTGGTCGCCGGTGAACTGCGCGGTCTCCGTGCCGACGATGCTGTCGCCGCCGGTGTAGCTCTGGAAGAACAGCCGCTTGTGCAGCGACAGCGAGCAGCCCTTGTGGGGGCCCTGGCCGTAACCCCCGCCGCCCTCGGTCCGGCGCTCGTGGTACATGTTGTACCCGAAGCGGTTCCAGATGGAGGTGGCCTGATAGGTCAGGCGGCCGTACTGCTTGCTCGCGCCACGCAGGAAGGCGAACATGAGGGTGTCGCTGGGCAGGCCCTGAGCGGTTTCCAGGCCCAGCATCCGCGCCCCGCGCTCACCGTAGTAATGCGAGTAGTTCAGCGACCCAGTGGCGTTCATGTAGTTCATGCTGTCATTGCAGATGCCCTCATCCCACTTGACGAAGTCCTCCCAGCCGCCGCGGCGGTCGGTGAAGCTGCCCCGGTCCGCGTAGGACCCGATGTACCGCCCATCCTGCTCGCCGTTGTCATAGCCCAGGAACCGATGCCCGAAAACGCGCAGCAGCGCCGCATGGTGTTCAGGCTCCACGCGGGGCGTCGGTCCGGCCTCGCCGAAGGGCACATAGCCCCAGATGTCAAAGAGCCACAGCCCGCGTCGTTCCACATCGCGCAGGCGCTCCTCCATCTGCGCCAGGGCGGCCTGGTACTGCTCGTCGGTCTGGAAGTTCCGGCGCTGGGGCAGGATGCCGATATGAGGCCAGCAGACGCGGCCGAAGTCGTAGTCCTCGTGGAAGCTTTTCATGGCGCCCGCCGAGATGTCGCGGGCCCCGGTGAACTCCAGATTCATGCCCATGGTGGCGCGGGTGACGGGTCTGGGCTCGGTGGCCGCAAAGAGCGGGTGCTGCTCGGGAATGACGGGCCGGGCCCAGCGTCGCACCTTCGCAGGAGTGAGGTCATAGGTGAGTGGCAACAGGCGCTGCTGGTGCGCGCTGACAGCCTGCAGAGCGGTCCGCTGGCGTTCCCGGAGGTCGGGCGGCTCGGCAAGCACGTCCCGCCGGACGAAAGCCAGATCGCCCAGCGTTACCTGCCAGCTATGGGGCGTGGCAGGCTGCTCGTTGCCCTCGTCCAGGTCCAGGCACAGGGCCACCACGCGGGCCGGATCGAACACATTGTTGCCCTCGAAGTTCAGCGGCGCAGCGACCTCCACTGGCTCGGTCTGGGTGTCGCGGTGTCGCCACAGCAGCTTCTCATCGCCCTTGGCGTCCACCGCCGAGAGCGCGGCGACATGCCCACTCCCCGTGCCCTGGAAGGTGAAGTCAAGCCGGCCGCAGGGCTCGAGGTCCCATTTGCCGGGACAGGTGAAGCGAACGCGGTCGCCGGCGAATAGATGCCCGGGGTCCGTGTTGCGAAACTCGGCGGCGAAGACCAGCGCCTCGCCTCGGGCCTCGACCCGCCCCGAGGCGTCGCCAAACTCCGGATGCACCTGCCAGTCTGCAGCGCCGGGCAGCGTGTCCCAGGAGGAGAACCGCGCCCACGGCACCTTCCGCTCCGGCCGGCGGTCCGTCGGCTCCAGCCACAGCGCCACCACGTCCGGCAGCACGTCCTGCAGGCGCAGCCAATGCGTCCCGGCCTTCAGGCTGACGGTGCCCTGGTACTCCCAGAAGGCGTCGCGAGCGGTGCTGCGCCCGGTGACGTTGAGGGCGCACATGTTGTAGTCATTGAGGTCGTCGCCATCAATGACGATGTCGCAGGGACGGGCCGCGGCAGCGGCATAGCGCAGGTGGACGCGGTAGATGGTGTCCTCCGGCACGTGCAGCCACCATTCGCAGGAACCATCGCCCAGCATCAGCGGTGTCTCGCCTGCCTCGCCCGGGTCCAGCTCCAGGGCCCCGGTGACCCAGTCGGCATCAGCGGGGAGGAGCAGCAGGCCGTCGGTAGGAGCGCTCACCTGAGCGCGACTAGCCGCGTGGCTGGCGGAAGGCATCGCGCTCTGGTGAGCGCTCCTACCGCGCGGCGGCCCGACCTCGACCGCCGCCAGGACCGGTGGCTGGAAGGTCCAGCGCACCCTCGCCTCGCCAGTCCACTTCCCGACCGTCTTCCCGGCACGCACCAGCTCCGCGGCAGTCAGGGCGTAGTACCACCCCTTCACATGCTTCAAACCCACGAGGTAGGTGCCGTCGGCAGTCGCCTCATCGGACACGTCGAAGCTCAGCTCCACCGGGCCGGCTGGCTTTTCGGTCCACTGGTACTGCCCTACGATGGCGGCGGGCTTGCCAGGGGGCTTCAGGCAGACCCAGCCCTCGGCGCTGTCGCCCCAGAGCTGCTTGAGGGTCAGCTTGAGCGTGGCCTGGCCGGTGGTCTGCGGGGTTCGCACGGCGGACGCGGCGCGCAGCGGGTGGGTGGGTTGGGGCATGTCAAACACCTTGCCTCCGGGCTGGAGAGCCCCCTCGGGGTCATAGCGCACGACATCGGACACGCGCACCTCGTCAATCAGCCCGCTGAAGTAGTAGTCCATGTCCACATAGCAGCCCACCCACAGACCCCGCGACTGGGCGCCGAGCAGGAAGTCCTTCGGGGCATCGGTGCGACGGCCGCGCAGCACGCCGTCCAGGAAGTAGGCGACCTCGCGGCCGTTGTAGGTGATGGCCAGGTGGTGCCAGCGGCCGGGGCGGATGGAGACGCCGCCCATGGCGACCTGCTGGTGGGGCTTGCCCTCGGCATTGTTGACCGCGCCCCCCTGGTTGTACAGCGAGATGGACATGCCGGCGGCATCATCCACCTCGAAATGGAATCCCACGTCATGCCCCACCAGGAAGCGCCGGCCCCAGGTGGCTTCCTGGTTGAACCAGCACTCCACGGTGATCTGCGGCAGATTGCGCAGCGCATCCGGATGCTCCAGGAAGACGGAATCGTCGGTCCCGTCGAACCACAGTCCGCCACCGAACTTGCCTTTGGCCCACTGCGCGCCCTTGAGCAGGCCGTCCTGCCCGCGGCCGCTGGCATCGTGAGCGACGGTGCCCTCGCCCTCATCGAAGTGGTACAGCAGCAGCGTATGCTCGTCGGGAGCGAAGGGGCCGGGGGCTGGCTGGGCCCAGGCGGCGCCCCAGCTCAGGGCCAGGGCCATGATGATGGGCAGGCAACAGGCTCGCATGGTTGTGCTCCGTGGCGATCAGCTAGTGGTGCTCCGGATGGTCCGTGAGCGGCGAGTGCTCATGGAAGGATCCTTGCTGGTGCAGGCGGTTGTGCAGGCTGCGGTGGGCACTGGTCAGGACCAGGCGCATGCGTCGGTAGGCCTCAGTCTCGGCGCGTGTGCCGATGGTATCGAGGTACGCCAGGGCGCCCTCGATCTGCTCCAGGATCGTGATGGCGTCGGCCGCCGGGATGACCTGCGTCCCCGCAACTTCGACCATGACGGGCGACGAGTGGGCCGCGATCATCTCCGGCCGGCCGGCGTGCTGCCCCCGGACCAGCAGCGCCAGCCACGAGGTCCTGTCCACCTTCACGGTCCACTCGCCGGCGTCCTCCCACTTGCGCAGGGCCTTGCTTTCGCGGATTTCACCGTTAACGATCAGCTCCAGGCGGGACATCGGGACGGTAACGCTGGCGAGATTCCAGGCCACAGACACCGTACCGCCGCCTTTGTGCATCTTGATGCGCGAGCCCGGGAGCTGGCCTTCGACCTGCCATTCCAGCAGCGGGCCGTAGGTGACAAAGGTCCGGCCAGCGCGCACCGCCTCCTTCCAGGCGTCGTAGGTGAAGGGCTGCCCGTCGGCAATGCGAGCGTAGGTCCGGACGGCGCCGACGGCGGTGTTGGCCGACATCTTGTCGGTCCCACCCACCGCCGCGACCATGTAGCCACAGTTCAGATAGCGGTACCAGTCGGCCAGCGAGTAGGGGCTGATGCCGCTGTAGAGGTCGCCCCAGGAGGTCATCTCCACGGCATCAATCGCCTCGCTGACGATGCTGGCGGCGTGCTCGGCGCGGGGGTTGGGGAAGTGAGGCAGGACGACGACGCCCTTCTGGCGGCGGCACTGCTGCGCCCACTCGGTCAGCAGGCACTCCACCGGGTCGCCCAGGGCAGATTCGTCGGGCCCACCCGTGGTCATTGGGGCGATGATGCGGCCTTCGTAGCCCAGCAGCGATATATGCCCCAGCACATGCTGCCGGTTCTCGGTGCCTACCCGCACCAGGTACTCGCCATCGCCTCCGGCCTCTACGGAGCCGTGGGTGGTATGGCCGTCGAAGTCACCCACATTGGTCATCAACTCGCCCCACTGGCTGGCCAGCAGGTTGACGACATTGACGCCCTCGCCAGAGCCCTCCAGCAGCGCCGAGGTGGGCGACAGGAAGTGCACATGGGTATCGGCGCTGACCCAGCCGCGTTCCCGCCAGGGCAGGACCTTTTCGATCTCGACAGTAATCTCACGCGTGGCCGGGGTAACCTGCAGCACCTTGCGGATGGGCTTGATCTCAAAGCCCTTGGAGATTTCCAGATACACGCGCCCCAACGGCAGGTCCACCGTCGTCTCGCCGGGGACGTAGGTGCACCAGTGGGTGCCCTGGTTGAGGAAGTCCACACTCCAGTCCTCGTACCAGGCCGGGTTGGGCAGGCGGTGGCGGTCCACCGGGGCCAGGTACTCCCCCGCCTCGCCATGCAGGTGCAGCTTCACCGGCACCGGACGCCGGCTGCCCTTTTCCACTGTGCGCAGGACCACGCGCTGAGTGGCGGGGGCGATGGCCCGCAGCGGCCCGGCCTGGGCCTGCTTTTGTACCTTCGCCACCGGCACGGTCTTCCCGTCGCCCAGGTGGAAGCAGGCGTCGGGGTGGGCGGTGTACTCGACGATGACTTCGCGCTCCGAGACCGCCGGCGGAGCGTTGTTGGAGGTCTTAGGCCATTGCTCGTTGGGGTAGACAAACCGCGGGCGAACGGAGATGACCTAGCCCAGGTCCAGCTGTAAGTGCGGCAGGAGGCCGTTGTCATCGGGAACAAAGACCAGGGGCGAGTCCGGGTCCAGAGTAAGCACCGCCTTGCGGCGGGCCTCCCAGCGCAGCGGGTTGGCGGAGGCCTTCCCGGCGGACAGCCCGAAGACCAGGACGCGACCGCTGACCGGCTCGAAGCGCAAGGCGGCGATGGCCTGGTTCGGGGTGGGGTTCTCCCAGGCCCAGAGCCAGTTGACCCAAGGGCCGCCGTCGCGGGTGTCCACCCGGGTTTGGCTTTGGCCCCAACTGCGGGTAGGGTGTTCGTGGTTGGCGGGCACCGGGATCGGTTTGCGGTGAGCGACGGCCGCGAAGCAGTTTTCACCCCAGCCGCGCCCAAACATGCCGACCTCATAGCGGCGCCGGATGGGCGTGACGACCTCGGTGCCGTCAGCGTAGATGACCACATACCTCGCCGCGACCTCCCCCAGCCGGCCCTGGCCCCGGTTGTGGGGATCGTCGGTCACATCCGGGTCACCGTGGCGCAGGTCGGAGGTGTGCATGAAAACGAGCCACTGCGCCCTCAGCTCGCCGAGCTTGACAGTCACGGGCCGGTCGGTAAGCAGAACCGGCCGCCCCAGACGGAAGGGCAACCCAAAGGCCACGCCTTCGCCGCGCGGGGCATTGGGCAGGGCCTCCCGCAGGGCCGGGGAGAGCGCGGCATCCGGGAGCTTGCGGAAAGTGACATTGCCCGGGAGAGCAACGGGCGCAAAGGCGGGCGAAGCAGGGCCGTCTGAGAATGTTGGCATGACCGTCTCCTCCTCGCGATGAGGACAGATGGGAGAAAGGCCTTGGCGTGAGTGCCCACTCCCCTTGTTACTGGCGCGCGAGAGCGAGCAGCAGCTCGTTGCGCAGGGCCTGCAGCGCCCCCGGCGACGGGTTCTGCAACAGAGTGGCGATTCGCTGCTCGAACGTCGCCGACAGCCTGCCGGCCTGCTTGAGCATCGCCAGGTAGGTGTAGTCCTCGGTGCCTTCCCGCCAGGCCTCCCAGCGGCGACTGGGGATCAACTCGTCCGGGTCGCCCCCGTAGACGACTGCATAACCCGGCCGGCCGTCTATCGTCTCGGTCCAGTTGTCGCCCTCGCCGTCGGCGTAGTTCCAGAACCCCTGGCCGGTCATGCCCTTGTGCCAGCACTCCCAGAAGGAAAGCCGGTAGGCTCCGAAGGCGTCCGCGTCCCTGGGCAGCACCTGGTAACTCCAGAGTATCTTGGACCGGCTTTGGAACCAGAACAACAGGTCACCCGTGGCCCAAGGCAAAGAAGGGCACCAGATGTCGACCACCGGCGCCATCAGGTCCAGCAGGTCCTGGGTGGCGGCGTAGTACGGATTGGCGGTGACCAGGGCCCGCGGATCGGCCTTGTGCACCGCTGCGCCGGTCAGGCGCACAGCTTCGGCCCGCTCGCGGTTGCAGGGCTCATCGGCCAGGTACCAGGCGATGCGGTCAGGCCCAAGGCCCCGGTCCTGCAGCCCGGCAATGAGGGCCTGGAACCAGGCGATGAACCGCTGCTCCCAGAGCTCTGATCCGGGCTTGAGGTCCTGCCGCAGCCGCAGGTTGTGCTCCGACTCGAACCCTGGCCACAGCAGCAGCCATTGCACCGGGCCGTGGTCGGCCAGGGCCCGGTCGAACCGCGTCCAGTCAAGAGGCTGGAGGGCGCCACTGTTGTCGAACCGCGGCCAGGGGAGGGTGTCGGACGGCCAGCAGTAGCTGTTGATGTGGTGAGCCTGGAGGTCAGCCAGAGCCTGAGGCCACCGGCCCTGCAAAAGTTTCCAGGTCTGATAGGAGTAGTTCCAGGTGGCGATGGGTAGCTCACGCGGCAACTCGACCGGGAGCACCCTTACCGTGACCGGCACCTCCAGCTCCGGCTGGCCGGTCGCCTGCAGGGTCACGGTCCCCCGGTACTGTCCGGGCGCCGTGCCGTCGGTGGCGATGTCCAGCCACAACTGCCGGAACAGGCCCGGCGTGAGCGTCATCCGGTAGACGCCCGGCGTGCCGGCATTGGGGCGAAGCCGCGGCAACGGGTCGGCCAGGAGTTGGCCCAGGCGGCTCTGGACGTGCACCGCCTCCCGGAGCGTCACGGCCGGCGGCTGCGAGCCACCAAAGCCGCTCCAGCGCACGCGCAGCGGCAACGGAAGGTCGCCGGTGTAGCAGAGGTTCAGCGCCACCTGTTCGCGCTCACCGATTCCTGCCATCGCCCGCAGCGCCAGGGCCCGGCGGGCGGGCACAAGCCCCAGGGCAGGCACGGCGGCGAAGGGGTCGGCGCTCCAGGCCAGCAGTGGGCCCTGGCCTGGCGTGCGCCGCGCGTTGAGGCGCGCCATGACAGCGAAGATCTCGGCCTGCAGGGGGAAGTAGGGCGGCCCGGCGCGGAAGTTCAGCCTGTCGGGCACGTCGGCGCCGGCGGCCCGCTCGCGCAGGTCCGTCAGCTCCTCCTGGGCCATGAGGTCGCCGGCGAGACGGGCGGCAGCCATGGCCTGCTCCAGGTCCACCTCCAGCCGACGGTGTACCTGGCGCTGCTGTTGGGCATGTTCCCATCCGGGAGTGACCTTTACGGCCTGCACGTCGTCGAACCATACCGTCCCGGTGGCCATGTGCAGGTAGCACATAACCGTGATGACGCCACCGTTGCCGGAGTCCACAGGTCCGATCTTGAGTTGCTGCCAGTCTGAGGTGCCGACAAGGGCGTAGCTCGCGTGGTCGGATCCACCAAGGCCCTCGATGTACAGGCGCGCGCCCTGGCTCTCCGCCCCGGCCACCACGTCCTGGCATTTCATCCAGACCGTAAAGTAGTACTTTTGGTGAGGTTCCACTGGCAGCACCTGCTGGGCGCGGCTGTAGCTGCCAAGGTGATGGTGGCGCAGACGCAGGGAGTTGCCGCCGCTGTGGGCCACGCCGGTGTCAACCGTGACGGCGCCAGGCTCGGGCGGGGGGTGGGGCCAGATGACCCAGTCGGTCGCCCAGCCTCCCTCGCCGAGGGCCTCGAAGCTCGGGTTCCGCAGCAGGTTTGGCAGGTCCTGGGCGAGGACGCCAGAGGAGCAGAAGCAAAGCAGCACGAGGGTTAGGTTTCGCATGGACTCGCCTCCGCGCGCGAGGTAACTGTCCTGGCAGGGTTTCGCCATGGCCACGCCGAATCCTTCACTACACCCAACCGGAGGCCTTCGATGATGCGCTGCACACTTTCGCTTCTGCTTGCGGCCGTGGCCCTGCCGGCTTGCGGCGCTACCCTCTGGCAGGACGACTTTGTCACCACCCGACGCTATGAGCGCTGGGGTTCGGTGCTGTGGACGCTGGGCGAAGGCATGGCCGCCTTCCGGGCGGGAAGCGAGGACGGCTACCTGGTGGTCTTGGGTCCACAGGTTACGCAGATGAGCGCGGAAACCGAGCTGACGCTGGAGGAGCGCACCGGCACTGGCTGGACACTGGCGGGGCTTAGCCTCTATGCGGACCCGACCAACCACTGGCGTCTGCTCCTGGTGGAGGGCCCCGACGGCACACGCTATATGGAGCTAATCGAGACGTTCAACGGCGAGCACCAGGCACAGCTTGGCAGCAACTCACCCGTGACGCGGGTGGAGGCCACCTTCAGCGGTGAGCTGCTGAAATGGGAGTATGGCAGGCCGTACAGACTGACCCTGTCTTTGACCCCCGAGAGCCTGACCGGGACCGTTACCGACCCCGCCACGGGCGCCTGGTGGCGCAAGGAGTTTACCTTCGGTCAGGCGCGGGCGGTGCGCACGGGACGAGCGGCACTGATGGTCAACGGCATGAAGGGCAGTTTTGCGCGGCTGGCCGTGGAGGGGACCCCGCCCGAGCCGTCTCCCGGTTTGCGGCTCCAGCCCGGGCCGCAGGGGACCGTGGCCATCCTGCGCGACCCGACGGGGAGGGTGGCAGAAGCCCTGGCGGCTGCCTTCGCGCAAGCAGGGTTTGGCGCCACGGTCGTGTCCTGGGAGCAGATGGCAGGTGCCCTCCCCTGGGACCAGCTCGACCTGCTGGTCTTTGCCGAGGCGCGGACGCTGCCCACGGCAGGCCGGGACCAGCTCCTGGAGGCGCTGCACTGTGGGGGCAAGGTCATGTGCATCGGCGCCCCGGCGCTCAGCGAGCTGCAAGCCCCGGGGCCCGGTGGCTGGTATAGCCAGGAACAGTGGGCGCGGTCGTACTATGATGCCCTGGAACACCGGCCTATCGTGCTGGGCGACGACCCGTGGGAGCGGGCAGCCCAGTTTCCGGAGCAGCCCGCCAGCATCGAGCGCGACCCGGCAGGGGGCGATACGGCCTGGAAGGTGACCACAGACCTCAAGGGCTGGGACACCTACCGCACGGCGGCAAGCGGCGCCTTCGACACCGAGCATCCGCTGCTGACCTTCGAGGCGCGGGGGGATGAGAACACGAAGCAGCTTTCCATTGAGTGCGCCGAGGACGACGGGTCGCGATGGATCGCGGTAGTGGAGCTGAGCCCGGAGTGGCAGGGCTACGTCCTGCGGCCGATAGACTTCGCGTACTGGTTCGACTCGCCGGCGAAGAACCGCGGGGGGCCGGGGGACCGGTTGCGGCCGGAGCGCACGGCCTACCTCACCGTGGGCCTGGCGTCAAGCCACACGCCGAAGGTCCGGGACGGGCGGCATTCCTACTGGTTCCGCAACCTGGCAACCGCGCCCGATCGGGGCATGCCGGAACCCAACTTCACCGTCCCCAGCCTGGAGGCCCTTTGCCCGTCCTACAAGCTCTACCCCATGGATGAGGCCACCTCCCTGCGGGCGGCCGCGGAGTCCCCGATTCTGCCGGCAGCAACACGCCTGCGGTGGTCGGGGGCGGCCTACTCGCCGGTCTGGCGGGAGCGTGGCCGGGGCTTTCAGCGGAACCGGTCCTGGCGCTGGGTGCCGGTCCTGGAGGCCTTCGACCGCGGCGGCAGGAGCCGCGGGGCGCTGATCTCGCTGATGCTCGGGGACAGCGTGGCGCCGAATGCCATCTGGGCCAATGTGTCGGTGGCCGACCCGGCCCAGGCACTGCAACGCGACCTGCTGGCGGCACTGATGCGCACGGCCGAAGCCATGGTGCAGGGCTGCTTCTTGCTGGACGGCGGGGCGGAGTTCTTCTCCTACAAGCCTGGAGAGCGCGTGCTGCTGGGAGGGACCGTGCTGAACTCGGGCCGCACGGAGCAGGACCTGACGCTCCGCCTGACCGTGCGCGACGCCGACAAGCGAAGCGTCTTTGAGCGCAGTGAGACCGTTCGTCTCGCTCCGTCGGAAACCCGGTCCGTGAGTTGGCGCTGGGAGCCGGAACGCTTCGACCCGCGCGGCTACGAGGTCGAAACGTCGCTCCTGTCGGGCGACAGCGTGCGTGACCGCATCGTCCACCGTCTCGAGGCCTTACGCACCACTCCCGCCGGCCCCGACGAGTTCGTGCGCGTCGAGGGCAGCAACTTCATGCTGGGCGGCAAGCCCTGGTACTTCAAGGGCATCAACTACTGGGCCAGTTGGGTCGCAGGCTATCCGGACCTGCAGCTCTATCAGCGAGGCCGTTATGACCCGGAGATCATCGAACGCGACTTGGCCTGGCTGGAGTCTATCGGCGTCAATGCCCTCAGCGCGGTGCAGTCGCTGCAACCGCCCGACCCCGACGCGCCAGGGGCGTTTCGCGACCAGCTTGACTTCCTGGAGCGCTGCGAGCGCCACGGCATCAAGGTCTTCATGTTCATGGCTAACGGCTGGCCGTACCGGGGTGGGGATGTCGAGAAGCTCAAGGAGTACATCACGAAGGCAGGGCTGAAGGACCATCCGGCCATCATGTGCTGGGAGCTAGCGTGGGAGCCCATTGACAGCCCTTGGCAGGGGCGCCTGGACTACCTGATCGAGCCATGGAACCGGTGGATCGTGGAGCGATATGGGTCACTGGAGAACGCCTTCGCTGACTGGGGCTTCACGCCGGAGTTGTCTGAGGGCAAGGTACCGCCGCCGAACACGGAGCAGTGCACCAGCCACGGGGCCTGGGACAAGTACGTCGCCGCCTTCCGCCGGGCGCACAGCGACCTCATCTGCGCCGGGTACCGGGACATTGCCGAGCCGTTGCGGGCCTGGGACCCCAGACATCTGATCTCCTTCCGCGGCGGGGCCTGCGGAATTCCCTACCGCGACGCCTTTGCGCACATCCACGGCACGGCGGCACCCAAGCACATGGACTTCATGAACCCTGAGGGGTACAACCTCAAGACCGGCGGCTGGGACACGCCGACGCCGGACGACGACATCCGCAAGGGCGGGCTGGTTACGCTGTTCTTCCGCTTCACTTCACGCGAGAAGCCGGTGGTGTGGATGGAGTTCGGCTACACCGTCAACGGCATCCAGGGCTCGTGGACACCCGAGCGCGTGCATATTGACCCGGAGCAGCTCCAGAACCAGAAACGCGAGTATGAATCGTTCTACCGGATGTTCATCGAGTCGGGGGCGCGGGGCGCGGCGCCGTGGTGGCTGCCGGGCGGCTTCCGCTTGGGGGAGAACAGCGACTTCGGCCTCATCGAACCCGACGGCAGCGAGCGGCCGGCGGTAGAGGTGCTGCGCCGGTACTTGCCGCAGTTCGACCGGGTGCGGCACCTGCCGGCCACAGACACCATCCTGTTTGACCTGGAGACCCACTACCCGGACTCCTGGCCGCTGTACTCGCAGCAGTACCTGGACCTGGTGAAGGCCGGTAAGGTGCCGCAGGTGCGGACGGCGGGTACGGACACCGACTCCGCCACATGCCCGCTGACGGCGGTCGGCGGCGGTGAGTACAATGGTCACAACCCGCCGCTATACCTCAACGCCGAGTTCAACCGGCTTGAGGTCAAGGTCGGCGAGGGGCCCTGGCGTGAGGTTCGCGGTGGCGAGACGGTGGAAGGCGCGGCAGGAAGTCGCGTGCTGTGCCGGGCGTCGGCGGGCAATCTGGGCGAAGCGAAGTGGCTGGCGCCGCGGGGCGACGAGGCCGGCGGCGTCTACCTGGCGGGCCGGGCGGAGTATGGCCTTCCGTTCCGCGCGCCGATTACCGCCGACACACCCTACCTGGGCGATGCCGAGGTCCGTGAGTTCACGCTGGTCCCATCGCTGGCGGCCGGTGACACACGAGTCTCGTTCGAGCTGGAGGCGCGGGGTCGGGCGTACTTCGGCGAGCGGCGGGTGGTGGTGTTCCGGGCGACTCCGTAAGTTGTTGCACGTGAAACATCCGTTCGACTGTTTCCTGCCCTCGGTAGGCGGGCATCCTGCCCCATGTCCCTTACCCTCGGTAGGCGGGGCATCCTGCCCCGTGTGCCCCACGTTTGGTAGGCGGGGCATCCTGCCCCGCCCCCCCGGTGCCGGGGGTATCCTCTACCGCCCGGTCCAGTCCGGCATGGACAACGACGGCGGGGCAGGATGCCCTGCCTACCGGGAAGAGGGTTGACCTGCAGCCGTCCCGCCTACCGGGGTGAGGGTTGGCCTACCGCCCCCCTCTCCCCAACTCCTCCTGCCACCGGAACATGCGGGCGTAGCAGCCCGTCAGGTGCCCATAGACCCCCTGGGCCCAGTTGTTGCTGGTCCACAGTTCGCGGTTGAGGTCGAAGATGCGCGGCTCGATGGCGCAGAGGTCCAGCCACCGCGCTCCTGCCATGCTGTTGCCCTCGGCCGAACCGCCGCTGCCGTCCACACGCAGCGCCAGGTTCCCTGTGTCGCCGGTCCATAGCTGCCGGGTGAAGGTGGCAGCAAAACGGCGCATGTCGCGGCGGTCAAAGACAATCCCACGCTCATGGCACATCACCGCGAACTCCAACTCCCAGGCGGCGTGGCTGAGGTCATCGGGTGGCGAGGCGGCCTGGTAGTCGGGCGTGTTGAGGCTCCATCGGTACTCTCGCCTCCAGCCGCGGTCCGCCGGTGGTCCCCAGTAGGGCCAGGTGTATCCGCCCTTGTCGGTGACGGTGCAGGCGCGCTTGTAGAGGTTGGCGATGCGGCGGGCGCGGTCCAGCATCCGGGTGTCGCCGGTGCAGTCCCATATGCCGAGGATGACCTGCCCCGCTGAACCCAGGTAGTTCAGCGGCGCGACCACTCCGTCGCACCACATGTCGGCGCCCCTGGGCTGTAACAGGTAGTACCCCTCGTCCGGGCCGGGTCCATCGCGCCAGCAGAAGTCCCAGGCGGCCAGGGATTCCCGGGCCGCACGAACGAAGCGCCGTGCGGCGGCGCCAAACTCCGCCTGCAGCGACGGATTGCGATGCACCAGGCTCGCAAAGCGTGTCATGCCGGAGTAGATGGGGCCGATGTAGCCGTAGTAGGGGATGATGCCGGGCACCAGTTTCGCCCCGCTGATCGGAGCCAGGACCGTAGGGACGGTGCGGTCGCGGCGCAAGTCGGTGGCGACCAGCAGGAACGACGGCTTGTCAGCCACACCCTCAATGCGGCGGAAGGCCGGGTCAGGGATGTATTGCGGGTCATTGACGACGCGCTCGAAGTACCGTGGCGAGGCCGGGTCGAGGCTCAGGTCAGCGAAGGTGGCCTCGGCGGGGCCATACTCCTGCCAGAACTCGTTGCTGGTCTTCAGGGTGAAAGTGCTGTCGGGGCCAGGGACGACGTCTACCACTGTCTGGTCGTTGTAGGCGTAGCGAATGGAACGCAGCAGGATGCAGTCGCGTCCAGCGGCGTCCTTGAGCACCAGTCTGGCCACGGTCATGCGTCCACCCAGACCCCACACGGCGGGCGGCTTCGGCGTTCCTGGCGGGCGCGGGCGACGGTCGTCGCGGGTCGCAATGATGGCGTCGGCCACGCGCACCAGCCGTCGCAGGTAATCGCGGTCGCTGGTGGCCTGATACATCTCCACATAGGCCCGCAGCATGTAGCTCTCGCCCCAGGCGTAGTCCTCGCAGGAGACCCTGGTGAAGTCGCGCTGACGGTCTATGACTTCATCCATGGCATCGAAGCGCTCACGGGTGAAGAGGATCGGGTCACCGGATGCCAAAGCAGCGGCGAAGGCGAGCGTCAGGGAGACAGGAGTCCAGCGCATGGGCGGGGCCTTTCTGCCGGGCAGGGCGCAGGGTCGGGTCGTGGCGCGCGGCGGCTCCATGAAACATGACTCCAGGGGAGCCGTCAAGGTCTATGGTGGCGACGGCCGCCGAGAAGGGCTTGCCCCGCGCCGGCGCGAACCATGCACGGCGGCGGCGCGGCCTCCGGCCCGATCCATGAGGTGTGTATTATGCACGGCCCCGTCTGCGCGGAGCTGATTCCCGACCTGTTCCGATTCGATGACTCCTGCAACGTCTACGTCCTGCGTGACGGCGCTGCAGGCCTGGCCGTTGACTTCGGGAGCGGACGATGGCTGAAGCAGCTACCGGCGCTGGGTGTCCGAACACTGGAGCGTGTGCTGCTCACGCACCACCACGATGACCAGGTGGCCGGACTGGCCAGGCGATCGGAATGGCCCTTTGCAATCCACGCGCCGGCTGGCGAGCAGAGGTATCTGGACCCGGCGCGGGCCAGTGAGTACCACGGTCCACCCTGGTATGAGATCGGCTGTCCGGAGAGCTACCTGCCGCCGCGCCGGCGCGTACCGGGCATCCACTACGACCTGACCGGCTTTGGCAACCTGCTGTGGCGCGGGCGCAAGATCAGCATCATTCATACGCCGGGCCACGGCCCAAACGCCTGCTCGTTCGTGTTGGAGCATGCGGGGAAGCAGGTAGTCTTCTGCGGCGACGCGGCTCACGCGGGAGCGACCGTGTGGCAGCCCTTTCACCTGGAGTGGGACCACTGGACAGGCACGGGTGCGCTGGCAGCGTGGGAAGGGGTCGTGCGCCTGGCCGGGCTGGCAGTGGACCTGCTCTGCCCCGCCCACGGGCCGGTGGTGGACCAGCAGCCCCGGCCGATGCTGCGAATGCTGGCCCGACGGCTGATGCGCTTCTACGAGGCCAAGGGGCAGATCAGCCCGGGTGAGCCCGATCACTTCCCGTCGCCGCTGAAGGTCATGGGCTGCGGCGCGCTGCAGTACCTGCCGCACCTGTACCAGTTCGGGGCCAACGGCTATCTACTGGTGTCCGAGCAGGGGACCGGGTTGGTGGTGGACCCCTATCTGCCGGACCTGGCGGCACTGGAGGCGCTCCTGGCGGAACTGGGAGGCGTGCGTCCCACGGCCATGGTGGTCTCACACTACCATTACGACCATTGCGACGGGATCGCGGCCCTGCGGGAGCGGCATGGCGCGGAGGCGTGGTTGCATCCGTGGATCGCCGAGATATTGAAGCGCCCCGAGCGGGCCTTCCGGCCGTGGACGCATGACTATCCCATCACCGCTGACCACCTGTGGCCGGAAGCGGGGGAGTGGACCTGGGAGGAGTACCGCTTCCGGGTGGCGCCGTGGCCGGGACAGACGTGGTGGCACTGCGCCTTTATGGCCGACTTAGACGGCCGGCGGGTGCTCTTCGGCGGGGACAGCTTCGTCCCCACCAGTCGCTGGAATGGCACCGGTGGCTTCTGCGCCTACAACCACAGCCGCTTTGCTGACGGGTTCGTTCCCAGCGCACAACTGGCGCTGGACTGGCGACCAGATATCGTAGCCGCCGGCCACGGCAACTACTATGCCTTCCGGCCGAGCAAGTTCCGCAAGATCATCGGCTGGGCGCGGCGGGCGGAGGGGGCAGTGCGTGACCTGTGCCCGTCCGGCGACCTGGAGCGTGATTACTACTGCGTCCGCGACATCGTCCGGGCCCAGGCTACGCTGCGACTACGGACTGTAGAGTGAGGACAGCAATGACTCCACGGGAGAAGCTCATCATGGCCCTGCGCGGTGAGAAGCCGCCGGGACTGCCGCCGCACCTGGAATTGGTCTATCAGTTGTTCGAGGAGTGGCCGGGGGTGCCGTGGCTGCAGGGCTCCCACCTGGAGGGGACCACCGGCGCGTGGCGCCAGGAGGTGCTCCGCGGCTACTGCGAGGCCATTCTGCAGTGTGCTGAGGAGTTCGACTGGTGCTGCATCACCAGCCTGAACTCGCTACCCCTGGAGGACCAGTGCCGCTGCATAGAGTACCTGCGTGAGATGTCTGGTGACACCTACATGCTGTCGGTCTTCCTGGACGGGACCTACGCGATTCCCAATGGGCAGGGGATGTATGACTTCGCGGTGCGGATTGCGGAGGAGCCCCAGGCGGTTCTGGAGGAGGCGGAGCGACGTGTCGAGAGCACACTGGAGCAGGTGCGCATGGCGGCGGACGCCGGGGCCGAGATCGTGTTCATGTGCTCAGACTACTGCTTCAATGACGGCCCGTTCCTATCCCCCGCCATGTTCGCGCGGTTTGTCACACCCTTCCTGCAGAAACAGGTGGAGGGAATCCACGAGCTGGGCCTATACGCGGTCAAGCACACCGATGGGCAGATCATGCCGATACTCGATCAGCTCGTGAGCACGGGCATAGACGCCCTCCATTCGCTGGACCCGATGGCAGGGGTGGACATTGCCGAGGTGAAGCGGCTGGTGGGCGACAGGGTGTGTCTGATGGGGAACGTCGACTGCTCGCAGGTGCAGGCCGGGACCCGGGAGGGGATCCGCGCAAGCGCGCTGTATTGCCTGGAACATGGCGGCGTCGCCAGCGGAGGATATGTCTATTGCACCAGCAACTGCATCTTCCGCGGCGTGCCGCTGGAAAACTACCGGTACATGCTGGAGTTGCGGGAGGAGTACGGCGCCGGCTAGGCGGGCGGTTCGCAGCGGGGGAGGCACAGGGTGACTGTCGTTCCGGTCCCCGGCGCGCTGGCGATGGAAATGTCGCCGCCCATGGCGTGCGCCAGGCGACGGGCCAGCGCCAAGCCCAGACCCGTGCCTGCCTGGGGCTGATCCGAGGGGTCCAAGGAGAAGAAGTCATCAAAGACCCGGTCGAGGTGGGCAGGGTCTATGCCGCAACCCTGATCGGTCACGGTGATGTGCACCACGTTGCCCTGGGGTTGCGCCGTGAGGGTCACCGCGCAACCCTCTGGGCTGTACTTGATAGCGTTATCCAGGAGTTCGCACAGCAGGCGTCCGGTGTGCTTCTCATCGGCGAGGATCGCGAGTTCCGGCGGCACCTGGGCGCACAGTTGCACCACACGGTCCCGGGCCACCTCGCCCATCTGAGCCACCGCCAGCTCCACAATACCCGCGACCGAGAGCGGCTCCGGATGCACAGCGAGCCGTCCGGTCTCGATGCGCGCAATCTCCAGAGCGCGATCCACTATCTGCCCAAGACGGCGCGCGGCCACCAGGACGTCGGTCGCTGCTTGTCGCTGCTCCGGGTTCAGTTCGCCGTAGGCCTCGGCGTGCAGCAGGTCCGAGAAGCCGATAATGGCGTTCAGGGACCCGCGCATCTCGTGAGCCATATCGGACAGAAACTGAGCGAGCGCCTCACGGTCCAGTTCGCCAGGCATCTGCGGCTGCATGCACAGACTCTCAGTCACGGGGTGTTCCCCCCTCCAGCAGCGGCCGCCCCGGGTTGTGCCTGAGTATTGGCGACCTGTGGGCGGTTTCCCTTCATCGTGTTATGAAAGAATTGCGACATTACGTGGAACTTCCTGACACCTGAGGGGGCAGGCGTTGGCAGGAATCTGGCCACGTGCGGGCAATATGCGGGCTGAGACTGTGGACCTGATGCCGTGAGGAGGCACATCCATGCGAGGTGGTTTCTGGCCGTTGGCGCTCGGTCTCCTGATGGTGGGGGCCACGGCGTACCCGATGGTGCTGGCCCGTGAAGGCCAGGCGGTGGCGACCGTGGTGCTGGCGAAGGACGCGACTGAGGCCGAGGCAACTGCGGCGCGCGAAGTCGCTGAGTACCTGACCAAGGTGACCGGCGGGCAGTTTGGGGTGGTGGGCGAGGAGGCCAGGGCGGGCGGCTCGCCACGGGTGCTGGTGGGCCCGACGCAGGCCGCGGCGGCCGCCGGGATAGACGCGGCGAAGCTGGGGGCCGAGGAGTGGATCGTGCGAACGGTGGGTGGCAACCTGCTCCTCGTGGGTGGTCGTCCCCGGGGAACGCTCTATGCCGCCTACCATTTCCTGGAGGACGTGGTGGGGGTGCACTGGTGGAACCCGTGGGAGGAGAGCGTGCCGCAGGCGCCGACGCTGACGCTCGGAGCCTTGAATCGCCGAGGGCAGCCTTTCTTCCGATACCGCGACATCTACATGCTCTACGGCTACGATGAGGGGCGGTTCGCAGCGCGTAACCGCCTCAACCGGCAGGGCGACGCGGCCATGAGCAGCGCGTACGGCGGCACCCTCGACTACGGCCCGCCCTACCCCGTCCACACCTTCGAGAGCTACTTCCCCCCGGCGCAGTACTTTGCCAGCCATCCCGAGTGGTACTCGCTCATTGATGGCAAACGCCTGGCGGAGCGTTCGCAGCTCTGCCTCACCAACGCGGAGCTGCGCCAGGCCTTTCTTGCCAAGCTACGGGGCTTCATTGAGACTTCCTGGGCTGAGGCCAAGAGCCGCGGTCTGCCACCGCCACTGGTGTTCAGCGTCTCCCAGAACGACTGGGCCAACCCGTGTCAGTGCGAGTCCTGCCAGGCCATCGCCAAGGCTGAGGGTTCGGAGGCCGGGCCGCTCCTGGACTTTGTGAACTTCCTGGCTGACAGCATCAGGGACCAGTATCCAGAGGTCTTCCTGGATACACTGGCCTACATGTACACCCAGGAGCCGCCGAAGACCATCCGGCCGCGAGACAATGTTATCATCCGCCTCTGCGACACGGAGGCCAACATGCTGCAGCCCATCACGGACCCGACCAACCGGCACTTCCGCCAGGTGCTGCTGAGTTGGGCCCGTATCGCCAGGAACCTGCGCATCTGGGACTATGCGGTCACGTATGGTAGTCCCAATGGGATGCCTCTGCCGACTGCCCATACCTTCGGGCCGGACTATCGCTTCTATGGCGCGCACAATGTCGAGGGCGTGTTCACCGAGTTGGAGTACGAGATCCTGGCGGACATGCGTGACTTCAAGGTCTGGATGATGATGAAGTCGCTCGAGGACCCGCGAGCCGACTATGGGACCCTGGTGCGGACGTTCATGGACGGATTCTATGGGCCCGCGGGGGCCTACATCCGCCAGTACCTGACCTCCCTGGAAAGCGAGTCCCGGCGGCTGGGTAGCCGCAGCAACTGCTGGGCCGGCTCGCCGCAGCAACTGAGCTACCTGCACCTGGACTTCGTTCTGGCAGCCCACCGCCTTTTCGCCCAGGCCGAGCGAGCCGTCCGCGACGACCCGGTTCTGCTGCGCCGGGTGCGTCACGCGCGCCTGCCGCTGGACCGCGCCACGCTGGCGCTGACCCCGAGTCTGGTGACGGCCTGGATGGGGCGGGGCGGCGATCCGGAGCGGTTCCCGCTGAACCGCGACGCCATCGCCCGACGGGCGTTGAGCACGTGGGAAGCCGAGGCCGACTTCCGACTGCCAGAGGGGCGGCGGGCCGAGGAGAAGATGAGGGCTGCCGGAGAGATCGGGCGCTATACACAGTTGCGGGCTGTCATGCCTTTGCCGGAGAAGTTCCGGGACGTGCCGCGTCAGCGCCTCCTGGACTACACGGCCATCATGACGCGGAACTGGGACAACATTGTAAAGGTGGTGGCCGACCCGGAGGCGGAGAGTGGTGTCACCAACCGCCTGCTGCTTAGGGACGAGAAACCAGCCAATGTGGAGCGATACAAGCTGCCGATGCCGTGGGGGCTGTACGACACCATCAGCAAGGTGGGCTTTGTCGGCACGCCCATTGATGTGCAGGACGTGCCGGGGCGGGGCTACCACTGGTACAGGATGGGCAGGTTCAAGGTCCGGCCGGGGTACTATCTGTACTTCTTCTGGAGTTGGATCATCCAGTTGGACCTCGACAACGCGGTGGATCCCCGCCGCCCGGACCAGGAGTTCGATATCTGGGCGCGGATCAAGTTCGAGGGGCCGATGTTCCCGCATGGGCGCGAGGATGAGCCGGATGCCATCTATGTGGAACGGGTGGTGCTGGTCAGGGCAGAGTAGGGCCAACGCGGGGCACATACGGTGTGCTTCCTCAGCCACCCCGGGCCTCGAGCCCTCAGAAGACCGTATAGTATCGCTGTGAGATGGCGCTGTCGTGGAAGAGACTGATGATGGGCCAGGCCACCCCGCCGAAGAGGTAATGGCCCACCACCAGACCGATGAACAGCGGAATCAGGCGGCGATAGGAGCCGATGCCGCCCACCTTCAGCAGGGCCCACTTGATCAGGAAGACCAGCAGGAACGGGAACCACAGGTACGTTGACGGGCCATAGGCCAGCGCCACGACGTAGCCCAGCGGGTGCAGCGGGAAGCGGAGCCAGACCGTTCGCGCCAGCGCCATGGCCAAGGTGAAGAGACCGCCGCCGATGGTCCAGGCGGTGCGGGCGGTGTTTGGCCCAGTCGGGGTCTCGATGCGTGTCACCATGTCCTTGAAGGCGCCGACGGTGTCGAAGGTGCGCCAGTCGGCGTTGCGCGGATTGCCCTCCAGGACGTTGAGCCCCAGGGAGTAAAAGGTCGTGAAATGCCCCCAGAACGCAAACACCATCCCGGCGAGGAAGACGAGCGTCATGGCGGCGGCCAGGCGGCGGCGCTGCAACCGGCCCTGATGGGAGATCTCCAGGATGTCGGTCTGGAAGGCGGTCATGATCTGAGTGGGGTGGAAGCGCGAGAGGAAGGACATGACTTCCAGGATGACGACCGAGCGCGCTCCGCCTATTCCCAGCATCGCCCGCGGCCCCAGGGCGTTGATGATCATGTACTGCGGCAGGCGATAGGGGTACACAAAGTCCTGCGGTACCCCGGCCTCGGCGCGGATGCGCGCGTAAGTGAGAGCGAAGAACATCACCAGGAGGAAGAAGGGGATAGCCAGGGCCAGGGACATCCCGGAAGCCTGACACCACCCCAGGAAGAACAGCGCTCCCGCACCCAGGCCGATCACTGACCAGCGGTACGGCACGGCCTCCTGCGAGTCGTCCACCGCGGTATCGCCCCAGACCTTGCGCCAGACATGGCGCAGATGCCCCCGGGCGGCGTAGAGCATGAACAGCGCCAGCGCCACATAACCGCCGGCGCTCTGCTCCTGCCAGTACGGGAAGTCCGGCGGCTCGTAACCGACCATGTGCGCGCCCACACCCAGGAACTTGGTGGCGAAGGTGAAGACCACAACACTGGCGCAGAGCTCTTGCGAGACCAGATAGCCAAAGCCGATGGAGCCGGGGTAGGTGTTGAGCACCAGGGGCCGCAGGGCAGTCCAGGGCTCCTCGGTCAGCAGGTCGTCGAGGCTCTTGGACTGCTCGATGTAGGGGATGGCCGGATTGAAGGCATGGGCGATGCTAAGCGCATTGTAGACGAAGGCCAGGAAGATCCCGATCCAGGTCAGGGGGTTGGCGAAGAAGTTGCGCAGCACGCCCTGGCTGCGGGGCGAGCCGGCCATCTCCATGGGCAACTGGACCAGGGGGTACGGCAGGCGCTCGGCCTGCGACCACTGCTTCCAGAAGATGTTCATCAGGGAGAGGGCGGTGAGAAAGAGAAACAGGAAGAACAGTGTCCAGGCGCTCAGCGGTCCCAGCCAGGCGTGCCAGGGTACGGGCTGGTCGCTGCCCTCGTACATGTCCTGGATGACCTGCATGCTTTCGGGCGCGTACCAGGAGGGCAGGTGGTGGACGTAGTCGGCGAAGCGGTTCTCCGGCATGGCGTAGTACTGCATGACCGTCAGGCGGGGCAGGAAGGAGCGCACGCCGTAGGTTCCGCAGAAGGGGACCGAGATCAGCAGCAGGCAGTAGATGGCGAGGATCTCCTGCCGTGACAGGGCCTGCCGTCGCAGCAGCTTGTGGCCGAGGGGCGCGAAGGCTGTCAGCAGGGAGAGGATCAGGACGACAGGGATGGGCGGGATGCCGCTGGCGATATAGCGCCCCACGACCAGCTCCAGACGACTGACCGCCACATTGATGAGAAAGAGCAGCACCACGGAGACGGCGACGGCCCGGACGGTGACTCCGCCGGGTCGCTCGGCCGTGGCGGTTGGGCTGGCGATGGCCTGAGGCGCTGTGGCCATGAGAGGAAACCTGCGAAAAGCGGTCACCCGGGAGGTGCTCCCGGGTTGGGACAGGTTGTTCGTCGTCCGATGCCTTCGCACCTGCCGCCGACGGACATGGGGATTCTCAGGAGGAGTGGCCGCCATGTCCGGAGAACGTGCCGAGGCACCATGCGCTTGGTGGAGGCCAGCATGTCCAGCCACAGGCCCCTGCTGATCATCGGGATGCTACTGTCGGCGCTTGTCGCCCTGGGCGCCAACTATGAGCTGATCTTTGATCCAGCGGCCCGGGAGAAGTGGGCCGACAGCCCCGACAGCGTGGCCATCACCAAGGAGGGGCTGGCGGCTGATGCCGGCAAGGTCGCCTCGTGGTGGTATGGGCCGTGGATCGAGGGGGAGATGTACTACCGTCCCCTGAGCTCCATGTTCATGTGGCTGGAGGCACGGCTCTTTGGCTGGAACTTCCTGCCCTATAACCTGATCTCCTGGTTTATCCAGGCAGGCATTGCAGCCCTCGTCTTCCTCCTGCTTTTCCGCGTCTGTCCCGGGCCCGAGTGGCAACGGGCCCTGTCGGGCCTGGTCGCCGCAGGGTGCTTCGTCGGAGGCCACCACCCTCCGGGACCCGATGGGCTTTGGATCCGCGCCCGCGTGACCTGGGGAGTGATGCCCTGGTGGCCGGTGCAGACCGACATCTGCTCACTGTTCATGTCACTGCTGTCGCTGATTCTGCTGGACCGATGGCTGGTGGCTGATGGTCGCGGCCAGGGGACAGCTCCTGCCGACGGCGAGGAGGTTGAGGGCGCGGGTCGGATTGGCTTCGGCTCGAGGCTGCCGACCGGGGCGCTGGTGTGCTTTCTGGCCGCCATCCTCTTCAAAGAGACCCCGCTGACGCTCATCTTCATGGTCCCGCTCTTCGGTCTCTATCGGGGGCGACCGTGGCTGCGCTACACCCTGGCCTACGCCGCTCTGGGGGTACTGCTACTGGTCATCCGCGCCATCGCGGTCCCGGGGGCATCGAACCCGGAATGGTTGGGCGGGGCCACGTTCTACAAGTACCTGCTGTTTGTGCACCTCGAGACGGCCAACCTGCTGGTTGCCGGGGAGATCTGGCACTGGGTGACGGTGATCACCCTCATTCCCCTGGTGCTGTTGCTACGCCGGACGAAGCTCGACCCGCTGTACATCGTCTTGATCTGTCTGGTGTGGCCGCTGGTCTGTGCCGGCGTGGTGGCGGGTAACCCGATGCTGGCCACGGTGGGTCGGGACCTGGGCATCCTGGGACGGCTGCTGCTGGTCTATGCCGGCTTCGCCCTGGCGCTCCTCACCTGGCCGCGGCAACCAGCCCTGCTCTTTGTGACCTGCCTCTTCATCGTCGCGCTGCCCAACATCAACCGCATCGGTCCGCACTACTGGTACTGGCCGGTGGCCTTCTGGGGCCTGGCCGATGGCGCGGTGCTCAGCGCTGCGGTGAGCGCATTGAGAGACTGGCGCCAGTGCCGTGTCCGCCGGGTGACCTCCGTTCCTGAGCCGGTGGAGGCGCCCACCCCCTGACGTGCACCCCTGGACCTGCGCGCTGGATTGCCTCGAGAGGGCCTCTGGGTCTTGAGATGGCTCTTGTGGCTTCTGAGCCTCCGTTGCGGAAAAGCAGAGTCTAGGCCCGGTATAATCACAGCGTATCACGGCAGGGGGAGCAAAGCGACGCGGGGGAGCAGGCAGTGGGTTCGGGGACGGTCAGGGAGTGGGAGAGACTTCTGACGCCCTCCCCGAACCCCAAAGGCTTAGACGCAGAGCGAATCTGAGGGGGAGCCACCAGCGGGGAAGCCTTTGCCAGGGAGGCTTCCCCGCTGGTCATCTGCGCACCAGTACACTCAGACCAGGTCGCGCTTCAGGACCTTACCGGCGGCGTTGCGGGGCAGCTCCGGGCGAAACTCCACGATCTGGGGGACCTTATAGCTAGGCAGGGCGGCCGCGCAATGCCGCTTGATGTCTCGCTCCCCCACCTCCGCGCCGGGTCTCAACACCACGACCGCCTTCACCAGTTCGCCCAGCGCGGCCCTGACGCCGGTGGCCGGCACGCCGACCACCGCCGCCTCCAGCACCGCGTCGTGGGTCAGGATAACGCGCTCGACTTCCGGGGCGTACACGTTCTGCCCGGCGACAATGATCATCTCCTTCTTCCGGCCCTGTACATAGAAGAACCCTTGCGCATCGACGCTGGCCAGGTCGCCGGTGTGAAACCACCCGTCGCGAATGCTCTCTTCCAGCAATCCGGGCCGGTTCCAGTACCCGGGGATGACACAGTCGCGCCGCAGGCAAAGCTCCCCCACCTCGCCAATGGGTACTTCGCAGCCGGCCTCGTCCACGATGCGGGCATGAACCTCTGGCAGCAGCTTGCCGATGGAGTCGGCATGGTCCAGCGCGTCACGGCTGGGCAGGACGTGGGTGATGGAGATTGTCTCGGTCAGGCCGAAGAAGTTGTGCAAGGCCACATGGGGGAAGCGTCGGCGCAGCTCCTGGATGGTGCGCGGGGGCATCGGCGAGCCGCTGTAGGCGATGAGCCGCAGACTGGACACGTCCGTTGCCCCGAGGCGCCCATCCTGCAGGAGAAGATGAAACAACGTTGGCACGCCAATGAAGGTAGTGCAGCGATGGGCCGCGATCAGCTCCAGCAGTTCGCCGGCCTGCGGGCGCGGCGCGATGACCAGGCCGCTGCCGAGGTAGGCGCAGGTCGGCAGCAGGCTGTAAGCCGCCGTGGGCGCGAAGCAGGGGATGGCCAGCAGGTGCAGGTCCTCGTGGCGGAAGGAATGGGCGAGGATCGCCTGGGCGACGTTGAAGCGCAGGTCCTCGTGGCGCATCATGGCGCCCTTGGGCACCCCGGTAGTGCCGGAGGTGTGCAGGATGACGGCCAGGTCGTCACTGGCGATGGCGGCGGTAGGGCGGGGCGTGCCGCAAGCGAGGGCGGTGGAGAAGGGAGTGGCGACATCGGGGTCGGAGACCCCTCCCAAGCCCGGGTTCACCCCCAGGAGATGCGGGCGCAACCTCTCCAATTGCAGGGCCGCCACCGTTGCCGCCTCCGTTTGCTCATGCAGCACGACCGCCTTGGGCTCGCAGTTGCGCAGAACATACTGCAGTTCGTCGGCCCGCAGACGGGTATTGACCGGGGCCACGATAGCCCCCAGGCGGAGAGTGGCCCAGTAGGCCAGAAGGAACTCCAGACAGTTGGGCAGTGCCAGGCAGACGCGGTCACCGTTCCCGACCCCAACGACATCTGCGAGGTACCCGGCCAACCGCGACACCAGGCCGTCGGCTTCCGCGTAGCTGAGGTGCTGTCCCTCATAGACCGCGGCTGTGGCGTTCGGCAGCTTGGCGACCGTGTTGTCCCAATAGGCGGCGACATGCGGCAGCGAGGTCTTCATGGCACTCTCCGGACGGATAGCTCACGGCGTGTCGGGCAGCGAGCGGACGTAGGCTCCGAGGTCGTCCAGGGCGGCAGCCACGCGCTCAGCCACCATGGTGATGGCGCGCGCACCGGCATCGGGGTCGAGCCGGGCATCAGGGGCGACATGCAGGCACTCATGGGAGTAGTCATGGCCCACAACGCCGAGACGACGCGCCTCGCGGGCCGATGTCGGTTCCAGTCGCA